>NZ_DASUNH010000079.1:0-83500 GCF_036277275.1 Ideonella sp. | reverse complement strand
ACCGCCAGGGCGGCCGCAAATCCCGGCCGGCGTCCCGCGACGGCCTTGGTTTTCCGCCAACGCTTCTTGTATGCTCAGGGCCGTCACCGCCGCCCGGGGAGCACTTCGCATGGCCAACGACAATAAGCCGCTCCGCAGCACCGCCTGGTTCGGCCATCCGGACCGCGATGGCTTCCTGCACCGCAGCTGGATGAAGAACCAGGGCTTTCCGGCGGACTTGTTCGACGGCCGGCCGGTGATCGGGATCTGCAACACCTTCTCCGAGCTCACGCCCTGCAACGCCCACTTCCGCGAGCTCGCCGAGCGGGTCAAGCGCGGGGTCTACGAGGCCGGCGGCTTCCCGCTCGAGTTCCCGGTGATGTCGCTCGGTGAAACCCAGCTGCGGCCGACCGCGATGCTGTTTCGCAACCTGGCCAGCATGGACGTCGAGGAATCGATCCGCGGCAACCCGATCGACGGCGTCGTGCTGCTGATGGGCTGTGACAAGACGACACCGGCGCTGCTGATGGGCGCGGCCAGCTGCGACCTGCCCGCGATCGGCATCTCCGGTGGGCCGATGCTGAACGGCAAGTTCCGCGGCGAAGACATCGGCTCGGGCACCGGCGTCTGGCAGATGAGCGAGATGGTGCGCGCTGGCGAGATGACCCCGCAAGACTTCACCGCGGCCGAGAGCTGCATGCACCGCTCGAAGGGCAGCTGCATGACGATGGGCACGGCGTCGACGATGGCTTCGATGGTCGAGGCACTGGGCATGGCCCTGCCCGAGAACGCGGCGATCCCCGCAGTCGACGCACGGCGCCATCGGCTGGCTCAGCTCAGCGGCCGGCGCATCGTCGAGATGGTCAACCAGGATCTGCGGATGTCGAAGATCCTGACCCGCCAGGCCTTCGAGAACGCGATCCGCACCAACGCGGCAATCGGCGGCTCGACCAACGCGGTGATCCATTTGCTGGCCGTCGCCGGACGCATGGGGGTCGAGCTGAACCTGCAAGATTGGGATCGGCTCGGTGCCGAGATCCCGTGCCTGGTCGACCTGCAGCCGTCGGGGCGCTTCCTGATGGAAGACTTCTTCTACGCCGGTGGCCTGCCGGTGGTGATGAACCGGATCAAGCACCTGCTGCACCAGGACGCGTTGACGGTGAACGGCCGCACGATCGGCGAGAACATCGACGGCGCGCGCTGCTGGAACCCGCAGGTCATCCGCTCGTTCGAAGAGCCGTTCAAGCCGGCTGCCGGCATTGCCGTGCTGCGCGGCAACCTGGCCCCGGATGGCGCGGTGATCAAGCCGTCGGCCGCGTCGCCTCATCTGCTGAAACACCGCGGCCGTGCAGTGGTGTTCGAGGACATCGAAGACTTCCATGCCCGCATCGACGACGAGGCGCTGGACGTCGACGAACATTGCGTGATGGTGCTGAAGAACTGCGGCCCGCGCGGCTACCCTGGCATGGCCGAGGTGGGCAACATGCCGCTGCCGCCGAAGGTGCTGCGCAAGGGCATCACCGACATGGTCCGCATCTCGGATGCGCGCATGAGCGGCACGGCCTACGGCACCGTCGTGCTGCACACCTCGCCCGAAGCGGCGGCAGGGGGCCCGCTGGCGCTGGTGCGTGACGGCGACATGATCGAGCTGGATGTGCCGGGGCGCCGGCTGCACCTGGAGGTCAGCGACGAAGAGCTGGTGCGGCGCCGCGCAGAATGGGCGCCACCGGACGCGCCCAAGCGCGGTTGGTACAAGCTGTACGTCGAGCACGTGCAGCAAGCACACCTGGGCGCCGACCTCGATTTCCTGGTCGGCAGCAGCGGCGCCCCTGTGCCCCGCGATTCGCACTGAATGTCGGCCCCCACGTCCCCTTCCGGAGCCTGCCCCCCAAAGGGGGCTCGCGCAGCGGACTGGCAAAGCCAGATCCGCGCACGCCACTTGATGGGCGTCGGCGCTGCGCGCGCCTGGAACAATCCCAATCGTTCGTCCTGAGCAGATCGATCGACCATGAACCAGCCCACGCCGACCTTGCTGTCCGAACCCCGTTGCATCTGGCCCGCCGGCGCCACGCTCGGCGAAGGCACCTGCTGGTCCGAGCAGGAGCAGGCGCTGTACTGGGTCGACATCCTCGAACACCGGCTGCATCGGTACCGCCTGGCCGATGGTGAACGCAGCAGCTGGGCTTTCGACGAAACGATCAGCGCGGTCGCCGAGCGTGCGAACCAGCCGGGCCTGGCCGTCACGCTGCGCCGCGGGCTGGCGCTGTTCGATCCGGCCACCGGCGAACTGCAGCGCCTGCACCAGCCCGAACCCGAGCGCAACGGCAACCGTTTCAACGACGGCAAGTGCGATGCGCAGGGCCGCTTCTGGGCCGGCAGCATGGACTTCGGCTGCCAAGCCCCGACCGGCGCGCTCTACCGCTTCGATGCGAACGGCCTGGGCACGCGCGTGTTCGATGCCGGCTTCGCCGTGACCAACGGGCCGACCTGGTCGCGTGACCAGCGCACGATGTACTTCAACGACACCGTGCACCAGCAGATCCACGCCTTCGATTTCGCCATCACCAGCGGCACGCTGAGTGGGCAACGCCCATGGCTGCGCTTCACCAACGGCGACGGTTACCCGGACGGCATGACGACGGACGCCGACGGCCGGCTGTGGATCGCCCATTGGGGTGCCGCCTGCGTCACCTGCCACGACCCGGACAGCGCTGAAGAGTTGCTGCGCGTGAAGCTGCCGACCGATCACATCACCAACCTGGCCTTCGGTGGGCCGGACCTGCGCACGCTGTTCATCACCAGTGCCCGCTTCGAGCTGAGTGCAGCGCAGCTGGCGGCCCAGCCGTTCGCGGGGGGCCTCTTCGCGGTCGACACCAGCGCGACCGGGCAGCCGGCGAATCGTTTCGCCGGCTGATCGGCGGCCGACGGGACGGGCGGCCCCGCACGCCCATCCAGCGCGCCCGCGCGGTGCGGCGCGGTCCTACGCGCATTGACGCCAGCGACCGACATTCGTTGACGCGCGAATCCGTTACGGTGGCGGCATTCTTGTCACATGCAGGAGAACACCGTGCTGTACACCATTGCCGTCATCTTGTTGGCCCTGTGGATCGTTGGTTCCCTGACCGCCTTCACGGCAGGCGGGCTGCTGCACCTGCTGCTGGTGGCCGCCGTCGTGATCGTGCTGTTCCAGCTCATCACCGGGCGTCGCGTGCCCTGAACGCGGCCCGGCGCGCCGGAGGGACAAACGCCATGGCCTCGACACCCGCATCAGCTTCCCGGACCGGCCTCGGTACGGTCCTGCAGCTGGCGGCACTGTGCGCGCTGGGCGTGCTGGCCGCCGTCAGCACCGACCAGGCGCTGCGGGTGCGCCGCGCGCTGCGCGACGCCGACGCGGCGCCGCCGCGCCGCCCGTACCAGTACCGGGCGCTGCGCGCTCAGCAGCGCGTGCTGATCTTGGGTGACAGCACCGGGGTGGGCATCGGCGCCGATTGCCCGACCCAATCCATCGCCGGGCTGCTGATCGCCGAGTGCAGGGGTGCCGAGGTGGTCAATCTCAGCGTGTCCGGCGCCACCTTGGGTGACGTCCCGGCGCAGTTGCGCCGGTTGGGTCACCGCGACGCGCGTTTCGATGTCGTGCTGCTGCACGTCGGTGGCAACGACATTCTGCGCAGCCCCAACCTCGCCGTGATGCAACAGGCTGCCGAAGCGCTGCTGCCGCGCCTGCACGACGCCGGTGAGCGCGTCATCTGGCTCGGGCCCGGCGACGTCGGGCTGGCACCGCTGTTTCGCCCTCCCTTCAGCTGGTGGCTGTCACGCCGTTCGCGTCTGGTCGGCGAATTGTTCTACCGCCTGGCACAGAAGCACGGCGTGGACTATGTCGGCTTCCACGAGGATCGCCATCGCGATGTGTTGGCGAACCAGCGAAATCGCTTTTTTGCCGGCGACGGCTTTCACCCGAACAGCCACGGCTACCGCTATTGCTACGGTTGGCTGATGCGTTCGGTGGTGATGAAGCAGGTGCTGGAGCAGCGCCGGCTTCCGGCGCCCGGCCTCGTGGCGCCACCGCCGGTGGCCCACGCCGGGCCCGTGCGCGAGATCGATCCGCCTGCCGCGACGCCGATCTGAGCATGCCGTGGCGGCGAGCTGCCCGTCGGCCGCCCCCGCGCGGCCGACGGGCTTGCCAAATTCGCGACTGCAGGTATGATGTCTACCAATTAGTCGGTAGTTTTCTTAGCCGCAGCGGTTTTCAATGAAGCATTTTTCCGAGATCTCGGCCACCGCGGAAAGGGTGGTCGACGCGGCCGAAGGCCTGGTGCAAGAGCGTGGCTACACCGGCTTTTCGTACGACGACGTGGCACAGCTGGTCGGCATCAAGAAGCCCAGCATCCACCACCACTTTCCGACCAAGGCCGAGCTGGTGGCGGTGGTGACGCAGCGCTACGCCCATCGATTCCGCGAGCAGTTGCTGGCCATCGAAGGCCGGCTCTCCAAAGCGCCAGAGCGCTTGTCCGCCTATGCGGCCCTGTTCGAGCGCACCTTCGCGCACAACCGGCGCCTGTGCCTGTGCGGCATGCTGGGGGCCGAGGCCGATTCATTGCCTGAAGCGTTGGCGAACGAAGTCCGGCTGTTCTTCGAGGTCAACCTCGACTGGCTGAGCGCCATCTTCCTGGCCGGCCAGCGCGCCGGGCTGATCCGCCCCTCGCCCGATGCCCGGGCGTTGGCCGAGGCGTACCTGTGCGCGCTGGAAGGTGCCATGGTGGTCGGCCGGGGCCTGCGCTCGCCTCGCAGCCCGGCCGACGTCGCTGAAGCTTTCCTGTCGACCGTGCGGGCATGAGCCCGCCTTTTTTTTACCGCAACAATCTACCAATTGGTTGGTAGACCTTTCAGGAGAATCTGATGGAAAAGAACTTTTCGGGCCACAAGCTGCTCGTCGTGGGCGGCAGCAGCGGCATGGGTTTGGCCACCGCGCGGCAGGTGCTGGTGCGTGGCGGCAGCGCGGTGATCGTCGGGCGCCAGCCCGCCAAGACGGCCGAGGCGCTGGGCCAACTGCGACCGCTGGGCCAGGTCGCCGCGGTGAATGCGGACATCAGCCGCGGCGAAGGCGTACAGCAATTGCTACAGCACCTGAGCGAAGAACACCGCGACATCAGCCTGCTGGTCAATGCGGCCGGGGTGTTCTTCCCCAAACCCTTCCTCGAGCACACCGAGAAGGACTACGACCAGTATCAAGCCCTCAACCGCGCGACCTTCTTCATCACCCAGCAGGTGGCGGCGCAGATGGTGGCCGCAGGGCGCCCTGGCGCGATCGTCAACATCGGCTCGATGTGGGCCCAGCAGGCGATCAAGGCGACCCCGTCGTCGGCCTATTCGATGGCCAAGGCCGGGCTGCACGCACTCACCCAGCACCTGGCGATGGAGCTGGCCGAGCACCGCATCCGCGTCAACGCGGTCTCGCCGGCCGTGGTCGAGACACCGGTCTACGAAGGCTTCATCCCGAAGGCCGACGTGCACGCCGCGCTGCAGGGCTTCAACAGCTTCCACCCGATCGGCCGCATCGGCACCGCCGACGACGTCGCCAACGTCGTCGCCTTCCTGCTGTCGGAACAGGCCGGCTGGGTGACCGGCGCGGTGTGGGACGTGGACGGTGGCGTGATGGCCGGGCGCAATAACTGACAAGCCGTTACAGCCCGGGAGACTCTCCCCCTAGAACAAAGCGGCGAAACACCGGGTCTCCCCCCAATCGAGGGAGATACGCCCCGGCCCCACGTCCGCAGAATCCGGGCCTCCCGAGCTGTATTGACCCTGGCCCTCCTCATGCGCATGCTGTTTCTCGACAAGACCCGTCCGACCTCCCGCAAGTGGGTGTGGGTGGTGGCCGGCTTGGCGCTGGTGGAAGCCACGGCCCTGGCCGCCTACGTGATGCGGCCGACACCCAAGGGCATCGAGGTCGACCTGGCGACACCGCGCGAACAGTGCATCACACGCGGCGCCAACATCTTCGAAGCACGCGGCGAATGGCCCACCACCACCGACGGCCGCGACGCGCAGACGCTCGTCAGCGCACGCTGCACGCTGGACCCGGAATCCTTCCAGTAGATCTCAGCCTGCGTCCGGCGTGGCGTAGCCGTGCCGCAACATCAGCGTCAGCAGCACGGCTGAATCGGCATGCGCGCTGAGTGCATGCCGCTGCCGCGCCGGCAGCACGACCAATTGGCCGGCCGTCAGACGTCGCGAGCCGCCGGGCATCACCACCTCGACATCACCTTCCAGGCAGTGGATGCAACATTCGTCGTCCACATGATGCTCGGGCATGTCCTCCCGCGCCGGCAACACCAGGTGCAGCAGCTGCAGCCGCCCGGTCTTGATCAGGCTGGTGCTGAACGCATCGATCAGCTTGTCACCCAGCGGCTGCACGCCGATGACGTCAAGCAATTGAGCGTGGGGCAAGGCCATCGAACGTCTCTCCTTTGCTGATACGGCTGCGCCGGTCGGGCAAACAACGGACCCGGCGGTGCGCCGTGCCAGGCGGACCAAAGGACCCTGAGAACCGACCCACCGGATCCACCAACGCCCGCTGCGGCAGCCTAACTCGTCGCACGCGATGTCAGCAAGCGGCTTCTCGTTTGGCCGCACCGGCATCGCCCGTCACACCCAGGTGGCGCAGGCACCGGTCGGGTATGGCGCTGCCTTGCGCTGCATCAACTCGTGCCTGCCCCTCCAGGGCATGCTCGCGGCGTTCAGACCTGGAGATTCGCCATGCCCCGACGAGACGAGCACCACGCCGCGGACCATGCCGCGCACATCCGCTGGTTCTCTGAACTCGGCGTCGGCGACGTGGCCTCGGTGGGCGGCAAGAACGCCTCGCTCGGCGAGATGTACCGCGAGCTCGCCGCGCAGGGCGTGCGCGTGCCCAATGGCTTTGCCATCACCGCCGCCGCCTTTCGTCACGTGCTCGACACGGCCGACGCCTGGCCGCGCCTGCACCGGGCGCTCGACGGGCTCGACACGAGGGATGTCGACGACCTGGCGCGTCGCGCCCAGCTTGCGCGCGAGATCGTCTACGGCGCGCCACTGCCGGCCGACCTGGTGGCCGCGATCACGGGCGCCTACGCGCAACTGCAGGCCGAGTACGGCGAGCACGTGGCCGTCGCCGTGCGCAGCTCGGCCACGGCCGAAGACCTGCCCACCGCCAGCTTCGCCGGCCAGCACGAGACCTACCTGAACATCGCCGGCGAGGCCAAGCTGCTCGACAGCGTTCGCCGGTGTTTCGCCAGCCTGTTCATGGACCGCGCGATCAGCTACCGCGTCGACAACGGCTTCGACCACTTCAAGGTCCAGCAGTCGGTCGGCGTGATGAAGATGGTGCGCTCCGACCGCGCGGCCAGCGGCGTGACCTTCACGCTCGACACCGAGACCGGCTTTCGCGACGTGGTGTTCATCACCGGCGCCTACGGCCTGGGCGAAAACGTCGTGCAGGGTACCGTCGACCCCGACGAGTTCTACGTCTTCAAGCCCACGTTGCGCCAAGGCCACCGCGAGGTGCTGCGGCGCAAGCTGGGCGGCAAGAAGATCCGCATGGTCTATGCCGCCGGTGCCGGGCGGGAAGCCACGCGCAACGTGCCGACCCCGAAGGAGGACCGGGCGCGTTTTTGCATCACCGACGACGAGGTGCTGGCCCTGGCCGATGCGGCACTGAAGATCGAGGCGCACTACAGCCACAAGGCCGGCAAGCCGACGCCGATGGACATCGAATGGGCCAAGGACGGCGTCGACGGCCAGCTCTACATCGTGCAGGCGCGGCCCGAGACCGTGGCCTCGCAGCGGCCGGTCGGCCAGGTCGACGAATACCGCCTGACGGCCAAGGGTGAACTGCGCGCCAGCGGGCGCGCCGTCGGCGGCAAGATCGCCGCGGGCAAGGCGCGCGTGATCACCGACGTGGCGCAACTGCACCTGTTCCAGCCCGGCGAGGTGCTGGTGGCCGACACCACGATGCCCGACTGGGGCACGGTGATGAAGACCGCCGCCGCGGTGGTCACCAACCGCGGTGGGCGAACCTGCCACGCGGCGATCGTCGCACGCGAGCTGGGCATCCCGGCGGTCGTCGGCTGCGACGACGCGACGACCTCGCTGCGCACCGGCGATGAGGTCACCGTGTCCTGCGCCGAGGGCGCGGTGGGCCATGTCTACGCCGGCGCCCTGCCCTTCGCCACCACCCGCACCGACCTGAGCCAGCTGCCGCGTCCGCAAACGCACCTGATGGTCAACATGGGCAACCCCGACACCGCATTCCAGACGGCGATGCTGCCCACCGACGGGGTGGGCCTGGCGCGCATGGAGTTCATCGTCGCCGAGCACATCAAGGTCCACCCGATGGCGCTGGTGCACCCCGAGAAGATCGACGACGCGGCCGCGCGCGACGAGATCGCTCGGTTGACGCAGGGCTATGCCAGGCCGGCCGACTTCTTCGTGCGCCAGCTCGCCGAAGGCGTCGGCACGATCGCGGCTGCCTTCTACCCGCAGCCGGTGATCGTGCGCATGTCCGACTTCAAGACCAACGAGTACGCCAGCCTGCTGGGCGGGCGCTGGTTCGAGCCGAAGGAAGAGAACCCGATGATCGGCTTTCGCGGGGCCTCGCGCTACACGCACCCGGCCTACGCCGAGGGCTTTGCGCTCGAATGCGCGGCGATGAAACGCGTACGCGACGACATGGGCCTGACCAACGTCAAGCTGATGATCCCGTTCTGCCGCCGCGTGCCCGAAGCCGAGCGCGTGCTGCAAGCCATGGCCGCGCAAGGGCTGGGCCGCGGCGTCAACGGCCTGGAGATCTACGTGATGTGCGAAATCCCGAACAACGTGGTCCAGATCGACGCGTTCGCCAGGCTGTTCGACGGCTTCTCGATCGGCTCCAACGACCTGACCCAGCTGGTGCTCGGCGTCGACCGCGACTCGGGCATCGTCGCTTTCGATTTCGACGAGCGCGACGACGGCGTGAAGACGATGATCCGGCAGGCGATCGAAGGCGCTCGGCGCAACGGCCGCCACGCGGGCATCTGCGGCCAGGCGCCGTCGGACCATCCGGAGATGGCTGAGTTCCTGGTGGAGCTGGGCATCGACTCGATGAGCGTGACGCCGGACACACTGCTGAAGATCACGCGCGAGGTGCTGGCCGTCGAGCAGCGGCTGGGTCGGCCGCCACGCGCTCATCCCGTGATGCAGGAGCCGTCATGAGCAGACTGATTTCGTCCCTGATGCAACCTCGGGTCTGGTCCGTCGACATGGACGACACGATCTCCGAGGTCGAACGCCAGTTCGTCGAACAAGGGCTGACCTGGGCGCCGGTGCTCGAATCGAAGCGCATGATCGTCGGCGTGATCAGCGCGGGCGATCTGCTGCAGTTCCATGCGCAGGAGCGCGACCCGATGCGCGTGGCCGCCTGGCAGCTGTGCAGCTACAAGCCGATCAGCGTCGACGAAAACACCCCGCTCAGCGAAGTGGCCCGGCAGATGACCACGCAGGGCATTCACCACGTCGTGGTGACCCGTGGTGAAAAGATCGCGGGCGTGGTTTCGTCGATGGACTTCGTGCGAACCTTCGTCGAAGCGGGTTGAGTCTGTCTTTCAAGGATCTCCGATTGCCCTGGATCACGCATGGAATTCAAGAACTACTACGCCACGCTTGATGTCGAGAAGACAGCCACACCGGAAGAGATCAAGCGCGCCTACCGCAAGCTGGCGCGCAAGTACCACCCGGATGTCAGCAAGGAGTCTGATGCCGAGGCGCGCTTCAAGGAGGTCTCCGAAGCCTACGAGGCCCTGAGCGACCCCGAGCGTCGAGCCGCCTACGACGAGGTGGGCCAGCGCTACCAGCGAGGGCAGGAATTCCAACCGCCGCCCGGCTGGGACAGCGGCTACGAGTTCAGCGGGGGCAACGTCGGACCGGGCGAAGACATGGACTTCAGCGACTTCTTCGAGTCGCTGTTCGGCCGCCGTGCCCAGGGTGCCCGCGCGCATGGCCCGCGGCATGCAGCCGGCACCGACCACCACGCGAAGATCACCATCGATCTCGAAGACGCCTACCGCGGCGCCCGGCGCTCGGTGTCGCTGCGCGTGCCGGTGGCCGATGCGCACGGCCACGTCGCCTGGCAAGAGCGCCAGCTCGATGTGAACATCCCGAAAGGCGTGCGCGAAGGCCAGCACCTGCGGCTGGCCGGCCAGGGCGCCGCCGGGCGTGGCGGCGGGCCAGCGGGCGACCTGTACCTGGAGATCGCGTTCAACCCGCATCCGCATTTCCGCGTCGACGGCCGCGATGTGTTCCTGAACCTGCCGATCGCGCCATGGGAGGCCGCGCTCGGCGCCACCGTGACGGCACCGACGCCCGAGGGCAGTGTGCAGCTGACGATTCCGCCCGGGTCTTCTTCCGGCCGCAAGCTGCGGCTCAAGGGCAAGGGGCTGCCCGGCAACCCCGCGGGCGACCTGTACGCCGTCCTCGGCATTACGGTGCCGGCCGCCGATTCGGCCGAAGCCAAGGAAGCCTACGCCGCGTTGGCCCGCAGCTTCGCCCACTTCAATCCGCGCAGCACGCTGGAGGCTTGACGCAATGGCTCACGTTCAACTGGCGGTCGACGCCGTGGTGGTCGACGAGACGACCCAATTCAGCCTGGCCGAGCTGTGCCGGGCCTGCCAAGCCGACAGCGCGCGGTTGGTCGCACTGGTCGACGAAGGGGTGCTGGAACCCGCTGGCCAGCGGCCCGACGAATGGCGCTTCAGCGGCGCGGCGCTGCAGCGCGCGCGTGCCGCGTTGCGGCTGTCCCGTGACCTGGACCTGAACCCGAGCGGCACGGCGCTGGTGATCGACCTGCTCGCCGAGATCGCCGCGCTGCGAGCGAAACTTCACCGCGCGGGCCTGGCGTGAGCCTGTCGCGCCCCTCTTCGACGACAAGGACCCTATGGACACCGAGATCCAGCTCGACCTGGTGCAACAAGAGAACTACCGCTTCGAAGCCCATTTCGACAACCCCGCACTGCCGGTGCTGACGACCGACGAGCCGCCGCCGCTGGGTGCGGACGCGGGCCCGAACCCGACCCGCTTGCTGACCACTGCGGTGGCCAATTGCCTGTCCGCCAGCCTGTTGTTCGCCATGCGCAAGTTCAAGAACGAGCCCGGCCCGCTGCACACGCACGCCACCGCCTCGCTGGTGCGCAATGACCAGGGCCGCCTGCGCGTGGGCGGCATCTTGGTCACCGTCCAGCTCGGCGTACCTTGGGCGGCGCTGAAGCAGCCCGGTCGCGTGCTCTCGCAGTTCGAAGAGTTCTGCGTCGTGACCCAAAGCGTTCGCGCGGCGATTCCGGTCGAGGTGCGTGTTGTCGACAGCGCCGGGGCCGCGCTGCCGCCCAGCGCAGGCTGAGCCGCTGTCAGGGATCGAAGACCCGGTCCTGACGGGCGTTTGACCCGAATCAACGACGGCCGCACCGGGCACGCCCAGGATGAAGACTGCCGCAGAAGGAGTCTTCATGAAGCTGACCGAATGCGTGGTCCTGCTGGCGCTCGCCGGGCCGGCCGTGGCCACCGACTTCCAACTGGCCGGGGTCATGCTCCCGGGCGGCGTGACGATCTTCGGCACCGTCTCGACCGATGGCTCGGTCGGTCCCCTGACAGCGGCCAACATCACCGGCTGGAAGGTCACGGTTCGCACCACCACCCACTACGGCTACAGCCCCGGCCAGCCCGGCGGCGCTTCGCTGATGGGCGTGTCCGTCACGCCCGACGGCCAGCACCTCCGCGTCAAGACGTCGCCCGACGGCCTGCGCGACGGCGGCCTGCTGGCCTTCGGCTCCTTCGGGCCGGGGCCGGAACACGGTGTGCAGGTGGCGAACTTCACCGGGCCCCATGCGGCCGGCGGCACCGCGTTCTACCTGTCCGGCCCTGCCTTCGAGTGGCACGACTACGCGGCACCCAACCACAGCCAGTGGACCGTGGCGAAGGCCGCGGCCGGAAGCTCTGTCCACTACAAGCTGGTGCCCGTGATCTTCCCGAGCGGGGCGGCGATGGGCGGCCAGATCACGACCGACGGCAGCACCGGCCCACTGGACGCCTTCCAGCTGCTGGATTGGCAGATCATGGTGCGCGCGGTCGACGATCGCGTCTACTTCAAGACGGCCAGCAGTGCGAACAGCGTGCTGCTGCCGGCCACGGCCGGGCTCAGCACGGATGGCCTGACGCTGTTCGTCGACGGCGCCAATGGCTACCTGGGCGTGGGCGTCCCGGCCGTGACGCCGCGCCGCCCCGAAGGGGCCGTGCCGGCAGACTTCGGCGACCTTGCCCCCCGCAAGGGCCAGGCCGGCTACTTCAACGCCTTCGCCGTCCAGTACGTGCCGCTTCGCTTCAGTGGGACGGCCTACCCCGTGGCGCGCGTGGCGCCGCAAGCCGCACCCGCGTCCGCGATGCTGCAGCGCGAGCGGGCCGTCGCATCGGCACTGAACTGATCCATCGCAACCCCGCCACACCGCGCAGTGCCTAGATTGGGCTTCCGCCCCACCGCGGACAGGTATCGCGCCAAGGCCCGGGCGGAGCTTCTTCGAAAGGACAAGTCATGAAGACAGATGCAGAACTGAAGCGGGACGTGGCCGACGAACTGGCCTGGGATCCGGCGGTGAAGTCCAACGCCATTGGTGTGGCCGTCAAGGACGGCGTCGTCACGCTGACCGGCCACCTGGATACTTTTGTCGAGAAGCACGCCGCCGCGCGTGCCGTGCGCCGCGTCGAGGGTGTCAAGGCCATTGCGCTCGAGCTCGATGTCAAGCTCGAACCCAGCCACCGGCGCAGCGACACCGACATCGCCGCCAGTGCGGAACAAGCCCTGAAGTGGAACGTGATGGTGCCCAACGACTCGATCCGGCTGACCGTGGACCACGGCTGGGTCACACTGCAAGGCGAGGTGGATTGGGACTTCCAGCGGCACAGCATCGAGAAGGCCATCCGCCCGCTGATGGGCGTGGTCGGGATCAGCAACGAGATGAAGCTGCGCACCCAACCGAAGGCGGCCAACCTGTCCCGCAAGATCGAAGAGGCGCTGACGCGTCAGGCGATCAGGGAAGCCAAGCACATCCAGGTCAGCGTCGACGGCAACACCGTCAAGCTGACCGGCACTGTCCACTCCTGGCAGGAGCGGGACGCCGCACAAGGCGTGGCCTGGTCGGCGCCCGGCGTGCGTGTCGTGCTCAACGAATTGCGCATCGGGTAGCGCGTCAACGATCCCGCGCAAGCGCTGCCATGGGCCCTTGTCTGCGGCAGCGCCTGCCACGTGGTGCGGGCGGAAGGCCGGCAAGCCGCGGTGGGCGGCGGCCTCAACCGCCTTCAAATGTCTCGTTTGAGCTTTGAGCGACTCCCGCACAGTCTTCGACATGCACGGCATGTCTCCAGCGGAGGCAGACCACGGACGATTGAGGCAGGACCTCTGCGAAGCCTTGGGCCTTGCGTCGGATCCAATCGATCCTTGGCCGAAGGATGCTCATGCGGTCTGCGTGTGGGACGAAGCGGTGCGCCACGCAAGTGCTGTGGCCTGCCCACGAGGCAGCACGGCTTCGTCCGTCGGCGTTCGCATGCGCTGGATCGAGATGCCGAGTCATGCGCGGCAACGGCAACAACGGGTCTACCGACGTGCCGAAGCGCAGGTGCTGATGCCGAACAGGCGGTAGGCCGGGCAGAAGCGGAACAGGCCGGTGGCCAGCCCGACCACGCCGATGTAGCCCCAAGGCCCGATGATGCCGGCCAGCGCCAGGCCGATCAACGCGGCCCCGGCGCCGATGCGAAGCATCCGGTCGGCCGAGCCGACATTGGATGGCATGTTCATGGTCAGCCCCAAGGTTCAGTTTGGCAGGCCGGCGCACGCGTTGCGGCGCGGCTTGGCAGGCAAGGTCACGCCCTTTTCCTTCGCCCGGTCGGCCATCTGGCGGTGGTGCTCGTCCATGTAGGTCTTGCACTCGGCGGCGCTGACCATCCCGCGCATCTTGTCCTGGTGCTCCTTGCGTTCTTGCGGCGTCATCATCGACCAGCCAGGTGTGAAGTCGGTCCCCCAGCGACCACCTCGGTGCATGGGCCCGGGCTGACCGGCGCCAGGAGCGCTCGCGCTGGTCGTCGACGGGGCCGACGCCGTCTGCGCGAGCGTCGGGCCGGTGGTCAGCAGCAACGCGGCTATCGCCGCCATCAACACGGTGGTTCTCATGGCAGTTCCTTTCAATGAAGACACATCAAGTTTTCACGATAGGCCGGCGATCGTCCGGCCCTGTTGACGCGGCTCAATCCATCGATCGCGGCCGGTCTGCCCGAACCAGTTGAAGTGCGCGTGGGCCGGGGCGTGTCAGCAACCGCCACGCGCGCCCAGGCGCCGCAGGATGATCTCCAGCGGGCACCAGCGGGTGAGCGCGCTTTGCAGCAGGTTGGCGCCGACGAAGGCGGTCAGGGCCAGCCACCAGCCGCTGACGAACAGCGGGCTGGCCGGAATGCCCAGCGCCAACGAGACGAGGATGAATGTGCCTGCGAACAGGCGGACGATTTGCCAGCTGGTCATGCTGAAGCTCCTTCAGTGGGTGGGGTGGCAGGGATTTGCGCTTCGGCGCGGCGATACGCGACGAAGTACAGCAGCGGGATCACGACCAGCGTCAGCACGGTGCTGACCAGGATCCCGAAGATCAGCGAGATCGCCAGGCCGTTGAAGATCGGGTCGTCGAGGATGAAGAAGGCGCCCAGCATCGCGGCCAGGCCGGTCAGCACGATCGGCTGGGCCCGCGTGGCGGCCGAGCGCATGACCGCCGTCTTCAGCGGCACGCCTTGCGATTGCTGCAACCGGATGAAGTCGACCAGCAGGATCGAGTTGCGCACGATGATGCCGGCCAGCGCGATCATGCCGATCATGCTGGTGGCGGTGAACTGCGCGCCCAGCAAGGCGTGGCCCGGCATCACGCCGACGATCGTGAGCGGGATCGGCGCCATGATGATCAGTGGAGCTAGATACGAGCCGAACTGCGCCACCACCAGCAGGTAGATCAGCACCAGGCCCACCGCATACGCCGCGCCCATGTCGCGGAAGGTGTCGTAGGTGATCTGCCACTCGCCGTCCCACTTGATCGCGTAGCTGCGGTAGGGATCGTCGGGCTGGTTGATGAAGTATTCGTCCAGCGTGCCGCCGCCCGGCGTGACGACCTTGGCCAGTGCGCTGCGCATGCTGAACATGCCGTACAGCGGGCTGTCGAGCGTGCCGGCCATGTCGGCCACCACGTAGTGCACCGGCAGCAGGTCCTTGTGGTGGATCGGCTGCTCGCGCAGCGTGTCGCTCAGCGTCACCAGTTCGCGGATCGGCACCAGCTGGCCCGCGGCGCCGCGCACGCCCAGCTGCAGCAGCGCGTCGAGTTCGCCCTGCTGCTCGGCAGGCAGTTGCAGCACGACGGGGGCGGGGTACTTGGTGGCATCGTGCAGGTAGGTCGTGGCCTCGCCGGCCTGGCCCGCGTGCAGCGTGCTGACGATCGCGCTTTGCGGCACGCCCAGCATCGCGGCCTTGCGCCTGTCCACCAGCAGCAGCTTCTTCGGTGCGAGCGTGATGCCGCTGTCGTCGACGTCGACGATGCCGGCGGTCTTCTCGAACACGCCGCGCACCGCCCGCGCGACCTGCAGCCGCCCTTCGGCCTCCGGGCCGTAGACCTCGGCGACGATCGGTGCCAGCACGGGCGGGCCCGGCGGCACTTCGACCACCTTCACGTTGGCGCCGAAGCGCTGGCCGATCTTCTGCAGCTCGGGCCGCAGCCGCATCGCGATGGCGTGGCTCTGCTCGTCGCGGGCATGCTTGTCGACCAGGTTGACCTGCAGGTCGCCGACCTCGCCGCCCGCGCGCAGGCCGTACTGCCGCACCAGGCCATTGAAGTTGATCGGCGCCGCCGTGCCGGCGTAGGCCTGGTAGTTGGTCACCTCGGGCTGGTGGCCGAGGTAAACGCCCAGCTCGTGCAGCACCGCCGCGGTCTTCTCCACCGGCGTGCCGGCCGGCATGTCGACGATGACCTGGAACTCCGACTTGTTGTCGAAGGGCAGCATCTTCAGCACCACCAGGCCGATGGCCGGAAGGGCCAGCGACAGCGCGATCAACGCGACGATGCCGCCGCCGAGCAGCGCGCGGTTGCGGCGCCCGCGGGCGTCGTCGAGCAGCGGGCGAAACAGCCGCTCGAACAGCGGGCCGAGCCGGGACGCGAGGCCGTGCGGCGCGCCGGCGCCTTCGCTCGTGGCCGGCACATGGCGCATCCACAGGCGAGCCAGCCACGGCGTCACGATGAACGCGATGGCCAGCGACAGCAACATGCCCATGCTGGCGTTGATCGGAATCGGGCTCATGTACGGCCCCATCAGGCCGGACACGAACGCCATCGGCAGCAGCGCGGCGATCACCGTCAACGTCGCCAGGATCGTCGGCCCGCCCACCTCGTCGACCGCACCGGGGATCAACTCGGCCAGCGGTCGGCCGGGGTGCAACGCCTGGTGGCGGTGGATGTTCTCGACCACGACGATCGCATCGTCGACCAGGATGCCGATCGAGAAGATCAGCGCGAACAGCGACACGCGGTTCAGCGTGAAGCCCCATGCCCATGAAGCGAACAGCGTCACCGTCAGCGTCAGGATCACCGCGGCGCCGACGATCGCCGCCTCGCGCCGCCCCAGTGCGAAGAAGACCAGCGCCACCACCGAGGCGGTCGCGAACAGCAGCTTCTGGATCAGCTTCTGCGCCTTGTCGTTGGCGGTCGCGCCGTAGTTGCGAGTTTCGGTCACCTCCACGCCTTGCGGGATCACGGTGTTGCGCAGGCCGTCGACCCGGCGCATCACGCTGTTGGCCACGTCGATCGCGTTTTCGCCCGGCTTCTTGGTCACGGCGATCGTCACGGCGGGGTACTCGGCGCCGCCTGCGCCATGCCACACATAACGCTGCGGCCGCTGTGGCCCGTCGCGCACGGTGGCCACGTCCTGCAGGAACACCGGCCTGCCGGCGTGCACGCCCACCACCAGCTCGCCGACCTCGCGCGCATCGCCGAGCAAGGGCCCTGCGTCCAACGCCACCGCCTGGTTGCCGCTGAGCAGCTCACCCACCGGCAGTCCGAGGTTGGCCGACTGCAGCGCACGGCGCAGGTCGTCCACCGTAGCCCCCACGCTGGCCATGCGCGCCGGGTCGAGTGCCACCGTCACGGCGCGGCCCGGGCCGCCGATGGTGACCACCTCGCGAGTGCCCGGCACGCGCTTCAGGTCGGCCTCCACGCTGTGGGCCACGCGCTCCAGGTCGAACGCGTTGCCGCCCTCGCCCTTGGCCCACAAGGTCAGCGTCACGATCGGCACGTCGTCGATGCCGCGCGGCTTGATCAGCGGCTGGCCGACACCCAGGCCGGCCGGCAGCCAGTCGGCATTGGCCTGAACCGTGTCATGCAGGCGCACCAGCGCTTCGGTGCGCGGCACGCCGACCTTGAACTGCACGGTGACGATCGCGATGCCCGGCCGCGAGACCGACATCACGTGTTCGACGCCGGCGATCTGGGACAGCACCTGTTCGGCCGGCGTCGCCACCGTCTGCTCGACCTCGCGCACCGAGGCCCCGGGGAACGGGATCAGCACGTTGGCCATCGTCACGTTGATCTGCGGCTCTTCCTCGCGCGGCGTGACGGCGACGGCGAACGCCCCCAGCAGCAGCGCCACCAGGGCCAGCAGCGGCGTGATCTGCGCCGACTGGAAGAAGGCCGCGATGCGGCCCGAGACGCCGAGCAGCGGCTTCACGGCGTGCGGCCCTGGGTGGTGGCGCGTGCGGCCGCCTGCGGGTCGAGCGCGACCCGTTCACCGGCCGACACGCCGGCCAGTACTTCGACCTGCTCGCCGACGGCGGCACCTCGCCGCACCTGCCGCAGCGACACGCGCCCGTCGGCCGCAACGACATACACCGCCGTCAGTTCGGATCGGGCGACGACGGCCCGGGCCGGTACGTACAGCCGGGCACCGGCAGCCGCGCCCGTATCGGTGCCCGCGCCGCCGGGCAGCCAAGCACGCGCGAACATGCCGGGCCGCACGCCCGCGACACTCGCCGGCAGGTCCAACTGCAGTTCCAGCGTGTGGGTCGCCGGGTCTGCCGCCGGCAGCAGGCGGGCCTTGCTCGGCGTGACGCGATGGCCGCCGGGCAAACCCGGCAGCTCGACCTGCACTGCCGAGTCCGGCGACCAGCGGGTGGCCACCGTCTGCGGCACCGCCACGCTGATCCGCATCGCCAGCGGGTCGTACAGCGTCAGCAGCGGGGTGCCCGGCATCGCCATGTCGCCCAGCACCACGGCCACGTCAGCCACCACGCCGGCGTACGGCGCCTTGACGACATAGAAGCCCGACTGGGTGCGCGCCGCACCGGCGCTGGCCAGCTGCGCACCGGCCTGCGCCTGGGCCGACTTGAACTGCGCCTCGGCCCGGTCGAGCGCCGCGCGGCTGATGTAGCGCTGCTCGTACAGCTGCTGCTGGCGCGCGAATTCCTTGGTGGCCTCGTCTTGCGCGGCGCGGGCGGCCTGTGCCTGCGCGGCGCCGGCGGCAGCCGTCTGCTCGGCGGCGCGTGCGTCAAGCCGGGCCAGCACCTGGCCAGCCTTGACCGTGTCACCCGCCCTCACATCCAGCGCCACCACCGCGCCCGACACCTGCGCGGACACGGTGGTCTGGCGCACCGCCTGGACCACCCCGTCCCAGCCGGCGCTGCCGGCGGCGCTGCTGGACACGACCGGGGCCGTGGCCAACGGCGGCGCAGCGGCGCCCGGTGCGGCGGCGTGGGTGCTGGCCACGGCCAACCCCAGCGCGGCAAGGTGCAGTGCGCGGCCCAAGGCGGTGAACGGCTCGCGAACGGTCGCGAACCAGGCGGTGATGGATTGGACGAAGTTCATACAGGTCGCTATTATTAGCTACATAGCTAAATAGTCAATCACGAACGCAACTAATGGCGCACACAGCCACAGGGTCAATGAGGCATCATCCGTGTCCACCCATTGCTTCGCACCCAGCATGCAGGACCTGCCCCCCGAGGCGCTCGAACAAGTGGCGGCGTATTTCCAGGCGCTGTCGGAGCCGACGCGCCTGCAAATCCTCAACCTGCTGCGCGGCGGCGAGCGCAGCGTCGGCGAACTGGCCCAGCTGTGTGGCTACACCTCGGCCAACATCTCGCGCCATCTGTCGTTCCTGACACGCCACGGCCTCGTCCAGCGCGAGACACGAGGCACCAGCGCCTACTACCAGATCGCCGACGACTCGGTCTACGCGCTGTGCGACCTGGTCTGCGGCAACATTGCCAGGCAGCTCGAGCGCAAGGCCGGCGAGCGCCAGTTGTTCAAGTCCGGCGGCCGAGCCGGCGCCAGGGCCGGCCAGCGCAAGGCATAGGCAACTTCGCGTGGCCATGGCGGCGCCGTCAATGCGACATCAGCACCGGCAAGGTCATCGAATCCAGGATGCCGCGCGTGGCACCACCCAGCACACGCTGGGCCCAGCGCGGGTGGCCGTAGGCCCCCATCACCAGCAGGTCCGCGCTCAGGTCGGCCGCGCGCGACAACATCGCTTCGGCCACGGGCAGGTCGCTGACTTCGATTCGTGCCTCTGCCTGCACGCCGTGCCACAGCAACCATTTCGAAAACGCCTCGGCGCGCCCGACCAGCCCCGGGTCGTCGGCTCGGCTCGGACGCCAAATCGTCAGCTGCACGCTGTCCATGCGCGACAGCAGCGGCAGCGCATCGGCCACGGCCCGCGCCGCTTCGCGGCCTTCGTCCCACGCGATCATCGCCTGGTGCCGCGGTAGCTCGAAACGGCCAGCATACGGCACGATCAGGGTCGGCCGGGCGCTGGCCAGCACCACGCCCTCCAACACCGAACGGGCTTCCGCATAACCGGCCGTGCGGGGCTCGGGTTGGCTCATGATGGCCAGGTCGCAGCAGTGCGAATGCCGGATCAGCGCGACGGCCTTGGCGTCCTCGACCACCAGCGATTCGCGAGAGGTGAAGCCGGCCGCGGTGCAAGTCCGCTCGAACAGCTGGACCGCCTCGTCAGCCCGGCGGCGCATCAGTTGCCAGGCCTGAGTGGTCAGCTCGCTCAAGGCGCTCGACGATCCCTGCGGCATCGGCGCTTCGAGCAGGCCGGTCGGTGCCAGACCGACCAGATGGCAATCGAGGGACTTCGCCAGCTTGATTGCGTAGTGGACCCGGGCGGCTTGGTGCTCATCTCCGTCCAACAAGACCAGCAGGCTTCGATAGGGCATTGCGGCTCCTTCCTTGTGTGCTCAAGAATTCTTTGGCCGTGCCCTCCGTGGCGCGTTGATCTGGCGCAACCGGCGACAGGCCAATGCCCGGCTGCCGGTGCCCAGCACCCCTGTCACGCCAATCCGCCCATGACTTGCGCGTAGTCAAGCCCGCAGGCCGGTGGCTGCATAGCATCCAACGCGACAGGCGGTTCCCTGCCGCCTGCCACCACCCGAAAGGAATCGCCATGACCGCCGTTGCAGACGCCAAGAAGGGCCTTGCCACCAACCTGCGCCACATGATCGACGAAGCCGATCACATGCTCGCGTCAGCTGCCGACAGCGGCGATCAAGCGTTCGAGGCCGTGCGCCACCAGTTCTCGGACCAAGTGCGCCACATGCGCGCCCGCCTCGACGATGTGGAGGATGCCGCCGTCCACCGCGCCAGGCGCGCCGCGCGCGCGGCAAACCAGGCCGTGCACGAGCACCCATATGGCGCCATTGGGGTGGCCGCCGCCGTGGGGTTGCTGGTGGGTCTGCTGGCGGCACGGCGCTGACGGGCGGGCAGACACCCCGATGAACGCCGTGCAACCGCACGGAGTTGCTGCCGTCGTCGCGGTCCTGTCTCGCGACCGGGGGCGACGCCCCACGCACTATGGAATGAGCACGGCGGCACCGTTCAGGCGCCCGCCCCGCAGGTCGTCCAGGGCCTGATTGGCCCCGGACAGCGGGTAGCGCGCAATTTCGACATGCAGTGGCATTCGGGCCGCCGCAGCCAGAAACTCCGTCGCGTCGGTGCGCGTGAGATTCGCCACCGAGAGCAGCTGCCGCTCTTGCCAGAGCAAGCGGTAGGGGAACGTGGGGATGTCACTCATGTGGATGCCGCCGCAGACCACTCGGCCACCTTTGCGCACCGCGCCAAGCGCCAGCGGCACCAGCGCGCCGACGGGGGCAAAGATGATCGCAGCGTCGAGGGGCTCGGGGGGCGCCGCGGTCGAGTCGCCCGCCCATGTCGCCCCCAGTTCGAGCGCAAAGCGCTGCGCGGCTGCGTCACCCGGGCGCGTGAACGCGAACACCTGGCGCCCCTGCTGCACGGCGATCTGCGCAATCAGATGGGCGGCAGCACCAAAGCCATACAGCCCCAGTGACCGCGCATCGGCACCGGCCAGCCGCAGCGAGCGCCAGCCGATCAAGCCGGCACACAGCAGCGGCGCGACATGCGCCGAATCCATCGGCAGATCAATCGGCAGGCAGAACGCGGCCTCGGCCAGGACATGGGTCGCGAACCCGCCGTCACGGCCATGGCCTGTGAACACCGGCACGTCGCACAGGTTCTCGCGGCCCGCGGCACAGTAGGCGCAATGGCCGCAGGCGTGGCCCAGCCACGGCACGCCCACGCGCCGGTGCAGCCATTTGCTGTCGACCCCCTCGCCCACGCGGTCCACCATACCGACGATCTCGTGTCCGGGCACGAGCGGCAGCCTGGGCAGCGTCAGCTCACCGTCCACCACATGCAAGTCGGTGCGGCACACGGCGCAGGCCTCGACGCGCAGGCGCAACTCGCCAGGCGGGGGAACGGGGTCGGGCCGGTCCTGCCACTGCAGGGGCTGGCCGATGGCCGTCAGCACCATTGCTTTCATGGGTGAACCCCTTCAGATCATCCGACAGGTGGACAGCGCAGTGAATCCGGCTGCAAAACCAAGCTACGAGGCGCAGGCCGCGCAGCGCTTGATGGCTCGCAAGACCGAGCACCAGCCTTTGCCGCTGGCGACGATCGGGCCGCCCAACGCCAAAGCACTCTCGATCCAGCGGCCGCGAACATGAGAATTCTCAAACCAAGACGTGTCGGCGCGGCGAAGAATGACCCCATGGCGGCCCGGCCTGGATGGGCGCCGCACCTGGATCAGCCCGAGGAGCACCCATGTATGCCCGCATCCTGGTTCCTGTCGACGGCAGCCCCACCTCCGAACTGGGGCTTGGCCAGGCCATCGAGTTGGCCAGTGCACTGAAGTCGCATCTGGTGCTGCTGTGCGTGGTGGACGACTTTTCGCTGCGGACGGACATGGTGTCGGCCCTCAGCTTCGACGACACCCGGGCGAGGTTGCTGGCGTACGGCAAAGAGACCCTTGCCGAGGCAGGGCAACGCGCCACGCAGGCGGGGCTTTCCCACGAGGCCGTCCTTCGCGAGGTCACCTCGCAACGGGTCGCCGACGTGATCGTCGAAGAGGCGACCCGCCAGCATTGCGGCCTGATCGCGATGGGCACGCACGGCCGGCGCGGGTTGAACCGCCTGGCCATGGGCAGCGATGCAGCCTTGGTGCTGCGCGAGGCTCCTGTGCCTGTACTGCTGGTGCGTGGCCATGGCGACGAATGACGCCGCGACCGCTCGCCGCTCGACGATCGGCGCGGCGGTGGATCTCGTCCGCAAGCCGGCAGGCTCATGCCCGGCCAACTTGCCCGATTACGAAGCCGAGTGCCGCCGTTTCAGTTGGGCCGACGAGCGCGCCGCCCTGCTCGCACCGGACGGCTCGCTCAACATGGCGCAACTCGCCGTCCGCCGCCACGCCGAAGGGCCGCAGGCCGACCAGACCGCGCTGCGCTGGATCACCAAGGATGGTGCCCGCCGCGACATCAGCTACGCGCAGCTCGACGCGCTGAGCGACCGCTTCGCCAACGTGATCGCGGGGCTTGGCCTGGCCATGGGCGACCCGGTCTTCCTGCTCGTCGGCCGCATCCCGGCGCTGTATCTGGCGATGCTCGGTGCGCTGAAGCACCGCTGCACCGTCACGCCGCTGTTCTCGGCGTTCGGTCCCGAGCCCATCGTCACCCGGATGACGCTGGGCGCGGCCAAGTTGCTGGTCACGACGTCGAGCCTGTACCGCCGCAAGGTCGCGCCGGTGCGCGAGCGCCTGACGGACCTGCGTCATGTGCTGGTGCAACGCGACGACGATGGCCCGCTGCCGGAAGGCACACTCGACCTGCAGGCCATGCTGGAGGCGGCTGCGCCGCGCTACACCATCGGCGCGACCGCACCCGAGACACCGGCGCTGCTGCACTTCACCAGCGGAACGACCGGCAAGCCCAAGGGTGCCCTGCATGTGCACGACGCGATCGTGGCGCACCTGGCCACGGCCCGCAACGCGCTGGACCTGCGTGCCGGTGACGTCTACTGGTGTACCGCCGACCCCGGCTGGGTGACCGGCACGTCCTACGGCATCCTGGCCCCGCTGGCCAGCGGCGTGACGCTGGTCGTCGACGAAGCCGACTTCGATGCCGAACGCTGGTACGGCATCCTTCAGCGCGAAGCCGTCAACGTCTGGTACACCGCACCCACGGCGGTGCGGATGATGATGCGCGGCGGCGCTGGCGCTGCACAGGCGCATCCCTGCCCGGCCTTGCGATTCATCGCCAGCGTCGGCGAGCCGCTGAATCCGCAGGCGGTCCGCTGGGGTCTCGAGGCTTTCGGGCTGCCGATCCACGACAACTGGTGGCAGACGGAGACCGGCGGCATCATGATCGCCAACCTGCTGTCGATGGACATCCGCCCCGGTTCGATGGGGCGGCCGCTGCCGGGTGTCGAAGCCGCCATCATCCAGCGCGGGCCCGACGGGGGCGTGACTGTCGTGACCGATCCGGACACGGAGGGCGAGCTGGCCCTGCGGCGCGGCTGGCCATCGATGTTCCGCACCTACCTGCACGAGGAAGAGCGATACCACCGGTGCTTCGTCGGCGAGTGGTACCTCAGCGGCGACCTCGCCCGGCGCGACGCCGACGGCTACTTCTGGTTCGTCGGCCGTGCCGACGACATGATCAAGTCCTCCGGCCACCTGATCGGCCCCTTCGAGGTCGAATCGGCGCTGATGGAGCACCCCGCCGTGCATGAAGTCGGCGCGATCGGCAAGCCCGATCCGGTGGTCGGCGAGGTGGTCAAGGTCTTCGTCGCGCTGAAGCCCGGCGTCGAGGCCAGCGAGGCGCTGCGGCGCGAGTTGCTCGGTTTCGGGCGGCAGCGCCTGGGACCGGCGGTGGCGCCCAAGGAGATCGCGTTTGCCGATTCGCTGCCGCGCACGCGCAGCGGCAAGATCATGCGACGGCTGCTGCGTGCCCGCGAACTGGGCCTGCCCGAGGGCGACACCTCGACGCTGGAGGCCACATGACCCGCCTGACCGCCGACACGGCGCACAGCCTGCTCACGCAGATGCTGCGCATCCGGCGCTTCGAGGAAGCCTGCGCGCAGCTCTACGGCGCCGGCAAGATCCGCGGCTTCCTGCACCTGTATATCGGCGAGGAAGCCATCGCGGCCGGCGCGATGCCGGCGCTCAGGGGCGACGACAGCGTGCTGGCCACCTACCGCGAACACGGCCATGCGCTGGCCCGCGGCGTGCCGATGAACGCGGTGATGGCCGAGATGTTCGGCAAGCGCGAGGGCTGTTGCCGCGGGCGTGGCGGTTCGATGCATCTGTTCGACGCCGGCCGACGCTTCTTCGGCGGCAACGCCATCGTCGCCGGCGCGCTGCCGATGGCGGTGGGTTTCGCGCTGGCCGAAAAGCTCAAGCACACCGACCGCATCACCGCCTGCTTCTTCGGCGAGGGCGCGGTGGCCGAAGGCGAGTTCCACGAAAGCGCCAACCTGGCCGCGCTGTGGCGCCTGCCGCTGCTGCTGCTGTGCGAGAACAACCTCTATGCGATGGGCACGGCGCTGGCGCGTTCCGAATCGGAGACCGACCTGTGCGCCAAGGCCCGCAGCTACGGCATCAGCGCCGTGTCGGTCGATGGCATGAACGTCGGTGCCGTGAGCGACGCGATGCGCCACGCGGTGGCCCACGTGCGCAGCGGCGAGGGGCCGATGTTCGTCGAGTTCCGCACCTACCGCTTCCGCGCGCACTCGATGTTCGACCCCGACCTCTACCGCGACAAGGCCGAGGTCGAAGCCTGGAGGCAGCGCTGCCCGATCGCGGCGTTCCAGCATCACATCGACGCGCTGGGCTTGGCAGTGGACACAACGGCAATCGAGCATGAAGTGGCAACCGAGGTGGCGGCCGCCATCACCTTTGCCGAGGCCGGCACGCTCGAGCCGGTGGATGAGCTGACGCAAGACGTCGTGGCCCAGGACTGATGCGATGGACAAGACCACCTACCGGGACGCTCTGCGCGAAGGCCTGCGCGCCGCGCTGCTCGCCGACGAGCGCGTCTTCCTGATGGGCGAAGACGTCGGTCGCTACGGCGGCAGCTATGCCGTCAGCAAGGGGCTGCTGGAGGAATTCGGCGAAGACCGGATCCGCGACACGCCGCTGTCCGAATCGGCCTTCGTCGGCTGCGGCATCGGCGCGGCGATCAACGGCCTGAAGCCGATCGTCGAGGTGATGACGGTCAACTTCAGCCTGCTGGCACTGGACCAGATCGTCAACAACGCGGCCACCTTGCGCCACATGTCCGGCGGCCAGGTCGGCGTGCCGTTGGTGATCCGCATGACCACCGGCGCCGGCCGGCAGCTGGCGGCGCAGCACTCGCACAGCCTGGAGTGCTGGTACGCGCACGTGCCCGGCCTGCGCGTGCTGGCCCCCGCGACGCTCGAGGACGCGCGCGGCATGCTGTTGGCCGCGCTGCAGTTGTCCGACCCGGTGATCCTGTTCGAGCATGCGCTGTTGCTGAACGCCGAAGGTGAACTGCCGGGCGCGCCGGCGCCGGTCGACATCGATCACGCCGCCGTGCGCCGCGAAGGCCGGGACCTGAGCCTGATCACTTATGGCGGCTCGCTGCCGCGCTGCCTGGCGGCGGCCGAAGCGCTGGCGGCCCAGGGGATCGAGGCCGAGGTGCTCGACCTTCGCTGCCTGCGCCCGCTGGACCGCGACGCCATCGCCGCCAGCCTGAAACGCACGCGCCGCGCCGTGGTGGTCGACGAGGGCTGGCTGAGCGGCAGCCTGGCCGCCGAAGTCGTCGCGACCATCGTCGACCGCGCGTTCTACGAGCTCGACGCACCGCCTGCGCGGGTGTGCAGCGCCGAGGTGCCGATCCCCTACGCCAAGCACCTGGAGGACGCCGCGTTGCCCAACGTGGCTCGCATCGTGCAGGCGGCACACCAGGTGGCGGGACGATGATCGAACTGCGCCTGCCTTCTTTCGGCGCCGACATGGACGACGGCATCTTCGTGCACTGGAACGTGCAGCCGGGCCAACCAGTGAAAAAAGGCGACGTCGTCTGCGTCGTGGAGACACAAAAAGGCGCGATCGACGTCGAGGCCTGGCAGGACGGCACGATGGCGCGGCTGATCGCCGAACCCGACCAGCACCTGCCGGTCGGCGCCCTGCTCGCGCTGCTCGCCGGCGAAGGCGAAGACTGGCACGCAGTGGCTGCGTCGGCGCCGGCCGCCGCTCCCGCTCCCGCCCCCGCACCCGCACCCGCACCCGACATGGCACCACCGCCCGCACCGCCGGTCGAGGTGGCGGCTGGCATGCGCATCTCGCCCGCAGCGCGCCAGCGGGCGGCGCAGCTTGGCGTCGACCTGCCGACGCTGGCGCGCCAGGTCGGCGAGCGCCCGGTGACACTGGCCGATGTCGAAGCGAAGGCGGCCGCGGCGCCGTCGTCGGACACCGCAGTCGAGAACATGCGCGCCGCGATTGCCGCCGCCATGGCGCGCTCCAAGCGGGAGATCCCGCACTACTACCTCGGCTGCGAGATCGAGGTGGAGGCGGCGCTGCGCTGGCTCGAAGCCTTCAATGCGAGCCGCCCGGTGGCCGAGCGGGTGCTGTGGGCCGCGTTGGCGCTGCGCGCCATCGGGCTGGCGCTGCACGAGGCCACGGCGCTCAACGGCCGGTTCGTCGACGGGCGCTTCCTGCCCTCGCCTGCCGTCCACCTGGGTGTCGTGACCTCGTTGCGACAAGGTGGCCTGGTGGTGCCGACGGTGCACGACGCCGACCGCCAGCCCTTGCCCGAGTTGATGCGCGAGCTGGCGCAGGCGTTGTCGCGCGCGCGCCGGGGCCAGTTGCGAAGCTCTGACCTGGCCGACTCGACCGTCACCGTCACCAACCTCGGCGACCTCGGCACCGACGTGGTCTATGGCGTGATCTACCCGCCCCAGGTGGCCCTGGTGGGCCTGGGGCGCGTGGCGATGCGGCCAGTCGTGCGCGATGGACAGTTGGCCCTGGCGCGCACGGTGCATGTGACGCTGGCCGCTGACCACCGCGTCAGCGACGGCTTGGTCGGTGCGCGCTTCCTGGCAGATCTGCAGCAACGGTTGTCGCAACCAGAAGGGCTGGCGTGATGGACATCGACAGCATTCGCCGTGTGGTGGTCGACAGCGTGCTGGAGATCGCCCCCGAGGCGGACTTCTCGCGCGTCGACCCGGGCCGTTCGATGCGCGAGCAGATCGACCTCGATTCGTTCGACTTCCTCAACCTGCTGATTGCCCTGCAGGGCCGGTTGGGCGTCGCGGTGCCTGAATCCGACTACCGCCTGGTCGACTCGCTCGATGGCCTCGTGACCTATCTGGCTCAGCACCAAGGGCCCGGCGGCGTCACCGCCGCGTGACGGCGCGGCCCGAGCGAGCCGGACCGGGACGCACCCGGGCCTTGCGCATTGTCAAGACCTTGCTCGGGGCAACGGTGGATAAACGATCCCTGAGGACGCATGACGGACGGTCCCCGAGGAGCAACGATGGAAGAAGTGCTGTCTCCCCCGAAGCGCGTGCTGATCGGCCCCGACGCCCTCGAGGGCGACCTGACGATCCCGCAGCAGCCGCGAGCGCTGGTCGTATTCGCCCACGGCAGTGGCAGCAGCAGGCGAAGCCCGCGCAATCGCCAAGTCGCCCAGGCGCTGCAGGAGCAATCGTTGGCAACCTTGCTGTTCGACTTGCTGAGCACCGACGAAGCGGACGACCCCTCGAAGGTGTTCGACATCGAATCGCTCGGCCAGCGCCTGGTCGCGACGATCGACTGGATCGACCGCCGCCCTGCACTTGCTGCACTCCCGCTGGCGCTGTTCGGTGCCAGCACGGGCGCCGCCGCTGCGCTGGTCGCCGCGGCGGCGAGGCCCCGGCGCGTGTATGCCGTGGTCTCGCGCGGCGGGCGGCCGGACCTGGCCGGCAGTGCACTCGCCGGGGTCAAGGCGCCCACGCTGCTGATCGTCGGCGGCGCCGACACCGAAGTGCTGAAGCTGAACCGCCTGGCGCTGAAGGAACTGCGGGCCCGCGCCGAGTTGAGCACCATCCCGCGGGCGACGCACCTGTTCGAAGAGTACGGGGCGCTGCAGCGGGTGACCGACCTCGCCAGCCAGTGGTTCATCGCCCACCTGCCCCCGTCTCCCACCGCCAAAGGAGCGTCACATGCATGAGCTGATCACCCCTTTGCCAAACCCGCATCGCCATGGCATGTCGAGCGTCGACAACGACCTGCATGCCCTGCAAGACCAGATGCACCGCTGCGCTGCCAACGGCGGGCCGCACCAGCATGTACCGATGTTGGTGCTTGGGGTCCTGCGTCGGTTCCTGCATCGATATCTCGTGAGCCTGATCGTCTTGCTGGCGCTGTTGAGCGCCGTCGTCTCGGTCGGTGCGTCGACCTGACGTACGACGCCGCATCGCGCCCAGGCCTCACAACTGCCTGATCGCACGCACCGGATCGAGCCGGGCTAAGGTGAGGCTGCGACAGTGAACCCTATGCAGGTTTCGCCGGAGCTTGAGCGCGCAAAGGGCTCGCCATGATGCATGCGAGCGATCGCAGCGACGATGGACAGCCCGAGACCATGACTCGTGCTGGCCTGGCTCCGCGATGCGTCCACGCGATAGAAGCGGTTGAACAGTCTGGGCAGATGCGTCGGATGGATGGATGGCCCCTGGTTCACGACGGCCAAAGTGACATGGCCCCGCGCGCGTGGCAGCGCCTACGCACCTGCGATCTGCGCGCCATGTGCCGACGTGTGCCAAGCCTGTGGCGATGAATGTGCCAAGCATGCAACGGAGCACTGCCAGGCCTGTGCCCGCGCTTGCCGAACTTGTGCCGATGAATGTCGCAGCATGGCTGCGGGGCACTGAGCTTCCTAGACATGGCGGATCGCCTGCACCGGGTCCAGTCGGGCCGCGCGTACAGCCGGGTACAGCGAGACCAGCACGCTGGCCATGAACAGCAACGCCCCCGGCACGGCGATGCGGTTGACATCGAGCTTCGGGTGCACGATGCCAGTCAGCCCGGGGATCGCTGAATAGCCCCGGAAGAAGCCCGACAGGTCGATCCCCTCGCGGCCGAAGTACAAGACCGCGGCGACGCCCGCCGCATAGCCGAGCGCGAAGCCGAGCAGCATCAACATCGCCGTTTCGTAGAGCACCGTGCGCGTGATCGCTGCCGGTTCGGTCCCAAGCGCCATCATCACGCCGAATTCGCGGGTGCGTTCGGCCACCGACATGTACACCGTGTTGACGATCGCCATCGCCGTCACGAGGAAGGCGATGGCGAGCACGATGTTGCTGATCACCTGGTTGAGCCGGACCATCTCGGCCACCTGCGGCAGCAACTCGGGCCACGGCACGATGTGAAGCCCGCGCTCCGCGGCCAGAGGCTGCAGCCGCGCCGTCACTGCATCCAGCTGCTGCCGGTCGGCCGCGCGCAGGTTGACCACCGAGACCCGGCGGCCGAGCGCCGTCAGGGACTGCGCGCTGCCGAGCGTGACGAAGACGAAGGCCCCATCGAACGCGCCACTCTCGGTCGCGAAGACGCCGCCCACGCGGTAGGCGCCGGTGGCGAGTTCGCCGTCGCTGGCCTGCGTCATCAGCACGATCTTCTCGCCCAGGCGCACGCCGAGCTTGTCAGCCAGCTTGCGGCCGATGAGCGCCTCGTGATCCGCCCCTTCGGGCAACGCCCGGCCTTCGACCACGGTGCGATGGATGAAGGTCACGTCGCGCTCGGCGGTGGGGTCGATGCCGACGAGCAGAACGCCTTCCGAACGCGTCGCACTGCTGGCCAATGCCTGAACCTGCACCCGCGGCGCCGCTGCGGCGACGCCGGATGTACGCCGTATCGCATCGATCAGCGCGTCGGCCTGCTCGATCGACAGCTCGGGCGCCAGCTCGCGCCGGAAGCCGGGCCGCTCGACCTGCGCGTGCCCGGTGACATAGCGCGTCGCGTTGTCGATGATTTCCTGGTCGAAACCGTCGAAGAAACCGAACAGGAACACGAAGGCCGCGATCCCGAACGCCGTTCCACCTGCGGTGATCGCGGTCCGGCGTGGGTTGCGCATCACGCTGCGCAGGGCGATGCGAAAGAACACGGCGCCGCCTCCCATCGAGCGGCGCCCGCCGCGGCCCCTGCCGCCACCGCGGCCCGCCAAGCCCCGGATCGCCGCCACCGGCTCCAGCAAGGCGGCTTTCCCGGCCGGATACAGCGACACCAGCGCCGCCGTGCCGAACACCAGCAACGACAGCATCACGCTGCGATCGAGGCGGACGACCGGGTAGACCACGTCCTCGAGCCCGGGCATCGTGCGCAGCGCCGAGCCGAAGGCCGTCAGATCGATGCCGATGCGGCCGAACAGCGCGGCCAGCCCGAGGCCCAGCGCATTGCCGACTACCAGACCGACGAACCCCAGCAGCGCAGCCTCGTAGATCACGAGCCGCAGCAGCCTCGAGCGGCCGGCGCCGAGCGCCAGCATGACGCCGAACTCATGCGTGCGTTCGAGCACCGCCATCAGGATCGGGTTGGCCACCGCCGCCGCGACGATGCCGAAGAAGACCACCAGAATCACGTACGCGATCACCTCGTGGAAGCGCGAACTGACGGCCACCAACGGCAGCAGGCGCGGCCAGCCCAGGACCTCGAAGCCGGGTCCCATCTGCCGCTGCAGCCGGCGTTGTACGGCGTCGAGCGTGCCGCGGTCCTTCAACCGCACGGCCACCGCCGTGGCGGCCCCCGGCGCGACGAAGAACTCGCGCACCGCCGGCAGCGACATGACGGCCATGAAGCCGTCCAGCTCGTCGATGTGGGTGCGAAAGACGCCGCGTACCGGCACACGGGCGCTGGCGACGGAGCCGTCGTACGCTTGCCCGACCAGCAACAGGTCGTCGCCCGGTTGCAGGCGCAGCGCGTCGGCCAGCGACTCTCCGACCAGCACACCGGTGTCGTCATCGGCCAGCGCCCGGCCGCGCACCACGGCATTGAACAGCCGGGTGACCGCCCGCTCGTCGCTCGGCATGACACCGGCGACCAGCAACCCACGAGACTTGTCGCCCCGGCTGGCCAACGCGCGGCCTTCGAGACGAACGCTGGCCGCTGCCACGTCCCGGTCCTCACGCAGGTGCCGAAGGACCGGCGCCGCCTGCTCGATCGTCCGATCCAGGCTCGGGTCGTCGTGGTAACCCTCCATGTGAAGCTGCAGGTCACCCGCGTAGTAGCGGGTGCTGTTCTCGATCATCTGGCGATTCATGCCGTCGATGAACGCCCACAAGAAGGTCAACGCCGCCAGGCCGATCGCGATCGAGGCCACCGTGATCGCCGAGCGCCGGCGGTTGCGCAGCACGTTGCGCCACGCGAGTTGGAGCAGCACTACGTTCTCCGCTCATCGGCCTCGATGCGACCGTCCCGAAGACGGATCACGCGCCGGGCCCGCTCGACCACCATCGGATCGTGCGTCGAGAAGATGAAGGTCGTTCCGCGTTGCTGGTTGAGTCGCCGCATCAGGTCCATCAGCGCAGCCCCGGCCTTCGAATCCAGATTCGCCGTGGGCTCGTCGAGCAGCACGATGCTGGGCTGGGCTGCGATCGCACGTGCCACCGCCACGCGCTGCTGCTGCCCGCCGGAAAGCTCCGCCGGCCGCCTGTGCTCCAGTCCCTCGAGGCCCAGCTCCTTCATCAGCGCGAGCGAGCGGTCACGCCGATCCGCCGTCGGCACGCCCTGCAGCAGCATGACGAACTCGACGTTCTCCAGCGCCGACAGCACCGGAATCAGGTTGAACTCCTGGAACACGAAGCCGATGTGGCGCAGACGCAATGCCGACAGCTCGCCTTTGCCCATGCCGCCGATCTCCGTGCCGGCAAGCCAGATCCGCCCTTCGGTCGGAGAGTCCAGGCCGCCGATCATGTTCAGCAGCGTCGTCTTGCCCGAGCCCGACGGGCCCACGAGCACGGCGAAATCGCCTTCGTCTATCTCCAGGTCGATGTCATCGAGCGCCCGCACGGCCAGGCTGTCCTGCCGGTACACGCGCGACAGGTGCTCGATGCGAACGACGGCCCGCGACGCCGACTCGCTCGCGTGCACCGCAAAGCGTCGGGTGTCGGCGGCAACCATGACGGGTCCTGCACGGGCGTCAGCGATACGACTCGAACACCCGTGCGCTACCGTCCTTCTGGACGAGCAGCACGTCGTACGGATCACGCTGGCCCCCATAGGCTGGACCGTCCATGCCCGGCGAGCCACGGGGCATTGCCGGCACCGCCAGGCCCGCTGCCACCGGTCGCTCCTTCAACAGCCGGCGAATCTCACGCACCGGGACATGGCCCTCCAGCGCATAGCCCCCCACCTGGGCCGTGTGGCATGAGCCGTAGGCGATGGGTATCCCCAGACGCTGGCGTGCCTCGGCGTTGCCGCTGTCGTGCGTCACCACGTCGAATCCGCTGCTGCGCAGATGCGTGACCCAGTCGACGCAGCATCCGCAGGTGGGGCCCTTCCAGACTTCGACCAAGGTCCGGCTCTGCAAGGCCCGTACCGGAAACACGCCCGCCGCCATGAGCGGCAGGGCCAGGAGGTGGCGTCGTTGGATGGTCATGGGAGTTACCTCGTCGAAGCCGTGGCGGAAAGGTAACCGGCCCCCGCCCGCAGCCATTGATGTGGGTCAAGCGGCGAATCGTCCGCGGGAGTCCAAGCGGCTCGGTAGACTCAGTAGAACCACTGCAGTTGCAGGTACAGCAGACGCTTGAAGGCGCGGAACTCCGTTGTGCGGGCCCCACCGAAGAACTGGGCACCGAGCGTCGCATCGAGGTTCGTGCGCAGCGACCAGGTGAGCGCCTGCGAGTAGCAGCCGCTGCCGTCGTCCAGGTTGAGCACCAGGTCGTGGCGGGTCTCGATCAGCGGCGTGACGTCGTAGCTGGCGGAAAGGCCCAGATAGTGGCGGGCCAGGTTCTGCCGCGCACCCGAGAAGAGCGCGGCGAAGTCATAGCGCGCCCGATCACGGCTACCCGATCCGTCGAAGAAGAGCTCCCCACTCACGCTGAGCGTGTTGGCAAACGCATGGTCCAGGCCGACGAGCGCTCGGACGTACGCCGGGCCGGCGTCGGGCAAGGTGCGCGTGAGCTCGGCGCGGATGCCCGACTGGCCGACCTGGCCGGCGACATCGCCGCCCAGCACCCTGCTGCGCCCGAAGCGGCCGGCCACCAGCGAGTAATCGACTGCCGAGCGGTTGGCGTGCCACATCATGGCCGTGCTGGCATCGCCGGCGTCCCGCTGGGGCGCGTGGACCACCGCTGCGCGCGACAACGCATCGATCTTGTGCTCGACGAGCAGCGCGTCGACCCCGACACGTTCGGCGCGTTCCAGCGTGGTGGGGCTCACCGGGTTGAGGATGTCCAGCGGGCTCCAGAAGCGGCCCGTTCCCCAGGCGATGCGTTGCTTGCCGACCCGCAGGTCGGTATCGACGAACGAGGCGGTCAGCGAAGCACGGTACACGCGGGCCTGGCCGTAGGCGTCGGGTTCGTCGAGCCAACTCGTGCGGGCGCGCCACCAGGTCGGCGGCGAATCCCTCTGCAGACGGAACTGCTCGGTCCGCAGGTAGTCACCCAGCGTCAACTCGTTGTCGACCTGCAGGTCGACAACGAGCCATTTTGCGAGATCACCCTTGAGCTCCACCCGCAGGCGGTTCAACCCCGCCGTGTAGCGCTCTTGCGGCCCGACGACCGTGCTCGAATCGATCAGCATGCCCTTGGCATAACCCGACACCTGCAGGGTTTCCGTCGCCTCCTCCGCCGACGGCGAAGAGACGAAGAACAGCAGCGACAGGCACGCCCAACCCGCTTTCACGGTTTCTGCAGGTGGCGCTGGGTGAAGATCTCTTCCGCCAGCGGTTGATCGAAAGCCACGTTCTTCAGAACCACCGTGGTGACATTCCCCGGCTTGGCGACCGGTCGCATCTCCCAGCGCGTGGGCAGCGTGCGGCCGGCCAAGGTGCGAACGTCGGTGAAGGTCATCACGCGCACCAGTTCGCCGCGCTCGCTGAAGAACTCCTGCTTCAACGGCATGTTGTCGCGGCGTCGCACCGAATAGACGACGCGCCCCCACACGACGGCCGCGTCCGGCTTCGGCGTGGCCTCGATCTGCCACACCTCATCGTCCGGCGCGGCGCTCGCCAGCACCTTGTGCGTGTAGTCGTCGAGGATGCTGCTTTCCTTGACCAGATCGTCGTTGGTGAAATCGGAGCCCATCCACGGCTGCAGCATCATCGAGGGCGGAATCTTGATGACGCGCTCGACATTCGGCAGATAGTTCCACATCTCGGCGCCGATGCGCAGCGAGCCGATCCCGGCTTCCTTGGCCGGCGAGACGATGCGCACGAAAGAGCGCCGGGGCCTGTCCATCCACACCTTCAAGCCGAGCGTGCGCTGCCAGCGCGGCGTCGTGATCGTCATCTCGTAGTCGCCGTGCACCGTGCTGCCCCACAGCAGTTTCTCGACCTGGTCGAGCACGTCGCGACCGTTCGGCTCTTCGGCCCACGCAGCGGGCAGCCACAGGGTCAGCGCAATCGTCGCGAGCGCCGCACGACGGCTGCGATCGAGCGGCCCGTCACGATGATCGGTCGCGATCAACTCGTTCATGGCCTCGGCTCCGCACCGCCCTCGCGGCAATGCCGTCCTGCATGCCCGTCATGGGCTTCTCGTCGTGCGCCTCGCCCTGCGCTTTCTTCGGCGTCTTCACGCGGGCAGGGCCAGCGCTGCCGGCGCGAGGGTGTGCCACGTCGCCATCGAATTTCGGCCCGGTGGCGTAGCCGGTGATGGCCACCGCGGCACCGAGCGCCGCGAGCACAAGCTTCATCTGGACGTGCAGTGAGTACATGGCCGCTTGCAGGAGATGTTGCTCGTCAGGTGCCGCCGTCGCGCTCAATACACATCGGCGCCGTCCCAGCGGAACGTGCGCGGTTGGGCTTCGTCGGGTCGCTGGATGCGCAACTCCACCGCACCGGCCGGCTTCTCGACGGGCGCGAAGGTCAGCACCCCTTCGCGGTGGTGGCCGCCGGGTGCTGCACCCGTCCAGGCCGTCGGCTTCACCTGTGCGCCGTTGACGAGCAGCACGCTGGAGGCGACCAGGTCATCGCCGAGATCCTGGCTGTGCGTGTCCAGTGCCACGGTGAACGCCCACTCGCGGTCCGGTGAGCTTGCCTTGGGCGTCACGACGATGGTGATCCCGCCTTCGCTCGAGGTGCGCGCGGCGCCCTCCTTCGGCTGTGCAGCGGCACTGATCAGCCAGGCGGCCGCTGTGATCGCGAGCACCCCTTCTGCGACGGAGCGCAGCGCGGATCGGTGAATTTCCATGGCGGTCTTTCCAATGAAATATGCCTCGAAGGCTAGGCCCACGCGTCCATCGGCGTTTGCGCCAAATCAAAGCAGCGCTCTCGCACTACCCGGCATCCGGCCCCGGGTGTACCTCCGTCACTGGGCTCGGCGCCTGTGCCGCCGTCGACGGCGCGAGAACGGCGCACAGCACGCTGCCGTCGGCCAGGCCCGTCGTGTCGATCCACTGGTCGACCGCGACGGGGATCGAATCGCGTGGCACGGGCAGTTCCGCCCTCTGCAGCAGCACCTGCAGTTCGCGGCCCCCCAGTCTCAGCGTCACGCGTGCGTGGGGCCAGTGAACCGGCAGGCACGGCCGCAGCCGAACAGCACCGGGCCGCAGCGAGAGGCCGAGCAGCCCCTCCAACGCGGCCCGCCACATCCACGCGGCCGAACCGGTGTACCAGCTCCAGCCGCCACGGCCTTCATAGGGTGGTGCCGAGTACACGTCGCCTGGCATCACGTACGGCTCCAGCCGGTAGCGCCTCTGCTGGGCCGGCGTGCCCGCGCGATGCGCCGGGCTCAGCATGCAGAAGTACTCCCATGCCTTGTCGGCGTGGCCGAGCCTGGCTTGCGCCAGCAGCGCCCAGGCGCCGGCGTGGGCGTACTGGCCACCGTTCTCGCGCACGCCCGGCGGGTACGCCTGGATGTAGCCTGCATGGTCCGCTGACTGCTGCAGCGGCGGATGCAGCAGCCGGACGAGACCGCCGCTTCGATCGACGAGGATCTCGTCGGCGCTGGCCATCGCCTGCCGCGCACGCTCCTGTTCCAACGCGCCGGTCAGCACGCTCCACGCCTGGGCGATGAGGTCGATGCTGCACTCGGCATTCGTGCGCGAACCGAGCGGATGGCCGTTGTCGAAGAAGGCGCGCCGGTACCACCGGCCGTCCCAGGCCTGCGCCTGCATCGCCTGCTCCAGCGTCTCGCGCTGGGCCGCCCAGCCGCCCGCACGGGCGTTGTCCTGTCGTTCGGCCGCCAGCTGTTGCCAGCGCGGCACGATGGCCAGCACGAACCAGCCCAGCCACACCGACTCGCCACGGCCTTCATGGCCGACGCGGTTCATGCCGTCGTTCCAGTCGCCGGTGCCCATCAACGGCAGGCCATGGGCGCCGAAACGCAGCGCATGGTCGATGGCGCGCGCCGCGTGTTCGTACACCGATGCCGTCTGGCCGCCGATGACGGGCACGTAGTAGGCGTCCTCGGCATCCGGTGGCACCTGCGGACCCTCGATGAAGGGCCGCTCCTCGTCGAGCAGCCCGTGGTCGCCGGTGCATTCCAGGTAGTGCTGGATCGCGTAGGGCAGCCACAGCAGGTCGTCGCTGAAGCGGGTCCGCACGCCCGCCCCGGTGGGCATGTGCCACCAATGCTGGACGTCTCCCTCGGCGAACTGCCGCCCCGCATGAAGCAGGATCTGTTCGCGCAGCATGCCCGGGTCCGTCCAGGCCAGGGCCATCGCGTCCTGCAACTGATCGCGGTAGCCGAACGCGCCGCCGGCCTGGTAGAAGGCCGCGCGAGCCCACAGCCGGCAGGCCACGGCCTGGTACGGCCACCACCGGTTCACCATCGCATCGAACAGCGGATCGGGCGTTCGCACCTCGATCTTCGCGAGGCGCTCGTCCCACGCGGCGAGCGCGCGCTCGGGCATCGATTCGGCAACGCCATCGGCCTGCAGCCGGCGAAGCAACGCGAGCGCGGCCTCGCGGCCGGGCGCAAAGCCCAGCAGCCAGCAAGCCTCGAAGGTGTCACCCGCCGCAAGCTCGAACGGTGCCTGCAGCGCCGCACACGGGTCGATGCCGAAGCCGGCGGCGCCGGCCGGTTCGTCCGGCAGGCGGAACCCGCCGTCGGCGCCGAAGAACTCGTCTCGCGCACACGTCCAGTGCGAGACGCGCGCCCCGCGAAGCGCGAGGAAAGCCGTGCCCTCGCCGAAACCGCCCTGGTGCTCGAGCTGGCGCGCGAGCACGGCCTGGAACTCGCCGAGGTACTCAGTGGCCAGCGACATGCGTTCGCGCCGATGCGAACCGACGACCCATTCGACGCAGGCGACCAGCTGCAGCCGGCGGGGACGCGGCGAGCGGTGGCGCAAACGCACGCGCAGGCACTTCACCGACTCGTGCGGGTCGACGCAGATCGTCGCCGTCACGTGCAGGTCGCCGCGTTGGTGCACGAACTCGCTCGCGCCTTGCGTGTGGCGCACGGTCCAACCGCGCGCACCATTGCGCTCGGCGCCGGGAAGCAGCCCGAACACGCTGCCATCGTCCACGTCGCGCACCAGGTAGTGCTCGCCGATCGGGTCCAGCAAGGCGTCGTTGCTCCAGGGGGTGAGCTGGTTCATGCGGCTGTTCAGCGCCCAGGTGAATCCACCACCGGATTCGGTGACGATGCAGCCGAACTGGGGATTCGCCAGCACGTTCGCCCAGGGCCGCGGCGTGACGTGTGCATCGTCGAGGTCGATCGTGAAGCCCCGGCCATCGCCGTCGAAACGGTTGGGCGCCCAGGCCTGCGGCGCTGGCGGCGTGGCCGGTGGCCGCGTCGGTTCGAGCACCCCGGCGACATCCTTCCACAGCGACTGCGCCAGCAGCCGCGACAGCGAGCGACCATCTGCCACCAGCTCCACGCGGGCGCAGGCCTGCAGCGCGCAGAGTTCGGCCGGCGACACCTCGCTTTCGCGCAGAAGCTGGACGCTGCCGCGCTCGGGTTGCTCGTGCTGTCCGCCGCCGAGGCTGCTGCGCAGTGACGTCAGCTGGCTTTGCAGCGGCATCAGGTACGACGCCTGTTCACCATCGAGGATCACCAGGTCGGTGGCCAGGCCGCCCATCTCCCACAACCGCTGCGCTGCGATCAGCGCCCGGATCGCCCCCAGACCATGCAGCGCATTGACGTGCACCAGTACCATCGGCCGCTCGCCCGAGATGCCGAAGCGCCAGAGCACGCGCCGGTCCACCGCCAGCGCGGGCGCATCGCGCTGGCGACCGTGGCTCATCACCATCAGGCTGGCCAGGTCCTGCGCCGCGTGCAGGTCGGCCGCGTTCACACCCAGTTCGCGGTGGCGGATGCGCGCCAGTGCTGCCGCCATCGTGCGCGCGCTCTGCAGGTGGACTTCCTGCCGGTACTCGTCCATCAGCGCCAGCAGTTTGTCGCTGTCGTCGGCTGCGGCGGTGGCAAAGGTAGTCGACATGCGCGCACGCGGCGGCAAACGGAAGTTCAACGTGATCGAGGCCGCCGGGTCCAGCCCGGTGTCGAGCCGGCCGCCCGGGGCAGGCTCCGAGCACGCGGGGCGCAGCGACGCCATCCCACCGCGGCGCGGCAGCATCTGCTCCCGGTTGCAGCACAACTGCACCCGCTCCGGTTCGAGGTCGCAGGCGCCCAGGAAGTGCGCCGCCCACACGCCGGGTTCGCCCTGCAGGCGCGGGCGCCGTTCGAGCAGGAGTCCGCGCGGGTCCATGGCATGGGCTTGCACGAAGAGGTTGGAAAAGGCCGGATGGGCCTCGTCGGCGGCCTGTGTCGTCAGCGCCAGCTCGAAGAAGCTCATCAGCTCCAGCGCCAGCGGTTCGTCGCGCAGGTTGTGCAACGTCAGGTGGCGGAATTCGATGTCGTCGTCGGCACTGACCCACACGCTCAGCTGCGCCTCGAACGCGTCGCATTCGGCGAGGAACTCGACGTGGTCGTTGAAGAAGCGGGCCCGGTAGCGGGTGTGCGGCCTCGGGCATGGCGCTGCGGTCAGCGAGTGCAAGCCCGGCTCGCCGTCCAGGCGCACCATCAGCCAAGTGCCGTAGCGATCACGCAGCGCGTCGTCGCGCGAGCGGCTGATCGCGCGGCCGCGCCAACTGCTGCTGCCCGCGCCGTTGGGCCGCAGGCTGACGCCGTAGCGGCCGTTGCTGAGCCATTGCGTCGGCAGCCATGCCGGCGGCTCGGTGAAGTCGAACTCGCGCACCGTGGCCACTTCCTCGACACCGAGGGCACCGTGCGGCGCGCGCGGCAGCAAGGGCTCTTGCAGCAGGATCTCGCGGGCCATGCGTTCATGCAGCAGGGATGCATGGGCGGCCACCGGCGCGGCGCGGCCGAACCAGGCGCGCGCCACTCCGTCACACAACACATTGGCCAGCGCCACCAGGCTCATCCCCTGGTGGTGGGCCATGAACGCCGCCACCCGCAGGGGATCATCGGCCTGGCCGCCCCGGATGCGCGTGAAATCCAGGGCCTCGATGAAGCCGAACTCGCCGCGGCCGCCGAGCGCCTCGATCCGCTGCAGGTTGCCCACCGCCGCCGAGGCGTCCACCATCGCGGCCAGCGCGGTGGCGTAAGGGGCGATCACGCGGTCTTCGACTGGCGTGCGACGCAGCGCCAGGCTCGACACGCCAAAGGGCGAGTACTGGAAGGCGAGCGTGTGGTCCTGCGCGAAGTAGGCACATTCGGACACGCCCCACGGCATGTCATGCTGGCGGCCGAAGCGCCGGTGCGCCCGCACGGCCACCGCGGCCATGCGGCGCAGCAGCCCGTCGGCCGGCTCTTCCATCAGCAGCGACGGCATCAGGTACTCGAACATCGAGCCGGACCATGAGCGCAGCGCAGGCGCGCCCTGGAAGGCCAGGAACGGCCGACCGAGCGCCTCCCAGTGGCGGCGCGGCAGGTCGCCCTTGGCGATCGCCACGAAGCTGGTGAGCCGGGCCTCGGAGGCCAGCAGATCGTAGTAGGCGGGGTCGAGCGCCGCATCGTCGAGCCGGTACCCGATGTGCAACAGGCGCCGGCGCCGGTCATACAGAAACCCGAAGTCCATTCCCGCGACCTCGGCGTCGGCGCGACGGGCCCGCTCAAGCCAATCCGCCGCGTTGGCTGCGTCTTCCGTGGTGGACCGGGCAATGTCGCGGCATGCCTGCGCCAGCGCCCACAGGCAGGCGGCCAGGTTGCCGCTGTCGACGGTGGAGACGTACTTCGGCATCAGCGTCGCCAGGCTGATCGTGTCGATCCAGTTGAACAAGTGCCCCCGGTGGCGCTCGAGCCGTTCGAGCGCCGCCAGGGTGAGGTCGATGCGCCGGCCCAGCTCGACACTGTCGATGAAGCCGAGCCGGTGGGCGCACAACGCGCTGAGCAGGTACAGGCCGATGTTGGTCGGCGATGTCCGGTGCGCCAGCATGGTGCGCGGTTCGACTTGCAGGTTGTCGGGCGGCAGATGGTTGTCTTCGGCGCCTACATGCCGCTCGAAGTAGCGCCAGGTGTCACGCGCGACGCCCATGAGGTAGTCGCGCCGGGCGGCGTCCAGGGTGGATGTGTGCACCTTCTGCAGCGGGCGCGCGCCCCACCACAGCAAGCCCGGCGTGCACAGCCACAAGAGGCCGAAGCCCCACAGCCAGCCATGCGCCGCGCCGGGCAGCAGCAGGCCGCTGGCCATCCAGACGACGGCCAGCAGGCTGGTCCGGGCATGCCGTTTCCAGAATCCCGGCCAGTCATGTCGCGCCGCGGCGTGGGCCTGGTCCGCGGTGGTCCATTCCAGCAGGCCCTGCCGGCTGACCACCATGCGCCAGCAAGCCCGGGCGATCGCATCGAGGTGCAGCAGCGCGGTGTGCAGCAACGTGGCCGTCTGCCACAGTGCGGCAGACACCGAGCGCGCGAGATCGCGGCCGGCCCCGGCCAGCAGGTGGCGCCAAGCCACGTGCCATCGCGAAGGTGAGAAACCGGCGAGCGCGCCGATCAACGGCCCGAGCGCATGGGCGGCCAGCACCAGCGTCACCGCGACCAGCGGCGCCACGGTGCCGGTGACGAAGCTCCACCACAGCAGCGCCACGCAGGCCGGCGCCAGCAGACTGCGGCGCAGGTTGTCGAGCACCTTCCAGACGTTCAGCCCCCCGACACCGCCCGTAACCACCGCGCCCATGAACGCCAGCAGTTGCCAGTCGCCGCGCGTCCAGCGATGCGTCCGCGAGGCGGCGACGTCCGGGTGCATCGGGTGCGACTCCAGCACGACCACGTCGCTCAAGTACGCGCAGCGCGCCCACAGGCCCTCGAACAGGTCGTGGCTGAGCAGCCGGCCGGGTGTCACGCGGCCGCGCAGCACCTCGTGCACCGCGCGGACGTCGAACAGCCCCTTGCCGTAGAAGCTGCCTTCGTCGAAGACATCCTGGTAGATCTCGGAACAACCGCCGTTGTAGGCATCGGTGCCCCACGGCCCGGCGAAGATCCAGCCGAAGGCGGTGGCTTCCCCCGCAGCCGGAAACCGAGACACCACATGCGGCTGCAGGATGCCGTAACCGGCCACGACGCGACGCGAAGCGTCGTCGATGCGCGGCTGGTTCAGCGGGTGCGCCGCGATGGCCACCATCTCGCGCAGGCTGGCCGGCGGCAGCTCGGTGTCGCTGTCGAGCACGACCGCGTAGCGCACGCCATCAGGAAGCCGGCTGAGTTCGCCCAGATCCAGAAACGGCGATGGCAGGCCGCCTTCGGCGAGCGCCTGCAGCAGTTGTTCCAGCTTGCCGCGCTTGCGCTCCCAACCCATCCACACGCCCTCGCCTTCGCACCATTGGCGTTGCCGGTGCAGCAGCAGGAAGCGGGCACCCGGACCAGCCCATGGGTAGCGCGCGTTGAGTCGCGTGACCCCCTCGCGCGCCAGCGACAGCAGCGCTTCGTCACCCGGCTGGGTCGCCGCCGGAGCATCCAACCAATCGCTGACGAGCGCGAAGCGCACATGGGCCTCGGGGTTGGCCAGGTGATGCAGCTCCAGTCGTTCGAGCAGGCCGCCGACGCCGGCCGGCGACCCGAGCATGCACGGCACCGCCACCAGCGTGGCGTGCTCCGGCTGCAGGCCATTCTCCAGCGCCAGCCGCGGCAGGCGCTGCACGCGCACCGCCTCGGCCAGCATGCGATGAACCAGCGCGATGACACATTCCAATGCGGGAAAGGCCATCAGCAGCAGCGCCACGCCGGCCATCCAGCCGGAGGCCCCACGCGACGTCGCCAGCCAAGCCAGCAAACCGCCCCCGCCCGCACACAGCAGGCCGGCGTACAGGCTGGTACGCCAGCGTCGCCAGAGCATGACGGGCGATCGCTTCATGGCCGCCGGCCCCGCCCCCAGTGCCGCCAGCAAGCTCTCGCGGCCTTCGCCGATCGTCCAATGTGCCGGCCCGACATGGGCCGGCGTGCCGGGCGCTGCGCACAGCTCGACGACCCGCTGCGCGACCTCCAGCTCGGTGCGCCGCAACCGGCGCGCCAACCGCTCGATCTCGTGGGTCGTGGCGTCGCGGGTGAATTCGCTGTCGGCCGCGAAGGCCGGCACCTGCCCGAGCGACCGCAGCACCGGGCTCGCGCTGTTGATCAACCCCATCCACTCCAGGTGACTGATCTTGCGCAGCGCGGTCACGGCGTTGCTCACGCTGACGTTGTCGGCCGCCTGGGCAGCCTGCGACTCGGCCAACAGGGCGTCTGCGTCGGAGACCTTGGTCTGCAGCCACGCCAGCCAGGGCGTCCCGTCACCGAGCCCAACGATGCGGCGGCGCTGCACCATCTGCGCCAGGAACACCGGGCCGACACCACGGCGTGCAGCCAAGTCGTACAGCTCGTCCAGCCGTTCGAGCTTCAGGCGCGCACCGCGATCGCAGCACCAGGTAGCGGCCTCCAGCGCGGCCTTCGTCGTCGCCACCGAATCGGCCAGGCGCGCCAGGTTCTCCATCAGCACCACGCGCAACGTGCTGGGCAGGGCCCACAGCTCGCCAAGCGTCAGCACATCGACTTCCTGGTACCCCTGCAGGAAGCAGGCGAGCAGCCCGGGGTCGAAGCTGGAATCGGTGTGCGCGACGAAGGCCCAGGCGATGCCATAGACCCGCGGCAGGCCGGCGAGCGGCGCCTGGCGCAGCTTGGGCAACTCGGCGTAGTACCCGCGTGGCATGCCGCTGCGCACCTCGGGCAGTTGCGCCTCGATGAGATGGAAGTTGTCCAGCAGCCATTCAGCCGCGGGGCTCAACGACTCACCCTCGCGGTCGAGGGATTCGAGGTAGCCACGCGTGCGCTGCAGGACGCGACCGTTGGCCTCCAGCCGCGGGAAGAAGGGCGGTGTGCGCACCCGGCGCCGCCAGGCGCGTCGGCGCTCCACCGGTTGCGCCTGGGCCAGGCTGACCCCGTGCTGGTGAAAGCGCTCCAGGCCAAACAGCACGGAGCGAACTGCCGGCGGCAACGGTCCCGCTCGGGAAGAGAGGAACTGCAAGGCCTCGCGGCGCAAGGGTGACTTCACCGACGTCTCCTCCGGGGTCTCTTGTGTGCGCAGGACCCCAAGCCGACAAAGAATGACGTATCGCGTGGCCCGCCGCTTGCGCTGGCGCAAGAAAGAGGGGCCGTGAACTACAGGTCGGAAGGCCTCGACATCTCGAACCGCCCCTTGCCGCCCGCCTTGGCGCGGTACATTGCCGCGTCGGCCGCCGCCATCAACGCATCGGCGCTGGTGCCGTCCTCCGGACAGCACGCGACACCGACGCACGCCGACACGCGCAGCGTCAAGTGATCGATGGTGTAAGGGCGCGACAGGCGCTCGCTGAGCACGGCGGCCACCATGCCCGCCTGCTTGGGTGACAGGTCGTCGAGCAGGACGGCGAACTCGTCGCCGCCCAGCCGGGCGACGTGGTCGGTCCCCCGCACGCCCTCTTGAAGGCGGGCGGCGAAGCATCGCAGCAGCTTGTCGCCCATCATGTGCCCGTAGCGATCGTTGATCGGCTTGAAGTCGTCAAGGTCGACGAAGAAGATCGCGAACGCCCGCTTGTCGCTGCGGTCACTGTCGACACGCTGCTCGACCAGTTCCAGGAAGTGCGCCCGATTCGACAAGCCGGTCAAGGAGTCGTGCGATGCCACATGCGCCAGCCGCCGCGCCTGCACACGCGCTTCAAGCGACGCCTGGGCGTGCAAGTCCCGTTCGTCTGTACGCTGCTGCAGCAGGGTGGCCGCCCGCCGCAGCGCGCAGCCCACCGCGTCGGCCTCTTTCAGCGGCAAGGCGCCCACCTGCACCGGCTCGCCCCGGCCGAGCGCTTCGGACGGCGCGATGAGCGCCTCGATCGACCCGGCGATGCGGCGGCTCAACAGGACGGCGATGCCGACCCCCAACGCCAGCAGCGCCGTGGCCGAGACGACCAGAATCAGCAACCAGCGCTGCAACGGGGCCATCAAGGCCTGCCGCGGCACGCCCACCGCCACCGACCAGCCGGTGACCGGGGATCGCCAGAACGCCGCGATCACCGGCGTGCCCTCGAGCGTGTCGATCTCCATGACGCCGCGGTCGCTGCGGGCCATCGCAGCGAGCAGCTCGGCAGCGCCTTTCTGCCCGACATAGCGCTCGGCCGCGTGGGTGCGCGCGACGATGGTGCCGGTGCGGTCGAACAGAGAGACGACCCAGTCCGTTTCGGGCTGCAGGTTCGCCAGCACGCCGGCGAACCGGTCGGGAAAGAAGCCCATGGCCAGCGTGTGGGTCATCCGCCCGTCGACGGTGACCGGCACCTCCACCGCCACCAGCGGGCGGCGGGTCACGCCGCCGATGAACAGATCCGAGACGACCGGCTCCTTCGAGGCGATCACGGCCTGCTGCAACGGCGGGTTGCCGTGCCGGGGCAGCGGCTCGCCGAAGGCAAGCAACGTGTTGACCTCTTGCTGCCCCGTCGTGTCACTGAGGACGAAATTGTTGCCGGCCTGGTACGGCAGAACCGTGCGCGCCTGCATGTGAAATGCCCGCAAGTCTTCGCTGGCCAGCGCGGGCGATGCTGCCAACACTTGCAGTGCCGTGGTGGCGCTGCGAATCCGCTCGTCCACTTCCGCCATGAGTGAACGCGAAGTGGCGGTAGCCCTGTCGATCTGGGTTGCCCGGCCGTCGCGGAAGGACTGCGAAATCAACAAGGCGGCGCCAATCGTCGGCGGCAACAGGCACGCCGCCACGAGAAGCAGCAGGCAACCCCGCACGGAGGCCGGAAGCACTGGGCGGCCCCGCCTTCGCAGGAACTGGCCGACGGCCGCCAGCACCTTTGCCTTCATGGATGAATCGCCTTCACATCGTCCGGCCGGTTGAGCAACGGGAGAGGTCAGCTGCAAAGCCATGCTACGGACGGGGCCCTGCACACGACTTGACCAGACGCAATTCCAAGCACCCAGAGGGACCAGGCCCCGCGGTCAGCTTGGACGTCGTCGGCTCGCCGGGGAAGCGGCTAAGCTCAGTGCAGATCGGCCCGGCGTACCGCGGGCGTGGCGACCTCGCGCCCGATGACCGTGCGCGCGAAGAAGTAGTTGCTGCGGGCGCGCTCGCTCAGGCGGTCGATGTCGACGCGGCCCTGTTCGTCGCACGGGAAGCTGTAGCCCCGTCCGAGGTCGAAGAGGGAGCGAAAACGCAACTCGTAGGCAGGGCTCGAGGTGCCGGTCTTCAATCCATCCATGATGTGCTCCTTTCGGACTGGCGCGCCGTGGTGGGCGCCTGACTACTGAAGACTGGACTCGCTGCGAAAACGCGCGCCCAACGGGTCGCGTCAGTCGGCAACATCGGGTGAACGGAACGTGTTGGTTTTGTATCGCCAGCGCGCATCGCGAACACCCATGCGTGTCGGTGCGCGCGCGATGCAGCGGGGCAGCCACGCCGGGCCTCGCAAGCCCACTGCGCTTTGAGAAGAATCAATTGCCCCTGCGGCCTTGAGAGATTCAATTCAACGCAAGAGCTGAACAACCCCCTCACGGACATCGACTGCAAGACCACCTTCCAGAACGTCGCGCCGGACGTGGTGTTCGAAGGACGGTCGGGGCCAACCTGGATCAATCAGGTGGTTCGACTGACCACCAGCCCTTTGCTCTGCCCGGCAGCCCGGCAGCCCCGCACGATTGTGCTCAACGCCTTGATCGCCGAGCCAGACATGACACACATCCTCGTTGCCTACCATTCGCGCACCGGCTACACCCGGCGCGTCGCCGAGCAGCTTGCCCAGCGCCTGGACGCAGCGCTGGCACCCATCGACGTCTTGCAGCCTCATGGCGGAATGTTGGGGTACCTGCGCTGCGGCTGGACCGCTCTTCGCAACCGCGATGTGGGCATCAAGAAGCTCGCGCAGGACCCGGCTCAGTTCGATCTCGTCGTCATCGGGACCCCCGTGTGGGCCGGCCATGCATCGCCCCCGGCGCGCACGTTCACGCGTGGACTTCGCAGCACCCGAAACGTCGGCTTCTTTTGCACCTTCGGCGGCTCCGGCGCAGCAACGGCATTGTCCGAACTGGAACAGGATGCACGTCAACCGCCGCTCGCCACGCTGGCCGTTACCGACGTCGAAATCGACGCCGGCGCGTCCGAGTTCAAGCTGGCGGAGTTCGTGTCAGCGCTGCGGGCGAGGCAGTTGGGCGAGGTCCACGCGGCCGCTGCATGAGTGGCCCACTCGGCGGCCCTGCGTCACCGGCAACAGCCGGCCAAAGCCGCAGGTCTGCTACGGCAGTTCTTTCGGGTACCTCACCACCAGAACGGGCACCGACGCGTGTCGTACGACCAGCTCGGCATCACTGCCGAGTGCCATCCGGGTGAGCCCTTTTCGCCCATGCGTTCCCATCACGATGAGCTGGCAATGCCGCTTCAGGGCCTCGGCGGCTATGGCGTCAGCCGCACGTTCGGACATCACCTCTCGGAGAACGGCCTCGCACGATGCCCCGGCATCCACACACTGCTGGCGTGCCCGTTCGAGCAAGGCTTCGCCGGCGCTCACCAATTGGCGCCGCCTGGCCTCCGCGGCCTCAGGGGTTCCGGCGTCGAGGGCTGCCACCGCCTGATCGACGACATGGAGCAGGACGATGTGGATCTTGCTCGAGCACGACATCGCGAGCGCTTCTTCCATGCCGCGCTGGGCAGTGGCGCTGCCATCGATGGGCACCAGGATTCTGCTGTACATGGATTGCTCCTTCGTTCAAGTCGATTTCTGCAGACCGACCAGCGTTGTCAGCTGTGATTCGTCCAGCGTCTCCTGGGCGATGAGTTCCTGGATGCAGCGATCCAGCGTCGAGCGGCCTTCTCTGAGCAGGGTCGTCGCACGCGCCATCGCCTCGTCCAGCAAACCACGAACGGCGCCGTCGATTTTTTCGGCCGTCAGCGGGCTGACGCCGTTCATCGGCATCACCCCGCCCTCGGACGCCGGCAGCTGGAACAGCGGCGCATGGTCTGCGAACGACACGGGGCCCAGCGTGTCGTCCATGCCAAAGCGCAGCACCATGTCGCGCGCCAGGTTGGTGGCCTTGACGAGGTCGTCGGCGGCACCGGTCGACGGCTCGCCAAAGACGAGCACCTCTGCCGCACGCCCGCCCAGGAGCACCGTCAACCTGTCCACGAGCTCTGCGCGGCGCAGCACGTGGCGGTCCTCGCTGGGGCGCTGCAGCGTGTAGCCCAGCGCACCCACCCCGTGCGGAACGATCGATACCTTGTGCACCCGGTCGACACCGGGCAGCGCGAGCGCGGTCAGTGCGTGACCGAGTTCGTGGGTGGCGATCAGGCGGCGTTCCGAATCGCCGAGCAGCAGATGCTTTTTCTCGATGCCTGCCACGATGCGCTCAATGGCGTGGGTGAAGTGGTCAAGCGTCACGGCGTCCGCCTGCTGGCGTGTGGCCACCAGTGCCGCCTCGTTGACGACGTTGGCCAGGTCGGCGCCTGCGAATCCCACCGTGATCGCCGCGACCTGGTCCAGGTCGATGCCGGTCGCGAGGCGAATCTTCTTCGCGTGCACCTGCAAGATCGCCAGGCGGCCGCGGCGGTCCGGTCGGTCCACCAGCACCTGGCGGTCGAACCGGCCGGCTCGCAGCAATGCCGGGTCGAGGGTTTCGGGCCGGTTGGTGGCCGCCAGCAGCACGACACCCACGCTGGGGTCGAAGCCGTCGAGCTCGACCAGCAGTTGGTTCAGCGTTTGCTCTCGCTCGTCGTGGCCGCCTGAATACGGCGTTGCGCCGCGGGTCTTGCCCAGCGCGTCCAACTCGTCGATGAAGATGATCGCCGGCGCCTGGGCCCGCGCCTGCTCGAACAGGTCACGCACCCGCGCCGCACCCACGCCGACGAACATTTCGATGAATTCGGAACCGCTGATCGAAAAGAAAGCGACACCGGCCTCGCCTGCGACCGCGCGGGCAAGCAAGGTCTTGCCGGTGCCCGTCGGCCCCATCAGCAGCACCCCCTTGGGCATGCGCGCACCAAGCCGGCCATGTTCCTTCGGGTTGCGCAGGAAGTCGACGATCTCCTGCAGTTCGGCCTTCGCCTCGTCCACGCCGGCCACGTCGTCGAATCGAACACCGGTGGAGCGTTCCATGTAGGCCTTGGCCTTGCTTCGCCCGATGCCCAGCAAGCCGGCACCGGCCTGCCCCGCCAGGCGCCTGTTCATCAGCGTCCACAAGCCCAGGATCAGCAGCCACGGCATCAGCCAAGCCAGTGCATCCGTGAGCCAGCCGGACTCCTGCACCCGCCGGTACGGCACGCCGTAGCTCGACAGGCGCTCGGCCAGCGCCGGCTCCACCAAGGCCGTCACGACCGTGCTCTTGCCGTCACGCGGCTCGCGCAACGTACCGACGAGCGTGCGGTCGAGCACCTGGATTTCGACGTAGCGGCTGTCCCGCGCATCGCGCTCGAACTGGCTATAGGGCACCGACTCGACGCTTCGAGCCGTGCCCCACCAGTTGGTCACGAGCCACAGCACGACCGCCATCGCGACCACGGAAGCCCATGCAGGCCACGCCTTCTTGTCCATCGCCGCCCGGTCTCCTTTCATGCTCCGCTCGCTGGCCGCTGCCATTGACCCACGCGTCGCCCCGCCCGGCTTTGACGCGGCGCAAGTCCCGCCGCGCCGCGCCGCGCAAAGCTGGCGTCCATGACCATCCCCGCCATGCCCCCACAGGGCCCGGTGCGCGTCCTGTCGCTGGCAGGAGGCGGTTTCCTCGGCCTGTACACCGCCGTCGTGCTGCAGGAGCTCGAGGCCCAGGCAGGCGAGCCGCTGGCACGCCGGTTCGACCTGATCGCAGGCACGTCGGTCGGCGGGTTGCTGGCATTGGCCCTGGCCTATGAAGTGCCGATGGATCGGCTGGTCAAGCTGTTCTACGAGCACGGCACGAAGATCTTCTCTGGCCGGGCGCTGCCCAGTGGCCCGGTGAGCCGCCTGCTGGACCTGACCCGCTCGGTCACCGGCCCGAAGTACTCCGGCCAAGCGCTGCGTGAGGCCCTGGGCGCCGAGCTTGGCGACAAGCGGCTCGACGATGCGCTGCACCGCTTGGTCGTGCCGGCGGTGGAGGTGGGCCAATGCCAGACCAAGATCTTCAAGACACCCCACGCCGAGGCGTCGACCGGCGATGGCGCGCTGCGGGCGGTCGACGTCGCAATGGCCAGTTGCGCGGCGCCAGCCTACTTTCCCAGTGTGCGCATCGGCCGCAAGCTGTTTGCCGACGGCGGCCTGTTCGCCGTCGCGCCCGACCAGATCGCGCTGCACGAACTGGAGCACTTCATGGGCGTTCGGCCTGAGCGCGTGTCGATGCTTGCCATCGGCACGGCAACCGCGCACTACCGCCCAGCCGAGGGCGTGGCCAACCATGCGGGGGCGGTGGGCTGGCTGGCCGATGGACGGCTGGTGCTGACACTGATCTCCGTGCAGCAACAGCATGTGCAGGCGATGATGGAAGACCGCCTGGCCGAGCGCTACATGCGGCTGGACGCCGACTGGCCGGCAGCCGCCGGCCTGGGCATCGACGTGGCCACACCGGCCGCGGCCGAGTTGCTGAGCGGGCTGGCCCGCAAGACGCTGCGTGCCGCCGATCCGCGGCGACTGGCAAGGTTCGTCGGCGCGACAGGCCGACGCCTGAGCGTGGCGGTCTGACCTTCACCCTCGTCAACGGGGCTGCGCTTGCTGTGGCCGGGCCTGCGCCGGTTATGCGGCCGGGAAGATGACTTCGACGGCCAGCCCCGTCAAGCGGGCCGACGGACCGACTTGCACCTCGGCGTCGTGAAGGGCCGCGATGCGGCGCACGATTGACCAACCCAGGCCGCTGCCGCTCTGGTCGATGCCCGGCACGCGGAAGAAGCGCTCGCCCAGGCGGCTGCGTTGCGCTTCGTCGAGCCCGGGGCCGCTGTCCTCGACGGAAAGATGGACGCGGCCGTCACGCTGCTCGACGGCCACCTGCACCTGGGCGGATGCCGGGCTGTAGCGCACGGCGTTGTCCAGCAGGTTGCGCACCAGCACGGCCAGGAGCGTGGCGTCGCCATTCACGCTGCAGGCTGCCGGCACCTGCAGCGCCAGTGACTGGTGCTTGGCGAGCGCATGGGGCGCGATGTCGGCTGCGACCAGCCGGGTCAACTCGCCCAGTTCCACCGTTTGCGCCTGCGGAAGCTCCGCGTCCGCCCGCGACAGCGTCAGCAGCTGGTCGACGAGCCGGCTCGCCCGGTCACAACCTTGCACGGTGGCATCGAGTGCATGGCGGCGCGTGGCGTCGTCCGACGCGGCCAAGGCGACCTGCGCCTGGGCACGGATGGCGGCGATCGGCGTACGGAGCTCATGCGCGGCATCAGCGGTGAATCGGCGCTCCGACTCCAGCAAGGTGCCGATCCGCAAGAACAATGCGTTCAAGGCCTCGACGAGCGGCGTCACCTCCGCGGGGGCATCCTGCAGCTCCACGGGGCCGAGCTCATCTGGCCGCCGGTGCAACAGCCGTTGACTGAGGCTGCGAAGCGGGTTCACGCTGTGGCGAACGGCCCACCAGGCAGCGATCGCGAGCAGCGGCAGCGCCAGCAAGGTGGGCCACAGCATGCTGCGCATCAACGCGAACAGGATCGATGTCCGGGAAGACACCTGCTCGCCCACGTGCACCTGCTCGTCACCGTCGAAGCCGGTGGTGGTGAACACGCGCCAGCGCGTCCCGGCGACCGTCACCGTCTGGAAGCCGCCGGCACTGGCCATGGGCTCGACGGGAGCCTGGGCCGAGCGCAGCACCAGACGGCCGCCATCGAAGATCTGAAACGCCACGCGCGGGGCGTAGCGATGGAGCGTCGGCGCGTGCACGTCGATCGGCTCCTCGATGTCGGCCGCCTCGCGCGCGACGAGCAGGGCCGCCGCCTGGGCCAGGTGGGCATCCAGCAGCTCGTCGAGCTCGTGACGAGCGTCGATCCAGGTCAGTGCGGCCGCGGCCGCCCATACCGCGAGGACCAGCCCGATGACCAGCGACAGCAGGCGTCCTTGCAGCGAGCGCGGCAGCCAGCGCCTCATGCCGGGGCCTCGCGCAGCAGCGTGTAGCCGACACCGCGCACGGTGTGGATCAGCGCCGAGCCGAGCTTGCGCCGCAAGTGGTGGATGTGCACCTCGATCGCGTTGCTCTCGACTTCACGTCCCCAGGCATACAACTGCTGCTCGAGCTGTTGGCGCGACAGCACCCGGCCCGCGTTGAGCATCAGCACCTGCAGCAGATCGAACTCGCTCTTCGACAGCGTGACCGGCGTGTCGCCGCGACGGACCGTGCGTGCGGCCGGGTCCAGCGTCACATCCTGGGCGCTGAGGCGCTCTGTCGCCTGGCCGCAGGCTCGACGGACGAGGGCGCGCAAGCGGGCGGCGAGCTCGTTCAGATCGACCGGCTTGACGACGAAATCATCAGCCCCGGCGTCGAGCCCCTGGATCCGCTCGGGCAGTGCGTCGCGGGCCGTCAGCACGAGCACCGGCGTCTTGTTGCCGGCGTGGCGGACCAGCGACAGGACTTCCATGCCGTCCTTGCCGGGCAAGCCGAGATCGAGCACCGCCGCCGCGTATGGGTGGGCACGCAGCTCCTGCTCGGCCACGTCGCCGCGGCGCACCCAGTCCACCTCGAAACCGAGCTGGCGCAGCCCGGTGCGCAGTCCGTCGCCGAGCAGGGGATCGTCTTCGACCAGCAGGATGCGCATGTCAATCGTCGTCGTCTTCTTCGTCGTGCCCGGCGCGCTCGCTCGCGTGAGAGCGGTCGGATGCACCGGGGGGCGGCGCATCAAGCCACTGCAGCCACCAGAAACCAAGGACCGTGGCCAGCATCAGCACCGCCAGCCCATGCCAGGCGCGGTGGATGCCTTCGTACGGCGGGGCGGCCTTGCGGCCCGTGAACATCGCCCGCACCAGGTTGTCGCGGTACAGGCGACTGCTGATGACCACCGCAGCCACATGCACGCCGACCAGCCCGAGCATGAGGTTGGCCAGGGCTTCGTGCATGTCCTCGAAGCGGTCGCCGCCCCACTCGGCATAGGTCAACCACCCGGTGGCGGTCACGCCCGCCGCCAGTGCCAGCAGCGCGACGATGGCCAGTGCGCCGGCCGGGTTGTGCCCGGGGTGCGGCGCCGACTTGCCGGCGAGCAGCGCGCGCAGGTAGGCCACCGCCGCCGCGGGCCCGCGCACGAAGCTGGCGAAGCGTGCGTGCCGGGTGCCGATGAAGCCCCAGACCACGCGGAAGGCGACCAGCCCGGCGAGGGTGTAGCCCAGCGTCACGTGAACCAGGCGCCAACGCTCGCTCTCTGCCGTGAGGTAGGCGCCGGCAAAGGACAGCACGGCCAGCCAGTGGAACACGCGCACGGGTGCGTCCCAGATCAGCGGCAGGCGCCGGCCCGGGCGGCTCGACGCTGCGTCAGCGGGGGATACGGACGCGGTCTTCATTGAAGTCTCCTTGGTCCGCCTGCGCGTGGCAGGCCGTGCAGTTGGCTGGGCTCTTGACGGCTGGCGAGGTCCAAGTGGTTGGCGCAATCTCGTCGTGCTCGTGACGAAACCAGACCGAGCGGGTGATCCTGTCCTGGGGTGGCGGCTCCATCGCCCGCCGGGATTTGCCCGCGTGGGCGGCGAGCCACGTGGAAAGCTCCTTCAGCGTGGCGGCGTCCAGCGATGCGTCGCTGCCGAAGTGCTGCGGCAAGTGGTCGAGCAGGCGTTGCCACGACGCGGCCGGCAGCAGCCCTGGCGGATAGGGAACATGACAGCTGCCGCATTCCTGGCGATAGGTCGGCGACAGCGGGGCGGCTCCTGCGCGGTCGCCCGCGCAGGCCAAGGAGGCGATGGCAAGACAGGGCAGCACGGCGATGACCTGGCGCACGGGACGCAGATTCATCCGTGGCAGTGAAAGAAAGTGTGTATCCATGGGGGACCTCAGCGCTTGAGCGAAATCAACCAGGCCAGCACGTCCGCCTTCTCGCCGGCCGTGCATTCGCGCCCCAGCACGTCGTTGCAGTTGCGCTTGAACCACTTCTCGACCTTGGCCGGGTCGCTGAGCCGCGCCGCATGCGACGCCGGCGCCAGCGCAGCGATCTCTCGCCCGGTGGCGGCATGGCGCCCGTTGCCGGTGGGCACGGCGCCATGGCACGTGGCGCACCGCCACTCGCGCCCGTGACCCGTGACGAAAAGGCGTTCACCCCGCACGGGGTCGGCCGGCGAACCCGCGAGCGCGCTGTAACCGGCCAGCAGCTCATTCGGGGAGGCGGCATGGGCTGCCGTGGCGACGGCAATGGCCGCCGCTGCCATGACGCGGGCCACGACTCGGCGAGCAGTGCCCGCCCCCGAAGGGATCGAGCAGCTCGCGAGCGGCTCCCGGCTTGCTCGAGCGAATCGAGTGGACAAAGCGTGGCCCGTGTTCATGGCAAGAGGCAGGTACCGGCCCCACCGTCGCGCACGTAGTAGTCGGTCGACAGGGCGCCGTTGGCGGCGGAGATCACGTTCAGCCCCGCGCTGAGGAAGACGGGGACATGCATCCGAGTGGTGCCGTTCAACTGGGTGAGCGGCACGTTGTTGACCGACACGTTCAGCAGGTACCGACCGTTGTCGAACAGGTTCACGAACGGCTGGGCGCGGCCCGTCAAAGGATTGAACGCGCAACCCGGCGTCACCACGGCATAGGACTTGAAGCTGGCCGCGTATTCGAGGTCGCCACTGAAGGTGTTGGCGCGGGTGTCCGGAATGCAGATGTTCGGCTGGCCGGCGAAGACCGTGGACACATCGAATGGGTAGCTGTCCACCACGCTGCCGGTCGCCACGGTGACGGCATCCAGGCCGTTGCCCAGCCAGACCGTGGCGTCCGGGCTCGCCGCGCTGACCGTTGCGACCGCAATGCCATTGAGCGCCACGGTGCCTCGGGCCTTCTTCCTGGCGTTGTACAAGCCGGCGTTGACGTAAGGCGCCATCCCGTCCTCCGGGTGCACGCCGCATTGCCAGGCAGCGGAGGCGTACGTCTTGCCACTGGCCCCGATCTGAATGCCGGTGGCCGCGGACGCGGGCACAGCCACCAGGCTCGCGCTGATCGCGAGCCATCCCCATCTCAAGTCTTTCGCGCCGATCATGAATCCTCCATCAACGACAACACCGAGGATTCCATTGCGCCAGTCAAGCCTTAGGGACGCCTTAGCAAGGGCGCGCGGCAGCGGGCAGCGGCCCCGGGGCCCTGGCGCCTCTTGATCTTCATCAAGCCTGGCTTCGTCGAGGCGATCACGATGACGTCGCGGAATGGGAGACCGCCATGGCATCGCGATGCCGTGCTCGGTGTCACAGCCAGACACAACAGCGCGGGCCCGTCTTAAGAATGCGCTAAGGCAAGTTCGACACACTGGCGACATCTTATGTGCACTTTGCACATTCAGGGTCCCATGTCCGAGCAGTCGTTGATCCGTGCTTTCAGCGCACCGCGTCTTCGTGACGTGCGGGACGACGCTCGCCGGGCCTGGATGTCACTGCGGTCGGTGGCCTGGACGCTGCTCGCGATCGGCTCGGCCTGGGGCGTGGCGCGGGCACTTCGGCTGGACGCCGGCTCGCCTCTGGGCTACTGGATCGGCGTGGCCGGCGGCTTGGCGATGCTCGCCCTGTTTCTCTACCCGCTGCGCAAGCGCCTGCCGGCGCTGCGGGGCGTCGGTGCCACTCGGCACTGGTTCATCTTCCACATGCTGATGGGCGTGGCGGGGCCGTGGCTGATCCTCGTGCACTGCAACTTCCGTGTCGGCTCGCTCAATGCAACGGTCGCACTGGTCTCGATGCTGGTGGTGGCGGGCAGCGGTGTCATCGGCCGCTACCTCTACGTGCACGTGCACCAAGGCCTCGACGACCGCCATGCCAACCTGGCCGAGCTGCGGACCCGGCTCGACACCACGCACCAGAAGCTGGCTGCCACGCTGACCCTGGCGCCACGCGTGCGTGATCGCCTCTTTGCCTTCGAGCAGGCGGCCCTGTCGACGCGGGCCCGCAATGCGCCGGCCCTGTTGTGGCTCAGCGCCCGGGCGGCGCGTGCAGCGCGGCGCGACGTGCGCGCACTGATCGACCAGGCGCTGGCCGCGGCGCCGGCCACGCTGGCCGAGCCTCGGCGGCGCCAGATCCGCGCTCACTGGCGAGCCCAGGCGAGGCTGCATGTCGCTCAAACCCTGGGCGTCGTGCAGCTGCGCGCCTGGGAACGCTTGTTCTCGCTGTGGCATGTGCTGCACCTGCCCTTTGTCTACGTGATGGTCGCGTGCGCGGTCACCCACGTCGTCGCGGTGCACGCCTACTGACCGGCAATGGCATGGATGCGCGCCGCCGTGCTCCGCAGTCGCCTGGGCTGGCGTGCGCTCGCGCTGCTCGGTGCATTGCTGCTGCCATGGTCTGCGTCTGCGCAAGGGCTGGAGTCGGCCCTGTCGCCGGGGCCGGTGATCCGCGGGCACGCCAAGGTCGAGGATCAGTGCGCCAGCTGCCATGTGCGCTTCGACCGCGCGGCGCAGGACGGCCGCTGCCTCGAATGCCACAAGGACGTGGCGGCCGACCTCAAGGCCAAGGCGGGCTTCCACGGCCGTCAGCCACCCCAGGCTTGCCGCAGCTGCCACACCGACCACAAGGGGCGTGACGTGCAGATCGCCCCGCTCGACCAGCGCAGCTTCGACCATCGGGCCACCGACTGGCCGCTGCGCGCCGCGCACGCCAAGGTGACCGAATGCTCTGCGTGCCATGTCACCGGCAAGCGCTGGCGCGAGGCACCGCAGGACTGCGTGGCCTGCCACAAGAAAGATGACGTGCACAAGGGCAGCCTCGGCGCGAAATGCGCGGACTGCCACAACGACACCCGCTGGGCCGACACGCGCTTCGACCACGCGACCACCCGCTTCGCGCTCACCGGCAAGCACGTGGATGCGAAGTGCAGCGCGTGCCACCGCGCCGGTCAGCCGTACACCGACGCCCCCGAGACCTGTCTCGGTTGCCATCGCGACGACGACATGCGCAAGGGTCACAAGGGCCGCTACGGCGAGCGCTGCGACAGCTGCCATGACGCGAAGGCTTGGCGCCCGACATCGTTCAACCACGACAGCGACACGAAGTACGCCTTGCGCGGCAAGCACCGCGCTGCCAAATGCGACAGCTGCCATACCAGTACGCTGTACCGCGACAAACTGGGCACCGAGTGCCTGGCCTGCCACCGCAAGGACGACCCCCACAAGGGCAACCTCGGCAGCGAATGTGCCGCCTGCCACCAGGAAACGGGCTGGAAGAACGTCGGCCGTTTCGATCACGACCGCAGCCGCTTTCCGCTGCTGGGCAAGCATGCCGACGCCGACTGCAAGGCCTGCCACAAGAGCAGCGCCTATCGCGAGGTGCCCGGCACCTGCATCGGCTGCCATCGCAGCGACGACAAGCACCGTGGCACCTTGGGCGAAGCCTGCGCCAGCTGCCACGGCGAGCGCACCTGGAAGATCCCGCGCTTCGACCACGGCGTGACCCGCTACCCGCTGCGCGGCGGCCATCTGCAGGCCAGCTGCCAGAGCTGCCACGCCGACCAGACGCACTACCGCAACACGCCGACCGACTGCCTGGCCTGCCACCGCAAGGACGACAAGCACGAGGGCCAGCTCGACGCGCGCTGCGACAGCTGCCACAACGAACAGCGCTGGCGCGAAACGCGCTTCGACCACGCGCGGGTGCGCTTCGCGCTCGTCGGCGCGCACCTGAAGGTCGAGTGCAAGAGCTGCCATCGCGCGGGTCCCGGCAAGGAGCTTGTCTCGCTGCGCTTTCGCGATGCGCCCGAAGAGTGTGTGGCCTGCCACCGCCAGGACGATGTCCACAAGGCCGGTCTCGGTACCCGCTGCGACAACTGCCACAACGCCCGGGCCTGGCCGCTGGTGCGCTACGACCACGAGCGCCAGGCCCGTTGGCGGCTCGAGGGCGCGCATGCCCGAGCCCGCTGTGCCGCCTGCCACCGCTCCCCTGCTTCGGCCGGCCAGGGCGTCGCACCGGTCGGGCGCGAGTGTGTCGCCTGCCATCGCGGCGACGACGCGCACGACGGCGCGTTCGGCCCCCGCTGCGACACCTGTCACCTCGTGTCCGACTGGAAGACGCTGAGGGCACGCCGGCCCGGCGCGCCTGGCGCCACGCCATCGACCCGATCGGAGGAACGCCCGTGATGCGCCGCTTTGTGCTGTTCGGCTCGACCGCGTGGTGCCTGTTCTTCGCGCTGTGGTTCGGCCTGTGGTTGGCCTTTCCGGCACAGGCCCAGCAGACCGGTACCCGCCAGTTCGATCACGTCAGCACCGGCTACCCATTGACGGGGGCCCATGCCAACGAACGCTGCGAGTCCTGCCACGTCAAGGGCGTGTTCAAGGGCACGCCGAAGGACTGCGCCAGTTGCCACACCGCGGGTGCCCGCCTCGCGGCCAACAACACGGTGATGCCGACGCAGCACGTGCCGACCAGCGCAGGCTGCGACAGCTGCCATGACACGCGCCGCTTCGCCGGCGCGAAGTTCAGCCACGCCGGCATCGCCCCGGGCAGTTGCTTCAGTTGCCACAACGGCAACATCGCCAGCGGCAAGCCGCGCGACCACATGCCGACGACCGCGTCGTGCGACAGCTGCCACGGCACCAGCACATGGATGGGCGCCAAGCCCGACCACTCGGGCTTCACGGTGGCCACCAACTGCGCCAGTTGCCACAACGGCAGCAGCGCCAGCGGCAAGCCGGCGGCGCACATCCCCGTCGGTGCGGTGAACTGCATCAGCTGCCACACCACCGCGCGCTGGAAGCCCAGCAGCTGGAACCACACCCAGCTGGTCGTCACCGCGCAATGCGCCAGCTGCCACAACGGCAGCTTCCCGCCGGCCGAGGGCAAGCCCGGCAACCACATCCCCTACGCCCAAGTGCCGGTGGCCGCCAGCGCCAACTGCGACGCCTGCCACAAGGCCGGCTTCGGCAGCTGGAGCCCCGGCCTGTTCCACGCCAACTTCTCGGTCAGCACCAACTGCGCCAGCTGCCACAACGGCAACTTCCTGGCCGCGCGCGGCAAGCCGGCCGATTCGATCCACGCCGGCGCCACGGCTTGCGAGAGCTGTCACACCACCTCAGGCTGGGCTGGGGCCGACGTCGACCACAGCCGCTTCAACCAGAGCACCAACTGCGCCAGTTGCCACAACGGCAGCAGCGCTCCCGGCAAGCCGGCCACGCACATGCCGGTCGGCGCGGCGAACTGCTATTCGTGCCATGGCGTGGCTGCATGGAAGCCGACCAAGTGGAACCACACCCAGATCATCGTCACGGCGCAGTGCGCCAGCTGCCACACCGGCGCCTTCCCGCCGGCAGACGGCAAGCCGGGCAACCACATTCCCTACACGCAGATTCCGGTCGCTGCGTCGGCCAATTGCGATGCATGCCACAAGGCGGGCTTCAACAGCTGGGTGCCCGGGCGCTTCCACGCCAGCTTCTCGGTCAGCACGCAATGTGCGTCGTGCCACACGGGCAGCTACCTCGGTGCGCGCGGCAAGCCGGCGGACGCCACACATGTCACCGCGACCACCTGCGAGAACTGCCACAACACCAACAGCTGGAGCGGTGCCCAGGTCGACCACTCGACCTTCAACCAGAGCACCAACTGCGCCAGCTGCCACAACGGCAGCAACGCCCCCGGCAAGCCGGCCACGCACATCCCCGTCGGGCTGACGAACTGCTATGCCTGCCACAGCGTCACCGCGTGGCGGCCGACCAAGTGGAACCACACGCAGGTCGTCGTGACCGCGCGATGCGCCAGCTGCCACACCGGCGGCTATCCGCCAGCCGACGGCAAGCCGGGCAACCACATCCCGTACGCGCTGGTTCCCGTGTCGGGCTCAGCCAACTGCGATGCCTGCCACAAGAGCGGCTATGCGTCGTGGAACCCTGGCCGCTACCACGCCTACTTCACGGTCAGTACCCAGTGCTCGACCTGCCACACCGGCAGCTACCTGGCCGCACGCGGGAAGCCGGCGACGCCGATCCACAGCAGCGTGACGGCCTGCGAGCAGTGCCACAACACGACCAGCTGGACCAGCGCCAACGTCGACCACAGCCGCTACAACCAGAACACCAACTGCGCCAGCTGCCACAACGGGGTCAGCGCGCCGGGCAAGCCGTCCAACCACATCCCGGTGGGGACGACCAACTGCTACAGCTGCCACAGCGTCACCGCGTGGAAGCCGACCAAGTGGAACCACACCCAGGTCGTCGTCACCGCCCAATGCGCCAGCTGCCACACCGGCGGCTACCCGCCGGCCGACGGCAAGCCCGGCAACCACATCCCGTATGCATTGGTCGCCGTCTCGGCCAGCGCCAACTGCGACGCCTGCCACAAGAGCGGCTACAGCTCATGGAACCCGGGCCGGTTCCACGCCTACTTCTCGACCAGCACGCAGTGCGCGACCTGCCACACCGGCGGCTACCTGGCCGCGCGCGGCAAGCCGGCGGACGCCATCCACGTCGGCGTGACCACCTGCGAAAGCTGCCACAAGTCGACCAGCAGCTGGACTTCGGTGCAGTACCAGCATGCGCCGAACAACCAGGTCGGCTCGGGCACCTGCGACACCTGCCACAACGGCTCGCTGGCACCGGGCAAGCAGCCCGGACACATCCCCATCCAGGTGGCCACGGTCAAGTGCGACGGCTGCCACAAGTCGCAGGCGTCGTTCGCCACCGCGGTGACCACCAACCACTCGCTGTTGACGGCGCAGCCGTGCAAGAGCTGCCACATCCCGACCTACACCAGCCAGGGCCTGCAATCCAAGCCCAACGCGCACATCCCGGAGGCGCAGCTGCTGAACGGCTCAACGCTGGATTGCAACGCCTGCCACATGACGACCAGCAACTGGGGTTCGATGCGCATGAACCACAACGGCAGCCTCGGCGGCGGTGCCGGCTGGTGCAAGAGCTGCCATGCCAGTGGCACCAACTACCTCGGCGACATGGAGCGCAAGTCGCTCACCCATGAAGCCCGTGGCCGCACCCCGCTGGACTGCTCCGAGTCCGGCTGCCATCGCCCGCTGGGCACCAAAGGAAAGACTTACGTCGAGTGGGATTGAGAGGGATCATGAGAATGACGACTTGCAGTGGGTGGGCCGCACGGCTGGCGCCGGTGGCGATGGCAGTGGCCGCGTTCAGCGCGCAGGCCCAGGTGATCGAAGACGTCGAATTGCGGCGCGAGGGCAACGACGCGGTGATGCTGGTGCGCTTCAACGTGCCGGTGCAGTTTCGTCGCGCGGTGGCCTCGGCGTCGAACGACCTGGTGCAGATCGTCTACGACGTCGTGCCCAGCCGCGACCAGCCGCGCTTCATCGACGGCGAGCGCCGCACGATCGGCGGCGACGGCATCCCGCGGATCACGGTCAGCGAAGACGGCGGGACCAGCGAAACCGAACGCCGTCTCATCGTGCGGCTGGACCCGCCGGCAAAGTTCCGCGTGCGCGGCGGCAGCGACCGGCGTCACATCGAGGTCGTGCTCGACGGCCTGGGTGCGCAGGTCTTTGGCGGCGGCGCCAAGCCGGCCGCCCCTGCCGCGGTGACGCCGATCGCGGTGGCGGCTCCGGCTTCGCTCGACGCGCAGGTCGAAGCGCGCGGTGGCGAGCTGATGGCGCAGGCCAAGGCCGCCATTGCCAAGGGCCAGAACACGCTGGCCATCGAGACCTTGAACGAGGCGCTGAACCTGCCGCCCAACAGCCACACCCGCGAAGCCCAGGCCCTCGTCGCCCAGGCTCGCCTGGCCGAGGGCGACACGGCCGGCGCGCGACGCGAGCTGGCGCTGTTCCTGCAGCTCTACCCCGACGGCCCGGACGCTGACCAGGCCCGGGTGACGCTGGCCGGCTTGCCGGCCGACACGACGCCGGGTGTCGCCGCAACGCCAAGCGACACCACCGCCACGCGCAAAAAGGACACCACGACGCTGGTCGGCGCCTGGTCGCAGTACTACTACGGCGGCAACTCGAAAACGCAGACGCAGCTGAAGGACACGCCGCTGGACGGCCAGTTGCCGGTCGTGATCTCGGACCAGACCTTGTCCGCAGTCGATCAGAAGCAGCTGCTGTCCAGCCTGGACGTCAACTGGCGCATGAAAGACGAGAACCGCGACCTGCGTTTCGTCTTTCGCGACAGCTTCACCGCGAACGGCATGCCCGGCCAGGCCGACGAGAACAAGCTCTCGGCGCTGTACTTCGACTGGAAGGAAACCGCACCGGGCGTGTCAGCCCGGCTGGGCCGACAGTCGGGCCTGGGTGGCGGCGTGCTCGGCCGCTTCGACGGCGCGCTGCTGGGCTGGAGCTTCATGCCCAAGTGGAAGGTCAACGCCGTGGCCGGCCTGCCCACCGAGAAGCTGCTCGACACCAAGCGCAACTTCTACGGCGTATCGCTCGATGCCGAGGCCCTGGCGCCGGGCTTCGGTGCCAGCGCCTACGCCATCCAGCAGAACATCGATGGCGAGGTCGACCGGCGCGCGGTCGGCGCGGACCTGCGCTACTTCCAGCCCAACGCGTCGGTGTTCTCGCAGTTCGAGTACGACACCACGCTGGAAGGCGTCAACATCGCCTCGGTGCAAGGCACCTGGACCAGCGAGGGCAACACCGTCGTCAACGTGTTGTACGACCGCCGGGCGACGCCGATGCTGATGCTGGGCAATGCGCTGTTCTTTCCCGATCCCAACGCCACCGTGCTGCCGCGCACGCTGACCGAGCTGCTGGCGCAAGGCAAGACGCTGGCCCTGCTGCGCCAGCAGGTGGTCGACACGACGGCCTATGCAACGCAGGGCCTGCTCGGCGTGACCACGCCGCTGAACCCGCATTGGCAGGTGGGTGCCGACCTGCGGCTGACCAACGTCGGCGCGATCGCGCCGGTGCCCGGCATCCTGCCCGACGGCATCCCGGCCACCGGCGACATCTGGTCGGCCGGGCTGCAGGCCATCGGCACCAACCTGTACTCCGAGCGCGACACCCACGTCTTCAACCTGACCGCCATCAAGGGCCCGACCTACAACGGCTGGCTGGCGTCGTACAACCACCTGACGGTGCTGGCCGAGCGTTGGCAGGCCGAGCCGGCGCTGCGCTACTACCAGCAGGACGGCCCCAACGGCGTGCGCACCTCGCGCTGGTCGCCCGGACTGCGGGTGACGTGGCGCGGCGGCGAGAAGTGGGTGATCGAATCGGACCTGAATGTCGAAGCCAGCCGCACCCGCAGCGCCCAACAGAACGAGAATTCGACCCGGCTGTACTACTCGTTGGGGTACCGACTTGATTTCTGACGCCGCTCCCGTGGCGACGATGGTAAGCATCGGCGTGCTGCAGGCCCGGGGCCTGGCCTGCCGGCGTGGCCGACACCGCCTGTTCAACGGACTCGACCTGCGCCTGGCACCGGGCCAGGCGCTGTGGTTGCGCGGCCCCAACGGCTGCGGCAAGACCAGCCTGTTGCGCATCCTGGCGGGGCTGGTGCGCCCGGCCGAAGGCGAGGTGCGGTTCGAGGGCACACCGGTGCACACGCTGACGGCCGACCAGCGCGGCCGGTTGCGCTTCGTCGGCCACGCCAATGCGCTGAAGAGCGAGCTGCGGGTCGGTGAAGCGTTGGGCTTCCTCGCCGGCCTCGGCGATGGTGGCAAGCTGCCGGTCGTCACCCGCGAGCGCATCGCCCATGCACTCGAGCAGGTGGGCTTGGCCGGCCGGCTCGACACCTTCGTCGGCACCTTGTCGCAAGGCCAGCGCCGCAAGGCCACGCTGGCGCGCCTGATGCTCGACGACGAGCCCCGCACCTGGCTGCTCGACGAGCCGCTGGACGCCCTGGACGCCGACGGCGTGGCGCGCTTCGAGGCCTGGCTCGACAGCCATGTCGCCCGCGGTGGCGCGGTGCTGATGACCAGCCACGCGCCGTTGCACTCGGATGCGCTGACCCAGTTCGAACTTGCCCCGTCGGGCCCGCTGCTGCACACCGCGGCGGTGGCTGCGCCATGACCCCACCCGCGGTCGCGACCAAGCTGCCGGCCGACGGCGCGCCGGCCGGCGCGCACGCCGTGGCGGCGCACGCCGGCACCGATGCGCGCCTGGGCCTGCTGGCGCGCGACCTGCGCCTGGCCGCGCGGCAACGGATCGGCTGGCTCTTGCCGCTGGCGTTCTTCCTGGCGGCGTTGAGCCTGTTCCCGCTCGGGCTCGGTGCCGAGCCGTCGCTGTTGCGCCGTGTGGCACCAGGAGTCGTGTGGGTCTGTGCGCTGCTGTCGATGCTGCTGTCGATTCACGGCATGTTCTCGGCCGACCATGCCGACGGCTCGCTGGAGCAGATGCTGATCGGCCAGCGCCCGTTGACCCGCTTGGTGGCCGAGCGCATGCTGGCGCAGTGGCTGCTGGGGGGCGCACCGCTGGTGCTGTTGTCGCCGCTCGCGGGCCTGGCCTTCGGCCTGCCGGGGCCGGCGGTCGGTGTGCTGATGCTCAGCTTGCTGCTGGGCACACCGGTGATGGCGTTGCTGGGTGGGCTGGGCGCCGCGTTGGCGCTGGGCCTGCGGCATGGCAGCGCGCTGGTCTTTCTGCTCGTGCTGCCGCTGACGATGCCGACGCTGGTGTTCGGCAGCGGCGCGGTGCTGGCGGCGCTGAACGGCGAGCCGGCCGATGCGGCGTTGTCGCTGCAGGGGGCGCTGCTGATCCTGACCGCGTTGATCGCGCCGCCGCTGACGGCGGCCGCGCTGCGCATTGCCATGGAATGAGTTGTCGATGACTGCGAGCACCACCGCACCTGCCCGCACCGCCCCACCGCGGCGCTGGACCATGTACGCCTCGCCGGCGCGCTTCGAGCGGCTGGCGGCCCGGCTGGCCCCGCTGTGCTGGGCCGTGGCGCTGCTGGCAGGCCTGGCGGGGCTGTACGTCGGCTTCGCCGTCGCGCCCACAGACGCGACGCAGGGCGAGGCCTACCGCATCCTGTTCATCCATGTGCCGGCCGCGTGGCTGTCGATGGTCTGCTACCTGGCCATTGCCTTGTGGGCGGTGATCGGCTGGGTGTTCAAGGTGCGCATGGCATCGCGGCTGGCGCGAGCGCTGGCGCCGTCGGGTGCGCTCTACACTGCGATGGCGCTGTGGACCGGCGCGCTGTGGGGCCAGCCGACCTGGGGCACCTGGTGGGTGTGGGATGCGCGGCTGACCTCCGAGCTGATCCTGCTGCTGCTGTACCTCGGCTACATCGCACTGGTCGAATCGATCGACGATGACCGCCGTGCCGCCCAGGCCAGCGCACTGCTGGCGCTGGTCGGTGCCATGAACGTGCCGATCATCTATTTTTCGGTACGGTGGTGGAACACCTTGCACCAGGGGGCCTCTATCACGATGACCGCTGCCCCGTCGATGGCCAGGACAATGCTGATCGCGCTCGCGTTGATGACCGTGGCCTTCTGGGCCCACGCCATCGCCGCCACGCTGACCCGCGCCCGGGCCTTGAGCTTCGAGCAAGAGGACGACGCCTCCTGGCTGGCCAGCGACAACCGATCGGAGTGACGATGGACGCGCTTTCCCAACTGTTGCATCTCGACGGCCACGGCCTGTTCGTCTGGGGTGCCTACGTCCCGACCTTGGCGCTGCTGGTGGCCGAGGCACTGCTGGTGCGCGCGCGGCTGCGCCGGGCCAAGACGCAAGCGCAGATGCTGGCGCAGGAGTACAGCCGATGACGCCACGCCGCAAACGCCTGGCCGTCGTCGGTGGCGTGCTGCTCGCGCTGGCTGCGGCCACCGCCTTGGTGTTGAACGCCTTCCGCAGCAACCTGGTGTTCTTCTTCACGCCGACCCAGGTGGCTGCGGGCGAGGCGCCGGTGCAGCGGCCGTTCAGGCTGGGCGGCCTGGTGCGCAGCGGCAGCGTCGCGCGTGACGGCGTGCAGGTGCGCTTCGTCGTCACCGACACCCAGCGCGAGGTCACCGTGGCCTACACCGGCCCGCTGCCCGACCTGTTCAAGGAAGGCAAGGGTGTGGTGGCACAAGGCAGCCTCGGCGCCGACGGCGTGTTCGTCGCCCGTGAGGTGCTGGCCAAGCACGACGAGAACTACATGCCGCCTGAAGCGGCCGAAGCACTGAAGCGCGCGCAGGGCAACAGCCCGCTCGAGACGCGACAGGCTGCCCCTGGCGCCTCGACTCCTTTGAGGGACGGGGCGCTGCAGGGCAGCGCCCCCGGCGGCCCTGTTCCTGCCCCGACATTGGTGGAGGCGAAGCGATGATCCCCGAGCTGGGTCACCTGATGTTGATCTTCGCGCTGGCGGTGGCCATCGCGCAGGGCGGGCTCGGCCTCGCTGGCGCGGCCAAGGGCCGCAGCGACTGGATGGCGCTGTCGCGCCCGTTGACGCTGGCCCAGGGCCTGCTGGTCGCCGCCGCGCTGGCGGCGCTGGTCACCAGCTTCGTGCGGCACGACTTCTCGGTCTTGTACGTCGCCGCCAATTCGAACAGCCGCTTGCCGCTGCCCTTCCGCATTGCCGGCGTCTGGGGCGGCCACGAGGGCTCGCTGCTGCTGTGGGTGACGATGCTGGTCGGCTGGATGCAGGCGGTCGCGGTGTTCAGCCGCTCGCTGCCGGCGGCTTTCGTCGCGCGCGTGCTGGCGGTGATGTCGCTCGTGGCGGCCGGCTTCCTGCTGTTCATGTTGACCACCTCGAACCCGTTCGAGCGCCTGCTGCCGCCCGTGCTCGATGGGCGCGACCTGAACCCGCTGCTGCAGGACCCGGGCATGATCTTCCACCCGCCGATGCTCTACATGGGCTACGTGGGCTTCTCTGTCGCCTTCGCCTTCGCGATCGCCGCGCTGCTCGGTGGCCAGCTGGACGCCACCTGGGCCCGCTGGTCGCGGCCGTGGACGATTGCGGCATGGATCTTCCTGACGCTGGGCATCGGGCTCGGCAGTGCCTGGGCCTACTACGAGCTCGGCTGGGGCGGCTGGTGGTTCTGGGACCCGGTGGAGAACGCGTCGTTCATGCCGTGGCTGGTTGGCACCGCGCTGATCCACTCGTTGGCGGTGAGCGAGAAGCGCGGCAGCTTCAAGGCCTGGACGGTGCTGCTGGCGATCCTCGCGTTCTCGCTGTCCTTGCTCGGCACCTTCCTCGTGCGATCGGGCGTCTTGTCGTCGGTGCACGCATTCGCCACCGATCCGCGGCGCGGCGTGTTCATCCTCGCCTTCCTGGTGGTCGTGGTCGGCAGCTCGCTTGGCCTGTACGCGTGGCGCGCGGGCTCGGTCGGCTTGGGCCAACGCTTCGGCCTGGTGTCGCGCGAGACGGCGCTGCTGCTGAACAACGTGCTTCTGCTCAGCGCCACTGGCGCGGTGTTGCTCGGCACGATGTACCCGCTGTTCCTGGACGCGCTGGGCCTGGGCAAGATCTCGGTCGGGCCGCCCTACTTCGACACCGTGTTCCGCTGGTTGATGGCGCCCCTGGTGGTGCTGGTGGGCGTGGGCCCGCTGGCCCGCTGGAAGGGCGACGAGCTGCCCGCGCTGGCCCGTCGTCTCCGTGTGGCCGCCGTGGCGGCGGTGGTGGTGCCGGTGCTGGTCGCGGCACTGGCGGGGCGTGCCACGCCCTGGTCGGTGGCGGGCTATGCGCTGGCCAGTTGGGTCGTTGCCGGCGTGGCGATCGAGCTCTTCGGCTGGCGCCGGACCTGGCGCCAGATCAGCCGCGCCCATGTCGGCATGTGGCTCGCGCACCTGGGCGTGGCCGCGTTCATCCTGGGCGTGACCACCGTGCGCACCCACGAAACCGAAAGCGATGTGCGCATGCGCGAGGGCGAGACCACGCAGCTCGGCGGCTACGAGTTCCGTTTTCTCGGCGCCACGCGGGTCGACGGGCCGAACTACGCGGCGATGCAGGGCCGGGTCGAGGTCACGCGCGACGGCGCGCCTGTCACGGTACTGACGCCTGAAAAGCGCGTCTACCGCGTGCAGCAGAACCCGATGACCGAAGCCGCGATCGACAGCAACCTGGCGCGCGATCTGTACGTGTCGCTCGGCGAGCCGCTGTCCGATGGTTCATGGACGCTGCGCGTGCAGCACAAGCCGATGGTGATCTGGATCTGGCTGGGCTGCCTGATCATGGCCGCAGGCGGCGCGCTGGCGGCCAGTGACCGCCGCTACCGGCAGCGGGCAGCGGCGCCGCAGGCCAGCGCCCTGGCCGCCTCGGCCAAGGGGAGCACCGCATGAAGAAGGCCCTGATCCCGCTCGTGCTCTTCCTGGCGCTGGCCGTCTTCCTGGCCGTGGGCCTGAAGCTCGATCCACGCGAAGTGCCCTCGCCCCTGATCGACAAGCCCGCACCGGCGTTCACCGCCCCCACGGTGGCCGATCCCACACGCACCTTGGCGCGCGACGACCTGCTCGGCAAGGTCTGGATCCTGAATGTCTGGGCCTCCTGGTGCGGCGCCTGCCGCGAAGAGCACCCGGTGCTGGTGAAGTTTGCGCGTGGCCGGCAATTGACCTTGATCGGGCTGAACTACAAGGACGACCGCAGCGCCGGCACCGCCTGGCTCGAGCGCTTTGGCAACCCCTACACCGATTCGCTGTTCGACCCGGACGGCCGCATCGGGCTGGACTACGGCGTCTATGGCGTGCCGGAGACCTTCGTCATCGACCGCCAGGGTGTCGTGCGCTACAAGCACATCGGCCCCTTGACGCCCGAAGTGCTGCGCGACCGCGTGGAGCCGCTGCTCAAACGGTTGGCGGCTTGAGGAAGGCATGTGATGCGGACCTTCTCCCCTGCCCTGCGCTGGCTCGCTGTATGGTTGCTGGCGGCGACCACCGCCCTCGCCTACGCCGACGAGGCCCGCCCGGCCGCCGACGACCCTGCGCTGGAGGCCCGCATGATGGCCATCGCCGGCGAGCTGCGCTGCGTGGTGTGCCAGAACCAGACCATCGCCGACTCGCATGCGGAACTGGCCGGCGACCTGCGCCAGCAGATCCGCGAGCAGTTGCGCGCGGGCCGCAGCGATGCCGAGATCCGCGCCTTCATGACCGCCCGCTATGGCGACTTCGTGCTGTACCGGCCGCCGATGAACGAGCGCACCGCGCTGCTGTGGATCGGCCCCGGCCTGCTGCTGGCCGTCGGCCTCGGGGCGCTGGTGGTCGCGCTGCGCCGGCGCAACCGCCTGCCCGCCGACGCCTTCGAACCCGACACCACCCCCGACCTCGCGCCCCCCACCCATGACCGATTCGATCGATGAGTTGAAAGCGCAGCTGCGGCAGCTCGACGCCTTGCAAGCCAGCGGTGCCCTGCCCGAGGCGGCGGCCCACAGCGCTCGCGAAGCCCTCGAGAAGCGCCTGCTGGCCGCGGTGATGGCCTCACCAACAGCCGCACCGGCCGGGCAGCCCGCCACGCATTCGCCCATGCCTGCAACACCCGTGCCGCGCCGCCTGGCCTGGGGCCTGGCCGTGTTCGTGTTCGTCTTCGGAGCGGCCGGCTATGCGTTGCTCGGCAGCCGCGAGGGTTGGAACACGGCGCCGGCCACGGCGTCGATCAGCACCGCAGCGTCGCCCGCGACCGCCGCGTCGACCCCGCATGCGATGACCACGGCCCAGATCCAAGGCATGGTCGACAGCTTGGCCGCGCGTCTGAAGAACGAGCCCGACAACGCCGAGGGTTGGCTGATGCTGGGCCGCTCTCACGCAGTGCTCGGCCAGTTCGAACCGGCGATCACGGCCTATCGCCGCGTGCTGACCTTGCAGCCGAAGAATGCCCAGGCACTGGCCGACCTGGCCGACGCTTTGGCGACGACGCACAGCGGCAGCTTCGAAGGTGAACCGACACGGCTGGTCGCGCAGGCACTGGCCGCCGACGCCGAAAACCTGAAGGCCTTGTTGCTGGCCGGCACCATCGCGTTCGACAAGAAGGACTACTCGACCGCAATACGCCACTGGGATCAGGCACAGAAGGCCGGCCCGCCGGACAGCGACCTCGTCAAGCAGGCGCGCGAGAACCTGGCCGAAGCGCGCCAACTCGCCGGCCTGCCGCCGGTGCCCGCCGCGGCCGCCGCATCGCCCGTTGCCGCCGCCGGCCCGGCGATCAGCGGCCGCGTCGAACTCGCATCGGCGTTGGCAGCCCAGGCTGCTCCGGACGACACGGTGTTCGTCTTCGCTCGCCCCGCCGAGGGCTCGCGCATGCCGCTGGCGATCCTGAAGAAGCGCGTGCGTGACCTGCCGCTGGCCTTCACGCTCGACGACAGCCTGGCCATGAGTCCGCAGGCCCGGCTGAGCCAGGCCAGCCGCGTGGTGGTCGGCGCCCGGGTGTCGAAATCGGGCCAGGCCATGCCGCAACCGGGTGACCTCGAAGGGCTGTCCGCGCCCGTCGCCCCCGGTGCCAGCGACCTGAAACTGGTCATCGCCGAGGTGGTCCGCTGAGGGTGACGTGAGCGTGAACTGGTCGGTCGCCTGGCCCTATCTGCTGCTGCCGGTGCTGGCAGTGGCCTGGCACCTGTGGTGGCGCGCAAGGCTCGAACGCCGGCACACGCAGCAGTTGGCCGAGACCGTGGCCGCGGGCCTGAACGAGCCGCCGACGCTGCACCCGGTCGTCGATCCAGCGCGCTGCATCGGCTCGGGCTCTTGTGTGAAGGCCTGTCCGGAGCAGGCGCTGGGCATGGTCGACGGCAAGGCCGCCTTGGTCAACGCAGCCGCCTGCATCGGCCACGGCGCATGCCATGCAGCCTGCCCGTTCGATGCGATCTCGCTGGTCTTCGGCACCGAGAAGCGCGGCGTCGACATCCCGCTGCTGCGGCCGAACTTCGAGACCAACGTGCCGGGGCTGTTCATCGCGGGCGAGCTGGGCGGCATGGGCCTGATCCGCAAGGCGGCCGAGCAAGGCCGCCAGGCGATGGAGGCGATCGCGCTGCGCGGCAAGACCAAGGATGCCCAACTGCTCGACGTGCTGATCGTCGGCGCGGGCCCCGCCGGCCTGTCAGCCGGCCTCACCGCGATCGACAAGGGCCTGCGCTACCGCATCGTCGAGCAGGAAGAATCGCTGGGCGGCTCGATCTTTCACTACCCGCGCCAGAAAGTGGCGATGACCGCGCCGGTGCAACTGGCGCTGGTGGGCCCGGTGCGCATGAACGAGGTCAGCAAGGAGCGGCTGCTGGAGTTCTGGCATGGCGTGGTGCTGAAGTTCCAGCTCGCGATCCAGTTCGGCGAGCGCATGGAGCGGATCGAGCCGGCCAACGGCTCGGAAGGGTTCGTCGTCACCACCTCGCGTGGCACGCTGCGCACGCGCGCGGTGCTGCTGGCCATCGGTCGCCGCGGCACGCCGCGCACGCTCGATGTGCCCGGCGAAGAGCTGCCCAAGGTTGTCTATCGCCTGGTCGATCCGGCGCAATACGCCGGCCAGGCGGTGCTCGTGGTGGGCGGCGGCGACAGTGCACTCGAAGCGGCCATCGCGCTCGCCGAATCTCCCGGCACGCGGGTCACGCTGGCCTATCGTGGCGACGCGTTCTCCCGCGTCAAGGCGAAGAACCGGGACAAGCTGGAACGCCTGCGAGACGCCGGCCGCCTCGATGTGCGGCTGCGCACCCAGGCGCAGGCCATCACCCCGCAACATGTGACGTTGCGCGCGGATGACGGGTTGACGCTGGAGCTGGCCAACGACGCGGTGATCGTCTGCGCCGGCGGCGTGCTGCCCACACCCTTGCTGAAAGACATCGGCATCCGCTTCGAGACCAAGCACGGCACGGCCTGAAAGCGGCCTTGAAGCCTGGTGAGCAACCTCCAGGCTCATCAGCAACCAGCAGCAACGGCGCTGGTCCAGCGAATGGTGATTCGGCCTCGCTTGACCTGGCGCAAACGATGGCACGCCAAGGGCCCTGACAGTGCACAGGCAGAGGATCTCCCATGCGCAGCCGACCATGCAAAGCAGCGCTTTCGCCGGGCTGCGCCAACCCAGTGTCCTGAGTTAGAAATACGCGCCCTTCGGGTTCGACCAGATGGTGCGTATTTCTAACTCAGGACACTAGCAGACGGCGTGGCTGCGGAAGTTTGATCTTGCCCGTTCTGCTCGACGACCTGGCGCGCAGTGCACAGGTGTCGAACCCTGCGGCAGAGCGTGACATGGCGAACCCTTTGACCAACCCCATCGAGGATTCAACATGACTTACCTGTTCAAATCGAAGGCAGCTGGGGACGTGCTGATGCTGAAGTCCAGCGGCGATCAACTGTTACGCATCATCGGCAAGGAGCCGGCAGCCAAAGGCATCATCGAGGCGACAGCCATGCCGACGGCCATCCAAGCCATCGAGAGAGCGATTGCGGAGGAGGAATCGGCGGCACGAGCTGCGGCCGGGGCAGAAGGCACCGCAGGTGCCGTCGATGAGGACTCCGTCGCCTCGTCCGGCGACGCGGTGAGCCTGCGCCAGCGCGCATGGCCACTTGTAGAGATGATGCGGTCAGCCCACGCGGCAGCGAGGGAAATCGTCTGGGGCGTTTGATTCGGTCGCGCCGTGGAGCGCCGCTCGACAGCAGAGTCGGGCCGCTACAGATACGGCATCAGCGAGAGAGTCGAGTTGGTACTCGGCTCCTACAGGGGCTTCAGCTCTTCGTGAACCATGCATCGGTCGCCTTGCGTTCCCAGACGGCCAGTTGCCTTTCGCCATCGTCCCTGGCTATTCCGTAGCGTTCCAGGATCTTGCCGGCGAGCTGGTCGCGGTGGCCGGCCACGACACCCCTTCGATGGGTGATGGTTCATTTTTTCGCTCCCTTGGACGCATCGATGTCGCGTCGCAAGCCCAATGACACGGACCAGCAGTACCACCATGCGCCGGCGCTTGGCTTCGCAAGCCAGACAATCACAGTACGCTGCTGCGCTGCAGCGCCCGGCCTGAGGTTCACGATCCTGAACGAGAAAGCGCTTCCCCCTGCGCCCTCACCGCTTCGGCGATCGCCCCCGTCACGTCGATCGCATTGCTCGGGTGCGGCAGCGTGTTGCAGCTGACGACGGTGGCCGCGCCGGCTGCTTGCAGCAAGGCCGCAGCATCCGCAGCGAACACCGCATGCACACCCACGCACGCGGCGGGCGCGAGCCCGGCAGCGCCCAGTTTTCGCACGGCGCCCGCCATCGTGTGGGCGCTGGAAATGATGTCGTCGACCAGCACGGGCGTGTGGCCCTCCAGCGCCTGCAAGTCCGGCAGCACGAGTTCGATCTCGCGATCGCCGTGGCGCAGTTTGCGCAGCACGGTGTGCGCACACCCGGCCAGGTCGGCCACCTCGGCCACCCACTGCCGGCTCTCTTCATCGGGCCCGACGATCACCGGCCGCGCCACCCGCTGATGCACCCAGGCCGCAATCGCCGGTGCGCTGGGCACCGCGGCGGCCGGGATGCGGTAGACCTCGTCCAGCACCTTGTGGCGGTGCAGGTGCGGGTCCACCGTCACCAGCCAGTCGAACGCCGACGAGACGAGCTTGCCAAACGATCGCGAGGTCACCGCCTCGCCGGGGCGAAAGCGCGCATCCTGCCGCATGTAAGGCAGGTAGGGTGCGACGAGACCCACCCGGCCCGCCCCCAGCTCGCGCAAGGCATCGGCCAGGAAGAGCATGCCGGGCACCTGCGCATCAGGCTCGCGCAACTGCGCGACGACCACCACGTCGTGGCCACGAACGTCGTCGGCCACCCGCAGGTAGATCTCGCCATCGGGGAACCGGCGGCTCTCCAGGCCGCACCGGTTGGCGTTGAGTTTCCTGGCGAGCAAGCCGGTGCAGGCCTCGGCGCCAGGCAGCGAAATGATCGAGAGCGTCATGACGGGTCGACTCCGACGATGGCGGCCTGGGCGTGCACGTAAGACAGTGCATATGACAACTCGCCCGGCGTCTGTGCATGAAGGGTGAACAACGGTTGCCCTACGCCGACCTCGTCGCCCAGCCGCACGTGAATGACCGCGCCTGCGGCTGCGTCATGCGGCGCGCCAGCGAGCTTGGCCGCGCGTGCCAGCCGCCGGTTGTCGATGGCGCCGACCCGGCCCGCCATGGCTGCGGTCACCGGCGCGCTGTAGGGGGCGCGCGGCGGCTCGCGCAGGCCACCCTGGGCTTCACAGATGGCGATGAACTTGGCCAGCGCCAGGCCGCTGTCCAGCGTCCTGGTGGCCAGTGCCAAGCCAGTGCCTGCGGCTGCCCGGCCTGCCATTTCGAGCAAGGTACCGGCCAGCACCAGGGCGCGCTGGCGCAGATCGAGCGGCGCATCGGGGTGGCGCTGCAGCACCGCCATCGCATCGATGGCTTCCAGCGCCGGGCCGATGCCGCGGCCCACGGGTTGCAGGCCGTCGGTCTCGATCACCTGCACCTGCAATCCGATGGCGGCGCCCACGGCCATCAGGCCAGCGGCCAGCGTTTGGGCCGCTGCCGAGTTGCGAACCTTTGCGGTCGGGCCGATCGGCAGGTCGATCAGCACGCGCTCCGAGCCGGCCGCGGCCTTCTTCGAGAGCACCGAAGCGACGAGCTGCGCCTCGCTGTCCAGGTCGAGCGGCCGCTCGACGCGGATCAGCACGTCGTCTGCCGGGCTGAGCCGGGCGGCGCCGCCCCAGGCGATGCAGGCGCCCTCTCGCTCGACCACGCGCCGCATCGTCGCCAGGTCGAGCGTCACCGGCGCCAGCGTCTCCATCGTATCGGCCGTGCCGGCCGGCGAGGTGATTGCGCGCGAGGACGTCTTCGGCATCACGACGCCGCAGGCCGCGACGATCGGCACCACGATCAGCGTGGTGCGGTTGCCCGGCAACCCGCCGACGCAGTGCTTGTCCATCACCGGCGCCATCGGCCAGCGGATGCGCTCGCCCACGTCGATCATCGCGCGGGTCAGTGCCACGGTCTCGTCGAGGTCGAGACGGCCCCCGGCGCAGGCGGTCACGAACGCGGCGAGGTGCAGGTCCGACACGCGCCCGCGGCTGACGTCATCGATCAGCAGGCGCATCGACGCATAGTCGAGCTTGGCACCGTAGACCTTGGCGCGCAGGAACCGAAGCGAATCGATCGGCGACGCGTGCCGCACAACCACCTCCTCGCCGCCTTCGAGCCCCAGCAGCTCCCAGGCCGATTCCGACAGGGCGGCTTCGTCGTGCGCCAGCCAATCGCCCTCGACCCGGTGCAGGATCGCCGGCACTTCCCTGCCATTGGCCACCACCTCCACCTCCACCTGCGCCTGGGCCTCGAAGCCCTCGGCGCGGCAGACAGCGCAGTCTCGTCGCATGTAGACCACCGCCTGCTGGTAGGTATCGATCCGGGCCCGGCTGGCGCGCAGGCGGCCGGGAGCCGCCACGACCGTCGACTGTTCGTGCATCGCCGTCACAGTTCGACCAGGTCCCGGTACTCCGGTACCGTGCAAGGCCAGTGATGCCGTTCCTCGATCGCATGACGCAACGCGTCGGCCGGGACCGGCTCGCCATGGGTCACGAAGACCTGCCGCGGCGCCGCCGGCAGGGCCGCCGCCCAGGCCAGCAACTCGTCGCGGTCGGCATGGGCCGACAGCGAGTCGATCTGCGCCACCTCGGCACGGATGGGCACGTACTGGCCGTGGATCTTCACCGTCGCGGCACCGGCGACGATCGTCGCGCCGCGGGTGCCGGCGGCCTGGAAGCCGGCGAACAGGATGCTGTTGCGTGCGTCCGGCCCAAAGGCCTTCAGGTGGTGCAGCACCCGCCCGCCCGAGGCCATGCCGCTGGCCGAGACGATGATCGCCGGGGTGCGGATCTCGTTCAGGCGCTTCGATTCCTCGACGCTGTTGACGATGCGTGCCGCGCAGCACATCGCCTCACACTGTTCGGGGGTCAGCCGATGCTCCGAGCGATGCTTGGCGTAGATGCGCGTTGCATCCGCCGCCATCGGGCTGTTCAGGAACGCCGGAATGTCGGGAATGCGGCGTTGCTGCTTCAGCAACTGCACGGCGTAGAGCAGGCTCTGCGCCCTGCCGACCGCGAACGCCGGGATCACCACCACGCCACCCCGGGCCGCCGTGCGGTTGACCACGTCGGCCAGCACCGTCAGCGGGTCGGGCCCGGCATGCGCCCGGTCGCCATACGTCGACTCGATCACCAGCCAATCGGCCGGCTCGGGCAACTCGGGGGCTTGCATCAGCAGGTCGTTGGTGCGACCGAGATCGCCCGAGAACAGGATCGACCGCAGGTCCCACTCGACGCGAACGCTGGCCGCGCCGAGCAGATGACCGGCCCGACGGAGTACCACGCGGACGCCGGGAATGGGCTCGAATCCCTCGCCGAAGCGTCGTGGTGAAAAGCGCTCGAGCGCCGCGATGGCTTCTTGCTCGCCGTACAGCGGCAGTGCCGGCCGATGCTTCGAGAAACCGTGTCGATTGGCGTACTCGGCCTCTTCCTCCAACAGGCGCCCGGAATCTGGCAGCAGCAAGCCGCAAAGATCCCGCGTCGCCGCGCTGCAGTACACCGGCCCGCGAAACCCGGCCTGGACCAGCCTGGGGATGAAGCCGCTGTGGTCCAGGTGGGCATGGGTCAGCACGATCGCGTCGATGTCCGACGGCCGCACCGGGAAGTCGTCCCAGTTGCGCAGACGCAGCTGCTTGAGCCCTTGGAACAGGCCGCAGTCGACGAGCATGCGCCGGCCCTCGTGTTCCAGCAGGTATTTCGATCCGGTCACCGTGCCGGTGGCCCCAAGAAACGTCAAGCGCATGCCGGGCCTCGTCTTCCTCGAATGTCGCGATGTCCGGACACGATAGGCGCGTCGGCGCCAGACGAGTTGACGGACGTCAACCCGTCAAGCGCACGAACCTGCACGATGCATTCAGACCGCAACTGACCAGGCTCAAGGTTGCACCCCGGAGGCCTCTCACACTGTCAGCACTTCTGAGAGCCGTTGCGGCCGCTTGCCAAAGGAGCCACGCGTGAGAAGCAACCTGCCGGTCAGCCAGCGGGAGTTCGAGTTCCCGTCGGACGCCACGCTGATGTCGACCACCGACATCGAGGGTCGCATCACCTACGCCAATGCGGCCTTTGTCGCGGTCAGCGGCTTCGAAGCCAGCGAACTGGTGGGACAGCCGCACAACCTGGTGCGTCACCCCGACATGCCACCAGAGGCCTTCGCCGACATGTGGGCGACCCTGCAAAGCGGGCAGTCATGGACGGCGGTGGTCAAGAACCGGCGCAAGAACGGCGACCACTACTGGGTTCGCGCGAATGCCACGCCCATCACCCGACAAGGCCGAACAACAGGCTACCTGTCCGTGCGAACCCGACCGGGCCGCGAAGAAGTCGCCGCCGCCGAAGCGGCGTATGCCCAGTTTCGCGAGGGCACCAGCCGTCTTTGCTTCTCCAAGGGGCTGCTGTTGCCCCGAGCCGCCACCGCGCGCCTGCTGCAACTGAACAGGACGCTGTCGGTGAGGTGGCGCCTGGCTCTGCCGGTCACCGGCTTGTCCCTCTTCCATGTCGCCATCGCCGCGGCCGCAGGCGTGAACGGCGTCGCGCTCGCGGCCCTCGTGGGTGCCGTGGCCGCCGCCTCGGCCCTGGCGTTGTGGGCCCTGAATGCCCAGATGGCGCGGCCGCTGGAAAGACTACGCGACCGCGCGCAGCGGACGGCCAACGGCGAGGTCGACCATTGGACGCTCGACCGCACCGATGACATCGGCATGGCCCAGCGGGCGGTGAATCAGCTCGGCCTCATGCTGCGGTGGATCACCGCCGACGTGTCGCAGCAGGTCGTCACCTTCGAACAGGCCAGCCGCGAAATCGCACAGGGCAACGACGACCTCAGTGCACGCACCGAGCAGTCCGCGGCAAGCCTGCAGCAGACGGCTTCGTCGATGGAGCAAATGAGCGCGACGGTTCGGCACAACGCCGACACCTGCCTGCAAGCCGCCGAACTCGCGACGCTGGCCAGCCAAGCGGCGCAACAGGGCTCGGCCTCGGTGGCCAAAGTCGACCAGGCCATGCAGGGGATCTCCGAATCGAGTCACCGGATCGCCGACATCCTCGGTGTCATCGACGGCATCGCCTTTCAAACCAATCTTCTCGCCTTGAATGCGGCGGTCGAGGCGGCTCGGGCCGGCGAGCAAGGCCGGGGCTTTGCCGTGGTCGCCGGCGAAGTCCGGGCGCTGGCTCAACGCAGTGCGAGCGCGGCGCGTGAGATCAAGACATTGATCGCCGAAAGCGGCGAGCGTATCGACGCCGGAGCACACGATGTGACCCAGGCGAACAGCGCCATGCAAGGCATCGTTCACCAGATTGCCAGAGTGACCGAGCTCATCAACGAAATCAGCGCGGCCACCGCCGAGCAATCCCAGGGCATTGGTCAAGTGAACCAAGCGATCAGCCAACTGGACCAATCGACGCAACACAATGCCGCGCTGGTCGAGCAGTCTGCGGCGGCAGCGCAAAGCCTGCGGCACCAGGCAGAACTGCTGGTGGCCGCCATCTCGGTGTTCCGCGCCGGCGCCGGCGCCGAGACGCGGCGCCCACCGGGACCGCTGTCGCCCGAACCAGCGCAAAGTCAGCCCACCGCTGCGGCGAGCCCGACGCCTGGCGTTGCCTCCGCGGTGCCTGGGCCGCAGCTGTGACGCGGGCGTGGACATCCGACGACTGCGGCGCCAACCCGGGCCCCGTGCCGGCTCAGCGGCCGATCAAGAGTCGTCCTCGAAACCTGCATCGATGGGGTGTCGCGGCAGAACCAGGGTGACGGTCGTGCCCACGCCCATCTTGCTGTCGAGCAGCATCACGCCGCACGACCGCTGAACGAATCCGGCCACCGTGCTCAAGCCCAGCCCCGTTCCGCAACCTGCTTCCTTGGTCGTGAAGAAAGGCTCCGCGGCGCGCATCTTGATCGCGTCGGACATCCCGGTACCGGTGTCGCCGACCGCGATGGCCACGTAGCCCCCGTCGGCGGGAGACGTCCGGCTCACACCGCTGCCGAAGGGCAGGCTGTCGATGGGCCAGGCGCGAAAGCTCAGCGAGCCTCCGTCCATCATCGCATCGCGCGCGTTGATGGCGAGGTTCAGCAGCGACGCTTCAAGCTGACCGGCGTCAGCCCAGCACGGCGGGCAGTCGGGTGCCACCTCGGTCGCGACGCTGATTCGCTCGTCCAGCGTGCGCGTGAGCAGGCCCGCCAACCGCCGCAGCAATGCGCCCACGTCCAATGACGCAGGGTGCAGCACCCGGCGCCGGGAAATGTCCAGCAACGGGGCGGTGAGGCCGGCGCCGCGCCGGGTCGCGCATTCGGTGGCGCGGGCGATTTCCCCCAGGCCTTCGTCGCCGGCAATCCTTGGGCTATCGGCGAGCGCCTGCAGGTTCCCCGAGATCACCGTGAGCAGATTGTTGAAGTCGTGCGCGATCCCTCCGGTCAGCTGCCCAACGCTTTTCAGACCCTCAGCGTGGCTCAGTGCCTCGTCGCTGCGCGCCCGCTGCAAGCTGGCCCCCAGTATGCTCGACAAGCTTTCGAGAAAGCGCTTGTCCTCGACGTCGAAATCCCGGACGTCGCGGGTACGCGCCATGACCACGCCGATCACATGCTCACCATCGAACACGGGGGTAGCCAAGTCGCTGCGCCAGTCCGAACTATCGCCCTGCGGCGGCTCGGGAATGGAAGCGCCAAGGACATGGGTGACGGCCATGGACCGACCCTTGATCAAAACGCTGCCGGCCAACTGTTCGGGCCGGTTCGGGACCCGTGTTCCGACGCCCTCACCGGGCCATCTCCCAACGGCAGCAGCGATGCGAAACATCATCTGATCGGCTTCCAGCAGATAAACAGTCACCTGTTCAACATGCAGAGCTTCAAAGGCTGCCAGCGACACCTGGTGCAGCAGCCGCTGCGGATCGCGTGTCCTCACCGAGAGCCTGGCTATTTGGGCAACGCGCTCGCTGAAGCAGGCGGACCGATCAATCTGCCCGATGGGTGGCAAATGGTGCAGCGACTCCACCCCACCGAGCAGGCATACGTCGACCGGCTCGTCTTTGATCTCCGAAAAGCTGCGTCTCACCGGGCGATCATCCTCCCGCGCTGCCGGACGTCTGTGCGGTGTCACACATAGGCCCCCAAGCTCGTTGCAAATTGATCGCGGACAAGAAACGAGACTCGCCATTGCGCCAGAGTCGCCTGACGAGAACGACTTGGCCTGATGGGCCCGACGAACCGGGGCTATCGATCGTTCTCATTCTCCTGGGGCCAAATTCGAAAGCTTCACGATGGAAATCATGGTTTTGGGATCTGGCTGCAGCAAATGCCGCAGCACCGTCGGCATCATCGAACGGGCCGCCCGGGATTCGAATGTCGCCGTTGAGATCGTCAAGATCGAGAGCCCGGACGAGATCAAGCGGTCGGGTGTCAGAGCGACCCCAGCCGTGATGATCGACGGCAAAGTAGTGCACAGCGGCGGCATTCCCTCGCACGAGGAAGTGCAGACATGGCTGAAGCCGTGCCCCGTCGGATTTTTGAATCATCCAACCCGTTATCTGTTTTTCACGGGTAAGGGCGGCGTTGGCAAGACCTCGCTTTCGGCCGCAGCCGCGCTGACGCTCGCGGACGAGGGCAAGGCGGTCCTGCTGGTCAGCACGGATGCCGCGTCGAACCTCGACGAGATGCTGGGCATCGAGCTTCGCAACACGCCCGTGCCGGTGCCGGGCGCGCCGGGTCTGTCGGTGCTGAACATCGACCCCGACGCGGCGGCAGAGGCCTATCGCCAGCGGGTGCTGGTGCAGATGGGCGCGACGGCGAGCACGCAGGAGCTCTCGACCGTGCGCGAGCAGCTGTCGGGCGCCTGCACCACGGAAATCGCCTCGTTCGACGAGTTCTCTTCGCTCTTGTCCGGCGACTCCGAACGCTACGACCACATCGTCTTCGACACGGCACCGACCGGGCATACCCTGCGCTTGCTCAGCTTGCCCAAGGCATGGACCGGCTTTCTGGCCGGCAATGATCGAGGCGCCTCCTGCCTGGGGCCCCATTCGGGCTTGAAGATGCAGGAAGCGCGCTTCAAGGCCGCGCTCGAGGCCTTGGGCGATCCGGCAAAGACCACCGTGATCCTCGTCACCCGGCCCGACGCGGGGGCCGTCGCCGAAGCGGCGCACACGTCGAGCGAGCTGCACGAGTTGGGCTTGGACAACCAACGGCTCGCGGTCAACGGCGTGTTCCACGCCAGCGCACGCACCGACGCCGTGGCCTGCGCCATCGAAGCCCTGGGACAACAAGCACTGGACGCCATGCCACCGTCGTTGCTTGCTCTGCCGCAGGACCGCGTGCCGCTGCGGGCCTTCGACATGGTCGGGCTGCCGGCCTTGCGCGCGCTGCTGAGCTCAGGCGCCGACCCGCTGCCACCGCAGGCGCCGTCGGGGGTGGCAGACAGTGAAAAAGTGCAGGGCCTCGACGCGCTGGCCGACGAACTGGCCGTCGCCGGGCATGGCCTGATCATGGTGATGGGCAAGGGCGGCGTCGGCAAGACCACGGTCGCCGCTGCGCTGGCGCTGGGCCTGATCCAGCGCGGCAAGACCGTGCATCTCAGCACGACCGATCCGGCCGCCCACCTGGCGGCGACCTTGAATGGCGACGTGCCGGGGCTGCAAGTCAGCCGCATCGACCCGAAGGTCGAGACGCAGCGCTACATCGACAAGATCATGGCCGCCAAGTCACCCAGGCTCGACGCGGCGGAGCGGGCACTGCTGCTGGAAGACCTGCAATCACCGTGCACCGAAGAGGTGGCCGTCTTCCATGCCTTCTCGCGCATCGTCAGCGAGGGCCGCAGCGCCTTCGTCGTGCTCGACACGGCACCCACCGGACACTCCATGCTGCTGATGGATGCGACCGGCGCGTACCACCGTCAGATGACACGCGAGTTCGAAGGCCTCGGCGCCGCGCGCATCGTCACGCCGTTGATGAGGTTGCAGGATGCCACCCACACCAAGGTCGTTCTGGTCACGCTGCCGGAGGTGACACCCGTGTCGCAGGCCGCGGCATTGCAGGCGGATCTGCGCCGCGCCGGCATCGAACCGTACGCATGGGTGCTCAACAAGAGCGTGCTGGCCGCGGGCACCAGCGATCCCTTGCTGGCCGCGCGGCTGGCGGGCGAACGCCGGCAGATGAAGCGCATGGCCTCCGGGTTGGCCCGACGCGTGTTCACGCTTCCTTGGCTGACCGTGCCCCCCGTCGGCTTGGCCGAGCTGGCCAAACTGGTCGTCAAGGCGCCATCCTGAAGCAATGGCGCCCCGCACGCTTGGCCTCGTACAGCGCCCGCTCCGAGGCCAGCATCAGCATCGGTCGGTCCGCCTGGTATGGGCAATGGCGACGTCAATCGACATCGACGTGACTGCGTTGGGAACGAACGGAACGGCCCGCCACCCGAAAGCGGCGGCCCGCGTGCCGCCGTCTCAATCACCCAGGGGCGCGCCTCCTCCCCAGCGGCTGCGCCATTCATCCCACATTTCCTGCTGAACGTTGAACAGCGACCGCTGCCACGTGCTCATGATCTCGAGCTGCATCTGCTGCGCCTGGAGAACGGCGTTCGTCAGATCCGGGAGCGAGCCGAACCCCCAGAACCCGAGCGGCGACGAAACCGCGTTCTCGAACGGCGGGAAAAGCGACATGGCGAACTCCTCGATGGTTTGGCCAGCAGCAACTCTATGGCCGCTCCGCAGCCCATCATTGACAGGCCTCAATCACCGACCGGCCGCCTCTTCGAGTTTCTTCCCGCGATGCCATCGGCGGCGGCCCAGGACGAGGCGGGTCAGGTGGCGTGTCGCACCGACGCAGTCTTGCGCGCGGGCGCGCGCCGAGCCGCCGGCGCCTTGGCCGCGCGATGGGACTTGACGACCTCGTCGATGCCTTCGGCCATCCCGCGCACCACCTGCTGGACGGCCTGAGCCGCCAGACTGCTGATGTCACGGGCCGTGGCCAGCGCATCGCGGGCGGACGTCTTGACGATGGCCGAAGCGCTCTCGCCTGCCTCGGCCATGCCCTCGGCGATGCCCTCCAGCGCGCTGCGGACCACGGCGCCGATCTCTGCCCCGACCCGGTTGCCCTGCTTGATCGATGCCTTGACGATCTCCGACGCGGCACGCGAGACGTTGCCGCGCGCATCGTGCACACCGGCAATCGTGCCGCGCGCGGCACCCTTGATGCTGACCGTCAGCTCGCTGCCGGCCGTTTCGGCGGCCTGCACCGCGCCGGCCAGCACGTCGCGAACGACGGCCGCCAGTTCCCGGGCTGCGCTGCCCGCGGCGCTCAATGCTTCACTGACCGTGCGCCGCGCCAGTTGCGCAATCTCGCCCTCGATCGAGCGCACCTGTTTCAGCGTGTCGGCGACACCATGCTTGATCGCATCGCCGGCATGGCCGAGCGAAGGCGCGCGGACGGCTCGCCGCTTCGCCGCCGGTCGCTTCGCCGCCGGCCGCTTCGCGGGTGCAGCCCGGGTCGCGGCCTGGCGTTTGACGGCGGCCGTCTTGCCGGCCTTGGATGCACTGCTGGATGTGGCCATCTCGGGTATCTCCTGGTGTGTTGTGAACCGTCGCGGACCGGGATCGATCCGGCAAGCTCGAACCTAGTGTCCTGTCCGGCAGATAGCTGTCATTGCGACGGGCCGCAATGGGGATGATCGCGAGTCGACGAGCCGGGCAGATACCTCGTGGTAT
>NZ_DASUNH010000078.1:0-8310 GCF_036277275.1 Ideonella sp. | reverse complement strand
GCCAGCGCGTCCAGCTGGGTGCGCTTGACGAAGTCGGCCGCCTGCTCGGGGTCGGTCAGCAGCTGGTCGTGCGTCATCACCGCGTCGGTGCCGTGGCCGTCTTCCTTGTCACCCTGCATCGTCTCGAGCGAGCCCAGGCAGCCCAGTTCGCCTTCGACCGTCACGCCCTGGGCGTGGGCCATGTCGACGACCTTGCGGGTCACGTCGACGTTGTAGTCGTAGCTGGCGATGGTCTTGCCATCGGCCTCGAGCGAGCCGTCCATCATCACCGAGCCGAAGCCCAGTGCCATCGCGCCGCGGCAGATGTCGGGGCTCTGGCCGTGGTCCTGGTGCATCACCAGCGGGATCTGCGGCCAGGCTTCGACGGCCGCCTGGATCAGGTGCTTGATGAACGCTTCACCGGCGTACTTGCGGGCGCCGGCGCTGGCTTGCAGGATCACCGGCGCGCCGACTTCCGCCGCGGCGGTCATCACGGCCTGGACCTGTTCCAGGTTGTTGACGTTGAAAGCCGGGATGCCATAGCCGTTTTCGGCGGCATGGTCCAGCAGCTGGCGCATGGAAACGAGAGGCATGGTCTTCCTCACTGCAGTTGAAAAACAGGCCCCGGCGCCGGGCGGGCCGGGCCGCTGCCGTCACAAGGCAAGCAGGAGCCGGGCCGATGTAATCGCGCCGTAACTCGGCGGATTCTACCGAGCGCCCCTTTTCAGCCTTTCCACAAACTTGGGGCGTGACAAGCAGCACGCGTGCCAAGCCGTAGCGGCCTTCCCGGTTCGGAACTGGGCCGGAAAGCCACCGCTTATCCGGCTCCAGTTTGCGCGCGATCGGCCAACACTGTGAGCCTGGAAACCCGGGATTCGCGACCGCCGCGGCCCGCCCTCCTCGCTGTCACGAAAGTCCACCATGGCCCGCATCGAACTGGCTCAAGTCACCACCTGGATCACCCGCGTCGCCGAAGAGCACCCGGCCGACCTCGCCAAGGCGGTGGCCGCGCGCGCCGGTTGCGGCATCGGCAAGGCTCGCAGCCTGGTCAAGCAGCTGGTCGGCCTGGGGTGGCTGCAGGCCAGCGGCGAAGGCCGGCGGGCCCGCTATTCACCGGGCCGGCTGCGCCAGATCGTGCAGCGGTACCCGCTCGCCGGCCTGAACGAGGACCTGCCCTGGTCGCGCGATTTCGCGCCCCATTTCGAGATGCCAAAAAACGTGCGCCAGCTGATGCAGCACGCGTTCACCGAACTGCTGAACAACGCCATCGACCACAGCGAAGGCCAGTTCGTCACCGTGTCGATGCGCCAGACGCCGGCGCACCTGCAGCTGCTGGTGTCGGACGACGGCCGCGGCCTGTTCGACAAGATCCGCGAGGGCTTCGAGATCGAAGACCCGGCGATGGCGATGCTGGAGCTCTCCAAAGGCAAACTGACCAGCGCGCCCGATCGCCACACCGGCCGTGGCCTGTACTTCACCTCGCGCCTGGCCGACATCTTCGACCTGCACGCCAACACGGTCGCCTTCCAACACCGTGAGTGGGACCCGCGCAGCTGGAAGCAGGCCCGCGCCGTCAAGCAACAGCAAGGCAGCGCCATCTACCTGGCGATCGCACTGGACACGACCCGCACGCTGGATGAAGTGATGCGCTCGGCCAGCATCGACGCCCAAGGCTATTCGATCGAGTGCACCACCCTGCCGCTGCGGCTGATCGTCAACGAAGACACCGGGCTCGAATCACGCGCCCAGGCGCGTCGTGTGGCCGCGCGCCTGACCGAGTTCAAGCAAGCCGAGTTGGACTTCACCGGCATCGAGCACATCGGCCAAGGTTTTGCCGACGAGCTGTTCCGCGTCTTCGGCCGTAACCAGACCGCTGTGCAACTGGTGGTGAAGAACGCCGGTCCGCGTGTGAACGCGATGATCGAGCTGGCTCAGGCGGCGTAAATAAGGCCCCCACGGCCCTCCCGGGCCTGCCCCCCGAGGGGGCTCGCGCAGCGGACCGGCCAAGCCGGATCCGCGCACGCCACTTGAAGAGCCCGGCGCTGCGCGCGGGCCTGGTCAAGTGCCTCCGGCGGGGCTCGCGCAGCGGATTGGCCAAGCCGGATCCGCGCACGCCACTTGAAGAGCCCGGCGCTGCGCGCGGGCCGGTCAGGTGCTCCCGGAGAGGCTCGCGCAGCGGACCGGCCAAGCCGGATCCGCGCACGCCGCTTGATGGGCCCGACGCTGCGCGCGGGCCTGGTCAAGTCAACCGACGCGGCAAACCTTGAGCATGTTGGTGCCGCCGGGGTAACCCATCGGCTCGCCGCACGTGATCGCGTAGGTATCACCCGGCTTCAACACGCCGCGCTTCACCAGCAACCGCTCGGCCTCGGCCAGTGCCTGGTCGCGGTCGGTGTAGTTGGGCATCAAGATCGGCCGCACGTTGCGGTACAGCGCCATGCGTGACTGCGAGCGAACCTGGCTGGTCAGGCCGTAGATCGGCACCTTGATGTTGTGCCGGCTCATCCACAGCGCCGTCGAGCCGGACTCGGTCAGCGCGATGATGGCCTTGCAGCCGAGGTGGTGGGCGGTGAACAGCGCGCCCATCGCGATCGACTGGTCGATGCGGCCGAACTGCTTGTTGGTGAAGTCGGCCTCCAGCCGCACTTCGTCGGCCCGTTCGGCTTCGAGCGCGATCAGCGCCATGTGCTCGACAGTCTCGACCGGGTAGCGGCCGGCGGCGGTCTCGGCGCTCAGCATCACCGCGTCGGTGCCGTCGAGCACCGCGTTGGCCACGTCGCTGACCTCGGCGCGGGTCGGCACCGGCGCCAGGATCATCGACTCCATCATCTGCGTCGCCGTGATCGCGATCTTGTCCATCTCGCGCGCCATGCGGATCATGCGCTTTTGCAGCGCCGGCACCGCGGCGTTGCCGACCTCGACCGCCAGGTCGCCGCGCGCGACCATGATGCCGTCGCTGGCGCGCAGGATCGCTTCCAGGTGCGGAATGGCTTCGCTGCGCTCGATCTTGGCGATCATCGCCGGCTTGTGGCGCCACGGCTCGCCGGCCACGTTGGCCAACTGGCGCGCCATTTCCATGTCGGTCGCGTTCTTCGGGAAGCTCACCGCCAGGTAGTCGCATTGGAAGCTCATCGCGGTCTTGATGTCTTCCATGTCCTTGGCGGTCAGCGCCGGCGCGGTCAGGCCGCCGCCTTGCTTGTTGATGCCCTTGTTGTTCGAGAGCTCGCCGCCGATCTTGACCAGCGTGTGCACCTGCTCGCCCAGCACACGGTCGACCGTCAACACGATCAGCCCGTCGTTCAGCAGCAGCGTGTCGCCGGGCTTCACGTCGCGCGGCAGCTCCTTGTAATCCAGGCCCACGCCTTCCAGGTCACCCAACTCGGTGCGGCCGGCGTCCAGCACGAAGCGGGCGCCCTTTTCCAGCATCACCTTGCCTTCGGCGAACTTGCCGACCCGGATCTTCGGGCCTTGCAGGTCGGCCATCAGCGCAACCGGGTTGCCGACCCGAGCGGCGCATTCGCGCACCAGGTTGGCCCGGTCGATGTGGTCTTGCGCCTTGCCGTGGCTGAAGTTCAGTCGCACCACGTCGACACCGGCGCGCAGCAAGTGCTCCAACACATCGACCTCGCTGGAGGCTGGGCCGAGGGTGGCGACGATCTTGGTGGCACGGGACATGGTGGGGGCTTCTCCGGAGTCAATGCAGCAGGCGATTATCGGCAGCCCGCCGCGTTTTCGGTTACCGAGCGATTACGTGGCTATTCAGCGCCATGTGCCGAAGCCCGCGCCGCCGCCACGTCGGTGACCGCCAACGCGGTCATGTTGACGACCCGTCGCATCGTCGCCGAGGGCGTCAGGATGTGCGCCGTGGCCGCCGCACCGAGCAGGATCGGCCCCACCGTCACGCCGTGGCCACCGGTCACCTTCAGCACGTTGAACAGGATGTTCGCAGCGTCGATGTTCGGCAGCACCAGCAGGTTGGCAGCGCCGCTCAATGTGGTGTCGGGCAACACCGCGCGGCGAATGGTTTCCGACAACGCCGCGTCGCCCTGCATCTCGCCGTCACTTTCGATGCCAGGGCAGCGTTGCACGAAAAGCTCACGCGCCGCGCGCATGCGCTTGGCCGAGGCCCGCGTCGACGAGCCATACATCGAGTGCGACAGGAACGCCACCTTCGCCGGCATGCCGAAACGCTGTACCTCCTCGGCCGCCATCTGCGCGATCTCGGCCAGTTGCTCGGCGGTGGGCTCCTCGTTGACGAAGGTGTCGGCGATGAACAGCGTGTGCTGCTCCAGCATCAGCGCGTTCATCGTCGCCATCGTGCCGGAGCCGGGCCGCGCGCCGAGCACGTTCTTGACATGGTCGAAGTGGTGGTCGAAGCGGCCGACCAGGCCACACAGCAGCGCATCGGCGTCACCACGACGCACCAGCATCGACGAGATCAGCGTGTTCGACCGGCGCAGCGCTGCCTTGGCCGCCTCGGGCGAGATGCCGTCACGGCCCATCAGGCGGTGGTAGTCCTCCCAGCAGGCACGGTAGCGCGGGTCGTCTTCCGGGTCGACCAGCTCGAAGTCGACGCCGGCCTTCAGCCGCAGGCCGGCGCGCTCGATGCGCATCTCGATCACATTGGGTCGGCCGACCAGGATCGGCTTTGCGAGCCCTTCATCCTTGACGACCTGCACCGCACGCAGCACCCGCTCGTCCTCGCCCTCGGCGTAGACCACGCGTGCCGGCTGGGTCTTGGCCGCCAGGAACACCGGACGCATGAACATGCCGGTCTGGTAGACGTACTTGGTCAGCTGCTCGCGGTAGGCCTGCGGGTCGGTGATCGGCCGTGTCGCGACGCCCGACTCGGCCGCGGCCAGCGCGACTGCCGGTGCAATGCGCAGGATCAGTCGCGCATCGAACGGCGTCGGGATCAGGTAGTCGGGGCCGAATTTCAGCTCCTTGCCGGCATAGGCGGCGGCCACTTCATCGCTCGTCTCGGCCTTGGCCAGCGCCGCGATCTCGTGCACGCAGGCGAGCTTCATCGCCTCGGTGATGCGCGTCGCGCCGCAGTCGAGCGCGCCGCGGAAGATGTACGGGAAGCACAGGACGTTGTTGACCTGGTTCGGGTAGTCCGAGCGGCCGGTGGCGATGATGCAGTCGGGCCGCGCGGCCTTCGCGATCTCGGGCCGGATCTCGGGCTCGGGGTTCGCCAGCGCCAGGATGATCGGCTTGGCAGCCATGGTCTTGACCATCTCGCCGGTCAACACGCCGGCGGCCGAGCAGCCGAGGAACACGTCCGCCCCGTCGACCACGTCGGCCAGCGTCCGGGCATGGGTGTGCTGCGCATAACGGCGCTTGGACACGTCCAGCGTGTCACCTCGCCCCTCGCGCACGACACCCTTCGAGTCGACGACGAAGATGTTCTCGCGCTTGACGCCCAGGCTGACCATCAGGTCCAGGCAGGCAATGGCGGCGGCGCCAGCGCCCGACACCGCGAGCTTGACCTCGCCGATCTTCTTGCCGACCAGCTCCAGCCCGTTGATCAGCGCGGCGCTGGAGATGATCGCGGTGCCGTGCTGGTCGTCATGGAAGACCGGGATGTTCAGCCGTTCGCGCAGCTTCTGCTCGACGTAGAAGCACTCGGGCGCCTTGATGTCTTCGAGGTTGATGCCGCCCAGCGTCGGCTCGAGCGCGGCGATGATCTCGACCAGCTTGTCGGGGTCGTTCTCGGCCAGCTCGATGTCGAACACGTCGATGCCGGCGAACTTCTTGAACAGGCAACCTTTGCCCTCCATCACCGGCTTGCCGGCCAGCGGGCCGATGTTGCCCAGGCCCAGCACCGCGGTGCCGTTGGTCACCACGCCGACCAGGTTGGCGCGCGAGGTGAAGTCGGCCGCCAGCTTCGGATCTTCTTCGATCGCCAGGCACGCGTACGCAACGCCCGGTGAATAAGCCAACGACAGGTCGCGCTGGTTCGACAGGGGCTTGGTCGGCGTGACGGCGATCTTGCCGCGCGTCGGGCTGCGGTGGTACTCGAGCGCAGCGTCGCGCAAGGCCTGTTCGGCCGGGGTCAGGGGGGTCGCCATGGTGTTGTCTCCTCGCGGGGCTTGCTTGCAGGTCTTGTGCCCAGCGTAGCAGCCTAACGTGGCATGGCCGATGTGGAAAGCCGCGATCGCGGCGGCGGCACAACGCTCAGCGCACCGGGCGTTCGCAAGCCGCAGGCGCCACGGCCGCGGCGCGGGCCGCCTCGCGGGCCTGTTTGTCGAACCAGGCCTGCAACAGCTCGCCCGGCCCAGCAGCGGCGCCATGGCACGGGCGGTTCTTGTAGCTGGACCAGACCGGCTTGTCGCCCTGCCAGCGCACCAGGCGGCTGTGGACCTCGTCGACGCCGTAGCCGATGACGCCAATGCGCCGTTCCGCCAGGTAGCCCAACAACTGCTCGGCGGTATCGGCATTGCCGCGTTCGCAGTGGCGCGCGGCATGGCCCCACTCAGTGACGATCACCGGGTGGCTGGCGGCGAAACGGCCGAAACGCCGGTCCCAGCCGGCGGGTGAGTTGTCTTCCGAGCCGAAGTAGGGGTGCACCGCATAGGCCAGTTGGCCGATGGGGTCGTTCAGCGGCGGCGCGCCGTCCAGCCGCTGCGCGCCTCGCAGGCCGTCGGCGATCAGCAGGTTGCGCACGCCGCTCTTGCGCAGCGCGTCGATCAGCATCTGGTGACCGGCGCGCCAGGCTTCCCAGATGCCAGGGCCGGGGTCGGGCGGGCTGGCTGGTTCGTTGAACAGCTCGAATGCGATGCCGAGGTCGCTGGCGAAGTGGGGCGCCACCGTCGTCCACGCCCGCAGGGCCGACGCCTTGGGCAACATCTCGACCGGCTTGACGCCTGTGCGCCCTTCCCACTGCAGCGACAGGATCACGCTGAAGCCAGCGCGGCGGGCCTGCGCCACCGCGTCCTTCACCTCACCGAGATAGTCCTTGTCGTACTCGGGCGACTGCGGGTCGAGAAAGGGCTGGCCGATCTGCAGCCGCATCACATCGGCGCCGATGGCGCGCGCCAGCTCGATCGCCGTCGCGCCATAGCGCTCGCGCGCAGCGCCGGTGCTCGGGTCGGCTTGCCGTTTGCTCGGCACCAGACGGCCGAAAAACGACAGGCCTCGCGGCACCCAGGGTTTGCAGTCGCGCAGCAGCTGGCGGCCACCGTTCTGCACGCCCAGCACGCCGGTACCGGGTGGATCAGCCGCCGCCCAGCCAACGGCTGCGGCCAGGCAGCCGATAACGACGAATCGAACGCAGCGGCGGCTCACCGGCGCCGCCTCGGTCAGGCGGCTGCGCGTTTGGCCAGGATTTCGAAGGCCGGCAGTGTCTTGCCTTCGAGGATCTCGAGGAAGGCGCCGCCGCCAGTCGAGATGTAGCCGACGTCCTTCTCGATGCCGTACTTGGCGATCGCGGCCAGCGTGTCGCCACCACCGGCGATGCTGAATGCATCGCTGTCGGCGATCGCGCGGGCAATGGTTTCGGTGCCTTTGGCGAAGGCATCGAACTCGAACACACCGACCGGGCCGTTCCAGACGATGGTGCCCGCGGCCTTCAGCTGTGCGGCCAGCTTGGCGGCCGTCTTCGGGCCGATGTCGAGGATCAGGTCGTCGTCGGCGACGTCGGTAGCGGCCTTGACGGTGGCGGGCGCGTCGGCGGCGAAGGCCTTGGCGGTGACCACGTCTTCGGGGATCGGCACGTCGGCGCCGCGGGTCTTCATCGCCGCGATCACCGCGGTGGCTTCGCTGACCAGATCGGCTTCGGCCAGGCTCTTGCCGATCTTCAGGCCGGCGGCCAGCATGAAGGTGTTGGCGATGCCGCCGCCGACGATCAGGCCGTCGACGTTCTTGGCCAGCGCCTGCAGGATCGTCAGCTTGGTCGACACCTTCGAGCCGGCGACGATCGCCACCAGCGGCCGTTTCGGGTTGGCCAGCGCCTTGCCGATGGCGTCGATCTCGGCGGCCAGCAGCGGGCCCGCACAGGCGACCGGCGCGAACTGCGCGATGCCGTAGGTCGAGGCCTCGGCGCGGTGCGCTGTGCCGAAGGCGTCGTGCACGAAGATGTCGCACAGCGCGGCCATCTTCTTCGCCAACTCTTCGTTGTTCTTCTTTTCGCCCTTGTTCAGGCGGCAGTTTTCGAGCAGCACGACCTGGCCGGGCTTCACGTCGACGCCGTCGACCCAGTTGGCGACCAGCTTGACCTCGCGACCCAGCAGCTCGGCCAGGCGCTCGGCCACGGGCTGCAGCGAATCCTCAGGCTTGAACTCGCCCTCGGTCGGGCGGCCCAGGTGGCTGGTGACCATCACCGCGGCGCCG
>NZ_DASUNH010000077.1:0-15255 GCF_036277275.1 Ideonella sp. | reverse complement strand
CGGTAAAGCTAATTTAAGTTCGATCAAGAATCGAACACTACACTAGGCGGCAACTCCTCGCGTCCCTAGTGCAGAATCTGGAACTGGTGCTCGTTCAAGCTTTCCTCGCTGAATCGCCAACGAATGACAGCAACTGGTGCTCCGCGGGACGCTTCAGTTCACGCCAAGAAGTGCTACAACGGGTCGCAAACTGTGCCCCCCAACGACCCGCCGGCTGAGAGCAAACGCTACGAGTAGCGGCCGATCACAGGCGAAGCGACAGACCGATGGCATCTGCAAGATCGAGAGACACGCCAGGATGCAGCGTTCGGCCATCCATCACCAGTGCAATGTGTGGCAGTACCAGCGCAAAGCTGTGCGCAGGCCGCAGCTAACGGCTTGCCTCATCGATCGCCACAAATCCGCCACACCCGCATCGCAAAAACGTGCCGCCAAATGCAAAAAAACGCACAACCCTGCAAGGGCTAGTGCGTTGTTTTTAAAGGGAAATTTGGTGGAGACGAGGAGGATCGAACTCCCGACCTTCGCATTGCGAACGCGACGCTCTCCCAGCTGAGCTACGTCCCCAGAGCCATGAATTCTAGCAGCAAGAATTCTGCTTCACGGCGAGGGCGTTGCAGCGTCAGAATCGCGCCGCCGCGCCAGGCCCGTGGATTGCTGTCCGGGCCCCGCAGGCAACGTTGGCGCCTTGTCAGAACATTTGCATCGGGAGGCTTTGGATGAATCCGCTCGACCCCCAGTGGCTGGACGCGCAGTACAACAACCGTGCGCGTGTGCCCGACCATGCGGCGATCTTCGAACGCTGGCGCAATGCGTCGCGCATGGCGCGCGAGCAGTCGCGCTGCGAATTGGACGTGGCCTACGGCGAGGGCGCCGATGAGCGGCTCGACGTTTTTCCAGCTGTCAGGCCGGGTGCGCCGGTGCTGGTCTTCATCCACGGCGGCTATTGGCGGGCCCTCGACAAGGCCGACCAGTCGTTTGTCGCGCCGTCGTTCGTGGCCGATGGCGCGGCGGTGCTGGTGCCCAACTACAGCCTGTGCCCGGCGGTGAGCATCGAACAGATCGCCTTGCAGATGACGCGGGTGGTCGCGTGGGCGTGGCGCCACGCGTCCGAGTTCGGCGGCGACCCGTCGCGCATCGCGCTGGTCGGGCACTCGGCCGGTGGGCATTTGGCGGCAATGCTGCTGTGCTGCCGCTGGAAAGAGGTGGATGCCGAGCTGCCGTTCTTGCCGCTGCAGGGCGCGTTGAGCATCTCGGGTCTGTATGACCTGGAACCGATTCGCCACACGCCGTTCCTGGCGGCCGATCTGGGGCTGACGCCGGCCAGCGTCAAGCGCTTGTCACCGGCGTTCTTCCCACGGCCCAAGCGCCCGCTGTATGCAGTGGTCGGCGGTGACGAGAGCGAAGAGTTTCTGCACCAGAACCAGCTGATCCGTGACCAGTGGGGGCCGACGGCGGTGCCGGTCTGCGAAACGCTGGTCGGCCACCACCACTTCGACGTGCTGCGCAACCTGGCCGACCCGGCTGGCCGCCTGCACGATCTGTCGTTGCGGCTGCTGGGTCTACGCTGAGGCCTGGTCGACCTAGGGTTGGCCCGGGGCCGCATAGGCTGGGCCTATCTTCCGCATTGACGCATTGAATTGTCTTTCCGCTCACCGCTCTGCTAGCGTCAGCGGTGAGTCGCCGGCTGGCGCTGGCGGCCCCCCGTCATCACCACTGAGGAGCTTGTCATGGGTTTGAAGGGTTCCAAGACCGAGCAGAACCTGAAGGACGCCTTTGCGGGCGAATCGCAGGCCAACCGCCGGTATCTCTATTTCGCGACCAAGGCCGACATCGAAGGGCAAAACGATGTGGCGGCGCTCTTCCGCTCCACCGCCGAAGGTGAAACCGGCCACGCGCACGGTCACCTCGAATTCCTCGAGGCCGTCGGCGACCCGGCCACCGGCCTGCCGATCGGCCCCACGCGCGACAACCTGAAAGCGGCCGTGCACGGCGAGACGCACGAGTACACCGACATGTACCCGGGCATGGCCCGCACCGCGCGCGAAGAGGGTTTCGACGAGATCGCCGACTGGTTCGAGACCCTGGCCAAGGCCGAGCGCTCGCACGCCAACCGCTACACCAAGGCGCTGGACCAACTGGTCGATTGAAGGCCTGCTGAAGCCACGACCAGACGAGCAACCGGGGGGCGCAGCAACGCCCCCCGCTGCATTGCGGCCCTCGTGGCTGCCCAAACACCGGCAGGAGGATCCATGGCTCAGCGCGAAGGCAACCTCGAGGCGCCGACCCGCCACCCGATCGCGTGGCAAGACCCGTCGTACTACGATGAAGCCGCGACGCTGAAGGAGCTGGAGCGGGTGTTCGACATCTGCCACGGCTGCCGGCGCTGCGTCAGCCTGTGCCAGTCGTTCCCGACGCTGTTCGACCTGATCGACGCCACCAGCGATGGCGAGGTGCACGAGGTACCCAAGGCCGACTACGTCAAGGTCGTCGACCAGTGCTACCTGTGCGACCTCTGCTACATGACCAAGTGTCCGTACGTGCCGCCGCACCCATGGAACGTCGACTTCCCGCACCTGATGCTGCGGGCCAAGGCCATCAAGTTCAAGCAGGGCCACGTGGGCAAGGGCGAGCAGTTGCTGGCCTCGACCGACGTGCACGGCCAGTTCGCCGGCATCCCGATCGTCGTGCAGATCGTCAACAAGGTGAACAAGACCAAGGTGATGCGGCGCCAGCTGGACAAGCACCTGGGCGTGCACCCCGACGCCTGGCTGCCCGAACTGGCCACCAGCCGCTTTCGCTGGAAGGCGCGCGCCAACGGCGATGTCGAGACGGTCGTCAACGGCCAGCGCACGCCGGGCAAGGTGGTCATCTTCTCGACCTGCTATGTCAACTACAACGAGCCCGGCATCGGGCACGACCTGCTGAAGCTGCTGGCGCATAACGACATCCCGTACCAGATCGTCGAGAAAGAGCGGTGCTGCGGCATGCCCAAGCTGGAATTGGGCGACCTGGACTCGGTGGCCGAACACAAGGCGGCCAACATCCCGGTGCTGGCGCGCTATGCGCGCGAGGGCTGGGCCATCATCAGCGCGGTGCCGAGCTGCACGTTGATGTTCAAGCAGGAATTGCCGCTGATGTTTCCCGACGAGGTCGACGTGCAGCGCGTGAAGGAGGCGATGTTCGACCCCTTCGAGTACCTGATGGCGCGCCACAAGGACGGCCTGTTGAAGACCGATTTCAAGGCCGCGCTGGGGAAGGTGAGCTACCACATCCCCTGTCACGGGCGGGTGCAGAACATCGGCCGCAAGACCGAAGAGATGTTCAAGCTGATCGGCCAGACGGTGACGGTGCAGCTGAACACGGTCGAGCGCTGTTCGGGCCACGCCGGCACCTACGGCGTGAAGACGCCTTTCCACCCGATGGCGATGAAAATCGGCAAGCCGGTCTTCAAGGCGATGGCCAAGGACGAGCCCGACGTGATCAGCAGCGACTGCGCGCTGGCCGGCCACCACATCGCCCAAGGCATGGCAATTGCTGGCACGCCGGCCAAGGCGCTGAAGCACCCGATCAGCCTGGTGCGGCAGGCCTACGGTATTTGAAGGATGAGACGATGACCATCACCCGCGACAGCCTGCTCACGCTCGAGGCCTACGCCAGGATCCGCAAGACCGACAAGCCGGCGGTCATTGCGCACAGACGGCTGCGCAGCGTGCACCTGGGCGACCACGTCACGCTGCAGTTCGAGGACGAAGCGACCATCCGCCGCCAGATCCAGGAGATGCTGCACATCGAGAAGATCTTCGACGAAGAGGGCATCCAGGCCGAGATCGACACCTACCTGCCCCTGGTGCCCGACGGCAGCAACTGGAAGGCGACGATGCTGATCGAGTACCCCGACCCGAACGAGCGCGCGCGCGAGCTGGCCCGGCTGATCGGCGTGGAAGACCGGATGTTCGTCGAGGTCGAAGGGCACGCCCGCGTCTACGCGATCGCCGACGAAGACCTGGACCGCGAGAACGAGCAGAAGACCTCGTCGGTGCACTTCCTGCGTTTCGAGCTGCCGGCGGCCGCCTGCCAGGCGGTGCGCGCCGGCGCGGGCGTGCGGCTGGGCTGCGACCATACGAACTACCCGGCGCACATGGCGATCCCGTCCGATACCCTGGCCAGCCTGGCCGGCGACCTGCGTTGATGGTCTGGCAGCCACCGAGTGCAGAGCGCTCGGTGGGTTGCCGCTCACTCCATCGTGATCTTTCCGGTCTGCACGATGTTGCGGTACAGCGCCGCCTGCGGTTTGATGAACGTTCGCAGGTCCTGCCCGTTCATCGGTGCGACCGTCACGCCTGACTCGATGAGCTTGGCGCGCACCTCGGGTTGAGTGACCGCGTCGAGCAAGGCCTTCTCGCAGGCGGCGACGGTGGCGGCCGGCGTGCCCGCCTTCATGAACAAGGCCTGCCACAACGGCAGCGCGACGCCGCCAAACCCTTCTTCTTCTCCGATGCGCCTGACGTTCGGCAGCTGCGGCACACGGGCCGTGTCGGACACCGACAGTGCCTTGATCTTGCCTTCCTTCAGGAACGGCATCGCCGTTGACAGCACCAGCACCGCACTGTCGACTTGCTGGCCGACCAGGTCGTTGACGATCTGGGCGCCGCCGCGGTAAGGCACATGCAGCATCGAGACTTTCGCGTGCTGGTTGATGAGGGTGCCGTAGAAGTGCTGCATCGTCCCGATGCCCGGGGTCGCGTAGTTGAAGCTCTCCTTGCCGCTCTTGCGCAGTGTGCCGACCAGATCACCCAGCGTCGCATACGGTGCGCCGGCTGGAACGGCGAAGATCATCGGCACCGTGGTCATGCGCCCGACCGGCAGGAGGTCTTTCTCCCAGTCCAGCTTGACCTTCGGGTTGACCATCGGCACGACGACGGTGTCGGTGCCGCCCATGTAGATGAGGTTGCCGTCGGCCGGCGCATTGAGCACCTTTTGCACCGCGAGCATGCCGCTGGCGCCGGCCACGTTCTCGATGATGACCTGGCGCCCCAGGCGCTTGCCCAGTTCGGCGCCGACGACGCGAGCGATGAAGTCGGCGCTGCCGCCGGCCGAATAGCCGACGACCAGCGAGATCGGCTTGTCCGGTTGGGCCTGGGCCGTGTCGGTCAACAGGGCGCAGGCGGCGAGCGCGCCCAGCTTGTTCAGCAGTCTGCGTTGCATGCGAAGGCTCCTGTTCAGAAGGTGTGCTTGACGCCGAGATCGAACGCCGTGGTGCGGGTCAGGCCATCGCCCTTGGCCGAGCCGATGTTGGTGTAGAGCAGCGTGCGTTTGCTCAGGTTGTATTCGACCCCGGCGCCGAGCATCTTCGAATCGAGGTGGGTCGCCGGGCTCAACTGGCCATAAGAGGCATAGGCGCGGCCAAAGCTCAGCGGCACCCTCACCGACACGGTGAACGAGGTGGCGTCGCCGTTGAGCCCGCCCTGGGCCCGGCTGTAGCTGGCCGTCGGGTACACGACGCCGAAGTCGTAGCCGCCGGCGACGATGGCGACGTTGTTGTCACCATCGAAGCCGTCGTAGGCCAGGCCGAGCCAGATCGGCCCTTGTTTGTACTGGACGTTGCCCGAGCTGTCGCGTTTGCGCGCTCCTTCGCCTAACGCCGTGGCGAGCTCGAAGCTCAGGCCGCTCAGGTTGGGCGACTTGTAGCCGACCGAGTTGGCCCAGCGGATCGCAGAGGCTTCGACGGTGGCGGCCACGGCGACGTAGTTCGCGTAGGTGTACGCCGAACCGGTCTGACTCACATAGCTCCAGTAAGTGGGATCGGCGTTGAGCGGCACCCAGTACGCCGCGGAGTATTCGCGGCCGGCGTACACCTCGCCCCACCGGTTGTGGCCCACGGCGACGACCGAGCGGCCCAGCCAGAAGACGTTGGCGTTGCTCGCGGCGCCCGTGTCGGCAGCGAACCGGTGTTCGAACTGAAAGCGTGCGTACAGGCCGTCACCCAGGTCTTCCTGGCCGCGGAACCCGATCCGCGATGTGTTGCCGGCCTTAACGACCCAGTCGTCCGGGGCGGCTCGCCCATTCAGCAGCGCACCGGGGGTGGTGCCGTTGTTCGCCTTCGTGATGCCCTGGTCGATGATCCCGTAGATCGTCACCGAAGACTGGGCTTGCGCCGCAAAGGCTGCGGGCAGGGAGCCCGCCAGAACCAGGGTGGTGCGCAGCGTTGCGCTCCTGGCGGCGCGTACGGTGGGCGGCTGTAGAGGGCTTGTCTTCACGCATGTCTCCGATGTGTTGGGGGCGCCAGCGAGTTGGTGGCGTAAAAATATTGTATTGATACAATACATACAATGCAACAGGAGCGCAGTCCCGTGAACATCGGCATGTTTGAATCGTTCGTCACCAGCCACTGGTTCAGTACCGGCGCCAAGCGCATCTGGAGCGATGTCGCCACGCTGCAGTCATGGCTCGATGTCGAGGCGGCACTGGCTCGTGCTCAGGCCGAGCTGGGCCTCGTTCCGGCCGACGCGGCAGAGGTGATCACACGGAAGGCCGATGCCCGTCTGTTCGATCTGCAGCGCCTGGCGGACGACATCGCCTTCGCGCAGCACCCGCTCGTTCCGGTGCTGCGCCAGTTCGAAGCGCTGTGTGGCGAGCCGGCAGCCGGCTTCATCCACTGGGGCGCGACGACTCAGAACATCTTCGATACCGCCAGTGCGCTGCAGATGCAGCAGACGCACGCATTGCTGGTCCAGCATCTGGACGCGGCCATGTGCGCCTTTGGCAGGCTGGCGTTGGAGCACCGGGCCACCGTGATGCCGGGTCGCACGCACGGCCAGCACGCTCTGCCGATGACCTTCGGCTTCAAGCTGGCCGGCTGGATCGATGAGCTGGAACGCGACCTCGACCGACTGAATCAACGCCTGGGTATGTCGTTCACCGCGTGCATGGGTGGCGCGATCGGCACGTTCGCGGCGATGGGTGATGTGGGCCGCGTCGTCGAGGCGCGGATGGCCGAGCAACTGGGGCTGCGTCCGGCCGGGTTGCCGATGCGTGCGTCGTACGACCGCGCCAGCGACTACCTCTCGGCGCTGGGCCTGCTGGCCGGCACGGCGCAGAAGATTGCGCAGGACGTGGTGTTCATGCAGCGCACCGAGGTCGGTGAAGCCGCGGAGGCGTTCCACATGGGCAAGGTGGGCAGCTCGACGATGGCGCAGAAGCGCAACCCGTCGACCGCGTTGTTGCTGGCCAGCCTGGCGCGCATGGTGCGCGCGCGGGTGCCGGCCGCGTTGGAAGCGATGGTGCGCATGGACGAGGGGGATTCATCAGCGACCAACGTGACCGACACGCTGTTGCCGGAGATCGCCATCATCGCGGCGTCGATTGCCGAGACTTTGGCCAAGCTGGCTGGCGGCCTGGTCGTGCACCCCGAAGCGATGCGCCGCAACCTGGGTCTGACCCATGGCTTGATCGCTTCAGAGGCGGTGATGATGCGGTTGACCCCGCTGATGGGGCGGCACGAAGCGCACCGGCTGCTGTATGAGGCAGCGCAGCGCGCTCAATCAGAAGGCGTGCCTTTCATGACCGCCATCCGCGAGCACCCGATGTTCGCCACGCACGAGAATCCGCCCGACCTGGCGCAGGCGCTCGAGGCCAGCGCGTACGTGGGCGAGTCGGTGGCGATCACGACCGAGACCGTCGAGCGCGTGACCGGTCTGCGGTAGGTGGGCCGGCCGACGGCACTGCCATGATGGCCGTGGATTGCCCGGCCCGGCGGGTGACGGGGATCAGCCACACCCCGTAGGGGCGGGCCGGGTCGGCCCAGCGGGTTTGAATGGCTTGGTACAGGGATTCGACCTGATCGGCCACGCTGCAGCCGACGGTGTCGAAGAAATCGGCGTGTTCGTTCGCCAGGTCGGTGCGCCCCAGCAGCACCACGCTCAGCGCCGACGGGACGCTGATCCCGATGTCGGCCAAGAGCTGCCGAAACTTGGCCCCGTCTTCGATGCCCCACGCCACCAGGGCCGTGAAGGGGGGCTGCCCGGCAGCGTCCAGGTTGGCCTTGATCGAGTCCACGAGCCGTGCCGCGTAATCCTGGTCGGGCAGCAGTGGCACGGCGATGGCGTGAAGCTCGACGTCGGTCAGCGCCTTCTGAAGCGAGTCGAAACGCCGCCATCCCAGCTGGGTCGCCAGGAACGGGTGCGACGTGCTGGCGCAGGCGATGCGCCGATGGCCACGTTGCTGCAGCAACGAGATCGCCTCGGCCAGCGGCTCCCCCCATTCCATGCCGACCGCCTCGACGTCGGTGCCGACCAGCGCCGCACCGTCCACCGCGACCACCTCGCTCTTCTCCCGCAAGGCCGCAAGCAGGTCGATGGTGATGGTCTTGTAGGTCGACTGCACGACGCAGGCGTCGAAACGAGGCAGGCTCTTCAGGACCGTGCGCGCATGATCCGGGTCGGTGTACGAGACCTCGAGCACACGATGCCCTTCGGCGGTGAAACGGCGCTGCAGGCTTTCGACCAGCACGCGGCCGCGGGCGATGCTGATCGAGCGGCGAAGCAGCAGCACCGACCGCACCGCGGGCGACCGGGCATGGGCGCCGCTCGTGGCATTCGCACCGGCGCGGGCGCCCGGGCCTGCGCCGGTGGACGCTGGTCGGCCGTCGGCCAGGAAATGGGTGCCACGGCCGACCTGCGACGCGATCAGACCGCGCGCCTTCAGGTTCTCGAAAGCACGCTGCACCATCACCTGGGAGGCGCCGAAGCGACGCATCAACTCGCGGATGGTGGGCAGTTGATCACCGGGTTGGGCGTCCCGCGCGAGGTCATCGAGGAATCGTTCGAGCTCGGAGGTGGCGTTGGGCATTCCATACAATACAACACACTTGCTGCCGCGCTCTGTATGGTGCGCCGCTTGTAGGCCTTGAGCCCCGTTTGAGGGTCTGGACGCCGGGGCACACCCGGCGTAAAAGGCCGCTTCAGGCGCACCCTGCGCCGAGGAGAGCGTGATGTCCAAGCTCGACGACAGCGCGGTGACCTGCATGCTGCCGGTCAAGGATCTGGCCCGCGCCAGGGCCTTCTACGAACAGCGCCTGGGGTTGACACCCCTGGGCGCCAAGCCCGACGGCAAGTTCGTCTACCGTTGCAGCGGCACCGAGCTGGCGCTGTTCCCGAAACCGGGCGGCACGCAGGCCACGCACACGGCGCTGAGCTTCCGTGTCGCCGACATCGGCCAGGCAGTGGCCGAGTTGTCAGAGCGTGGCGTGGCTTTCGCCGACTACGATCTGCCGGGCCTGAAGACGGTCAACCACGTCTGCGTGCTGGGTTCGGAAAAGGCCGCCTGGTTCGAGGACACCGAGGGCAACATCCTCTGCCTGCATGAAGACCTGAGCTGACCGGCGCGGAAGGTCGGCGAGGGCTCAGGCCGGCGCTGGCGATGCTTGACGCAGCCGCCACAGCGACTCGGCGCTGTACAGCACCAGCGCGATCCAGATCAGCACGAAGCCGACCAGCCGCTCGGGCCGCAGCGGCTCGTGGAAGACCCAGACCGCGAGGCCGAACTGGATCGTCGGCGCGAGGTACTGCAGCAGGCCCAGCGTGGCCATCGTGACGCGGCGGGCGCCGTAGGCGAACATCAGCAGCGGCACGGCGGTCAGAGGGCCGGCGAACAGCAGCCAGCCCCAGGTGGCCGGGCTGGCATGCGACAGGGTGCCGCCATGGCTGCTGAGCCAGGCCAGCGCCGGGATGGCCAGCGGTGCCAGCAGCGCGGTCTCCAGCGCCAGGCCTTCGAGCGCGCCCAGCGGCGCAGTCTTGCGCAGCAGGCCATAGAGGCCGAAGCTGAAGGCAAGCGCCAGCGCGATCCACGGCGGCACGCCGGCCGTCCAGGTCAGCCAGGCGACGCCGGCCGCGGCGACCGCCAGCGCCCAGCGTTGCGGTGGGCGCAGCTTCTCGTGCAGGAACACCATGCCGAGCACCACGTTGACCAGCGGGTTGATGAAGTAGCCGAGGCTTGCTTCCATCACCCGGCCGTTGTTCACCGCCCAGACGTAGACCACCCAGTTGGTCGACAGCAGCAGTGCGCTCGCGGCAAAGATCAGCAGCGTGCGCGGCTGGCGCAGTACGTCGGCCACCCAGGCCCAGCGCCGCATCACCGCCAGCAGCCCCAGCACGAACACCAGCGACCAGACCGAGCGGTGCAGCACGATCTCGAAAGCCGGCACCTCGCTGACCTGGTGGAAATACAGCGGGAACAAGCCCCACAAGGCGTAGGACAGGGCAGCGGCAAGCAGGCCGGTGGGCATGGGATGGTCGGCGGGCAAGCGCCGGATGGGACTGCGGAATCGCGGCCGATTGTCGGCGCCTGGGCCGGCCCACGCAGGCGTGGGTGCATTCCGCGATTGCGTAGGGGCGGGGGGCTGGCGATGATGGCAAGTCCTGTCCCACCGCTATTGGTGGGGCAGGGCACCAGTCTCATGCCGACCGTCCAGTTCACGCCGCAGCTGCGCCGCTTCATCGACACCCCCGAGGTCCACAGTCGCGCCGCCACGCTGCGTGCCGCGCTGGACGATGCCTTTGCCCCCAACCCGCGGCTGCGCGGTTACGTGCTCGACGACCAGGGCGCACTGCGCGCCAACGTGGTGGTCTTCATCGACGGTGAGCGCTGCCTGGAGCGTGTGCGGCTCGACCAGCCCTTGCAACTCGGCAGCGCGGTCTATGTTCTGCAAGCCTTGTCCGGAGGATGACCCCGATGACCACCCCCAACGATCGCGCCTGGGTCGCCACCCGCAAAGGCCTGTTCGAACTGCGTCGGCGGGACGCGGCGGGCGGCTGGCAGATCGAAAAGGTCAGCTTCCTCGGTGAGCCGGTCAGCAGCGTGCTGCCGCCGGACGGGCGGGGCCACATGCTGGCCGCGTTGAACCTGGGCCACTTCGGTGTCAAGCTGCACGCCAGCCAGGACGGCGGCGCCAGCTGGTCCGAGACGACGACGCCGGCCTACCCGCCGCAGCCCGAAGGCGCCACCGGCCCGGCGTGGAACCTGCTGCAGGTGCTGGTGATGGAACGCGCCGGCAGCCGCATCCTGGCCGGCACCTTGCCTGGCGGCCTGTTCGTCTCAGAAGACGGCGGCCAGAGCTGGGCGTTGAACGAAGCCTTGTGGCACCAGCCCGAGCGGGCCGAGTGGTTCGGCGGCGGCTACGACACGCCCGGCATCCACTCGATCTGCCCGCACCCGGCCAACGCCGACGAATGGCTGCTGGCCGTCAGTTGCGGCGGCGTCTGGCACACCAGCAACGCCGGCCAGAGCTGGACGATGCGCGCCAAGGGGCTGAGCGCTGCGTACATGCCCCCCGAGCGGGCGGACGACCCGCGGATCCAGGATCCGCACCGCATCGCACGCTGTGCCGCGGCGCCCGATGTGCTCTGGTGCCAGCACCACAACGGCATCTGGCGCTCGACCGACAACGCGATGAGCTGGGACGAGGTGAAGACTGCGCCGCTGTCGTCGTTCGGCTTCGCGGTGGCTGCGCATCCGGAAGACCCGCTGACGGCCTGGTTCGTGCCCGGCGTGGCCGACCAGCAGCGTGTGCCTGTCGACGCTGCGTTGGCGGTGCAACGCACCCGTGACGGTGCGCAGAGCTTCGAGGTGCTGCGCGACGGCCTGCCGGTGACGGACTGCTACGACCTCGTCTACCGCCACGGCCTGGCGGTGGCCGACGACGGCCAGCACCTGCTGATGGGCAGCACGACCGGTCAGCTCTGGGCGAGCGGCGACGGGGGCGAGCACTGGCAGCACCCCTTCGCCCACCTGCCGCCGATCTACGCGGTGCGGTTCGGCTAGCCGTCCATCCAGGGGCCGCGGGCCCGCAGAGCGGCCCAGGCCGGCCCGGGCGGGGCTTCGAAGCGCATCGGGCGTCCGTCGGCAGGGTGAGGCAGTTCCAACGCAGCGGCGTGCAGCCAGAGCCGGGTGATGCCCAGCCAGCCGGCGACGGCCCGGTTGTGCGGGCCTTTGCCATGGGTCGAATCGCCGACGATGGGGTGGGACAGCTGCTTCAGGTGGCGGCGGATCTGGTGGCGACGACCGCTCAAAGGGCAGGCCTCGACCAGCGCATAGCGGCTGGTCGGATGGCGGCCATCGACAGTGAACGGCCATTCGACCCGCGCCAGCCGGCGAAACAGCGTGCGGGCCGGCAACTGTGGCTGGCCGCTGCTCGGCAGCTCGGGGTCGCGCGCCAGCGGGTGATCGAGGTCGATCGCTTCGGCTGGCCAGCCCCGCACCAGCGCGAGGTAGCGCTTGGTGACGGCGCCTTCATCGAACGCCGCGCCCAGCGCGCGGGCCGCATCGGCATGGCAGGCCAGCACCAGCAATCCCGAGGTGCCCTTGTCCAGCCGATGCGCCGGGGCCAGGCCGGCGGGCGTGTCGCCGCCGAGCTGGCGGCGCAAGCGCTCAAGCACTGTGTCGGTCTCGTGCGCATCGAGACCGGTGCGATGGACCAGCAGACCCGGCGGTTTGTCGACCACCAGCAGGTCGTCGTCCCGATACAGAAGTTGCAGTTCGGCGTGGCTGGTCACAGTGAGTGTGGGGAGACTGCGACGTATCGCAGGGCGCGCATCCTATGTCCTAGGGAGAATCCTCTTTCGAGGGAATGACACGTCTGGTTGCTCACGGAAAAATGGCGGACATGTGCAGTCGTCATGATGCGCCTGCACTGGAGATTGCCATGCCCCAGACCTACTACCTCGGATACCGCTCGCTCTTCGTCACGCTCACCGCCTGGGCCGCCATTGTGATGGCGGCGGTGGCGTGCGCCTTTGGCGCCATCCAACAAGCCGCGCTGGCGTCCTGGGCCCCGGCGCTCGATGCCGCGGTGCAGGCAGAGCCGATGCCACTGATCAGCGGCGTGATGCTGAGCTACCTGCCGTGGGTCACCGGTACCGGCCTGATCCTGACCGTGGCGCTGCTGGTGGCCGCTGTCGGCCTGCTGATGAGGCTGGAGTGGGCCCGCCGTGCTTTCATCGGATTGGTGGTCGTGGCGATTGCCGCCAACCTGGCCAGCCTGTGGCTGCAGCACGAGTTCGTGCAGTCACTGGTCGACGCGACGCTGCGCGACACCCCGTTGCCTATGGGGGCGGTCGGCGTGTTCGGCGGTTTCGCGACCGCGGCCAAGGTGCTGTCGGGCGTGGTCACGCTGGGTGCTTCCGGCCTGCTGGCCTGGGTCATCCGCCGCCTGATGTCGCCCAAGGTGCGGCAAGAGTTCGTCGCCTGAGGCGACGGGGCCTCGAAAGGCCCGCGAACCGAGAAGGCCCGGCACCGCCGGGCCTTTTTGCTTTTCAGGCCGTGCCGGCCGAGGCAAAGCCTTCGAGCACGTTGACCACGTTCACACCCATCGCCGCCACCGCGTAGCCACCTTCGAGCGTGAAGACCGTTGGCAGCCCGGCGGAGGCGAGGTCGAGGCCGACCCGGAGGTAGTCACCACTGCCCAGCGTGAAGCGGGAGATGGGGTCGCCCTCATAGGTATCGACACCGAGCGCGATGACCAGCGCGTCCGCTCCGAAGTCTTTCACCCGCTGCAGCGCTTCCATCAGCGCGGTGCGCCATTCGACAAAGCCGGTGCCCGCCGGCAGCGGCAGGTTCAGGTTGTAGCCAAAGCCGTCGCCTTCGCCGCGCTCGTCTGCGTGTCCCAGGTAGAACGGGTATTCGGTGCGAGGGTCGCCGTGGATCGAGATGGTCAGCACGTCAGCCCGGGCGTAGAAGAGGCTTTGGGTGCCGTTGCCGTGGTGATAGTCCACGTCGAGCACGGCGACGCGCTTGGCGCCGCCGTCGCGCAAGGCCTGAGCAGCGAGCGCCGCGTTGTTCAAGAAGCAGTAGCCGCCGAAGAAATCAGCACCGGCGTGGTGGCCGGGCGGTCGGGTCAGGGCCACGGCGGCGCGCGGGGCGTTGGCGCCAGTCACGGCGTGCGCTGCAGCCACCGCGCAGGCGGCGCCGGCTTCAGCGGCTGGCCAGGTGCCGGCGGTCAACGGCGTGCCGGCGTCGTACGAATACAGCCCCATGCGGGCGGCGAAGTTGAGCGGCTCGACGTCGTGGCGAAAACCGCGGACCGGCCAGGTCGAGGGCAGGGCGTCGACTTCGGCGTTGGCTGGGTCCAGCGCCACCCACTCTGCCCAGGCGCCGGCCAGGAAGTTCAGGTAACGCGGCTCGTGCACGCGCTCCAGCGTTGTGCGGGCCACGGTTGGGGCTTCACGCAGCTCACCCACCGGGCGCCGGCCCAGTTCGGCCAGCACATGGTCCAGCCGGGCCGCTGTTTCGTGGCAAGGCACCAGGCGACCACGGAACATCTCGTGGCGGCCTTCGTGCAGTGCGTGGCGGGGGTTGGCAAAGATCAGCATCGGCGAAGCCTTTGTGTTCAAGCGTTTCGGGAGTGCAGGTCACCGTCGACATAGGTCCAGCGTCCGCTGGCCGGGTCTCGGATGAAACGGCTGGTTTCGTGCAGGCGAAAAGCCCGGCCACTGAGCTTGCTGCGCGCGACGAACTCGACGGTGGCGTGGTCGGTGTCTTGCACCGTGTGGCGGCGCACCTCCAGCCCTAGCCATTTGAGGCTGGGCTCATCGGGCTCGAGCGTGGCCGGCCGTGTGCTCGGGTGCCAGGTGGCCAGCAGGTAGTCGGTCAGGCCCAGCACATAGGCGCTGTAGCGCGAGCGCATCAGCGCCTCGGCATCCGGCGCGTCGTATTGGGTCGGGCCGCTGTGCCAGCGCGCACAACATGTTTCGTAGGCCAATGGCCGTTTTTGGGAGTTCAGTTGGCCGCAGGGGCAAGGTGAAGACATGGGTTGCATCTTGCCGCAGTTGCCCGCCGGTTCGCGCGTGGCAGCGCGCCTAACCGCGTGGGCTGAACGTGCGCGGGAAGACCACCGCCGCCTCCCGGTCCAGCAATCGGTAGCCCATCGCCGGCCGGTTCGACGTGCCTTCGACATGGCCCGCCTCGGCCAGAAAGCCCGCGGCCAACATGCGTGTGCGAAAGCCGCTCTTGTCCACCGGCCGGCCCAGCACCACTTCGTAGACCTGCTGCAGCTGCGGCAACGTAAACGGCTCGTTCAACAAGAAGGCCGGCAGCGAGGTGTATTCGACCTTCGCGCGGAGGCGCTCGACGGCGGCGGCGAGGATCTCACTGTGATCGAAGGCCAGCTTGGTCTTGAGCGCACGATCCACCGGCAGCCAGGCCACATCCGCCGCGTTGGCGCCCTGGCGCAACTGCAGCTCGGCTCCGGGGATCAGCGCG
>NZ_DASUNH010000076.1:0-104811 GCF_036277275.1 Ideonella sp. | reverse complement strand
GCCCGGCCATCAGGGCAGATACGCTGGGTATCTGCCCAGCCGTCCGGACACGCCATCATCACCATCTGGTCGAATCCCAATGGCAGCTATCTGCCGGACAGGACACTAGCCCGCCTGCAGCCGCCCCGGCTTGATCAGGATCAGTTGCGTGTGTGCCATCGCGGGTCGTCGGGCGAGGTCGACCCGGCGGTCGTCGACGGGCGCTACGGCTTCTTGCCGCCGTAGGGACTGCCTGGAGTGGGCTGATCGCGCTCTGGCGAGACCTCGGCATCGGCCGGGAAGTAGAAGAACGCCTGGTGGTGGTCGCCCGGGTGGATCGTCGTCACCGTGCGTTGTGTCTCACCGCCCAGGCTCGCCTGGATGTCGTAGCGCCCCAGCGGCAGGTCGATCAGCAACCACGGGCCGTCCAACGGCGCGTCGAACACCACGCGCAGCTGCGCGTCGGTGATCTTGACCCGCACATCGACGAGGTAGGCACCGGTCTTCTTCGCCGCGGTGACCGCCCACAGGCTGAAGCTTTCGCGCCGCGCATGCAGGTAGGCCTGCTCGGCCTGAGAGACGCCGCCGGACACATACGCATACCCCTGCGCCGTCTTGCCTTCCTGGACGGCCTGCGCCCCGGCAACCAGGCACAAGGTGCCGACAAAGCATTGAATCGCGCCCATGGCGATACGCCGAAGTGGTTTCTTCATGAAGGATCCTTGGGTAGACGGCGACAGGGCCTGCACCACGCCACCGGGTTTCAGGGAAAGACTCAGGGGCGCCGGACAACGCGTGGCGTTGGCGGCTTCGAACGCGTTCGAGCGCATCACCACCGACCCGAGGCGCCACCGCCACCGAAGCCACCGCCACCGCCGCGAAAACCGCCGCCCGGGCCGCCACGACCGCCTGCCCCACGCCCGAGGCCGAGCAGATGCCAGCCGCCGAACAGGCTGACCAGCAGGGCGATCAGCCCGGCCGACACGGCGAGCGACAGCACGCCGGCGATCGCGAACACACCGAAGGCCACGGCACCGCCGGTGACCAGCGCGCCGGGCAGTCTCCCCAGCAGCACCCGCAGCAACCCGCCGAGCACGACCGCCACGGCAAGAATCACCGGCAGGTAGCCTGCGATGTCGTCAGTCGACACCACGGCCTGGCCCGGTGGCGGCGGCAACGGCTCGCCATCGACGACGCGAATGATCCGGTCGACGCCGGCCTCGATGCCGCCGGCGAAGTCCTGTTGTTGAAAACGAGGCACGATGACCTCGCTGATGATCCGCTTCGCGGTTGCATCGTTGAGTGCACCCTCCAGGCCATAGCCCACTTCGATGCGCAGCGCCTGGTCGTCCTTCGCGACGACGAGGATCGCGCCGTCGTCGACCTTGCTGCGGCCGAGCTTCCACTGCTCGCCCACGCGCAATGCAAATTGCTCGATGGGCTCCGGCGCGGTGCTTCGCACGATCAGCACGGCGAGCTGGCTGCCCTTGCGCGCTTCGAAGGCCGTCAGCTTCTGCTCCAGGCTCAGCTTGTGCTGGTCGTCGAGCAAGGCGACCTGGTCGACCACGTGCCCGCTCAGCGGCGGCACCGGCCACTGCGCCGCGGCAGGCACAGCCCAGCACAGCGCCGCCAGCAGCAGCAGAGACCTTGCCAGGGCGGCGACCACTTGGATGCCGGACGGCGTTGCGAGGCGAAATCCCATGTCATCGACTTCCATCGCAGACGATTCAAGCACCGTGATGACCGAGCGCCTTGCGCTTCGTCAAGGCGCGCATGAAGGTGCCGACAACCCATGCCCGCCGGCCAGTCTCAACTTTCAACGCCGCGGTTGACGGCCATCAACCCACCGGCCGCACCGAGACCTATCGTGAAACATCAGACCGCGCGTTCTGAACTCTGACCGTTCGAGAATTTCCAGGCCGCGTGGCCTCACCGTTCACCCCTTCCCAGCTGGAGCACTGAGATGAACACCCAATGGATCATCGTGGCCAATGCGTCGCTTGCCCGCTTGTTCAAACGTGACTCGCCCAGCGATCCGTTGATTGCGTTGCCAACGATGGAGCACCGCGAAAGCCGCCTGAAGGGCAGCGAGTTGACGGATGACCGGGCCGGCCACGAGGCGACCGACCACAGCAGCGGCGGCAACCGCTTCGAGCCACGAACCGAGCCGCACCGCAAGGAACACCAGCGGTTCGCCCACGAAATCGCCGATCGGCTGGGCGACGCGTTGGCCGAAGACGCATTCAAGTCGCTCTGGATCTGCGCTTCGGACCCCTTCCTCGGCGAACTGAAGGCGGCACTGAGTGATGCGGTGCGCCATCGGCTGCAGCACACCGTTGGCAGCGACTTCACGTCGCTCGGCGTCGACGAGATCGAACGGCGGCTGCAACGTCCCCACGTCAACGCCTGATGCCGTTCGGCGCGGGCCACAGCGATGGTGGCGAGGCATCACTTGACAAAACTCAACGCGCTGCCGACCTGCCTTCCTAGACTTTTGTCCGTTGAGCCGCGAACCCGCGGGCTCGACACGGCGGCGCAGCGCCGCCTGTTCAACCCAAGGAGCAAGACCATGAATGCACTGACCCGACTCGAACGTTTCGAAGACATGTTTCCCGAGGTCTTCCGCCGCTTCGCGCGGCCGCTTCAATGGAGCGAGGCGACACCGGGCGAGATCAAGATCGACGTGACCGAGAACGACAAGGAGTACCTGGTCCGCGCAGAGATTCCGGGCGCCAAGAAGGACGACATCCGCGTCACCGTCGATGGCAATTTCGTCTCGATCTCCGCCGAGGTCCGCCAGGAGAAGGAAGACAAGTCCGACGGAGGCCGCGTGCTGGTGAAGGAGACGTACTACGGTAGCGCGTCGCGTGGCTTCTCGCTTGCCAGCGAAATCGATGACAAGGCCGTGGTCGCCAAGCTGGAAGACGGGGTCCTGAAACTGACGCTGCCCAAGCGGGCCAGCGCCGCTGCGAAGGCGATCTCGATCCAGTGATGCGCGTACCGGGGTCGGTCGGGTTGGACCCTCCAGCCACGGCCGCATCCTGAGGAGATACCGATGCTGGCACCTTCCCGACATTCGGCTGCATCCACGGCGAGCGCGCCGGATCTGTGATGGCCATGCACCCGATGAACCCGGTGGACGCCGCCTGGTACCACATGGACGGGCCGGCCAATCCCGCGATCGTGACCGCCGTGGCGATCACGCGCCGACCGCTGGATGTCGACCGCGTGCGGCGCGACGTCCAGAAGCGGTTGCTGCGCTTCGACCGCTTCCGCCAACGCGTCGTCCAGCCCAGTGCGCTGACGACACCGATGTGGGAGGACGTGCCGGACTTCGACCTCGATGCCCACTTGGTGCATGTCGCCCTGTCGGCCTCTGGCGGCGAAGCCGCGCTGCGCTCGCTGGTGGCGGGCCTGGCGAGCCTGCCGCTCGACCACCGGCGCCCACTGTGGCAGGCGCACGTCATCGACAACGTGCAAGGCGGCAGTGCGTTCGTGATGCGCTATCACCACTGCATCGGCGACGGCACGGCCATGATGACCGTGGCCGCGAAGCTGTTCGACATGCCGCGCCACCCGGTGCGGCCGCGGGCGCGCCCCGCCGCGAGCGCACAGCCTTCGGTCATCGACACCGCGATGTTGCTGGCCGGCGAGGCCGGCGCCGTGCTGTCGGACCTTGCCAAATGGCCTGATCCGGCGTCGCCGTTCAAGGGCGAGTTCGGTACCCGCAAGAGTGTCGCCTGGTCATTGCCGGTGCCGATCGACACCGTCAAGGCGATCGGCGCACCGACCGGCGCGAAGGTCAACGACGTGCTCGTCGCCGCGCTCAGCGGCGCCCTGCGCAGCTACCTGCGCCGAAGAGGGGCCGAGCCCGACGACACGACGCTGCGCGCGATGGTGCCGATCGACCTTCGCACGACCGCCAGCGCCGGTGAGCTCGGCAACGCGTTCGGGCTGGTGATCCTCGACCTGCCGGTGTCGGCCACGACACCCGCGGCGCGCCTGGCGAGAACCAAGGCCGGCATGGACGCATTGAAGGCGTCGGCAGAGGCGCCGGCGATGCAACGGCTGCTCGATCTGTTCGGCCGCGGACCGAAAGCGCTGGAAGACATCGCCTGCGACATCTTTGGCAGCAAGGCGAGCCTGGTGCTCACCAATGTGAAGGGCCCCGGCGAGCGCATCCTGCTGGCCGGCGCCCCGGTGGATCGGCTGATGTTCTGCGTTCCGCACCCGGGTCAGCAGATCGGCTTGGGCGCGAGCATCATGAGTTACCACGGCATGGCCACCCTCACCATCGTGGCCGACGCCGGGTTGGTGCCCGATCCGCAGGTCATCACGCAGGCGTTCAATCGGGAGGTCGCGGCCATGGGCCGAAAGAGCCAGCGTCCGCGGCGCACCATCGATCTGGGGCCCGGGGCGACGCCATGAGGCCGCGACACGCGCGGGTGGGGTTCCCGGCACCGGCCCGATGGGCCCGGCGGTTGCAGCCACGGCGTATCTTCCCGTCATCACTCTGGAGCCTGTCATGCGAAAACCACTGACTGCCTCGGTGCTCTTCTGGGTCATCGCCACTTTGCAGCCCGCCCATGCCGCGGAACCAGACACCCTCACCGCGTACGAGGCTCAACTGCGCGCCGGCCCGTCTGCGGACTATCCGGCCGTCTCGCTGGTGCCTGCAGGCGCCAAGATCGCCGTACAGGGATGTCTGGGCGATTTCACCTGGTGCGACATCGTTGCCGAGGCGGGCCGCGGCTGGCTCGAGGCGGACAACATCACCCGGTCCCGCGACGGAGCGGTGGTGACCGTCCGCCGCTTCGGCGCGAGCATGGGCATCGGCACCGTCGAATTCGATTTGCTGTCCTACTGGGAACAGCACTATTCCGACCAACCTTGGTATGAGGAGCGCGCTCGCTGGGCCCGCCTGCCGTGGGTGAACCGGCAGCATTGGCCCCAGTTTCCCGGTCAGCCGCCCATTCATCCGCAGCCCCCGCCCCCTCCGCCACCGCCAAAGCAACCTGCCCAACCGCTCATGCCCAAACCGCCGCGGCCTTGAGCGTTCACGCAGCGCCCGACCGGCCGGTATTCGGGCCGGTCACATCGAGACTCAGCCGCGCCCCTGGCGACAGGGCCGCCTCGCATGCGAAGGCTTCGCGATGCGCCACCGGAGCGTGGCTCATCGCAGGGCGCCCGTCGCGCCCAACACCAGCTTCGTCAATGTGCTCATGAGCGTTCCGCAAGCAGCGCCACGACCTCGTCGTCGCTGGTTTGGCCGAAGTGACGGTAGTGGGCGCCGACGGCGCCGAACCAGGCCGGCGTCTCGAGACAGACCAATTCGTCGACCTCGGAGCGCAAGGCTTCTGCCTCCAACGCCGGCGCCACCGGAATGGCCAACACCACACGCGCCGGGTGTCGGTGCCGCAGGGCCATGATGGCCGCACGCACCGTGGTGCCCGTGGCGATGCCGTCGTCGACCAACAGCACCGTCTTGCCGGCAACCGGAACCGGCGGGCGGTCTTTCAGGTACAGCGCCCGGCGGCGTTCGATTTCCCTCATATGCACGGGCAGTTCGCGTCTGACGTAGTCGCGCGATGTCCCACTGAGCGCCAACGTCTGCTCATCGATCGCCAGGGCCGGTTCGGCGCCATCGGCCACCGCCGCCACCGCCAGCTCGGGCTGGTCGGGCGCACCGATCTTGCGAACCAGCAGCAGGTCCAGCGGCGCCTTGAGTGCCTTGGCCACTTCGGCGGCCACCGGCACGCCACCGCGCGGCAGAGCCAGCACCACCGGATCGACAAAGCCGCGTCGTTTCAGCGCTTCGGCCAAGCGCCGGCCGGCGTCGGCGCGATCCTCGAACAGCCATTCCATCGCCTGCCCCTGTGCGATCTGTACCCGCCCACGATGGCGCAAGCCGCCCCACCCGGGCCTGAGATTTCTCAAGCCCGGGCGTCGAAGTCGTGGAATTGACCGAACTCAACCGACGCCACGCCAAGCGTCGAAAAATGCAATCCGTCCCTGCCGCCGGAGCCCGCTTTGGATCGCGCCCCCATTCACCACCGTTTCGGCCGCCGCATCCTGATGATCGGCTTCGGCTGCATCGGCCAAGGCGTGCTGCCGCTGCTGCTGCGGCACATCGAGATGCGCCCGGAGCAGGTCCGGGTGCTGTCGCGCCGTGGCGACCCGCAAGGCATGGCGCATGCCCAGGGTGTGCGCTGCGATCAGGTCGAACTGAGGCCCGACAACCTGCGCAGCGAGTTGCTGCCTCGCCTGGCCCCGGGCGACCTGGTGCTGAACCTGTCGGTCAACGTCAGCAGCACGGCCCTGATCGCCTTGTGCGCCGAAGTGGGGGCGCTGTACCTGGACACCTGCATCGAGCCCTGGGACGGCGGCTACACCGACAGCCGGCTGTCGGCCGCTCAGCGCAGCAACTACGCATTGCGCGAAGAAGCCTTGGCACTGCATGGCTGCAAGCCCGGCCCGACTGCGCTGCTGACCCATGGCGCCAACCCTGGGCTCGTGTCCTACTTCGTGAAGCAAGCGCTGCTGCACATTGCGCGCGACACCGCGACACCGGCTGGGCCCCCGGTGGGACGCGAGGCCTGGGCCGGCCTGGCGCAGCGCCTGGGCGTGCGGGTGATCCACATCGCCGAGCGTGATTGGCAGCACCGGGCGGCAGGGCATCCGGCGCGCCACCCCGGCGAGTTCGTCAACACATGGTCGGTCGAAGGCTTCGTCGACGAGGCCTGCCACCAGCCGGCCGAGCTCGGCTGGGGCACCCACGAGCGTCATCTACCGGCCGATGCCCACCACCATGACGCCGGATGCCGGGCGTCTGTCTATCTGAGCCGGCCCGGCGCAGCCACGCGCGTGCGCAGCTGGACGCCGCTGGCCGGGCCGCAACACGCCTTCCTGGTCACCCACGCCGAAGCCATCTCGATCGCCGACCACCTGACCTTGGGTGACCCGCTGCGCCCGAGTTTTCGACCCACGGTGCACTACGCCTACCGGCCCTGCGACGACGCCGTGCTGTCGCTGCAGGAGGTGGCGGCGCGGGAGTGGCGCTTCCCGGCCGAAGGACGGGTGCTGAAAGACGACATCGACGGCTCGGGCATCGACGAGTTGGGCGTTCTGCTGATGGGCCATGCCAAGGGTGCCTACTGGTACGGCTCGCGCCTGTCCACGGCCCAGGCGCGGCAGCTGTGCCCGCACAACAGCGCCACCAGCCTGCAGGTGACCGCGGCAGTGATGGCTGGCGCGGTCTGGGTGATGCGCCACCCGCAGCTGGGCATCGTCGAGCCCGATGACCTGCCCCACGACGAAATGCTGGACCTGGCCCGCCCCTACCTGGGCGACATGCTCGGCGTCTATACCGACTGGACCCCGATCGTCGACCGTCCCTGGTTGTTCGACGAAGACATCGACCGCGAGGACCCCTGGCAGTTCAAGAACTTCCGGGTCACTTGAACGCGCGCTCCAGCCCTTGCAACGCCGGGCCCATCAAGGCATGGCGCGTCGTCGGCCAGGCTCCGGCATGGGGTGGCGACACCGCGCGTCAGCGCGACCGCCGCAGGCGCAGGCCGGCGCCGCCGAGCGCGCGACGAAGCATGCGGCCGTCGTCGCGCCATCGATCCCCGCCGTGAATCCGGCGCAGCTCCGACATCTGCACCAGACGCGCCGCCACCAGCCGGTTGAAGCTCCCCTCGGGCAGCCGGCCCTTGCTGTCCGGCTCGCCGGCGGCCAGGCCCGTCAGCAACTCGACTGCCTCATCGACATCGGAGACGGCGTGGATGCGAAAGCGCCCCTGCGCTGCCGCCTGCACCACATCGTCGCGCAGCATCAGGTGCTCCACGTTGGTGGCCGGAATGACGACACCCTGCCCGCCCTCGAGGCCACGCTCGCGACAGGCGTCGAAGAAGCCCTCGATCTTCTCGTTGACGGCGCCGACCGCCTGCACCTGACCGTGCTGGTTGACCGAGCCCGTCACCGCCAGCGATTGCCGGATCGGCACACTGGCCAACGCCGACAACAGCGCACAGAGCTCGGCCAACGAGGCGCTGTCGCCCTCGACCGGCCCGTAGGATTGCTCGAATACCAGGCTCGCTGACAACGACAGCGGCACGCCCTGGGCGTAGCGCGCGCCGAGGAAGGCCGCGAGGATCATCACGCCTTTGGAGTGGATGGGCTGGCCCAGTGTCGATTCGCGCTCGATGTCGACCAGGTCTCCCTCGCCCACGCGCGCCGTCGCGGTGATCCGCACCGGCAGCCCGAAGCGAAAGCTGCCGGACTCCTGCACCGCCAGGCCGTTGATCTGGCCCACGTGCAGGCCGCTGGTGGCAATGAGCAGGGTGTCGCGCCGCATCGCTTCGTGCCAGGCGTCGCGCTGCCGGTCGGCGCGTCGCTCTCGTGCGGCCAGCGCGGCATTCACGTCCTCGCGGCCGATACACGACCGGCCGCCTGCGGCACACACGTGGTCCGCCTCGCGCAGCAGATCCTGCAGCGGCCGGACGCGGATCGACAGCTTGCGCGAATCGTCGACCATGCGCGAAGCGTGCTCGACCATCCGCCCCACCGCGTCGCGGTTCAATGCACGCAAGCCGGCGGCGCGGGCCAGCGACCCCAACAGCGCAGCAAAGCCCTGCACGCCGGCAGCATCGCGCGGCGCCTCTTCCTCGAAGTCGGCGGCCACCTTGAACAGCTCGTCGAACTCGGGATCCAGCGACTGCAGCAGCTCGTAGTGTTCACGCTCGCCGAACAGCACCACCTTGAGCGCCAGCGGGATCGGCTCCGGCTCCAGCGGCAGCGTACCCAACCAGCCCGAGAGGTGGGCCAGCGATTCGATGCGGGCCTCGCTGGTGGCAAGCGCCCGCTTGAGCCCGTCCCACGCATAGGGCTGGCTCAGCACCTTCTGCGCATCCAGCATCAGGTAACCACCGTTGGCGCGCTGCAGGGCGCCCGGCTTGATGAGCATGAAGTGCGTCACCAGCGTCCCCATGTGGGCCACCTGGTCGATCCGGCCCGTCAGGTTGGCGACGGTGGGGTTGTCAACGCAAACGACCGGCGCGCGGGCACCGTCTTCGTGGCCGACGAAAAGATTGACCCGATAGCGGTTCAGCGACAGGCTGGTCGCGAAACTGAGCTTGTTTTCGTCTTCGTCCTCTTCGGCCGGCTCGTGCAGTTCGGCGCCGGTCTTCACCACGTCGGCCAGCACCCCGTCGAGATAGCGCTGAACGGTGGGCAGGTGCGCAAACGCCCCCTTCAGCTCCTCGACCAAGTGCCCCGTGGCGCGCAGGATCGCCTCACGCGTGGCCGTGCTGACGAGCGCCCGCGTCTCTCGCCGCAGCTTTGGCAGTCCTTGCATCATCTGGTCCAGACGGGCGCGCATCGCCTGCATGGCGGCTGCGACACGCTTGCGTTCATCGTCCGGCAGCGCGGCAAAGGTTTCGGGATCCATCGCCTGCCCATCCCTCATGGGCGCGAAGGCGATACCGTCCGGCGTGTTCTGCAGCATCACGCCCTGCGCGTCGGCGGCGGCGGTGATCTCTGCCAACGCTCGCTCCTCGCGTGCCGTGTTCGCCTGTTCGATGGCGCGGATGCGTGACCGATACTCCTCGCCCTCCAGCGCGGCGCCAATGGCCTCGCCCAGTTCGGCGACGAAATCCTCCATCGCCTTGTGCAGGCGTGCGCCCTGCCCCGCCGGCAGCCGCAGCACCGCGGGGTTGTTCGATTCGGTGAAGTTGTGGACGTGGCACCAATCCTGCGGCGGTGGCCGGGTGGCGGCATGGGCCTCGAGCAGGCGGCGAACGATGTGGTGCCGGCCGCTGCCGGGCTCGCCGAAGACGAAGACGTTGAAACCCGGGCCGACGAGGTCGAGCCCCAGCCGGAGGGCCTCCACCGCACGCGCCTGGCCGAAGGGCTGCTCGGGTTCGGGCAGCGCGGCCGTGGTGTCGAAGTCGAAAACCGCCGGGTCGCAGCGTGAACACAGGCGATCCGGGTCGAGGGCTTCGTGTGGGTGCATGTGTTTACCTGTCGAGCGTCTCCACCATGGCAGCAAGCTAAGGCGCGGCCGGGCCGGGCCGCTTGACCAGCATCAAGAAGCTGCGGTTCGAGGTTGGGCCAGGAAGCCGCTGCTGCGCGGCTCGGAGTTGACAAAACGCAATGCCGAGGCAACGGGGCGTCCTACGCTTGAACCAGCCGCCGTACGAGGGCATTTGCCACCGCCGCGTGCTTGGGCTGCGACGCTGGGCCGACCCATCGGCCCGTCGCATCACGCTGCCAATGCAGCGTGATCGCAGCCTGGGGGTGCAGGTGACCCTGCGTCAGCAGGGCCTTCGGTGCGGCGGCCCCTTCCCCTTTTCAACGTACGAAGCGACGCTGAAGGTGGCCGAGGCGCCGAAGGCGCAGTTGCGCGATCCCCAAACCGCATCGGCGATGACGACGCATCATCTTTCCATCCTCGCACCGCAAACGGAGCGCACCATGTCTGAGTTCATCACGCCCTCATCCATGCTCCCGTCCACTCGGAAAGCAGGCCCCCCTTTGCCGCCGGCGTTCGACTTGCTGCACTGGCTGCGCCGCCATGTGATCAGCATCGTGGTGCTGCTGGCCTTGCTGAGTGCCGTGGTGTCGGTGGCAGCTTGAGTCGCCCATGAGCATGCCCGAGGAAGCCGCATGAACATCGCCTCGATCTCCCAGCGCAAGGTGGTGACCGTCGACGAGCACGCCAGCCTGCAGGAAGCCGCCCAGCTGATGCGGGACCGCCATGTCGGCGCCGTCGTCGTCACCCGCGGCGACGCCGGCGCTTCACACCTGATGGGCGTGCTCACCGATCGCGATCTCGCGCTGCTGGTGGTGGCCGAGGGCCGCTCGCCGCACATGCAGGTGGGCGCGGCTCTAGGTGACGCCGGGAGCCAAGGCCTTGTCGCGATCCCTCAGAAGGCCAGCATCGCCGAGTCAGCCGAGGCCATGCGAGAGGCCGGTGTGCGCCGGTTGCTGCTGATCGACAGCCAGGGCCGGCTGACAGGCATCGTCACATTGGACGACCTGATCGCCTCCTACGCAGACCAGCTCGGCGACATCGCCGCCGCGCTGGAGCGGGGCATCGAACACGAGGTCGAGCGCAGCGCTGGCGACGTCGGCGACCATGACGCAAGCCCGGTGCTCGTGCCACCGGACCTGGCCGTGACCTGGCGTCGCGTCTTCGAGCCCTGAGCGCAGCAAGAGAACCCGGCGCCAGCATCGCATCGCGGGCCGCGGCACGCTCACCATCGGCATGAAGCAGGTCCGCCAGCCCAGGCCGTCCCACCCCGCCGCATCCGCGTCGCAGGCAACCCACCACCCCCCCGAGGACACGGCTGCGTTCTGGAGCCGCGAAGCCCCTGCCTTGATGGCAACGCTGCGCAGCCAGACCCAGGGCCTGTCTTGCGCCGAGGCAGCCCGACGCTTGCGCACCGAAGGCCGCAACACCCTCGACGAGGAACTGGACACACGCACCTGGCGACTCGCCCTCGGGCAGTTCAAGAGCCCTTTGGTGCTCATCCTCGTCTTCGCCGGCGTGGTGTCGGCCAGCCTACGCGACTGGCTCGACGCGGCCATCATCCTGGTCGTGGTGCTGGGCAGTTGCGGCCTTGGCTTCCTGCAGGAATACCGCGCGTCGAAAGCGGTGGCGCAGTTGCGCAAGAGGCTCGCACTGACAGTGACGGCCCTGCGCGATGGCGCGCCCCGCGTCGTGCTGACCAGCGAGCTGGTGCCCGGCGACATCGTCATGTTGTCGGCCGGCAACCTGGTCCCGGCCGATGGGCTCGTGCTGGACAGCCGCGACTTCCTGGTGACCGAAGCCAGCCTCACCGGCGAATCGTTCCCGGTGGAAAAGCAACCCGGTGTGCTGCCCGCCGACACGCCGATCGCGCGTCGCACCAATGCCGTCCATCTGGGCACCTCGGTACGCAGCGGCACGGCCACCGTGCTGGTCGTGCACACCGGCGAACGCACGGCCTTCGGTGCCTTGGCGCAGCGGCTGCGTGCGGCGCCGCCCGAGACGGAGTTCGCGCGCGGGGTCCAGCAGTTCGGCGTGCTGCTGGTGCGGGTGATGGTGGTGATGGTGCTGTTCGTGCTCATCGTCAACCAGTGGCTGGGGCGGCCGTGGGTCGAGTCGATGCTGTTCGCCGTCGCCCTGGCGGTCGGCCTGTCGCCCGAGCTGCTGCCGGCGATCATCAGCGTGACGCTGTCGTCAGGCGCCCGCAGGATGGCACGCCGAGGCGTCATCGTGCGGCACCTCGAAGCGATCGAGAACCTCGGCAGCATGGACTTCCTGTGCACCGACAAGACCGGCACCCTCACCGAAGGCGTGATGACGCTCGAAGCCGCCACGGCGCCCGACGGCAAAGCTTCTGCAGAGGTGCTGCGCCTGGCCTACCTGAACGCGGCCTTCGAGACCGGCATCGACAACCCGTTGGACGCTGCCCTGGTGGCCGCAGGTGAAAAAGCCGGGCTCACGACGGCCGCCCTGCGCAAGATCGACGAGATTCCCTACGACTTCCTGCGCAAGCGCCTGACCATCGTGGTCGAACCGAAGGGCGGGCAACAGCACCTCATCATCACCAAGGGTGCCTTCGCCAACGTGCTCGAGACATGCACGCGGATCGTCCGTGGAAGCGGCCCCGAGCCGTTGGACGACGAGGAACGCAAGCGGCTGGACGCGTGGTTCCGCGAACAGGGCAGCCGCGGCCTGCGGCTGCTGGGGCTCGCCACGCGCGAGGCCGCACCGCGCAGTGGCTACACGCACGACGACGAAGCCGGCATGTGTTTCGCCGGCTTCCTGCTCTTCCTCGATCCACCCAAGGCCTCGGCGAAGGCCACGCTCGGCGCCCTGGCCGAGCACGGCGTCGGTGTCAAGATCGTCACCGGAGACAACCGCTACGTGGCCGCCCACGTGGCCGAGGCCGTCGGGCTCGACCCTCGGGCCATGCTGACCGGCGAGCAGATCGCCAGCATGAAGCAAGAGGCTCTGTGGCACCGTGCGGAGAAGGCCGTGTTGTTCGTTGAGGTCGACCCGCAGCAGAAAGAACGCATCGTGCGTGCGCTTCAACACCGCGGCCATGCGGTGGGCTATCTCGGCGACGGCATCAACGACGCGCCTGCACTGCATGCCGCCGACGTCGGCATCTCGGTCGACGGTGCCGTGGACGTGGCGCGCGAGAGCGCCGACGTGGTGCTGCTGCGGCCCGATCTCGACGTGCTGTGCCAGGGCGTGGAGGAAGGTCGCCGCACCTTCGCGAACACGCTGAAGTACATCAGCATCACGACGAGCGCCAACTTCGGCAACATGATCAGCATGGCGCTGGCCGCCCCGCTGCTGCCCTTTCTGCCGCTGTCGGCCAAGCAGATCCTGCTCAACAACTTCCTCTCGGATCTGCCCTCCATCGCGATCTCGTCCGACCGCGTCGACGACGACCGCCTCACCACCGCGCAGCACTGGGATGTTCACGACCTGCGCCGCTTCATGCTGGTGTTCGGCCTGACAAGCTCCGTGTTCGACCTGCTGACCTTCTGGCTGCTGTTGAAGGTCTTCGATGCTTCGCAGCCGGTGTTCCAGACGGCCTGGTTCGTCGTATCGCTGCTCACGGAGCTCGCCGTCGTGCTGGTGTTGCGAACGCACCGGCCTGCCTGGAACAGCCGGCCCGGGACCATGCTGTGGCTGACGACCCTGCTCACCGCCTTGCTGGCCCTTGCGCTGCCGTTCGTCGGCCCGGCGGCGGCCCTGTTCGCCTTCGTCGCCCTGACACCTACGGTGGCCGTCGGCATGCTCCTCGTCGTGCTCGGCTATGTGGCCGCGACCGAGTTCGCCAAACACCGCTTCTACGCGCGCCCGCATCGGCGCAGCCGTGCCGCCGCGCGCTCGGCACGTCGACGCGCGAGGCGTTGACGCGCGCTTGATTGTGATCAACCCCGACGACGCCAGGCGGCATACGCTGGGCTTTTCGCGGCAGTTTGACCGCATGCACGCCTCGAAGGAGTCAACCCCATGACCGCCAAACAACTGCTCTATGGCGAAGATGCCCGCAACAGGATCCGTCGCGGCGTCGACGCGCTGGCCGACGCGGTGAAAGTGACGCTGGGCCCGCGTGGCCGCACCGTGATCCTCGATCGCGATTTCGGCCCACCGCAGATCGTGAACTCCGGCGTCGTGGTGGCCAAAGCCATTGAGTTGGAAGATCGTTTCGAGAACATGGGTGCGCAGCTGCTGCGCGAGGTGGCCGCGCGAACCAGCGAAATGGCGGGCGACGGCACCACCACCGCCACGGTGCTTGCGCACGCCATGATCCAGGAGGGCTTGAAGTACCTGGCGGCGGGCATGAACCCGATGGACCTGAAGCGCGGCATCGACCTCGCCGTCGATGCGGTCGTGAAGGAGCTGAAGGCCATCGCACAGCCTTCCACGACATCGCAGGAGATCGCCCACGTGGCCGCGATCTCGGCCAACAACGATCGGTCGATCGGCGACCTGATCGGCGGCGCCATGGACAAGGTGGGCCGTGAGGGCGCCGTGTCGATCGAGGACGGTTCCGGCCTGGCCAGCGAGCTCGAGGTGGTCGAAGGGCTGCAGTTCGACCGTGGCTACCTGTCGCCGTACTTCATCAACAATGCCGAGAAGCAGGCGGCGGTGCTGGAAAACGTGGCCATCGTCCTGTGCGACCAGAAGCTGACCGCGGTGAACGATCTGGTGCCGCTGCTGGAGGCGGCGGCCAAGGCCGGGTCGCCGCTGCTCGTGATCGCCGAGGACGTGGAGGCCGACGCGCTGGCGACGCTGGTCATCAACAGCGTGCGTGGCGTGATCAAGACCTGCGCCGTGAAGGCGCCCGGCTTCGGCGACCGCCGCAAGGCGATGCTGCAGGACATGGCGGTGCTCACCGGCGGCACGGTGATCTCCAGCGACCTCGGGCTGACCCTGGCCAAGGCGACGCTCGAGAATCTCGGCCGGGCCCGCCGCGTGGAGATCGACAAGGACACGACCACGCTCATCGGTGGCGGCGGTGACGAGCGGGCCATTGCCGAGCGCGTTGCAGCGATCAAGAAAGAGCGCGACGCGCAGACCAGCGACTATGACCGCAAGCAGCTCGACGAGCGCGTGGCCAAGCTGTCCGGCGGCGTGGCGCTGATCAAGGTCGGCGCCGCCACCGAGACCGAATTGAAGGAGCGCAAGCTGCGCGTCGAAGACGCACTGCACGCCACACGCGCGGCCGTGGAGGAAGGGATCGTTCCCGGAGGTGGTGTGGCTCTGTTGCGCGCCCGCCTGGCGCTGCGCACGCTCGCGGCACCGAATCTGGACCAGGAATCGGGCGTTCGCATCGTCCAACGCGCGCTCGAAGAACCGCTGCGCCGCATCGTCTCCAACGCGGCCGACGAGCCTTCGATCGTGCTGCACAAGGTGGACGAATCGACGCACCGCAACTACGGCTACAACGCCGCGACGCGCGAGTACGGGGACATGCTGGAAATGGGGGTCATCGACCCGGCCAAGGTCACCCGGCTGGCGCTGCAGAACGCCGCGTCGATCGCCAGCCTGGTCCTCACCACGGACTGCATGGTGGCCAACGCGCCGAAGAAGGCGCCGGCAGAAGGGGCGATGCCGGCGGCCAGCCCGGAGATGTATTGACAGCCTGCAGCCGAGCCTTCGAACGTTGTCGCAGCCGGAGTGAACCATGAGCCAGACCCAAGCCGCCCCCGTCGTCGAACTGCCGCCCGGCGTGGTGGCGTTGATCCCCATGCGCAACCTGGTGCTGTTTCCTCAGGTGCTGGCACCGGTCAGCGTCGGGCGCGCGAAGTCGGTCGCCGCCCTGGAACACGCCCTGGCCAGCGAGACGCAGGTGGGCATCGTGTTGCAGAAAGAGCCCCGCGAAGACGACCCTTCCGTGGACGGCCTGTGCGTGGTGGGCACGTTGGCCAAGGTGGTGCACCATGTCGAGCAACAGCAGGGCCTGCACCATGCGGTGTGCCAGGGCATGCAGCGCTTTCGCATCGTCGGGCCGGCTGAGGGGTATCCGTTCCTCGCCGCGCGCATCGAGCCCCTCGTCGAAGCGGCGGACGCCTCGGCCGAGGCCGAGGCGCTGGCGCTGCAGCTGCGTGAGCGAAGCGTGGAGCTCCTGTCGTTGCTGCCCAGCGTGCCCGCCGAACTGGTCCACGCATTGCAGACCACCCGCGGCCCGGCACAACTGGCCGACATCACCGCCAGCATCATCGACGCCGAGGTGAACGAGAAGCAGGCGCTGCTCGAAATGACCACGACGCAGGATCGCGTTCGCCGGCTTCTTCCCTTGCTGTCGCACCGCATCGAGGTGCTGCGGCTGTCGCGCGAAATCGGCGAGCGAACGAAGGAGCAGATCGATGATCGCCAGCGCAAGTTCATGCTGCGCGAGCAGCTGAAGACGATTCAGCAGGAGCTCGGCGAGACCGACGACAACGACGCCGAAGTGGCGCGCCTGGATGAAGCGATCACCAAGGCCGCGATGCCGCCGGACATCGAGACCCATGCCCGCAAGGAGCTGCGGCGCCTGCAGAGCATGTCCGACGCGTCGGGTGAGTACTCGATGCTGCGCACCTACCTCGAATGGATGGTCGAGCTGCCGTGGGCCACGCCCGCGGAAACGCCCATCGACCTGGCCGCGGCGCGCCAGACGTTGCAGGCCGATCACTTCGGGCTGGACCGGGTGAAGCAGCGCATCGTCGAGTTCCTGGCCGTGCGCAAGCTCAACCCGCTGGGCCGCGCGCCGATCCTGTGCTTCGTCGGCCCGCCGGGCGTGGGCAAGACCTCGCTGGGCCAGAGCATTGCGAAGGCGCTTCAGCGACCCTTCGTGCGCGTGTCGCTCGGTGGCGTGCATGACGAGGCCGAGATGCGCGGCCACCGCCGCACCTACATCGGTGCCCTGCCCGGCAACATCATGCAGGGGCTGCGCAAGGCCGGCGCGCGCGACTGCGTGATGATGCTCGACGAGGTCGACAAACTGACGGCCAGCGCCCATGGCGACCCGTCGGCAGCGCTGCTCGAGGTGCTGGACCCCGAGCAGAACAACAGCTTCCGCGACAACTACCTGGGCGTGCCGTTCGACCTCAGCCGGGTCGTGTTCATCGCCACGGCCAACGTGATCGACAACGTGCCAGCGCCGGTGCGCGACCGCATGGAACTGATCGACATCCCCGGCTACACGCAAGAAGAAAAGCTGCAGATCGCGCTGACCTATCTGGTGCCGAGGCAACGCGAGGCCAACGGCTTGCGTGAAGGCCAATGCCAGCTGACGACCGAGGCGCTGCAGGCCATCGTCGCGAACTACACGCGCGAGGCAGGCGTTCGCCAGCTCGAGCGCGAGATCGGCCGCGCGATGCGCCATGCCGCGATGAAGGTCGCCGAAGGATCGGCCGACGCGGTGCACATCGATGCCCAGGACCTCGACACCATTCTGGGGCCGGTCAAGTTCGAGCGCGAGGTCGCGCTGCGCAGCAGCGTCGCCGGCGTGGCCACCGGGCTGGCGTGGACGCCGGTCGGCGGCGACATCCTGTTCATCGAAGCCACGCGGGTGAACGGCAGCGGCAAGCTCACCTTGACCGGCCAGTTGGGCGACGTGATGAAGGAGAGTGCCCAGGCCGCCTTCACGCTCGTCAAGTCGCGGGCGGCCGATCTGCAGGTATCTCCGACGGCGTTCGACAGCATCGACCTGCATTTGCATATTCCCGCCGGCGCCATCCCGAAGGACGGACCGAGCGCCGGTGTGGCGATGTTCGTCGCGCTGGCGTCGCTGTTCACCGACCGTCCGGTGCGGCACGACGTGGCGATGACAGGGGAGATCAGCCTGCGCGGCTTGGTCCTGCCGGTCGGCGGCATCAAGGAAAAGGTGCTGGCCGCGCAACGCGCCGGGCTGCGCACGGTCTTGCTGCCCCAGCGCAACCTGAAGGATTTGCGCGAGGTGCCGGAGAGCGCCCGCGCCGGCATGCAGTTCGTCGGCCTGGAGACGGTCGATGATGCGATCCGCACCGCCTTCGCAGACACGAGCGATTCGGAGTCGTCGAACGACGGCCGGCCCGGCCGTTGACATGCGTCAAGATCCCGGAACGGGGATAATTGCGGCTTGGACACGCTGCGTCGATTTCTGCGAAAGAAGCTCCTGTGGCCCGCGCTGTGCAGCCTCGTGCTCGCCGGGGCGGGGGCTCGCGCCGAAGAGCCTGCGTCAGCGTGCGCAGCGTCAGCGCGCGGCATCCCGGCGCGCGCGGAGCGAGCACCGGGTGCCAGCGAGTTCATCGCGTCGGTGGCGGGCCTTGGCGATCACGCGCGCGACGAAGCGATCCGCGACGAGTTGCTCGCCGGCAATCTTCCGCAGTTCCTGCGCCGGGTGCGGCCGGCAATCTTGAACGCGCGCTTGCGTGATGGCCGCAGCGTGCAGCTCACGCTGTGCGTGCTGTCCGACTACCTCGGCCTCGGCGCCGACAACGACTTCTTGCTCGTGCCGATGGGGCTGGACAGTGCGCTCGCCGTGGCCACGAAATTCGGCTTCACGCTTCCCACGCGGCGCATCGTCGACCTGATCTACCGCGCGGCCGACGTGCACCTGCTGCCGCAGCCGCTGCCGGCCAACGACCGCATGCGCTCCACCGCCTACTTGCAGCAGCATGGCGCGCTGGTGGCACGGCAGCGTGCAGCGCTCGGTGCGCCGCCCGGCGCCCTGACCGCCGGCCACAAGAAAGACCTGGTGCTCAGCGAACGGCTGTGGCGGCAACCCGGGCGCGTGGCGATCTACGGCTGGCAACGCGCCGACGGCACGCCGATCCAGCCGCTGTCCACCGTGCACGGCGAGCGCTACGCCGACTACAGCCACGGCGTGCGCCTGGTCAGCCAGACCATGTTCGTCGACGGCCGCCCGGCGCGGCTGCTGGATGTGCTGGCCGACGACACGCTGGGCCCGTTGCTCAGCGACGAAGGCCCGCTCGCCCCGGCGGCCGGCTGGCTGGCGGCCCGCGCGGGCCGCGACGGCCGGGGTCATTGACCCGCGCGCTGCGGCAAGGTCTTGCAGCAGCGAAAGCCCAGGTGGTAGTTGGCGTGGCTGTGCATGTCCATCACGCGCGTGCCGTGCCAGAAGGGCGCGCGCCAGCGACACCAGTCCTCATGGGCACGGTAAGCGTCGAAGATGAACCAACTGCCCTTCATCTCGGTGACGCCCAGCTCGGCGCTGCCCAGGCTGGCCATCTGCGACGCGTCCAGCGGCAGGTTCATGTGTTCGGCCGCATTGCCATGGAGGTCGTGGACGCCCAACGGGCTGCGACAGTCAGGGAACGAACCGGTCGGGTAGGTGTTCGAGCCGCAGGCGTTCCAGCCGCCGCCCTGACAGCCCGGTGTCTTCCGGCCGCCGGTGGCGCAGACGCCGCTGCGGTAGCTGGGGCCATAGGCCCAGCGCTTGTCAGCCGCGTGCGCGCGGTTGTTCGCATCGCGCATGCGGTTGACCGCAACACTCTGCGTCTGGCCACGGGCCAGGTCGAAACGATAGTCCGGCGGCTGCAGCGCGCCCTGGCAGGCGCCTTCCCATTCGTGTGCGTCACACAGCCGCTTGCCCATCGCCTCGCAGATTTGCGCCGCCTCGCGCGCCTTGACCCAGACCACCGGGTATTCGCAAGGGATGTCCGGGAACTCGTACTGGTCGATGCAGGCGCGGGCGTCCTCGGCGCGCTGGCGGGCCGGGTCGTACAGCGGCGCCATGTTCAGGCCACCGCAGATGCGCGCGAAGGCCGGCTCGTCGCCGCCAGGTGATGCACGCGCCCGCATGGCCCGACACTGCTCCGGAGTCAGCGGATGCTGCGAAATCGCCGGGTTGCCTTGGCCGATGTAGCCCGAGCGTTCGATGATGGTGCGGATGCGCTGCATGGCGGCATCGTCGAGCCCGTGCACCTGCCGGATGGCGCTCAGCATGGCCTCGTTCTGCTGCTTGAACGAGGGGCCCGGCGCTGCGGCAACGAGCAGCCAGCAAGCCAACACGGCGAAAGCGACGCGCAGACTCTGCTTCATCGTGGAGCCTGTCGCCGAGTGAGGTAGAAGAAGTCGCGGTCGTCGGGGAAGCTCAGGAAGCGCGGCAGCAGGGCCGCCCCCAGGGTCTTGTCCAGCACGGCCATGCCTGGCACCAGGTGCTCGACGCCGAGCTGCGTGCCGCTGCGTGGGTACAACGCGAGGTAGGTGTGCTCCAGCGCGTTCATGTCCAGGTGCATGGCGTAGCTGCAGCCATAGGCCAGGAAGACGCGCGCCATCGCGCGCGGCGTGGCGCTCGAGAAGTAGCCGTAGACGAGGTAGCGCCGGCCCTCATGGGCCACGATGCAGGCGCCCGCGCGCAGCGTGCGCAGCCGTTCGTCGGCCGAGCCCGACCAATTGCCCACGCCCCATTGCTCGACCGTGCGGCCCGCCATCGGGATGCCGCCCGGGCCCGGTTCGACCAGCGGCATGCCGTTCTGCCGCGCATGGCGCAGCGTCCCGACGCGGTGGGCCTCGTCGTCGCGCCAGGTCTCCATGCCGACGGTGCCGTCGTCCCGCACGAACAGCGTCGCCAGCCCTGGCTGCAGCCGGCTGAAGACCACGCCCTGCTCGACGAAGCCGTAATGGCTGCCGTGGTTCACCGCCGCCAGCGCACCGTGGCTGAACGCGCCGTGCTCGCGCTTGAAGCCAGCGGTGAAGGTCGCGATGACACGCTCCAGCAGCGACGGCTGGAGCATGCCGGTGCGCACCAGCGCCGCGGCGCTGTCGAATCCGTCCGGGCCGGGCAGGCTCTCGTCGCGCTGTGCCGGCCGCACGCGTGCCGACCAGCCCAGGCGCGGGTGCTCGGTGCCAAGGGCGAAGCCGAGGTCCAAGCCGTCAAGGTCGAACGCCACGAGGTAGGCCAATGCTTCGGACTCGACCGCATCCAGGCCCTCGGCCGCAGCGCCCGGCGGCGTGGCGCTGACCCACACGCCGTCGAGCCCCGCGGCCCCGTACCAGCGGCCCGGCCACAACGCGCGATCGGGTGACAGCATGGCGATGCCGAGCCCCGGGGCCATGATCGCCGGGGGCGGCGCGCCGCTGCGCAACCGTGCAGCCGGCGGCGACCCGGGTGATGGGGCGCCGGCGCCGACGCCAGACGCCGCGGTGGCAGCGCGCTCGGCGAAGGCGTCGCGGTACAGCTCGTTCTTGACGAAGCCGATGATCTGCTCGCCGCGCCAGACGTGGTCCCGCAGGAATTCGGTCGTCGCCTCCAGGGCGCTGCGGTTGCCCGGCACGGCGTTGCGCATGAACAGCCGGTCTTCGCACAACGGAACGTAGGACAGCCGCTGCCGGGCCGCCTGCGCCAGCGCCTTATCGGGCCAGACCGTGCAGCGCGTGACGGCGCCTTCGCGCGTGATCAGCAGCACGCCCGGTGCTGCCGGATCGAGGGCGACGCGCTGGTGCCGTGGGTCGGCGTTTTCGAGGTGGAAGCTGCGCGTGCCCCGGCCATCGGGCGCCGGCAGCGACAGCAGCAGCCAGGCATTGGCGTTCGGCGCCAGATGCGTCAACACGGCGACGCCGGCTGCCCCGGGCAACGCGACCCGTTCCACACGCCGCGCAGCCTGCAGCGCGATGAACGCTTCGTCGCCGGCCGCCGCCGCCACGCCGTGCAGCAGCGTGGTCAGCGCCGCCAGCGCCAAGCCCAGTGCATGGTGGCGACGCATCATGGTCCGAACAACAGCAGCAACGCCATCGTCACGCCGAACGCGCGGCTGAGCGGGTCTCGCAGCGCAAACGCCACCAGGTCGTCATGGATGCGACCGCGGTGGGCCATCAACCACATGTGACCCACCCAGAACAGCAGCAGCGCGCTCAGCGACCAGATGGTCAGGCGCGGCGCCGTGGGGGTGATCACCACGGGGTACAGGGCGAGCAGCACGACGGCGATGCAATCCGCCGCCGTGCCGAGCCCGGCGATCAGCGGCGCGTCGCTGACTGCGTAGCCCCGCACGCGGCCGCCCGAGCCAAGGCCGGGGCGCAACGACACGATCTCGGCGTAGCGTTTCAGCAATGCCAGGCCGAAGAACAGCGCCGTGCTGCACACCAGCAGCCACGGCGACACATCGATCGCCACCACCAGGGAGCCGGCGTAGACGCGCAGGCTGTAGCCGACGGCCAGCACCAACGCGTCGACGATGGGGTAGTTTCTCAACCGCATCGAGTAGGCGAGATTCAACACGGCGTAGCAGCCCAGCGCGGCCAGGAAGGGCGCGGGCAGGGTCAGCGCCAGCAGCGACGCCGCCAGCCACAGCGCGGGCACCAGCAACAGGCCGTGCAGCAACGGCAGGCGGCCGGACGCCAGCGCCCGCTGGCGCTTGTGCGGGTGGCGGCGGTCCGCTGGCAGGTCGAACAGGTCGTTCAGCAGGTACACGCCCGACGCCGCCAGGCTGAAACACACGAAGCCGACCAGCACGGCCAGCAGCTTTGGCAGATCGTAGAGCTGCTGCGTCGCGAGCAGCGGCACCAGCAGCAGCATGTTCTTCAGCCAGTGCTGCGCGCGCATCGCACCAAGGTACTCGCGCCAGCCGGGCCGATCGGCGCCGAAGCTGTGTTCGATCTCGGCCACACGTGCCGTCGCCGCCGCCAGCTGCGGCGACGGCCTGACGAGCACGGCGTGGCGCGCCGCCGCCCAGACCGGCAGGTCGCTGCTGCTGTTGCCGGCATAGTCGAAACCGCCCTCGCCGAACGTTGCGACGAGGCGGTCGCGTTTGACGCTGCCTGACAGGTTGACCCGGCCATCGCTGGCGAGCACGGCGTCGAACAGCCCCAACTGGTCGGCAATAGCCTGCGCGATCCGTGCATCGGCAGCGGTGGCCAGCACGAGGCGGCGGCCCTGGCGCTTCAGTGTCCACAGGTGCGCCAGCAGGTCTTCGGCCCGCGGCAAAGCGGACACGTCGAGCGACGCCCTGTGCGCCAGTTGTCGCTTCAGGTTCGCGCGCCCGGCCGCCAGCCAGGCCGGCAGCTGCAGCAGTTGCAGCGGCCGTCGCCGCGCCACGTCGAACAACGATTCGACGAGGGTGTCGGTGTGCAGCAGCGTTCCGTCGAGATCCACCACCAGCGGCACCGGATCAGCCTGGGCTTCGGGCGCGGCATCGCGTCCAGGCTCAAGTTCAGGCAGGGTCAGAAGAACCATTTGGCCAGGTCCAGCACGCCGTGCTTCCACGGCACACGGTGCGACACGCCGCTGCGGCCGCGGAACTCGGCCCGGTGCGCGAGGTACCAGTCGTAGTTGCGCTGCAGCGCGTCGCGGTTCGAATGGCGTGGCGTGAAGCCCAGCACCGCCTGCAGCCGCTCGATCGAGACCTCGCTCTCGTGCGCGGCCGTCTCGTAGATCCAGCGGTACAGGGGCGACAGGTGAAGCGCCTCCAGCACGCGCAGCAGCCAAACCGCCGGGCGCTGCGGCAGGCTGATGACATGGCGGCCGTGACCGGCACGGTCGAGCACGCACTGGAAGTTGTCGCGCATGGTGCCGAACTCGCCGGCGCCGACGTTGAAGGTGCCGTCGACGAGCTCGCGCTCGCGCGTCAGGCACAACCAGATCACGTCGCAGAGGTCCTCGACGTCCAGCAACTGGTAGCGGTTGTCGCCCCGGCCCAGCACGGGAAAGCCATGGCCATCGCAGGCCCAGTCGTAGAGAAGCTCGAAAGCCCCCAGGCGCTCGGGGCCGACGAAGCTCTTCGGCCGCAGCACCGGTACGCACATTCCCCGGCGGCGGGCCTCGGCGCAATGGCGCTCGGCTTCGATCTTGGCGCAACCGTAAGGGCCGACGCCGTGCAACGCATCATCCTCGCGGATGGGGCTGTGATCGGGAATGCCATAGACCGAGGTCGACGAGATGAAGACGAAGCGAGGCACCTGTTGCCGCCAGGCGGTGTCGAGCAGCAGCAGCGTGCCGCCGACATCGGTCGAGCGAATGTCGGCCTCGCTGGCCAACGGCAGCGCAGCGGCACAGTGCACGACGGCATCGACGCCATGCATTGCCCGCGCCACCGCCGCCGGATCACGGATGTCGCCCAGGATCGCGTCGACCCGGTCGCGCTCCGGGTAGTCGAAAGGCGCGATGTCCAGCGAGCGCACGCGAACACCACGCTCCAGCAAGAACCGGACGAGGTTGATGCCCAGGAAGCCGGATCCCCCGGTGATCAGACAGGTGCCGATCACGTGGCGGCGCTGCGCCCTGCGCACACTTGAAGGTGGGTCGCCGATGCGTTCATCGGTTGAGCGTAGCGGCCGCTTGTCGAACCGACTTGTCGAGGATCAAGGCACGGCCACGCACTGCCGCGAAGGCTCGTCCATCCCGGGGGTCTCGTCGAACTGCGGTGCCAGCGTCGTCCCCACGCGATGGTCGCGACTTGATCGGGATCAGTCGCAGGCGCCGCGTCATGCCTAGAGTGACGCGATGAATGCCGCCAGGGACGATCGATGAGTGCGCTGCTCACCGACTTCTATCAGCTCACGATGCTGCAGGCCTATCTGCACGAAGGGCTCGAGGAGGAGGCGGTGTTCGAGCTGTTCGTGCGCAAGCTGCCCCCGAACCGTTGCTTCCTCGTGGCTGCGGGCCTGGAGCAAGCGCTGGACTACCTCGAGGACCTGCGCTTCGACGACAGCGAGATCGCATGGCTGGTCGGTCGCGGTGGCTTCCCCGCGACACTGGCGCCGCGGCTGCGCGAACTTCGCTTCACGGGCGATGTGCACGCCATGCCGGAGGGAACGGTGTTCTTCCCCGACGAGCCGATCCTTCGGGTGACGGCACCGCTGCCGCAGGCGCAGCTCGTCGAGAGTCGGTTGCTCAACATCGTTCATTTCCAGACGCTGATCGCCTCGAAAGCGGCCCGGATGCGAACGGCCGCGCGCGACAAGACGCTCATCGACTTCGGCATGCGCCGTGCGCATGGTGCAGAGGCCTCCGTGTTCGCCGCACGCGCGGCTTGGCTGGCCGGCTTCGACGGCACCGCCACCGCCGAGGCGGGCCGCCGCTTCGAGATCCCGGTGGTCGGCACGATGGCGCATTCGTTCGTGCAGGCGCATGCCAGCGAGGCGGGCGCCTTCGAAGCTTTCGCGCGCTCACGCCCGCTGCGGCCGACGATGCTTGTCGACACCTATGACAGCGAGGCCGCCGTCGCCAAGCTGATCGCCATCGCACCGCGCCTGAAGCTCGACGGCATCGCCATCGGTGGCGTACGGCTGGACAGCGGCGACCTCGGCGCACACGCTCGCGCGGTACGCTCGATGCTCGACGCTGCGGATCTGGCCGACGTCATCGTGTTCGCGAGCGGCAACCTCGACGAACACCGCATCGCCACATTGCTCCAGGACGGTGCACCGATCGACGGGTTCGGCGTGGGCACCGCGCTCGGCACCTCGAGCGATGCACCGGCGCTCGACATGGTCTACAAGCTGCAGAGCTACGCCGGCATCGCGCGGCGCAAGCGTTCCGAGGGCAAGGCCACCTGGCCGGGCGTCAAACAGGTGAGCCGACGCCTCGACGGCGTGGGATGCCTGGCAGGCGATCTCGTTCACCTCGTGTCGGAAAGCGCCCCGGGGGTTGCACTCCTGCAGCCCTGCATGCGCGCCGGCCGGCGCCTGCAGCCCACGCCGACCCTCGACCAGGTCCGCGAACGGCATGTCCATGAACGGTCACGCTTGCAGAGCGCTCTTTTGTTGCTGGACGCGGCACCGGCCGGGTACGGCGCGGAGATCTCCGCTGGCCTGCGCCACCTGGCCGCGCAGGTCGATTCGGCGACGTGCTGAGCCAGGAAGCTCGCGCATTCCATGCCAACACCCACGCCTGCCACGCCTGCCACGCCTGCCTTGACTGCCTCGACAGCGCCGGTCGCGCCGTCCGAGGCTTTGCCGAGCCTCGAGGCGAAGGTGGCGTTCCTGCGGTCGCCGGCAGCGCACGGTCTGGCGGATGGGAATGTGCAGGCCATGGAGACCCACATGTCCTGGGTCTTTCTGACCAGCGACTGCGTACTCAAGTTGAAGAAGCCGGTCCGCTTTCCGTTCCTGGACTTCTCGACGATCGAGGCGCGCGAGTTCTACTGCCGTCAAGAGCTGCGCTTGAACGCTCGCCTGGCGCCGGGTGTCTATCTGGGCCTGCGGGCGTTGCAGTGGCACGACGGCGAGTTCAGTGTCCTGCCGCCCGAGCGGTTGCCGGCACCCGGCCAGACGCTCGACTGGCTGGTGCTGATGCACCGGCTGCCCGAGCAGCGCATGCTGCATCGGTTGATTGCGCAGGGGCAGGTCACCGAGGTCGACATCGACAAGCTCGTTGGGCTGCTCGGGCGCTTCTACCGCCACGCCATGACGCTGCCTGTCCAGGCCGAGGAATACGTCGCCCGGTTCCATCGAGAACAAGCATCGAATCGCGAAGTGATGCTGCGGCCGCAGTTCGAGTTGCACCACGCGGGCCTTGCTCTCGATCGCATGGATCGCGCGCTGGTGACGTATGCGGAACTGCTGTATGAGCCTTGCACGCGCGGCCGCATCGTCGAAGGCCATGGCGATCTGCGGCCGGAGCATGTCTGCCTGGTGGACCCGCCGGTGATCATCGATTGCCTCGAGTTCAATGCCCAGCTTCGGCAGGTCGATCCGTTCGACGAGGTGGCGTTTCTCGGCCTTGAATGCGGCCTGGCGGGTGCCGACTGGCTCATGCCCCGTCTCATCGCCGGCTTGTCCGCGGCGTTGGACGACCGGCCGCCCGCCGCACTGATCCACCTCTACACGGCGCAACGGGCCCTGCTTCGGGCCCGCCTGGCCATGGCCCATCTGCTCGATCCGCAACCGCGCGCGCCGCAGAAGTGGGCACCGCTTGCACAACGTTGCGTGCAACGCGCGCTCGCGGCGCTCGACGACCTCGACGGTTACTGCCCGCTCAGCGACGCGACGGCCCTGGCCGCCAGCTGATCAAGTCACCTTGCCGATGGCCGGCTCGGCAGCGCGGGGCCGGGTCAACGGCCCCAGGAGGCATGGCTGTCACGGATGGCTCGCGCGAACAGCGGGGTGCAAGACACCGTCGTCACCATCGCCCTGGCCTCTTCGGGCAAGCGAAATGCCGGCACGCTGTCGGTCACGAACACCTGATCGATCGCGCCATCGATCAGCCTGTGTCCCGCCGTCCCGACGAACAGCCCGTGCGCCGCGCACGCGACGACGCTGCGCGCACCGGCAGCGCGCAACGCCAGCGCCGCGCGCTGCAGCGTCTCCCCGGTGGCGACGAGGTCGTCGAACAGCAGCACCGTGGCACCCGTCACATCGCCGGCAACGATCGGCGTGCCGCTGACCAGACCCGCGCTGCGACGCTTGTCCACCATCGCGAACCCGACCGGTCGCTCCAGCCGCGCCTCGAGGTCCTCCCGCCACAGCTGGGCGCGTTTCGCTCCTCCCGTATCGGGTGAGGCGATCACCAGCGGCCCTTGCCCAACCGTCGCGTCGACGGCCGCATCCAGTGCGTGGCGGGCGTCGAGGTGGATGGTCGGGATGCGGAAGGCGTTCTGGAATGCCGCGGGGTTGTGCACCTCCAGCACGATGATCTGCGCGGTGCCGACGGCCTCGATCAGTTGCGCGACGCAGCGCTGCGACACGGGATCGAAGGGCTTGGTCTGGCGATCCTTGCGCGCATAGGCGAGATACGGCACGACAGCCGTCACACGGCGGGCCCCGTGCTCGCGCAAGGTGGCGATGAACATCAGCAGCCGGGCCAGCTTGTCGTGCGGGCTGTCGTCAGGCCCGCCGTGCAGGCCATGGACCACATAGGCATCGCTGCCACGCGGGTCGACCAGCGGTCTCAGCTTGGCTTCACCGTCCTCGAAACGGCGGTCCTCGTGCGGCGACAACACCGTGTCGAGATCGCGTGCCAGCGCTTCGGCGAAGCCCCGGTTGCCGGCGTCCAGGGCAAAGATCAGCATGGTTCACCTCCCCGCGTCGCCCATTCAAGCACCGCCAGGTCCGGTTGGCTTGCGTTTCATCAATGCGCCGGATGGCATGTCGCCTAGTGTCCTGTCGCGTAAATAGCAGCCATTGCGACGGGTCGCAATGGGGATGATCGTGAGACGGCGAGCCGGGCAGATACCGGGTGGTATCTGCCCGGCTTGGCGACGCTGCGAGCGCCCCATTTCGGCCCGCCGACACATGCGCCAGCGCAACCTGACGCCATGCCGACAGCCGGATGCAGAGGATGACGATGGAGCCAGATGACAAGCCGACGTGCAGCCAGAGGGCAGGGCTTTCCGATCGATCCCGCATGGCCCCCGCAGAGATCCGCGGCATCGTGCTGGACACCATCCACACGGTCGCGCCGGAGACCGTGTCCCGGCAGATCCAGCCGGACATGGCGCTGCGCCAGGTGATCGATCTCGACTCCATGGACTGGCTCAACGTCATCACCGGCCTGGAGGAAAGGTTCTGCATCGAGATTCCCCAGTGCGAGCACGCCCGTTTGTCAACGATCGACGCGATCGTCGACTACGTCGCCTCCGGGCGAGCGGTGCCTGTGCCGCCTGGTTCGGCGTCGCACGAGCCGCCTGCACTGCCGTGCAGCCAGCATGTCTTCTTCGGCACGCCGGTGGCGATTCGTCCGATGCGAGACGATGACGAGGTGCTCGAGGCCGATTTCGTCCGCCGGTTGTCCAGCGCGAGCCGCTACCAGCGGTTCATGGCCACGCTGAACGAATTGCCGCCGGCCAAGCTCGCAGAGCTGACCCACGTGGATCAGGTCCATCACGTCGCCCTCGTCGCCGAGGCCACTTGCGAAGGGCAGCGCCGGATCGTCGGCGTCGTACGCTATGTCGTCGATGCCTCCGGCACGGGCTGCGAGTTCGCCGTCGCCGTCGACGACGACTGGCAAGGAAGCGGCCTCGCCGGCATCCTGATGCATGCGCTGATCGCCGTCGCCCGCTCGCGCGGCCTGACGACCATGGAAGGGTTGGTGCTGCGGGCCAATGACAAGATGCTCAAGCTCAGCCACCAGTTGGGGTTCAGGCGCGAGCAAGACCCCGACGACCACGGCACGGTGCGCGTCGTGCGCCGCCTGACAACAGCCAACAACGCATGAATTCTCACGTCTTGTCTCGCATGCCGCCCGATGCGGTGCGCACGCTGCCGCAACTGCTCGCTTGGCGCGTGGGCGAGACGCCACACGCCGAGGCCTATCGACAATTCGAACCGGCTTCCGCAGGCTGGGTCAGCGCCACCTGGGCCGAGGCTGCGCAGCACATTGCTCGTTGGACTTCGGCACTTGCGACGCTGTCGCTGCCGCGGGGTTCGCGCATCGCGATACTTCTGCCCAATGGCCTCGACGCCGTGTGCATCGATCAGGCGGCGCTCGCGCTGGGCTGCGTGCCGGTGCCGCTGCACGCGATCGACAACCCGGGCAGCATCGGCTACATCCTGCTGGACAGCGAAGCATCGGTGCTGGTCGCCGCCACCGAAGCACAGTGGACAGCGATCGCCGCCGCCGGGTGGACGCTGCCGCACCTGCGGCAGGTGGTGGTGCTTCAGCGCGACGGCAGCTCGGCGGGAGCTGCGGTCTCCGCGCCGGTGCGGCTGCTGAGCGACTGGCTGGCCGCGGCCTCCGCCCCATCGGGAGGTTCAAGCGGCCCAGGCGAAGACGATCTCGCCGCCGTCGTCTACACGTCCGGGACGACCGGCCGGCCGAAAGGGGTGATGCTGACGCATCGCAACGTCGTCTCCAACGTGAGGGCGTCGATGTCGTGCGTCGCGCCGCACGCCGAAGACCTCTTCCTGTCGTTCCTGCCGTTGTCGCACACCTTCGAGCGGACCGCCGGCTACTACCTGCCCATCGCCGCCGGCTGCTGCGTCGCCTTTGCCCGCTCGGTGGCGACGCTCGGCGAGGACTTGAAGACCGTGCGGCCGACGGTGTTGGTGTCGGTGCCGCGCATCTACGAGCGGGTGTACGCGAAGGTGCAGGCCTCGTTGGCCGGTTCGGCGGTCAAGGCGTGGTTGTTCGAGCGGGCACAGACGATCGGTTGGCGGCGCTTCTGTCGGCGCCAGGGCCTGCCGGTGCCTCGCAAGACGCCGGCCCTGCTCGACGACATGGCCTGGCCGCTCTTGCACCGGCTGGTTGCGCGTCCGCTGCTGGCCGAGTTTGGCGGCCGCGTGCGCGTGGCCGTGAGCGGTGGTGCTCCCCTGTCGCCACCGATTGCGCGCTGTTTCCTCGGCCTCGGGCTGCCGGTCCTGCAGGGCTATGGCATGACCGAGACATCGCCGGTGGTGGCCGTCAACGCGCTCGAGGACAACGACCCGGCCACCGTGGGCCGGGTGCTGCCGGGGGTCGAGGTGCGCATCGGCGACAACCGCGAGCTGCTCGTGCGCGGGCCCAACGTGATGCGCGGCTACTGGAAGCGCGACGAGGACACCGCGCAGGCCCTCGTCGAAGGCTGGTTGCACACGGGCGATCAGGCGGCGATCGACAACGGCCGGCTGCGCATCGTCGGCCGACTCAAGGAGATCATCGTCACGGCCACCGGCGAGAAGATCGCGCCAGCCGACCTGGAGTTGGCGATCACCGCCGACCCGCTGTTCGAGCAGGCCTACGTGGTCGGCGACAACCGGCCCTTCATCGCCAGCGTGGTCGTGCTCGGGGTGGCCGAATGGTCACGCCTGGCGGTCGGACTTCGACTCGACCCTCGGGCGCCCGCCAGCCTGCGATCGGACGCAGCACGCGCGACCGCACTGGAGCGCATCCGAGGCCTGACCGCCCAGTTCCCGCACCACGCGCAGCCGCGCGCGGTGGCGCTGACGCTGGAGCCCTGGACGATCGAGAACGGGCTGATGACGCCGACGCTGAAACTCAAGCGCAACAACCTCCAGGCACGCTTCAGCGACCTCATCGAAGCGATGTACCACCGTTGAAGCCAGCCGCCGCGCGGCGTGCAGGTTGTCAGCGCGGTTGCACCGGCCGGCCGCTACCTTGCGTTCCTTCGGCACGCGCCGAGAGATAGGCGTACAGGTCGGCGATGTGGGCCTTGACGATCGGTTCACCCTCCCAGGCCGGCATCGTGAGCGCGCTGTCCTCGCGCCGCAGCACCTCGTCGATCAAGACCTCGCGCGTGGCGATGTCGGCGCTGGCCCGCACGTCCGGCATGCCCCAGTCGTAGCGCTGCAAGACGATGCCGACGAAGCGGCGTGGGCCGATGCCGCGCACGCGCGACAGCAGCTCGGGGCCCTCGCTGGTGCCGTTGGCCGCGGGCCCATGGCAGGCCGCGCACTTTGCCTGGAAGACACGCCAGCCGGTGTAGACCGAGCCCGGCGGCTCTGCCTGCCGAGCCAACTGCTGCGCGGGTTGGGTGTTCTGCCAGGCGCCCGCGCATCCCGTGAGGAACAGTGCCGCCATACCCGTCGTCATCAAAGTTTTCACGATGGTCACCCCGCAGTTCCCTCTGTCGCGCGCACCAGCAGCACCGGTGCCGGTGCGAGGCGGGCGATCTGTTCGGCATTGCTGCCGATCATCAGGCGGCCGACGCCGCATCGGCCGTGGGTGCCGATCACGATCAGTTCGGCGCGCCAGCGGCGAGCCTCGTCGACCACCTGATCGCACACGCGCACGGCCGGGCTCTCGATCAACTCGCTCTCGACGCCGAGGCCCGCAGATTTCACGCGCCCCTCAGCGTCCGCCAGGATCTGCTGCCCGCCCTGCGTCAGCAGTTGCACCATCTGCGTCGTCAGCAGGCCGCCGGTCTCGGGCGCCATCGCGATCGCCGTCAGGTCGATCACGTGCAACAGCTTGATCGTTGCGCCAGTCAGCCGCGCCAGCTTGATCGCCTCGTCGAGGCCGCGGTTGGAGGTGGGGCTGCCGTCGATCGGCACCAGGATCTTGGTGTACATCGTCAGTCCTCGCGCTTCATTCAAAGACCTGCTTCGCGCAGGCGACGCAGCCACTCGTCGTTCAAGACGGCCGACACGGCGGCGGGGCGCCGTCGCCAGGCGGCGACCCAGTGATTCAGCAGCTTCTTCATCGCAACTCCTCGGCATCGGCCCGTTGACCCGGCCATCGTCACCGTGCACCGTGAACCAGCGCGCAACGCGCAGAAGCGGGCGGTAACTGCAGGTGAACGGCGTGTATCAAGCCGACCGTTCGCGCCGCCGCACAGTGCGACGAGAAGCCGCCGCCCTTCGTCGGTCCCGAAAGAATCGCCGGTCATCTGCCGCGATCGGTCGGTGCAAAGCTCTACGCATGCGCCGCACGCTCGCGCGCGCGGCCGCTGCCGATCGCGCCCGCCAGCGCCTGCATTTCTTGAGACACGACCTCCAGCAGGTCGTCCAGCGTGACGATCCCCACCAGCACTGCCTGCGGCCCGGTGACCGGCACGCGCCGGACGCCCTTGCGGCGCATCAGCTCCAGCACGTCCAGCACCGAGTCCTCCTCGCGGGCCGTGACGACGTCCGCCGTCATCGCCTGCGACACCACCATGTACCGCGCGTCCTGGTCTTTGGCAAGCACCGACACCACGATGTCGCGATCGGTCAGGATGCCCACGACGGTTCGGCCGGGATCGCTTTCCTCGACGACGACGAGGCAGCCCACCTGCTGATCTCGCATCGTCTGCGCAGCCTCGGCGAGGCGCACGCTGCGAAAGCTGATCGCCACGATACGAGTGCAGACATCGCCTGCAGTGAGCGTTCTTGCGGACATCTTGGTCTCCTGGTTGACGGCTGGCAACTCTGGTAGCCGACGCGCCGCCTGCCTTGGCACAGCCTGGGAGTTCCGCAAGAAGCGCATGGACTTCCATGCTGAGGTCAACGACCACCGAGCCGATTGATGGACATCAATTCGCCTGCAATCTGACCGCCTTCGAGGCGGACCCGTCGGGCAGGTGCGCAAGGGGCAGAGGACCCAGGTCACCGTCAGCGCCTCCCCCGCCGGCCAGTACCCCGCGACCATCACCCATGTCGGCTTCTGCTCGACCACCAAGGACGCGAAACCATGGGCCTGCTGCGCGAGTTGAGCGAGCAGCGCGACATCAGGGTGCTGACGGTGTCGCACAGGGCCGACATGGCGGCCTGCCCACGTCGCATCGTCCGCTTCGTCGAGGCGCTGCGCCACGCGTGACGCGCGTGCCGACTCGGCCAGGGCCTGTTAAAACGCTACGGAGCCCCGATGCGTTGCCACCAGAACAAGACGAGCGCGAGGCGCAAAACGAAGCCGGGGTCCGGCCTTGCAGGCTCCTGTCCGGGCTCAGCCCCGGCGAGGCTTTGCAACGCCGCGGTCGGCTGTTCCGGTGGCAACCCTTCGGGAACGGGTCTTCCAGGGCGCATGGCGGCGTTGCCCACCTTGCCCTGCTAGCGCATCAAGACGTAGCGCCCCGGCGCGTCGTCGAGCGGCACGATGCCCTTGCCCACGGCACCCATCGGTGGCGGGGTGCGCAGCCGGCCGGAGTGGCGCGCCAGCCAGCCTTGCCACTCGGGCCACCACGAGCCCGCCTTGCGCTGCGCCTGGGCCAGGTAGACGTTGGCATCGACGTACTTGCCGTCCTCTTCGCGCACCCGCACGCGGTAGCTTCGGTTCGGGTGGCCGGGTGGGCTGACGACGCCGGCGTTGTGCCCGCCGGTGGTCAGCACGAACGTGATTTCGGTGTCCGTCAACAACTGGATCTTGTAGACGGAGCGCCACGGCGCAACGTGGTCCGTCTCGGTGCCGAGGCAGAACAGCGGCACCTGGATGTCGCCCAGGGCGACCGGCTTGCCGACGACGCGAAAGCGCGCCGCCGCCAGGTCGTTGCGCAGAAACAGGCCATGCAGGTACTGCGAGTGCATGCGGTAGGGCATGCGCGTCGCATCGGCGTTCCAGGCCATCAGGTCGGTCATCGGCGAGCGCTCGCCCATCAGGTAGTCGTGCACGGCCCGAGACCAGATCAGGTCGTTCGAGCGCAGCAGCTGGAACGCGCCCGCCATCTGCCCCCGCGACAAGTAGCCACGGTCGAACATGATGTCTTCGAGGAACGTGACCTCGCTGTCGTCGATGAACAGCGCGATCTCCCCCGGCTCGCTGAAATCGGTCTGCGCGGCGAGCAGTGTCATCGTCGCCAACCGGTCGTCGTTGTCGCGTGCCATCGCGGCGGCACCGATCGACAGCAGTGTGCCGCCCAGGCAATAGCCGACGGCGTGCACCTTGCGATCCGGCACGATCGCCGCCACCGTGTCGAGCGACTCGAACAGGCCCATGCGCAGGTAATCGTCCATGCCGTAGTCGCGATCGGCCTCACCCGGGTTCTTCCACGAGACGCAGAACACCGTGTGGCCTTGGTCCACCAGGTACTTGATGAGCGAGTTCTGTGGCCGCAGGTCCAGCACGTAGTACTTCATGATCCACGCCGGCAGGATGAACACAGGCTCCGAATGGATCTTGGCGGTGGTCGGCGCGTACTGGATCAGTTCGACCAGCGTATTGCGCATCACCACCTTGCCCGGCGTGATCGCGACCTCCTGGCCGACCCGGAAGGCTTCGACACCGGCAGGCGGCCGGCCGGCCTGGAGCCGGTCCCAGTCGTCGCACCAGTTGATCGCGCCGTTGACCAGGTTAGTGCCCAGCGACTCGGCCGTGCGCCGCAACAGCTCCGGGTTGGTCGGCACGAAGTTGCTCGGCGAAAGCATGTCCAGAAGTTGCCGAGTGATGAAGGTCACCACGTCTTCGTGGTGGGTGGAGACACCGCGCACCTCGGTGGTCGCGTTGTGCCACCACTGCTGGGTCAGCAGAAACGACTGCGACATGACATTGAATGGCCACGCACGCCAGGCCGGGTGCAGGAACCGGCGGTCCTGCGGCAGCGGCTCGATGCAAGGCGACGCGTCGGCCTGCATGGCATGCGGCAGGTACATGGCCATGCGGTAGGTCTTGCGCCAGATCTTCTGCACCAGCTCGGCCTGCTTCGCCGGCGACAGCGCCAGGTGCGCGAGCCAGTCGGTGTAGGCCAGCACCAGCGCGGCCGGGGACACGCCGGCGGTGCGGCGCCCCAACTGCGCGTGCAACCAGCGGTCAAAGCCCTCGGTCGGCGCGCTGGTCGGGATGTCGGGCATGTCCAGCGACGCGCTGGCGTGTACCGTCGGTTCCATCTCTGGCAGTGGTGCGGCCAACGCCAACGGCAGGCTGGTCCGCGAGGCGAGGTTGGCCGAACCAGCCACCCGCCGGTTCGTGGGTGAACCTTTCGGCCTGCCTGCGGCCAGCCCCACCGCGCGGGAAAGGGCCCCTTCACCCGCCCGGGCCGGCCTCATGCCGCCACTTTCGCGTTGTCGATCGCGCGCATCGCCTCGTCTTTGAGCTGGCGCCGCAGCACCTTGCCGATGGCCGTGCGCGGAAGTTCGCTGCGAAACTCGATGCGACGCGGGCGCTTGTACGCCGTAAGGTTCTGCTCGCAATGCAGCCGGATGCCCTGCTCGGTCAGTGCGGGATCACGACGCACGACGAACAACAACACCGCCTCGCCGCTGCGCTCATCGGGGATACCGACCGCCGCGACGTCTTCGACGCCCGGAAGCCTCCGCACGACATCGTCGATCTCCTGCGGGAAGGCCTTCATGCCGGAGACGACGATCATGTCCTTCTTGCGGTCGACGAAATGGACATAGCCATCCGGCCCCATGCGGCCGATGTCGCCTGTCCTCAACCAGCCTTCGGCGGTGATCGCCTGCGCCGTTTCTTCGGGGCGGTTCCAGTAGCCGCGCATCACCTGCGGGCCGCGAACGCAGATCTCGCCTGTTTCGCCCAGGGGCAATGACCTGCCACCGTCGTCCAGGATGGCGACCTCGGTCGATGGCACCGGCAAGCCCAGCTTGCCGCTGCAGGTGGTCGCGTCGACGCGGTTCGCACAGACGATGGGCGACGTCTCGGACAGCCCGTAGCCCTCGATCAGCGGCCTGCCCAGGGCCTGCTGCCAGCGCTGCGACACGGCAGGCTGCAGCGCCATGCCGCCGGCAACGGCCAGCTTCACGTGGCCCCGGCGTTCTGCAGCGACCGCGTCGAACCCCGGCGCGTTCATCAGCAGATTGAACAGCGTGTTGACACCGGTGATCACCGTGAACGGCGTGCGCCTGAGCACCGAGATGAAGCGCTTCATGTCGCGCGGATCCGGGATCAGCACGTTGTGCCCTCCCAGCCGCAGGAACACGAGCAGGTTCGCCGTCAGCGCGAACACGTGGTACAGCGGCAGCGCCGTGATCACCGTCTCTTCGCCTTCCTGCAGCACGCCGGCGGTCCAGGCGATCACCTGCTCGACGTTGGCCACGAGGTTGCCATGCGTCAGCGTCGCGCCTTTCGGCCGGCCCGTCGTGCCGCCCGTGTACTGGATGAAGGCGACATCGTCGGGCCCGACGTCGACATCGACCAATGGGTGTTCCTCACCCAGGTTCAATGCGGCGTTCAGCTCCCAGGCGCCCTCGATGTCGAACGGCGGCACCGCATGCTTGCCGCGGCGCACGACGAAGTTCACCAGCCAACGCTTGGGTGCTGGGAACAGGTCGCCGATCTGCGTGACCACCACAGCGCGCACGGCCGTGCCCACCCGCGCCTGTTGGACGGTGTGGGCGAAATTCTCCAGCACGACGACGACCGTGGCTCCGGAGTCCTTCAGCTGGTGCTGCAACTCGGCCGCCGTGTACAGCGGGTTGATGTTGACGACGGTCATGCCGGCGCGCAAGGCCCCGGCCACGACGATCGGGTACTGCAGCGTGTTGGGCAGCATCACCGCGACACGCTCGCCTTTGGCCATCCCTTGCCGCTGCAACCAGGCGCCGAACGCACGGCTGCGGTGGTCGAACTCGCGGTAGGTGAGCGACACGCCAAGGCTGGTGAACGCGGGCCGGTCGGCGAACCGGCTGCAGCTGCGCTCGATGAGGTGCTTGAGCGATGGCGTGGCGCGCCAATCCACTTCGGGCGGCACGCCTGGCGGGTAAGAGGCAAGCCAGACTCTTTCCGGCTTCGTCGCAGGGATGGGCATGTTCATGATGGGGTGCCTTGCGATTCTTTCCATCAGCCACTGTAGGCACGACGATCGGCGGCGGTTTGCGCCAGCGCAAGCGGCCAGCCCGTTCCCCGAGGTCGCCGGGCCAACTTTGCGCAACGCGAGGTTTCAGCGCCGAACCGGGCTGCGGGCGGGTTGCCGTGCCCGCCGCAAGCGCCACGCCTTCTCGGCCTCGACCACCAACAGCACCGCCACAGCCGCGGCAAGGCAAGTTCCCAATTCACCACCGCTCAGCGGCACGGGATGGCGGCTGACTCGTTGCCGCGGCTTGGCCGCGGTACGCGAGCCCCCGCGACGTGCCCATGCTGCGCATGCCGTGGCGGTCCGCACTGCGCACCATCAATTCGGAACCGTTGACGAGATCCGGATTTTGCCGCCCTTGCGTCAGCTCAATGCCCCGCCGCGATTCACGGTTCAACGTACTGGCAACGTCACCGGCCAGGAGAACTTGCGATGACCGACCGCCGAACCCTCTTGACAGCTGCCGCGGCAGCCTTGGCAACGCCGTTGGCGACTGCGCGGCGGAGCCGGCCGGTACCTGCCGCCGGCATCTCCGAGCACTATGTTCCCGGCGGCACGCGCGGCATCCAGCGTGGCCAGTTCACGTACACCGCGACGGACCGATTCGAGGGCTATGGGGTCATCCGCCTCCCCGATGCCAAACGCCTTTTCATGGTCCCGCTCACCAAACTCGTCTTCGACGAGTCCAGCGGCGCGAAGTTCGCGATTCAAGGGGACGGCGTCCTCACCGTGTTGAAGGACGACTTGTACGAACTGACCACCAACATGGACTGGCCTGCGCAGGCGCGGGGGTCGGGGCAGGACGGGTACGACGTCGACTCGCGCAAGCTGCAGATCCTGCGCGCGAGGGTAGGCGTGAACCCGCCGGTCTACATCGAGGACCAGGTCACGCCGATTGTCGACTCGGGCCAATACGACCGGCTGGCGACGCACGACATGCCCGGAGCGAGCGTCCCGCAGGCCGTGCGCATCACCGTTCCATGGGAGCCTGGAACCGTCGCTCCGGGAGCCATGGCCTATGTTGACGTGGCGTTGCCTACCGGCAGTTTCGCTCCCGCGGTCGGCGACCTGGTCCGGGTCAGCCACACCAGCCTGACGGATGCCGTGCTCGGCGCTCAGAACATCGGCATCCTGATTTCCGGGCGCATCGTGGCGCCTGGCGTCGCGCGCGTGATCGTGGAGAACCGATACGGCGTCCAGGCGGTCGCCATCCCGAGCGGCAGCATGAACGTGCTGGCCGAGTCGGCCGTCGCGAGCGCCGGCAACAACCAGGATGCGTGGTGCTACCTCGGCTCGGGTCCGGTCATGCTGCTTGCAGGCGAGAAGCTCTTTGTCGGAGTGCGCAGCAGCAGCCTCGGTGACTTCCTGCAAATCTCCAACAGCAGCTTCCTTCGCATTTCCAATGTGGTCCCCTGAACATCTCGTCGGCAGGCGACCGGACTCGGCGGTCTGGATCAGGGCGATCACACGGCCGACGTGGTCGCCTTGCACGTCGAGCCTTGCGCCGCCGCTCACACCGACGCGGCCCGCAGCCGCCACGCCTTCTCGGCCTCGACCGCCAACAGCACCACAGCAGCCGCGGCGAGGCAGATCCCCAACTCACCTAAGCTCAACGGCACGGTCTTGAACAGCGGCTGCAACCAGGGCACGTAGATCGTTGCCAACTGCAGCGCCATGGTGAGTGCCACGGCGCCGAGCAGCGGCCGGTTCGAGCCCAGGCCCAGCCGCCACAGCGACTCGCCTTCGCTGCGGATGGCCAGCACGTGGGCCATCTGCGTCAGGGTCAGCGCGGTGAACACCATCGTCTGCGCACTCGAGGGCGCATGCGCCAGGGCCCAGGCCTGCACCGCCAGGCACAGCGCGCCGATCAGCAGCCCGACGAACAGGATGTGCTGCCACATGCCGTGAGCGAACAGGCTCTCGGTCGGCGCCCTGGGCGGGCGACGCATGATGCCGCGCTCGGCCGGCTCGGCCGCGAGGGCCAGCCCCGGCAGGCCGTCGGTCACCAGATTGACCCACAGGATGTGGATCGGCAGCAGCGGGATCGGCAGGCCCAGCAGCGGCGCGAGAAAGATGGTCCAGATCTCGCCCGAGTTGCCGGTCATCGCGTAGCGCACGAACTTGCGGATGTTGTCGTAGATGCGCCGGCCTTCGCGCACCGCCCCGACGATGGTCGCGAAGTTGTCGTCCAGCAGCACCAGGCTCGATGCTTCCCGCGCGACGTCCGTGCCGCCGCGCCCCATTGCCACGCCAATGTCGGCGCGCTTGAGCGCCGGCGCATCGTTGACGCCGTCGCCTGTCATCGCGACGAACTCGCCGTGCGCCTGCAGGGCCTCGACGATGCGGATCTTCTGCGCCGGGTCGACACGCGCGTACACACGCACCGCGCGGACCCGCTCGCGCAGGGCGGCGTCGTCCAGCCCGCTCAGCTCTGCGCCGGTGAGCACGCCCGCTGCGGAGCCACCTTGGGCGTCGGCCCTGGCTTCGGCAATCCCCAGCTTGCACGCAATGGCCCAGGCGGTGGCGGGGTGGTCGCCGGTGATCATCACCGGCGTGATGCCGGCGCTGATGCAGTCCCCCACGGCACGGGCGGCCTCCTCGCGCGGCGGATCGATGAGGCCGACGAGCCCGAGCAGCTCCATGCGCGCCTCGGCTGACGCCAGTTCGCCGGGTTCGGGCACTCGTTCGTGCCGGCGCCGTGCCAGCGCCAGCACGCGCAGCCCGCGCGCTGCCATGGCCTGGGCCGCGGCCAGCACGCGGGCGGTGTCCAGTGCGCCGCCGCCGTCGGGGTGCCAGTGCGTCGTGCATTGCGGCACCACGGACTCGGGCGCGCCCTTCGTGTAGGCCACCAGGCCGTCGGCGGTCTGATGAAAGGTCGTCATGCGCTTGCGCTCCGAGTCGAACGGCAACTCCTGCACGCGCGGGGTCAGGCCGTCGACCTTCGCCTTCTCGATCCCGGCATCGCTGGCCGCCTGCACGAGGGCGGTCTCGGTCGGATCGCCCTGCCAGCCGCCGTCGCCATCGCGGCCGGCGTCGTTGCACAGGGCGCCGGCGCGCAAGACCTCCAGGTGAGCCGGACTCGCTGGTCCGCTGGTCGCGCCGGGAGCCCACACGTCGCCGTCCACCACCACCTCCTCGACCTGCATCCGGTTCTGCGTCAAGGTGCCGGTCTTGTCGGAGCAGATGAAGGTCACCGAGCCGAGGGTCTCGACCGACGGCAGCCGCCGCACGAGCGCGTTGAGCGACACCATGTGCCGCGCGCCCAGCGCCAGCAGCACCGTCACGACGGCCGGCAGCGCCTCGGGGATCGCCGCCACGGCGAGACTGACCGCGGTCAGCAGCATCTGCATCGGCAGCTCGCCACGCAGCACGCCAATGGCGAAGATCAGTGCGCAGATGGCGAGCACGACGAGCGCCAGCCGCCGGCCGAAGGCGGCAAGCCGCCGTTGCAGCGGCGTGGCGCGGTCACCGCTGGCCGCCATCAGGCCGGCGACCTTGCCCAGCTCGGTCGACATGCCAATGGCCACCACCAGGCCGCGGCCACGGCCTTGCGCCGCGGTCGTGCCCTTGTAGGCCATGTTCAGCCGGTCGCCCAGCGATGCCGCGTCGGCGCCCAGCACCCGCGCATGCTTCTCGACGCTGACCGACTCGCCGGTCAGCGTGGACTCGTCGACCAGCAGCCGCGCCACCTCGGTCAGGCGCAAGTCGGCCGGAATCTGGTTGCCCGCTTCGACCAGCACGACATCGCCCGGCACCAGTGCGCTGGCCGACACGCGGCGGACCTTGCCGTCGCGCAGCACGGTGGCATGGGCCGCCGCAAGCCGCTTCAGTGCGTCCAGTGCCCGATCGGCACGCCATGCTTGCACGAAGCCGACCAGGCCGTTGAGCACCACGATGACCAGGATCGCCAGCGTGTCGACCCAGTCGCCGATCACGCCGGAGATGACCGCCGCGCCCGCCAGCACGAGGATCATGAAGTCGGTGAACTGGTCCAGCAGCAGCCGCCAGAGGCTTCGGCGGGCACCCTCGGCCAGCTCGTTCGGGCCGTGAATCTCGGCGCGGCGCGCTGCTTCGTCATCGTGCAGGCCGCGGTGCATCTCGACGCCGTGCTCGCGCGCCACGTCGCCGGCGTCGCGGCAGTGCCAATCGGGTGCAGTCGGCGTGACTGGCTCGTTCATGTGGTGGATGGAGGTCATTCCAGGTGGTGTTTCAGCCGCGCCGCGAGCCCGAAGGTGAGCAACGCCACCAGGGCCGAGGCGATGGCCAGCAGCACCCAGTCGGTCGCATGCAATGGCCGAAGGCTCAGCAGATGGCTGACGGCAGGAATCTGGACGAGCGCGACCACCGACGCGAGCGTGCCGAAGACGATCCAGCGGGCCACGGCCTGGCGCAGCAGGGTCAAGCCGCACGTGAAGGCGGCGCTGGCCAGCAGCAGCATCGCCAGCGCCATCGCGCGAGCGTGCTCGACGTCGTGATCGGTGCCGAGCGCATGCAGGTAGCTCCAGACCACGGCACCGCTGACGAGCCCGCCGACCAGGCCGATGCCCAGCCACGACGCGCCCGAGAAGAAGCGCGCACGCCGATGCCGCTGCACCGGGGCGAGCGGCCCTTGCACCGGAAGATCCTGGAACGCCAGCATGGCCGTGGGATGGATGACCAGCTCCAGCCACACGATGTGCACCGGCAGGAACAGCAGGGGCAGCCCCATCAGCGGGATCGCCGCGGCCCCGATCACCAACGGCATGTGGACCAGCAGCAGGTAGGCAAAGGCCAGCCGCAGGTTCTGGAACAGCTGGCGGCCTTCCGCCACCGCGTCGACGATGGTCCTGAAGTTGTCGTCGAGCAGCACCACCGGCGCCACCTCGCGGGCGCTGCGCGTGCCGCGCTCGCCCATGGCCACGCCGATGTCGGCCAACCGAAGCGCCGGAACGTCGTTGACACCGTCGCCGGTCACGGCCACCAATTCGCCGCCGGCCTGCAGCGCCTGCACCAGCGCCAGCTTCTGCGGCGGCGTGGCGCGGGCCACCACGTTGACATCGTCGTTGGCGGCCAGCACCGCACCGGCATCGTCGCCGGGCGCGAGCACCACGACCTTCGGCAGCGCGCCGCCGAGCCCGATCTCGCGCGCGATGGCCGCGGCCGTCGCTGGGTGGTCGCCAGTGACCATGATGACGCGCATCCCCGCAGCCATGCAGTCGGCAATGGCCTCGCGCACACCCCCGCGGACCGGATCCTCGAACGCCAGCAGGCCGGCGAACGTGAAGCCCTCGCCGGGTTCGTCGTTGACGGCCATCCCCGCGGGCAGCTCGCGCAAGGCGCAGGCGATGACCTTGTGCCCGGACGACGCGAACGCCCGCACGCGTTCGAGCCAGTCGGCCCGCGCCGGCGCGGACAAGGCGCAGAGCGCCATCACGGTCTCGGGCGCACCCTTGGTGAAGGCCGTTGGCTGGCCCGCGGCCGGGTGCCAGATGACCGTTTCGCGGCGTCGGGCTTCGGTGAACGGGAAGTCGGCCAGCCGGATCGCCGGCGGCAGCGCCCCCGCCGCCGCGTGCAAGGCCTGGTCGAGCGGGTCGCCGCTGTCGGGCCTCGCTGCGAACGTGGCCACCTGCAGCACCGAAACGTCATCGTGCCCCTCGGCCGGCGCCCGGTGGGCGAGCACCAGTGAGCCGGCGGTGATCGTCCCGGTCTTGTCCGACACGATGCAGGTGATGCGGCCGATGTTCTCTACCGCCACGGCGCGCCGCACCAGTGCCTTCTTGCGCGCCAGGCGAAACACGCCGACGCCAAGAAAGAAGGTGTAGACGACTGGAAACTCCTCGGGCAGCGCCGCGACAGCCAGCGTGACTGCGCTCAGGACGGCGTCGATCCAACCGTGGCCGTGCCACAGCCGCACCGCGGCGAGCACGACGCACATCACGATCGCCACGCCGAGCAGCACGTAGACCAGTTCGCTGATCGCCTTTTGCAGCGGCGTGGCCGCGTGGCTGCCTTCGGTGGCCGAGCGGGCGATCTCACCATAGCGCGTCTCGATGCCGATGCAGACCACGCGCAACCGGGCGGTGCCGGTCAGCAGCCGCGTGCCGGCGGTGCCCCAGTGGACATCGGGCGCCTTGCCCGCCAGCTGGCCGGCGGGCGCCAGGGCCTGCTTGGCCACCGGCAACGATTCACCGGTCAAGGTCGACTCATCGACCTGCAGCCCGCTGCCGGACACCAGCAGGCCATCTGCGGGAAAGTAGTCGCCCGGTGTCACCTCGGCCAGGTCGCCCGGCACCAGCTCGCGCGACGGGATGTCCTGCCATGTCCCGTCGCGCAGCACACGTGCCGTGCTGGCCAGCCTGCTCGCCAGGCCCGCCGATGAGGCGACGGTGCGGCGATGCAGGAACGCGTCCATGCCCAGCAGCGGTGCCAGCGCCACGAGCAGGGTCAGCGCTTCGGTGAGCTGGCCCAGCAGGCCGAACAGCCCCGCCGTCAACAGCAGGAACCAAAGCATCGGATCGCGCGCCGTGTCGCGCGCCACCACGCGCCAGCCGCTGGCGGCATGGGCCACGATGTCGTTGAACCCGTGGACGCGCTGCTCCGCGACCTGCGCCGCGCTGAGGCCCTCGTCGGCGGCCCCGAGCGCCTGCAGCCTGCCGGCGGGAATCTCGCGAAGGCTCATGCGCGGGGAGTCTGCCATGGGCACACACGCACCCATGTGTCATTTCGGCCGACAGCACGCCCCGCCACGCGTCGTGTGACGGCGCAAGGCGTCGCTCTTCGTCGGGTGCTCGGCATCATCGGGCGTCAGTCGCGTTCGCGCCGTCGTTCATCGCCCCGGCCGCGCTTTGCGTCGTCCTCGTCCGCACTGCGGTGGCACTCCACGCAGTTGTCGAAGCGGCGGATGCCTTCTTCCTCATGCTCCGCCCGAACGTTGGCCGGCGTGTGCTCATGGCAGCCGTAGCAGGTGTAGCGCTTGAAGTCGTTGGCCTGGTGGCAGGTCACGCAGCTGGCGTCGTGGTCCCGGTCGAGGACGAAGTACTCATCGTGGTCGAAGGTGGCCGGCCTCCACGCGGTCGTGGCGTGGCACTGGTCGCAGTTGCCCCGCACTTGCCGGTGCAAGGTGTCCGACGGGGCCTTGTGGCAACTCGCGCAGGCCACGTTGGCGGCCAGCAATGCATGGTCGAAGGTCGCCGGCTTCCAGGCCTGCGCGCTGTGGCACTGGCCGCAGCCGACGCTCAGGTCGCGGTGGAGCTCGTTCCTCGGCGTGGCGTGGCACGACTCGCAGCGATCGCGCACCGTGACGCGCAACAGCTCGTGCGAGAACGGCTTGCGGCTGCGCTGCGTGAGCTTGGGGCCTGCATGGTCGACGTGGCAGGCGACGCAATCCTGCTCGATCAGTTCCTGGTGGAACGAGGTCTTCAGGCCCTGCTGCGGCAGCGCGACCCCCTTGGTCGAGCGCAGGCCGATGTCCACCAGGGCGTGACACTCCGTGCAGCGCTGCGCGGCGGCGCCGCGCCAGGGCACGTGGCAGGCAAAGCAATCGGTGGCCAGCTCGGCATGCCCGCGCGACAGCGGGCCCGGGCTCACCATCAGGTGCGGGTAGACGAACGCCAGCGCCACGAGCACGACCAGGTTGGCCGCGATGACGACGAGCAGCCAGGGCGGGCGCTTCACTTCCAGCCCCAGAACAGGAACACCGCAATGATGTGGGCCAGGGCGAGCCCCGTGAAAGCCAGCGTGATCGGAAAGTGGATGACGCGCCACTGGCGGACCGCATCGAAGGTCAGGCTGTCCCAGTAGCTGCGCTCTTCGAGTTCCGCGGTCGACAGGCCCTCCCGGCGCATGCGCTGTTGCGCTTCGGCCAGACGGCGGCGCGAGCGATCGAGCAGGAACTTGCCGGTGAGGCCGCTGACCACGTTGACCAGCATGGCCGCCACCGCGAGCCAGCCAAGGATCGCGTTGAAGTGGATGCCGGCATGCACCAGCACCAACAGCGAGCCCAGCCAGGCCAGGCCCTCATGCCAACGCAGCAACTGCGCCGGCTGGCCCGACTGGATCAGCTTGCGCTTGCGCAGCGAGTAGACGGTGGACGCGATGATCAGCAGCGTGCCCGGGATGCCCAGGTAGCGGCCGACCCAGACCGCGTCGAGCAGATGCAGCAGCGCATCCAGCAGCAGCGTGGCGCCCACCAGCGCGCAGATGCCCGCCAGGAAGGGCAGCACTTCGCGGCGGAACAGGCGGGCATGCATCAGGCCTCCAGCACCACGGCGGACGATGGCCGGCCCACGCACAGCAGGCAATGGCCGGGGGCGATGTCGTGGTCGGGCGGGCTGGCGTAGTGCACGGCGCCGCTGGACAGGCGCGTCTCGCAGCTGCCGCAGCCGCCCGAGCGGCAGCCCGACTCCACCACCACGCCGTGCCGCTCGGCGAACTCGAGCAGGTTGGCGTCCTGGCCATCCCACGCCAGCGTGCGGCCGGAGCGACTGAAGCGGACCTCGACCGGGACGGACACCACCGGCACCGCCGCGCCTGCCTGTGCGCCAGGCAGCTCGATGGAAGCCGGCCCGAAGGCCTCGAAATGCAGGTCCGCGCGCGGCACGCCCCACTCGACCAGGGCCGGCACCAGGCTCTGCATCATCGCCGGCGGGCCGCAGACGTAGAACTGGTGGCGGCCATGCGGCAGGATCCGCCTGAGCAGGTCGACATCGACATGCCCGGTGTGCTGGAAGTCCGTGCCGGCCGCGTCTTCGGGCCCGGGACGGCTGTAGGCCACCGTCAGCGTCAGCTTGGGATGCGACGCCGCGATCTCCTGCAGCCGCAACTTGAAGGCATGCTCGCGGCCGTTGCGCACCCCGTAGACCAGGTGCAGACGGCGGCCTGGCTGCTCGGCCAGGCACCAGCGCAGCATGCTCATCATCGGCGTGATGCCGATGCCTGCGGCCACCAGCACGGCGGGCACCCGGGCATCGGAATCGATGAAGAAGTGGCCGGACGGTGCCTTGACCCTGACGACATCGCCGACCTGGACCCGGTCGTGAAGATGGTTCGAGGCCACGCCGCGTGGCCACTCGGGGTGGTCCGCCGGCGTCAGCACGCGCTTGACGGTGATGCGGTAGCAAGCCGGATCGGGCCGGTCGGACAGCGAGTAGCAGCGCGTGACCGGTCGCGTGGCGCCCTGTGCATCACGTCCGTCGCCGGGCACGTCGAGCGAGAACGTCAGGAACTGCCCGGGCTTGAAGCCGGGCAGCGCGGCGCCGTCGACCGGTTCCAGGTAGAAGGAGCATTGCGATCTTGCTGCGTCCTCGTAGGCGCGGGCCCGCACCCTGAACTCCCGCCAGCCGGCCCACGCAGCGCCGGACGAAGACGGCGCGTGCGCGTGGTCTGGCACCGCAGGCAGTTCCGCCACCATGCCGCGCCGCCACCACAGCACCATGCCCACTCCCACCGCGGTTTGCAGCAACAGTGCGGCGGCGATCCAGGCCAGAAGCTGGGCAGCAGTCACTTGGGTGGTGGACTACACGAGGCAAACCATGCGATTGATTCTGTCGTTCGGGCGGCAGCGCCCGCTTGACCCCAATCAAGGGCTGCAGGCCGCAGCGTGAAACCCGATCCTGCGAGTCAGGGGGCAGCGAACGACCCGATTGCGACTCGTCAAAGTCGCCGGCAGTTGGCCCGGCTAGCGTCAATGTCTTTGTCCGACCCTGGAAAAGCCCGCCGTGAATGCCATTGTCAAACCCGCCCTGCCCGCTTCGTTGGTCAGCTTGAGCCCCGCCGCCGTGGCACGGGTGGAGCGTGTGCGTGATATTGCCCGCCAGGTGGCTGGGCCGGCCGCCGAGGCGGTGGACCGCGACGCGCGCTTTCCGCACGAAGCGATCGACGCGCTGAAGGCCGAGCGCCTGCTGTCGGCCCATGTGCCCGAGCGATTCGACGGCCTGGGCGCCAGCATCACCGAGCTGGGGCAGATGTGCGAGGCGCTGGGCCAGCGCTGTGCCTCGGCCGCGATGGTGTTCGCGATGCACCAGGTGCAGGTGGCCTGCCTGGTCCGTCATGGCAGCGCGCCGTTCTTCGAGACCTACCTGCAAGAGCTGGTGCGCGACCAGCGCCTGATCGCTTCGGTGACCAGCGAGGCCGGCGTCGGCGGCTCGGTGCGCACCAGCATCTGCCCGATCGAGAGCGAGGCCGACGGCAGTTGCCGTGTGCGCAAGGAAGGCACGGTGGTGTCGTACGGCGATGCGGCGGATGACTTCTTGATCACCGTGCGGCGCAACGTCAAATCGGTGGCGGGCGACCAGGCGATGGTGCTGGCGCACAAGCCGCAGTGCGAGATGCAGCTCGTGGGCAGCTGGGACGCGATGGGCATGCGCGGCACTTGCAGCCCGGGCTATACCCTCACCGCGCGTTTCGGGCCCGAGCAGGTCGTGCCGGCGCCGTTTGCCGACATCAATGCGCACACGATGGTGCCGTGGGCGCACATCCTGTGGAGCTCGGCCTGGCTGGGCATCGCGACCGACGCGGTTGCCCGCGCCCGGGCGTTCGTCCGCGACACCGGCCGCCGCATGGCCGCCACCCCGCCCACCGCCACCCGCTTGAGCGATGTGTCGACGCACCTGCAGCTGATGCGGGTGCACGTGCACGAATGGAGGCGCCGCTACGACCAGATGACCGCCGCGCCCGACGGCGGCGCGCAGGAGCTGTCGTCGGTGGCCTGCGCCGTGCAGCTCAACCACCTGAAGCTCGCCAGCTCCGAGCTGGTGGCAGAGATCTGCACCAAGGCGCTTCGAATTGCTGGCACCACCGGCTACCGCAACGACTCGCCCTACAGCATCGCCCGCCATTTGCGCGACGCACACTCAGCGGCGTTGATGATCGGCAACGAGCGCATCCACGCCGCCAACGGCGCGCTGCACATGGTGTACCGCGACGACGCACTGTGACACGGCCCCCGGCTTGAGCGAGGCCAACACAAGCCCGCTCTGCAGCGCCAATATCGTGCGGCGCCTGCCCGGCAAAACCGGCTAGGGCGCGGGTTCGACGGGCTTTTGTTCTTCCGCCTTGGGGTCGCGCTGCTCCGGGTGGCCCCGGTTGACGTCGCCGGGTGACTCCGGGCCGGTCTGGCCGGCTTCACCCAGGCGATGGTCCTCGGCGTCATGCTCGAGACCTCCCTGAAGACCAGGAGGAAAGTCTTGCGTCCGGCGTCCAATCATGACCAGTTCCTTGAAGCGTCCAAGTTGACGAAATGCGCAGGGGCCTCGATCCCGTTCGGGTCACAGCAAGGTAGCGCCCGGTTTCATCGCGGGGCTTGCGCCAACGCAAAGCGGCCCTTGCGAAGCGAATGAAGACGACGCGCAGGTGAGCGGCGCGCCATGTAACGAAACATTTCTTGACCGCCGTCAAACAGCGGTGGCGATGGCAACGGCAAATTGGGTCAGTCAACGGTACCCCCACATGAATGTCATTCGCCTCGTTCCGGCTCCCGGTCAAGCATCGTCCGTGGAGGCTTCGCAACTGCGCCGCCTTCGCGGCTTCTATCGGGCGTTGTCCGACATGAATCGGGCATCCATCCACTTGAAGGACCCGCGAGCGCTGTACACCACCATTTGCGACATTGCCGTCACGTCGAGCGGGGCCACGATGGCCTGGGTGGGGCTGCGGGACAAAGACCTGATCGTTCCGGTGGCGTGGAGCGAATCGGCGCGGCGATACGTCGAAGGGCTCGAGATACGTGTGCCGGAAGCCGGTGGCGAGCAGGGTGGCGGGCCGACAGCACTGGCCTTCGTCCGAGGTGCACCCTACATCTGCAACGACTACCTGGCCGACGACTGCACCAAACCGTGGCGCGCCCACGCCGACGCATTCGGCGTCAAGTCGGCGGCGGCGTTTCCGATCTTCCGCCGTGGCCAGGCCGTGGGGGCGCTCAACTTGTACTTCGATCAGGCCGGAGCCTTCGACGACGAGCAGGTCGCACTCATCGAACAGATGGTGGAAGACCTGTGTTTCGCTCTCGAGAACCTGGACCGTGAAGAAGGTCGTATCTGCGCGGAACGCCTGGCCCAGGAACGGCAACTGCAGCTGTCGAGCATCGTCGAGACGGCACTGGACGCGATCATCACGGTGAACGCACGCTTCGAGGTGGTGGTTTTCAACCGCGCGGCGGCCCAGATGTTCGGCGTCGCGCCGGAGGACGCCATCGGCCAGCCGCTGGACCGTTTCGTGCCCGTGGAATACCGCGCCGGCCACCACCAGCGCATGGTCGGCTTTGCCGCCAAGGGAGAGGTTTCCCGCTTCATGGGACGCCCCCGCGAGTTGCAGGGCCAGCGAGCCAATGGCGAGGTCTTTCCGATGGAGGCGTCGATTTCGCGGTCCGGCGAAGGCGACGGCCTGCTGATGACCGTAACCGCGCGCGACGTGACCCAGCTTCGCCAAGCCGAGAGGGCGCAGCTGGCCAGCGCCGCGGCCGAAGCCGCCAACAGCGCGAAGACCCAATTCCTGTCGCAGATCAGCCATGAGTTGCGCACCCCGTTGAACGCCGTGCTCGGCTTTGCCCAGCTGATGCGCGCGGACACGCGTGACCCCCTGGCGCCGCGGCACCAGGCACAGATCGACTTGGTGCTTCAAGCCGGCGAGCACCTGCGCACGCTGATTGACGAGATGCTCGACGTGAGTCGCATTGAATCGGGGCGTATGGCCATCGACGCGCGCGACTTCGACCTGTGTGCGCTGCTGCGCAGCGTGCTGAGCATCAGCCAACCCCAGGCCTCGCGGTACAAGGTGCGCCTGGAAGAGGCGTTTTCCCCGGCGTGCCGGTTTCAGTTGCACACCGATCCCGATCGTCTGCGGCAGGTCCTGCTGAACCTGGTGTCCAACGCGATCAAGTACAACCGGCCCGGAGGCTGGGTCCGGCTGGAGCTGGTGCGCGATGAAGCCTTCATTCACATCCTGGTGCGCGACAACGGCCTGGGCATGACCGAGCAGCAAAAGGCGCAGCTCTTCCAACCCTTCAACCGCCTGGGCCGCGAGAACACCGGCGTCGAAGGCACCGGCATCGGCCTGGTGCTCGTGCAGCAGTTGGTGACCTTGATGGGCGGTGACCTGGCGGTCGACAGCGAGCCCGACCGAGGCACCTGCGTGCGCGTCGCGCTGCCGGCAACCGACATTCGCCCACCCGGATACCCGCCCGGTCAAAGGCCGACCGGCGCACCGGCATCGTCGTCGCACGTAGCCCATCCGGTCGGCACGGTTCTCTACATCGAGGACAACCCCACCAACGCCACGATCGTGGAGCAGGTGCTCACCCGCTGGCCCGAAATCCGGCTGGTGGTCGCCCCGGACGGTGCCAGCGGCCTGGAACGTGCGCGCGACCTGCAACCCGATGTCATCCTGCTCGACATGCAGTTGCCGGACATGGCCGGTCTCGACGTGCTCAGGCGCCTGAAGGCCGATCCCGCCACGCGCAACCTGGTGGTGATCGCGTTGTCAGCCAGTGCGGTGACCGAAGACGTGGCGACCGCCCGCGAAGTCGGGGCGGTGGACTACTGGACGAAGCCGATCGACTTCGAGCGATTTCTCGAGGGCATGCGCAAGGTGCTGCCGTCGTAGTCGTGCTGCCCCGGTGGTCGTGCCCACGGCCTGGAGAGTGGGGCCGCGTCGACCAGCTTGAGATGGATCAAGCGGCCCGGTGTCAGCCGGCCGAAGAATCACGTCACAGGTTTGATTCGGAGGCCCCATGTCCATGTACAAGCGCATCCTGGTTCCCATGGATGGCAGCGACACAGCGGAGCGCGGCCTGCGGGAGGCGATCCGACTCGCCAGCGGACACGACACCCAGCTGATCCTGCTGTACGTGATCGACGATTTCCCGACGGTGCGACAACTTGCCGCCAGCGAGCCGCTGGACGATCAGATCGCGCGTCGTCGCCATGCGGCCGAGCAGATGCTCGGCAAGGGCGTTGAGCTGGCCGAGGCGGCGGATGTGGCAAGCCGCACCGAAGTGTGTACCGCGATCGTGGACGCCCCCGGCAGCATCGTTGAGACCGCCGTCAAGGCGGGGTGTGGGCTGATCGTGATCGGCACGCATGGCCGCAGCGGTGTTCGCCGTGCCGTGCTGGGCAGCGTGGCCGAGCAGGTATCGCGCCACAGCCCGATGCCCGTGATGCTGGTGCCGCCGGTCATCGAGGCCACCGCCTGAAGCAGCCACCCGAACAAGGCTCTTGCCATGTACGAAAGAATTCTCGTTCCCGTCGATGGAAGCGCCACTTCCAACCAGGGTCTTGAAGAGGCCATCAAGCTGGCCCGGTTGACCGGCGCCAAGATCAAGTTGCTGCATGTGGTGGACATGTGGGCCTTCGCCGCCACGCCGTACGCCGGCATGGCGTTGTCGCCCGAGATCCTGGCGCAACTCAAAGAGGGTGGCCAGGCCACGCTCGATGCGGCCAAAGCGTGCGTGGAAGCGGCCGGTCGCAGTGCCGACACGCAACTGTTCGACAACATCTCCGGCCGGGTGTGTGACGTCGTCGTGGCCGAGGCCAAGCGATGGAAAGCGGACCTGATCGTCATCGGCACCCACGGCCGCCGCGGCATCGGCAGGCTGTTCATCGGCAGCGATGCCGAGCAGATCCTGCGCCTGGCGCCCGTGCCGGTGTTGCTCGTGCGCGGCAAGGAGTGACCGCACACCGCACAGCGCCGGGGCGCAACGCCGAACGGCCGACTGGCAGTCGCCGCCGCCTTCTTGCGCTGCTGGGCGCCGCCGCCGTGGCCAGGCCCTTGGCGGCCGCCGCGGCGCCACCCTCGCCCCGCGTTCCGGTGCTCGTCTATCATCGGTTCGCTGCATCGGTGGTGGACAGCATGACGGTGCGCGAATCCACCTTCGCCGCGCATCTGCGTGTGCTGCAGAACCTGCGCTGCACCGTCATCCCCCTGGCTGACGTGGTCAGCTGGCGAAACGGCGGGGGCCAGTTGCCGCCGCGGGCCGTGGCGCTGACGGCCGACGATGCGCATCGCAGCCAGGCCGAGGTGATGGCACCGATGCTGCGCGACACCGGATGGCCGGTCACGCTGTTCGTCTATCCGTCCGCCGTCTCGAACGCGGCCTACGCGATGACGTGGGACCAACTGGCGGCGCTGCGGGCCGGCGGCGGCTACCGCATCGAATCGCACACCTACTGGCACCCTCACCTGCTGCGCGAACGCCGCGCCCGCACGCCGGCCGACTTCGAGCGCTTCGCCACCCAACAGCTGGTGATGAGCCGAGACCGCTTGCGCGACCGGCTGGGCGTCTCGCCCACGCTGCTGGCCTGGCCCTTCGGCATGACCGACGCCGGCCTGATGTTGCTGGCCAGCCGGTTGGGCTACGAAGCCTCGTTTGCGCTCGGCAACCGCCACGTGTCGCGCCAGGATGACCTGCAAGCCCTGCCTCGCCACCTGATGACCGACGCGGTAGACGCCGAACGCCTGACCGGTCTGCTCGAACAGGCTTTCTCCACCGACCAAGACCGATGACCTACCGCTTTGCAGCGATCGCGCGCCACATGACCGCCCTCGCCTTCGCACTGGCCTGCACCGCCGTGTCGGCGCTCGAAGGCCGGGTGGTCGATTCGACCACCGGCGAGCCGATCGCGCGAGCGCGCGTCGTTGCCGGCACCCAATGGGCAGTGACGAACGAGCAGGGCAGCTTCGACCTGCCCGGCGCGGCGGCCACGTTGTCGGCCCGGGCCCCTGGTTACCGACGCGAGTTGCGCGCCGTATTGCCCGGCCAGAGCGGGCTGCGCATCGCGCTGACGCCGTTCCACCCAAAGGCGCTGTACCTCTCGGCTTACGGCATCGGCGATGCGGGCCTGCGCAACGCCGCGCTGGCGCTGGCCGACAACACCGAGGTGAATGCACTGGTGATCGACATCAAGGGCGACCGCAGCATCGTGCCCTACCCGAGCGCCGCTTACGCCGCGGCCGGCCTCGGCGCCCAGACCCCCATCACCGTGCGCGACATGGCGTCGATGGTCGAGCAGTTGCATGCCCGCGGGCTGTACCTGATCGCCCGCATCGTCGTGTTCAAGGACGACCGGCTCGCGAATGCGCGCCCCGAATGGGCGGTGCGCAACGCCAGCGGCGCGGTCTGGAGCGACCGTGAAGACCTGGCGTGGATCGACCCTTTCCGCACCGAGGCCTGGGACTTCAGCCTCGACGTGGCCGAAGAGGCCGCACGCCTGGGCTTCGACGAGGTGCAGTTCGACTACGTGCGCTTTCCCGATGCCACGGGCCTGCGCTTCTCGCAAGCCGACGACGAACCGGGCCGCATCGCCGCGATCAACGGCTTTCTCGACGGTGCACGCAATCGGCTCATGCTCTACAACGTCGCCATCGCGGCCGACGTGTTCGGCTACATCTGTTGGAACGAGAACGACACCCGCATCGGGCAGCAGCTGGAGGCCATCATCCGTCACGTGGATGTGCTGTCACCGATGCTCTACCCGTCGGGCTTCAGCTTCGGCATCCCCGGTTACACGCAGCCGGTGGCCGCGCCGTACGAGATCGTGCACCGTTCATTGCTGCGTGCGATCCAGCGCACCAAGGTCAGCGGCGTGCGCTTTCGGCCCTGGTTGCAAGCCTTTCGCGATTACGCTTTCGACCGCCGTGAGTTCGACGCCGACGAGATCCGGGCACAGATCGATGCGGCCGAAGCCGCGGGGACCGATGGGTGGATGTTGTGGAACGCGCACAACCAGTACAACCCGGCTGGCTTGAAACCCGCGGCACCCCGTTGAGCCTTCCATCCAGGCCACCACGTCGGGCCCGGACAGGCTCGATCCGGTCCAGCGCGACCGGGCCGGCCCCTCACAGGCATGGCCGGGCTGTCATTTGACTTTTCTCAATTCCGGCGGCCTCCCAGTCTGCACGATGGCCGCATGTACAACCTGCAAGCCGAGGAGCCGTCGTGAAGATTCTTTTGGCCGTTGATGGCAGCCTCACCACCCAGCGCATGCTGGCTTACATCGCGGCGCATGACGAATTGCTCGGACCCGACCATGCCTACACGGCCCTGACCGTGGTGGCGCCGACGTCCGCCCATGCCTCTACGCTGCTTCCTCAAGACACCATCGACAGTTGGTACGAGAGCGACGGCGAGGCGATCCTGGCGCCGGTGCGCAAGTTCGCGGCCCAGAACCACTGGTCGCTCGAAACGCGGATGGACGTGGGCCACCCCGGCGACGTGATCGCCAAGGTCGCCCAGGAGGGCAGGTTCGACCTGGTGGTGATGGGCACGCACGGACACTCGGCACTCGTGAATGCCGTGCTGGGATCGGTGGCTACCCGCGTACTCGCCCGCCTGCGCTTGCCCGTTCTGCTCGTGCCCTGACACGGGCGCGGGCCGAGACGAGGCCGGCGCCATCAACGCGCTGGGGGACGGGCGACACGGCTCTCGCCAGCGTGACGCCGGGGGTTTTACTGCAGCACCGGGGTGGTGGTCGGCGCCAAGCATCCCTGGATGAACTCGCTCAGCGCATCGACCTCGGGGATGTGGATGTCGCGGCGGCCCTTTTCGACGAAGTGGATCAGCTTGTCGCGCGCCAGCTTGGACAGCGCGCGGCTCACGGTTTCCAGCGTCATGCCGAGGTAGTTGCCGATCTCGGCACGGGTCATCCGCAGCGTGATCTGGTCGGTGCGCAGGCCGCGCTTGGCCAGCGACTCGGCCCAGTAGCGCAGGAAGTCTGCCACCCGCGCGTCGGCCGGCAGCGTGCAGACCGACATCAGCGAGTCCCGGTCGCGGGCGATTTCGCGGCTCATCGCCTCGTGCAGCACCGTCAGCAGCGCCGGCTTTGAGGCACAGGCGGCAAGCAGCGCGTCGTAGCGAACGATCCAGACCTCGCCGACGTCCATCGCGACCGCGTCGCACGAGTACTGGTTGTTGGCGATGCCGTCGAAGCCCAACCAGTCGCCGCGAAACTTCAGGCCAACGACCTGCTCACGCCCGTCGGGCGACAGCGTGACGATCTTGAAGAAGCCCGAGTTCAGGATGAAGAGGTTGCCGAAGCGCTCGCCCGCCTGGTAGATGACGTCGCCGGCATGCACCACCCGGCGCTGGGGTGCCAGCGTGTCATTCAGCAGCTTCAACGTATCGGCCGTGGCCTGGCTCGCGCGCTGGTTGGCGCCGGCATCGCTCTGCGGCAGCCGAATCGTGGCAGCCAGGGCAGACAGGGTTGGGGCGCGGTGCGGCGTGGCAGTGCTGAGCATGTGGACTCCTGGCAGGTGGCAGTGTGGGCGATGAATGAATGCTAGGCAGCGCCCGACAACGGCATATCAACCGCCGGCGTCGCTCGGTAACGCAGCGTGAACGCCGTATGTCAGCTTCGTATCACCACGAATCGAACCGCCGGGGCTTGACCGGCATCAATGCCAGGCCTCGTTGCGGCCCTAGGCTTCACTCCAGATTCCCGCCACCCAGATCGCCCCGCTCACGCCATGCGCCCGCCCCTCCCGATCGGCCACGCCGACGCCGCGCAGCCAGCGCGACTCGACCACCAGGCGCTGCTCGATACGGCTCACCTGTTGCAGCGCGCTGCCCAGACCGGGGAGCCGCGGCCAATGCTGCGCGGCAAGAAACTGGGGCTGCTGCGCGGTACCGACGACATGGATGACGCCCTGCGCTTCTGCAATGCCGCTCACGAACTCGGCGCCCACGTGGCGCCGATCCGATCGGCCTTCACGCCCGACAGCACGCCGAGCGAGGTGCAGGACACGGCACGCATGCTGGGGCGGCTGTACGACGCCGTCGAGTGCCAGGGCTTGCCGCCGTCGCTGGTGGACCAGCTGGCGCGTACAGCGGGCATTCCGGTGTACGACGGACTGGCATTGCCGTCACACGCCAGTGCCGAGCTCGCATGGCGACTCGCTGGCGACGCGCCCATGGCCGACAAGCGGCACTATCTGATACAGGCGGTGCTGCTGGCGACGATGACCTGAACGGTCTGGATCCGGTGCTCGATATGAGCACCCGCTCGCCCGCAATAACGCATGAAGACTGGTAGGCCGTGCTGGGCTCGAACCAGCGACCAAAGGATTATGAGTCCTCTGCTCTAACCAACTGAGCTAACGGCCCGTCGTTCGCGCAAGAGCGTGATTCTAGGTGGCGACAGCCGTCTCGACCCTAGCGCTGCGACAACGCATGGCCGACCAGACGCGACGTGATGTCGACGATCTGGATCATGCGGTCGTAGGCCATGCGCGTCGGGCCGATGACACCGAGCGTGCCGACGACCTGGCCGTCGACTTCGTACGGCGCCGACACCACCGACAGCTCTTCGAACGGCACGACGCGGCTTTCGCCACCGATGAAGATGCGCACACCCTCGGCGCGGCTGGAGGTGTCGAGCAAACGCATCAGCTGCGTCTTCTGCTCGAACAGGTCGAAGAGTTTGCGCAAGGAGCCCATGTCGTGGCCGAAGTCCTGCACGCCCAGCAGGTTGCGCTCGCCGCTGACGACAACCTGGTCCTGGTTCTCTTCCATCGCATCGGTGCCCAGTTGCACCGCCGCCTGCATCAGGCCGGCGATCTCGCCGCGCAACGCGTCGATCTCGCCTTTCAGCCGCTCGCGCACCTCCTCGATCGTCAGGCCGGCGTAGTGCGCGTTCAGGTAGTTGCTGGCTTCGACCAGCTCGCTCTGGGTCGGGTCGTGGGCCGTGAAGATGACGCGGTTCTGCACGTCGCCGTCCGGTGCCACCAGGATCACCAGCACCCGCTTTTCGCCCAGGCGAAGGAACTCGATGTGGCGGAACACGCTGGGCTTCTTCGGCGCGGTCACCACGCCGACGAAGCTGGACAGGTTGGACAGCAGCTGCGCCGCCTGCGCGATCACACGCTGCGGCTGGTCGGGGTGCAGTTGGTCGCGCGCGGCCACCAGGTCGGGCGGGGTCTGGCTCAGGTCGAGCGCACGGGTCGTCAGCATCGTGTCGACGAAAAGCCGGTAACCACGCGCGGTCGGAATGCGGCCGGCCGAGGTATGCGGGCTGACGATCAGGCCCAGTTCTTCGAGATCGGCCATCACGTTGCGGATGGTCGCCGGCGACAGCTCGAGCCCCGATGCTTTGGACAGCGTGCGCGAGCCCACCGGCTGGCCGTCGGCGATGTACCGTTCAACCAGGGTCTTCAGCAGGGATCTTGAGCGCTCGTCGAGCATGAAATCATTGTACGGACAGGGGGCCTTGGTCACCCTGTCGCGCGAAAGCCCCTGTGGTGTAATTCTTCGCACCCTCTTGAACCAGACCAGGGCCATGCCCAATCGCTTTCGCCACGCTGCGTTGATAGGCAAGTACCAGGCCCAGGGCATCCGCCCGATGCTGCAAAGCCTCGCCGAGTTCCTGATCCGCCAAGGCATGGAGGTGTCTGTCGAGCGCGAAACCGCCTTGAACACCGACTGGGCCGACCACGGGGCGTGGACGGCCGCCGAACTCGGCGAGCGCTGCGACATCGCGGTGGTCGTCGGCGGCGATGGCACGATGCTCGGCATCGCGCGCGAACTCGCCTTCTACAACCTGCCATTGGTCGGCATCAACCAGGGCCGGCTCGGTTTCATCACCGACATCCGCGCGGCCGACTGGGCCGAAGCGCTGGGCCCGATGATGCAAGGCGACTACGAGGAAGAACGCCGCGCGATGATCGAAGGCGAGGTCTGGCGCGACGGCGAGAACATCTTCGAAGGCCTGTCGCTGAACGACGTGGTGGTCAGCCGCGGCAACACCGCGAGCATGGTCGAGCTTCGCATCGACGTCGGCGACGAATTCGTCGCCAACATCCGCGCCGACGGCCTGATCATCGCGTCGCCCACCGGCTCGACGGCGTATGCGCTGTCGGCCGGCGGCCCGATCCTGCACCCGGCCATCGCCGGCTGGGTGATGCTGCCGATCGCCTCGCACACCTTGTCCAACCGGCCAATCGTGCTGCCCGACGGGCAGGACGTGACCGTCACCATCGTCGCCGGCCGCGACTGCAGCGCCAATTTCGACATGCACCGCCTGGCCAGCCTGCTGCATGGCGACCAGGTGCGGGTGCGCCGCTCGGCCCAGACCGTGCGCTTTCTGCACCCGCGCGGCTGGAGCTACTACGCCACGCTGCGGCGCAAGCTGCGCTGGTACGAAGGCGTGTGATGACAGCCCCCAGGTCGCTTCGCGCCCGCCCCCCGAGGGGGTGCTCAGCCGCCTTGGGGCGGCCCGGCGCCGTCTGACTTTCTTCCTCCCATGCTCAAGAGCCTCACCCTCAAGGATTTCGTCATCGTCAGCGCGCTGGACGTCGAATTCGACGCCGGCTTCTCGGTGCTGACCGGCGAAACCGGCGCCGGCAAATCGATCCTGATCGACGCGTTGCAGCTGGCGCTCGGCGCGCGCGCAGAAAACCATGTCGTGCGTGACGGCGCCGCCCGGGCCGAGATCACCGCCGCGTTCGATCTGCCGCCGACGCTTTCCGGCTGGCTGGACGAGGCCGGTTTCGACAGCGCCGACGGCACGCTGCTGCTGCGCCGCATCGTCGACGCCAAGGGCGGCAGCCGGGGCTTCATCAACGGCAGCGCCGCCACCGCCGCCCAGCTGCGCGAGGTGGCCGACCACCTGATCGACATCCACGGCCAGCACGCATGGCAAGGGCTGACACGGCCCGCCTCCGTACGTGCACTGCTCGACGAACAGGCGGGCGTCGACACCCGCCCGATGGTCGCTGCCTTCGACCACTGGCGGGCCGCCAGCCAGACGTTGGACGCTGCCCGCACCCGCCAAGGTGAACTGGCGAGCGAACGAGAACGGCTGCAGTGGCAAATCGGTGAGCTCGAGCGGCTGGCGCCCGGCGACGACGAATGGCCGGAGCTGAACACCGAACACCAACGCCTGGCCCATGCGCAAGCCCTGCTGGACGGCGCCGGCCAGGCCGCGCGTGCGGTGTCGGGCGATGACGACGACAACGCGTCGCGCCGCGTGGCCCGGGCGCTGGCGGCGCTCGAAGGCGTAGCCGAGTACGACCCGCGGCTCGCGCCGGTGCTCGAGGTGCTGCAGGGCGCGCAAGCCCAACTGGAAGACGCGGCCCACACGCTGAACGCCTACCTGTCGCGCACCGAGCTGGACCCTGCCCGCCTGGCCGAGCTGGACAACCGCATGTCCGCGTGGCTGAGCCTGGCGCGCCGCTACCGCCGCCCACCCGAAACGCTGGCCGCGTTGCTGGCCGAGTGGCGGGCCTCGCTGCAGGTGCTGGACGAGGCCGCCGACCTGGCCGGGCTGGAGCAACGCGTCGCCGACGCGCGCACGGCCTGGCACAAGGAGGCCAAGGCCGTCAGCGCTGCGCGCCACAAGGCCGCCAAACCGCTGGCGCAGCGCGTCACAGAAGCGATGCAGCAGTTGGGCATGGCCGGCGGCCGTTTCGAAGTCGCCCTGAGTACCATCGACGAGCCACAGTCATTCGGCCTGGAAACCATCGAATTCCTCGTCGCAGGCCATGCCGGCAGCGCGCCGCGGCCGCTGGGCAAGGTCGCGTCGGGCGGTGAGCTGTCACGCCTGGCGCTCGCCATTGCGGTGACCACGGCGCAGTCGCGCCAGGCTGGTGCGAACGCACCCAGCAGCCCGGCCACGCTGATCTTCGACGAGATCGACTCCGGCGTCGGCGGCACGGTCGCCGATTCCGTCGGCCGGTTGATGAAGCAGTTGGGGCGCAGCGCGCAGGTGCTGGCAGTGACCCACCTGCCGCAGGTCGCCGCCTGTGCCGATTGCCACTTCGTCGTCGCCAAGGCCACCGAACGTGGCCAGACGCTGAGCCAGATCGCACCTGTGCATGGCGAGGTCCGCGTGGCCGAGGTGGCACGCATGCTGGGCGGCGACCGCCAGTCCGGCACCAGCCTGGCCCACGCGCAAGAGCTGATCCAGCGGGCGGTGCACGAGACGCCGCGCGCAGCCCGCGCGAAGCCTTCGCCATGAGCGATTCCGAAACCCCCGCTGCGGCGGCCCCTGAAGCAGCGCCCGACACGCGCGAGGTCGTGCTGGTCACCGGTATCTCCGGCTCCGGCAAATCGGTGGCGTTGCATGCGCTGGAAGACGCCGGCTATTTCTGCGTCGACAACCTGCCACCCGAGCTGCTGCGCGAGTTCATCCGCGTCGAAAGCGGCCACGGCGTGCGCCGCATGGCGATTGCGGTCGATGTCCGCACCGCCGGCTCGTTGCCACATCTGCTGCCGGTGCTGGACCAGTTGCGCGCCGAGGGCGTCGGCGTGCGCAGCGTGTTCCTCAACGCCAGCACCGAGGCGCTGGTCAAGCGTTTCTCGGAAACGCGCCGCCCCCACCCGCTGAGCGCGCCCAACCATGAGGGCGATCCGCACCGCGCCCTGGTCGAAGCAATCGAGCTCGAGCAGCAGTTGATGGCCGAACTGCGGGAGCGCTCCACCGTGCTGGACACCTCGCAGCTGCGCCCGGCCCAGCTGCGGCTGTGGCTGCGCGAGCTGGTCAACGCCACCAGCAGCCGGCTGACGCTGGTTTTCGAATCATTCGCCTTCAAGCACGGCGTGCCGCTGGATGCCGACCTGGTGTTCGACGTGCGGGTGCTGCCGAACCCCTTCTACATCCGCGAGCTGCGGCCATTGACAGGGCGTGACGAACCGGTGGCGACCTACCTGCAGGAACAGCCCGAAGTCGGCGAGATGCTGACGCAGATCGAGGGCTTCGTGCGACGCTGGTTGCCCTCGTTCGAGCAGGACCAGCGCAGCTACCTGACCGTATGCATCGGCTGCACCGGCGGTCAGCACCGCTCGGTCTATTTTGTCGAACAGCTGGCCAAGCGCTTTGCGGGCCGCGTGGCCACGCTGCGCCGCCACCGCGAGCTGGATGAACGTGTATGAGCCCCGCACGGCCGCCCGAAGGGGCTCATTCCCTCCCGGAGGGACAGGGCCGCAGGCCCAAGGGTGCACCGATGACCTTGGCCCAGGCGCCTGACCCGCTGGCGCTGTTTCCGCTGCGCACCGTGTTGTTTCCCGGTGGCCGGCTGCCGTTGAAGGTGTTCGAGGCGCGTTACCTCGACCTCGTGTCCAGCTGCATGCGCGAGCAGCAGCCCTTCGGCGTCGTGTGCCTGTTGCAGGGCGGCGAGGTGCGCAGGCCGGGTGGTGCCGCAGTCACCACCCGCTTCGAGCCGATGGGCGTGCTGGCACACCTGGTGGAGGTCGATGCGATGAGCCCCGGCGTGCTGAAGGTGCGCTGCGCCGGCGGCGCTCGCTTTCAATGGACCACTCTGCAAGAAAACCGCGACGGCCTGTGGCAAGCCAATGGCGTGACGCTGTTGCCGGACGACCCGCCCGAGCCTCCTGGCGAGCGCTTTGCCGACGCGGTGCAGGCGCTGCAGCGTGCCTACGCAGCGCTCGCCCAGCGGCCCGAAGCCGATCTGCCCGAAGAGCAGCACTTTGACGATGCCGGCTGGGTGGCCAACCGCTGGTGCGAGCTGCTGCCGGTGCCGCTGGCCGCGCGCCAGCAGCTGATGGCCTTGACCGATCCGCTACAGCGGCTCGGTTTGGTCGACGAGTTCCTGCGCAGCAAACAGCTGATCTGAACGGCCCAGCAGTCGCGTGACTGGCGCGGGCAGGCCGAACGCGGCCAACTCGCGACGCTCGACCCATCGGCCGTCCGGCCAACGCTCTTTCAGCGCCGCTTCTCGCTGCGCGCTGGTCGGCATGCGGTGCTGAACCGGCTGCAGCAGCAAATCCAGGTGGGTCAGCACATGGGTGAAGCCCGGCAGCACCTCGCTCGTGCCCGGCCAGCCGCTCAGCGCCTGCCACAGGTCGTCGCTCGAATCGAACTCAGGCAGCGACCACAGCCCGGCCCAGATGCCCGTTGCCGGGCGCCGCACCAGCCATACCTGGTCACCCTGCGTCAGCCACAGCAACATGATGGCGCGCTGGCCACGCTTGAGCTTGCGGGTCTTGACGGGGTAGTCCTCAGGCCGGCCTTCACGCTTGGCGACGCAGTCGTCGGTCAGGGGGCAAGCCGTGCAACGTGGTGCACGCTGCGAGCACAGCGTCGCACCCAGGTCCATCAAGCCTTGTGTGTAGGCCACCATGCCGTCAGGCGCGGGCAGCAGCGCTTCGGCCCGCGCCCACAGCACCTTCTCGTGGCGCGCCTGGGCCAGGTCGTCACCAAAACCGAGGGCGCGCGTCAGCACCCGCTTGACGTTGCCATCGAGGATGGCGACACGTTCGTCAAAACAGAAGGCGGCAATCGCCGCAGCCGTCGAGCGGCCGATGCCGGGCAAGGTGGCCAGCAGCTGCGCGCTGCGCGGAAACTCACCGCCGTGCTCGGCCACCACCGCCTGCGCGCAGCGGTGCAGGTTGCGCGCCCGGCTGTAGTAGCCCAAACCCGCCCACAGCGCCAGCACGTCGTCAGCCGGCGCAGCTGCGAGCGCAGCCACATCGGGGAAGCGTTCGAGAAAGCGCTGGTAGTAGCCCAGCACCGTGCTGACCTGCGTCTGCTGCAGCATGATCTCCGACAGCCAGACCCGGTAGGGATCGCGTGTCTGCTGCCAGGGCAAAGCATGGCGACCATGCCGCCGCTGCCAGGCAATCACGCGCTCGGCCAGCGGGGCGGCTGGCACGGCGACAGGCTCAGGCTTGCCGCTGTTGCGGCCGGCGGTCACGGCAGTGCCAGGCCATCGGCTTGCAGCATTGCCTCGCCACCGGACACGGTGTCGACCGCGTCGGGGGACGCCTCGGCCACTTCCGGGCCTCGTTCGGCGCGCTGGCGCAATTCGCCAGCCTGCACATAGGCCCGATCGATCAGCTCCATCAGGCGCGCGTCTTGGGTCTCCACTTCGGACAACCGTTGCTCGAGTTCGCCAGTGGCCTGCTGGATCCGCTCAAGCGCTTCGCGGCGGCGCTTCAGGCTCTTGCGGCGATCGCGGAACTGGCCATCGATCTGCTGCGAGGCCATCTGGTTCCAGGTCTCGACCTCGGAGCAGGCGTTGTCGAACACGACGCGCAGCTTGGACATCAGCATGCGTTGGAACTGCTCGGAGAACGCCGAGCCGTTCATGCGGATCGCGCGGGTGACGCTGAAATAGCGGCTGTAGCCACGTTCGATCAGCTGCAGCTCTTCGCGAAACGAGGCCAGATCGGGCGGCGGCGTCAGCGCGAGTGAAAAGCCGAACTCGCTGTTGAGCTGGCTGAACGAGGCCTGCAGCATCTGGTTGATCTCGGCGCACTGGTGGGCCGACTTGTCGATCTGGCTGATCAGCCCCGTGCACAAGGCCTCGAAGGCCGAGCGAGCGCGCAGGTTGAACCAGCTGGTGCCCAACGTCGCCTGCAGGCTGGCCACCGCTTCGCGCAAGCGATCGGACGACAGTGCGTGCAAGGCCTCGCGCAGCATGCGCAGGTGCACCGTGCGCAGCGCGGCCAGGCGCGAGGTGCAGCGCTCGAACTCGACCGAGTCGGCCTGCACCCGCGTCAGCATCTGCGTCACGCGGCCGCCGCTCTTGCCGCGCAGGCTGCGCAGCTCCAGCATCTGCTCGGCGTTGGCGCGGCGCTGGTCGCGCAGGCGGCGCGTCGCATGCTCCAGCAGCGATTGCACGCCACTGATCACCGCCTTGGCCAGCACGATCTGCCGCTGCGGCAGCAGATCGGCGTTCAGCGCGGCTTCCAGTGCCGGCAGCCGGCTCTCGGCCAGGCCCGCATCGTCACCCGCCAGGCGCGCGGCCAATGCCTGCCGGGCCGAAACCGGGAACACCCGGTCACGGCCCACGCCCAGCGTATTGGCGGTCTCGACGCATTGGCGCTCGATCGCACGCTCCCGCTCGGCCGGCGTGGCCAGCGGGTCGGCCAGCGTATCGACCTTGTTCAGCACCACGAAGCTGGCCAGGCCCTGGCCACCGAGGTGGTCATTCCAGATGTCCAGGTCGGAACGGGTGACACCGGTGTCCGCGCCCAGCACGAACAACGCCGCGTGGGCGCTCGGCAGCAGGCCGAGCGTCAGTTCGGGCTCGGCACCGATCGCGTTCAGGCCCGGCGTGTCGACGACGACCAGGCCGCGCTGCAGCAGTGGGTGCGGATAGTTGATGATCGCGTGGCGCCAGGACGGCACTTCGACGCGACCGTCGGGCTGCACCGGAGGGTTGTCCGAGGCGTTGGTGTCGGACCACAACCCGAGGCTGCGCGCCTCGTCGATCGACACCAGCTGCGTCGCGGTGACTTCGTTCAGCGCGCGGGCCAGTCCCGGCATGTCGCTCGGGTCCAGCGACAGGCGCTTCCAGCGTTCACGTTGGGCGCGCCAATCGGACAGCGAAGCGGCCTCGCGCCGGGTGGCGATCGGCAGCAGGTCCAGGGTCGGCAGCTCGTGCGCGTCCCATGACAACTCGACCGGGCACATCGTCGTGCGGCCCGGCGTGGCCGGCAGCACGCGCCGGCCGGCATCGGCAAAGAAGATCGCGTTGATCAGCTCGCTCTTGCCGCGCGAGAACTCGGCGACGAAGGCGATCACCAGCTTGTCGCTGGCCAGCCGTTGGCGCAACGCCAGCGACGCGTTGGAAGCGACCGGATCCAACAAGTCGCTCTGGGACAGAAAGCCTTCCAGCGTCGCCAGGTCGCGCTCGAGCGCCAGGCGCCAATCGGCGAGCGCATCCAGCCCGGGCACCAGAAAAGGCTGCATCGCGAGCTGGCGCTCGGCCGCGTGGGTCAGGTGCATGGTGGTGGCGTTCAGATCGGGCCGTACATGTAAGCAAATGTGGCCACGCTGCCGGGGCAGCGCGCGGCGGACGGGAATCCTAGCAAAGCCCTTCGGTCGTGCCGTTACGCTTTTCAGCGGCGCTGGCAGCCGGGGCAGAAATATGTCGCACGCTGACCCTGCACGATGCGACGGATGGTGCCACCGCAGCGCGCGCAGGTCTCGCCCCCGCGGCCATAGACACGTGCCTGGCCCTGGTACTGGCCCACTTCGCCGTGCGCATTGCGAAAGTCGCGCAGCGTCGAGCCGCCGGCGGCGATGGCCTCGGCCAGCACCTGCTGCACCGCGGCGTGCAGCTTCGCGGCCCGTGCAGGGCCGATGCGGGTGCATGGCGTGCGCGGGTCGATCCCGGCCTGCCACAACGCATCGCTCGCGTAGATGTTGCCCGCGCCGACCACCAGCTCACCCGACAGCAACGCCAGCTTGACGGCGGTGCGCCGTCCCTGCAGCGAAACGTGCAGGGCCTCGGCCGTCCAGGCCGGATCGAATGGTTCGGGCCCGAGCCGGGCCAGCAGCGTGGCCGCAGGTGCCACGTCCAACCCGTCCGACCACACCACCGCACCAAAACGGCGCGGGTCGGTCAGCCGCAACAGCCCTTGGTCGGTCACCAGCTCGGCGTGGTCGTGCTTGCCGCTTGGGCCCAGGCTGGCGCCGAACGCCAGCGAACCGGACATGCCCAGGTGCCACAGCAAGCCACCCGCCGCGCCGCTGGTGCTCGCTTCGTGCAACAAGGGCAACCAGAGGTATTTGCCGCGCCGGCCGACCGCGCCGACACGCAAGCCGACCAGTTCTTCGGGCTCCACGCCCAAGGGCCAGCGAAGCGGTTTGCCCATCCGCAGCGCGAGGATGCGGGCGCCTTCGATCCCGCCAACGCTGCGACGTGTGACTTCGACCTCAGGCAGTTCTGGCATCGGGGAATTATCCGGGCGGGCGGCACTCCTAGAATCGAACTCGCTCTCTCGGAGATTCGATGCTGCCTCGTCATGCCCGCGCCCGGTCGGGCCGTTCCGCCCCGCTTTTTCCGTCACCCCCTACCCGCTTGGTCCTGGCCGCGCTGCTGGCCAGCCTGCTGGGCGCGACGGCGCTGGCCGCCGAGCCCGAGAAGGCAGCCGACACCAAAGGAGCCGAATCTGCCAATTCGGCGATGGACGGCTCGGTTTTCCTCGATGTGCTGGCCGCCGAGATGGAGGCCCAGAACGGTGACCTGGGCGAAGCATTCGGCCGCATGGTGGTGACCGCGCGCCGCACCCGCGACGAGGGCCTGTTCCAACGTGCCGTCGAATTGGCCGCCCAGGCGCGTGCCGGTGACAAGGCTCTGGCGGCGGTCAAGCTCTGGCGCAACACGCTGCCGGAATCTTCGAGCGCCTTGCGCACGCAGCTGCAGTTGCTGGTCGCGCTGGACAAGCCCGGTGAACTGAGCGAGCCGATCCGCACCCTGATCGAGCGCGAGCCGGTGATGGATCGCCCGGGCACCATTGCGTCGCTGCCGCGTTTTCTCAATTCGCTGGCCGACAAGCGCCGCGCGCTGGCGATCACCGAGCAGGCCCTGTCGCCGTACGCCAATGCAGCGCCAACGCGAACCGCCGTGCGCACGGCGCTGGGCCGCATGGCACTGGCCGCGGATCAGCCGGAGGCCGCGTTGTCGCAGGCCCGCCGCGCGCTGGCCGAAGAGCCGTCGGCTCCCGGGCCGGTGTTGCTGGCGCTGGAGCTGATGCCCAAGAACCCGGCCGCCGAAGCGCTGGTGCAGGGCTATCTGGCACGCAGTGACGCCTTGCCTCCGGTTCGCCTGGCGTATGCCCGGGCGCTGGATCAACAGCAGCGCATCGGCGAAGCCGCCGTCCAGCTGCGTGAGGTGGTCGCCAAACAACCGGATCAGCCCGCCGCCTGGCTCAGCCTGGGCGCCTACATGGTCGACCTGCGCGAGTCGGACGAAGCGATCCGCTCGCTGGACCGGTTCCTGAATCTGACACGCAACCTGGCGCCGACCGACAAGGGCGGCGAAGGCGGTCAAGACGGCGAAGAAGGCGACGACAAGCACGACCTTCAGGGCATGATCGAGCTGGCCTATCTGCTGCAGGCCCAGGCGCACCAGCAACGCGGCGACGCCCGCGCTGCCGGCCAGTGGCTGGACAAGATCGAACCCTCGCGCGTGGACATGCCCACGCTGACCCGCCGCGCCAGCCTGATGGCCCATGCCGGCCAGCTGGCCCAGGCCCGCGCGCTGGTGCGCGACGCCCCGGCCCGCGACCAGCCCGACGCCCGCACCCGCCTGCTCGCCGAGGCCCAGGTGCTGCGAGACCAGCGCCACTGGGCCGAAGCCTACGAGCTGTTGTTGGGGGGGCTGCGGCAGGAACCCGAAGACACCACGCTGATGTACGAACTGGCGATGGTGGCCGACCGGCTGAACCGCCACGACGACATGGAAGCGCTGTTGCGCCGCGTGATCGCGCTGAAGCCTGACGACCACCATGCGCACAACGCGCTGGGCTATTCGCTGGCCGATCGGAACATCCGTCTCGAAGAAGCGCTGGGGCTGGTGCAAAAGGCCGCCAAGCTGGCCCCGCACGACCCCTTCATCGTCGACAGCCTGGGCTGGGTGGAGTACCGACTGGGCCACCGTGAAGAAGCGCTGAAGCTGCTGCGTCGCTCTCACCTGGCGCGTCCGCACGTCGAGGTGGCCGCCCATCTGGGCGAGCTGCTGTGGGTCACCGGTCAGCGCGACGAAGCGCTGCGCATCTGGCGCGAGGGCCGCGCCCGCGAAGCCGACAACGACGTGCTGCAGGAAACACTGACGCGGCTGCAGGTCAAGTTGTGACGCTGCGCCGCTGGGTGCGGGCCGCCATCGGCGTGATGGCGGTTGCCACGATGGTCGGCTGCGCCAGCGTTGTGCGGACGCCGAGCGACCAGCCGCTGCTGAGTGGCCGCCTGCTGGTCAAGGTCGCCGCCATCGGCGAGCAACCGGCGCAGTCACACAATGCGGCCTTCGAGCTGAGCGGCGACGAGCACCAGGGCCAGATGCGCTTGCTGGGGCCGTTGGGCGCGCAGGTGGCACTGGCACGCTGGGACAGGAACCGCGCCTCGCTACAGGACAGCCAAGGCGAGCGCGACTTTCCCGACCTGCAAACCATGACCGGCGAGGCGCTGGGCGAGCCGATCCCGTTGGGCGCCTTGATGCAGTGGCTGCAGGGCCGGCCCTGGGCCGGCGCCCCGCACCGGCCGTTGGCATCGGCCACGCCGGGCTTCGTCCAGCTCGGCTGGTCCGTCGACCTGGCCCGCTGGGCCGACGGCGCCTTGGTCGAAGCCACCCGGCTCGACCCGCCGGGCGTCATCGTCCGGGCGAAGCTCGATCGCAACCCCTGACACCATGCCCCTGAACGCGCTGTACGACCTGCCCGCCCCGGCCAAGCTGAACCTGTTCCTGCATGTGATCGGCCGCCGCGCCGACGGTTATCACCTGCTGCAATCAGTCTTCAGCTTGATCGACTGGGCCGACACGTTGCACCTGGAGCGTCGCGCCGACGGCCGACTGCAACGCCACGACCTGGGCGTGGCGCTGCCTCCTGAAGACCTGTGTCTGAAGGCTGCCCGCGCCTTGCGGGCCGAAAGCGGCTGCACGCTGGGCGTCGACATCTCGATCGACAAATCGGTGCCTTGGGGTGCCGGGCTGGGCGGCGGCAGCTCCGACGCGGCCACCGTGCTGATCGGCCTGAACCGCCTGTGGGATCTGAAGTGGCCGCGCGAGCGGCTGCTCGCCCTGGGCGAGCGGCTCGGCGCCGACGTGCCGTTCTTCATTGGCGGCCGCACCGCGTTCGTCGAAGGCATCGGCGAACAACTGACGCCTGTGACGATGGCGCCGCAGCACTACGCGGTGCTGAAGCCGGCTGCGGCGATCCCGACTGCAGCAATTTTTTCCAGCCCTTTGATGACACGTGATACCGAAGCTGCTATAGTCAAGGGCTTTCTTGCAGACGCTGAAGCATTGGTTCGGCGCGAAGCTGGCGGGGCAGACAAAACGTCGGGCCTTGCCGGTTTCCCGGGCCACAACGACCTGCAGCGCGCCGCCGAGGCCTTGTGCCCGGAGGTCGCCGAAGTGGGTCGCTGGCTTCAAGCTCGGTTCGGCAACAGCCGGATGACGGGCTCTGGCAGCGCGGTGTACGCAAGAGCCGGCGCAGGCGAACGGCCTGTGGCGACCATGCAGGAGGGCCGACTTGAAAGTTGGCCCGAAGGCTGGGTCGGGCGAATGTGCCGGAGCCTGGATGTGCACCCGCTGGCCGGGTGGCTGGGCTGAAAGGTTTCAAGGGGACGGCCTCCAAGCCGTTTCCTGTGTAGGGGAGTCGCCAAGTTGGTTAAGGCATCGGATTTTGATTCCGACATGCGAGGGTTCGAGTCCTTCCTCCCCTGCCAAATTTCTTGCTCTGAGACGGCGTGTTGATCGACACGCCGTCCTCGTCTGAAGACCGCACACCCGCCGTCCGCTTTCGCGCCCATCCTCCCAAGCCCGCCTGCCCACCGGAGTTCCCTCGTGCTGTTCAACACCGTGCTCTTCACCGGCAATGCCAACCCGGTGTTGGCCCAGGAAATGGCAACCCATCTGGGGGCCGAATTGGGCAAGGCATCGGTCGGGCGGTTTTCCGACGGTGAAGTCACCGTCGAGATCCAGCAGAACGTTCGCGCCCGCGACGTGTTCGTCGTCCAGTCGACCTGCGCACCGACGAACGAGAACCTGATGGAGCTGCTGATCATGGTCGATGCGTTGAAGCGCGCCAGCGCGCGCCGCATCACCGCCGTGATCCCCTACTTCGGCTACGCGCGACAAGACCGCCGCCCGCGCTCGACCCGGGTGCCGATCTCGGCCAAGGTCGTCGCCAACCTGCTGGAGACCGTCGGCGTCGAACGCGTGCTGACGATGGACCTGCACGCCGACCAGATCCAGGGCTTCTTCGACATCCCGGTCGACAACATCTACGCCTCGCCCGTCCTGCTGACCGACCTGAAGGCCAAGGCCTACCGCGACCTGGTGGTCGTCAGCCCCGACGTCGGTGGCGTGGTGCGCGCCCGTGCGCTGGCCAAGCAGCTGGGTTGCGACCTGGCGATCATCGACAAGCGCCGCCCGAAGGCCAACGTGTCCGAAGTGATGCACGTGATCGGCGAGATCGATGGCCGCAACTGCGTGATCATGGACGACATGATCGACACCGCCGGCACGCTGGTCAAAGCGGCCGAGGTGCTGAAGGACCGCGGCGCCAAGAGCGTCTACGCCTACTGCACGCACGCGGTGTTCTCCGGCCCGGCGATCGAGCGCATCAAGAGCTCGCACCTGGACGAGGTCGTCATCACCAACACGATTCCGCTGTCGGATGCCGGCAAGGCTTGCCCGAAGATCCGCCAGCTGTCGGTCGCCTTCCTGTTCGCCGAAACCATCCGCCGCATTTCGGACGGCGAATCGGTGACCTCGATGTTCGCCGAGCAGAACAACAACTTCTGAAGACCGCCGGGCCCTCGGGCTCGACGGTCTTTTTCGTCGACGGCGCTTTGCCGTCATTCAAATGGGGCGCATCTGGTCGCGGACGCCCCGACTCATTGGAGAGTGTCATGGAATTCGTCGCTTTCGAGCGCAGCAAGCAGGGGACCGGAGCGAGCCGCCGCCTGCGTCATTCGGGCAAGGTGCCTGGCATCGTTTTCGGTGCCGGCGAACCCGCAATGATCGAGCTGGATCACAACGCGCTGTACTTCGCACTGAAGAAGGAAGCCTTCCACTCCTCCATCCTCGAGATGGAACTGGCCGGCAAGAAGCAGAAGGTGCTGCTGCGTGACTTCCAGATGCACCCCTGGAAGCAGCAAGTGCTGCACGTCGACTTCCAACGTGTCGACGAGACCACTCGCCTGCGCAAGAAGGTGCCGCTGCACTTCTCGGGCGAAGAGAACTCGATCGCCGTGAAGACCGACAAGTGCCTGGTCAGCCACGTGGCCACCGAGATCGAAATCGAGTGCCTGGCGGTTCAGCTGCCCGAGTTCGTGTCGGTCGACCTGTCGGGCCTGGTCAAGGGCAAGAGCCTGCACGTGTCGGACCTGACGCTGCCCGAAGGCATCAAGGCGGTCAAGCACGGCACCCAGAACCCGGTGGTCGTGGCCGTGACCGAGCCGAAGGTCGAGGAAGAAGTCGTGGCCGCGCCCGCAGCGCCTGTCGACGACAAGAAGAAGGGCAAGGGCAAGAAGTGATCGATCGGACCCTTGGGTCCGGCCAATCTTCACTTTTCATCATCAAACCCCGCCTCGGCGGGGTTTTTTGTTTCCGCTGGACGCACTTTTTAGGAGTTAGTCCGAGGCGAGATCGGAAGCCACTGCCTAGCATCGGTTCACTGTTTTCCCAACCCACAAAAGAGGAGCTCATGCAAAAGCAAAACCACCATCTCCGTACCGCCCTGGCCGCCGCCGCGCTGGTCCTGGTCGGCACACAAGCCACCGCCGCCACCGAACGCGCCCCGATGCCGCGTATCGCGTTGGCCGAAGCCGGCGTTTCCGGCCAACGCGCGATCGACGCGCTGGGCTCGAACCTGGATGCCGTCGCCGCCCACTACCACAAGACCCCGCAGGCCCTGCGCGACATGCTGTTGCGCGACCCGATGGTTCGCCTGGACCGTCACGGCAAGCTGTACGTGGTCGAAGAAATGGATGGCCCGCTGCCGTCCGACGGCAAGGAGTTCGTCGAAGGCACCGCTCCGGCCCCGCTGGCCGACAGCTTCACGCTGCACAGCCGCCCGGGCGCCAAGCGCACGATCTACCTGGACTTCAACGGCGCCGTGCTTCAGAACACCGCCTGGAACAGCAACGGCAACACGATCAATGCCGTGGCCTTCGACATCGACGGCAACGTCAACTCGTTCTCGGCCGCCGAACTCGAACGCATCCAGTACATCTGGCAGCGCGTGGCCGAAGATTTCGCCCCGTTCGACATCGACGTGACGACCGAGCAGCCGTCCGCTGACAAGCTGACCCGCTCCAGCGAAGCCGACGACGTCTTCGGCACCACCGCGCTGATCACCAACCACAATGGCGTCTACAACTGCTCGTGCGGCGGCGTGGCCTACGTCGGCATCTACGACAACGTCGGCGACTACTACAAGCCCGCGCTGGTGTTCTGGGACATGCTTGGCTCGAGCGAGAAGAACGTCGCCGAAGCGACCTCGCACGAAGTTGGCCACAACCTGGGCCTGAGCCATGACGGCACTTCGCAAGTCGGCTACTACACCGGCCACGGCGACGGCGCCACCGGTTGGGCGCCGATCATGGGCGTGGGCTACTACAAGAACACTGTCCAATGGAGCCAGGGTGAATACTCCGACGCCAACAACAAGGAAGACGACTTCGTCGTGGCCGGCAACAACGGCGGCCCGCTGCGCAAGGACGACCACGGCAACGGCATCACGAAGGCTACTGCGCTGACGACCTCGCCGTCCGGCAACAACGTCAACCTGTCCGGCAATGGCGTCATCAGCACCCGCAAGGACAAGGACGTCTTCTCGTTCTCGGCCAAGGCCGGCGCGGGCACGATCACCGTGACGCCGGACACCCGCTCGGCCAACCTCGACGTGGCGGTGAAGATCATGAAGGCCGACGGCACCGTGCTCGCCAAGGCCAAGCCTGCCGACCAGCTGGGTGCCACCGTGACGTTCACGCTGCCGGCCGCCGGCAAGTACTACGTCTCGATCGACGGCATCGGCTACCTGACCCCCACCAACGGCTACAGCGACTACGGCAGCCTGGGCCAGTACGCGATCACGGGCACCGTTCCGGCGCCCTGAGATTCGCGCGTGCTGCGTGCATGAAGCGCACAGCACGACGAACAAAGCAAAGCCCCGCCTCGGCGGGGCTTTTTGCTGGTCGCTGCGCCCACCTCGACGCGCCAGCGCGGGTCGATCAGCGCGGCATCAATGGAGAAGCGAACTGCGTGAAGCCTGAGCCTTCGAAGCCGAGGTTCATGCCCACGGCCACGCGCGCGATGTCACACCCTTTTTAAGGTCAGGCCAGCAAGCTCTCAGCCGACACGTAGGCGTAACCCAGGTCGCGTGCGACGGCTTCGTACGTGACCTTGCCGGCGGCGACGTTCAAGCCCGCCTTCAGGTGCGGGTTGTCTTTCATGGCTTGCTTCCAGCCCTTGTCGGCCAGGGCCAGGCCGTGGGCCAGCGTCGCGTTGTTCAGTGCGAAAGTCGAGGTGCGGGCCACCGCACCCGGCATGTTCGCGACGCAGTAGTGCACGACGTCGTCGATCACGTAGGTCGGCTCGGCATGGGTGGTCGCGCGCGAGGTCTCGAAACAGCCGCCCTGGTCGATCGCCACGTCGACCAGCACCGCGCCTTTCTTCATGCAGCGGACCATCGAGCGCGTCACCAGCTTCGGCGCGGCAGCGCCCGGCACCAGCACGCCGCCGATCACCAGGTCGGACTCGAGCACCTTCTCTTCCAGCGTCTGCGAATTCGAGAACAGGGTCTTCACGCGGTTGCCGAAGACCATGTCGATCTGGCGCAGGCGGTCGACGTTCTTGTCCAGCACGGTCACCCGTGCGCCCATGCCGATCGCCATCTGCATCGCATGCGTGCCGACCACGCCGGCACCGATCACCAGCACGTGGGCAGGCTCGACACCCGGCACGCCGCCGAGCAGCACGCCCATGCCGCCCTTGCTCTTCTCCAGGTGCGCCGCGCCCGCCTGGATGCTCATGCGGCCCGCGACCTCGCTCATCGGGGCCAGCAGCGGCAAGCCGCCACCGGGACCGGTGATGGTTTCGTAGGCGACACAGATCGCGCCCGACTTGACCAGCGCCGCGGTCTGCTCCGGATCCGGCGCCAGGTGCAGGTAGGTGTAGAGGATCTGGCCTTCGCGCAGCATCGCGCACTCTTGCGGCTGCGGCTCCTTGACCTTGACGATCATCTCGGCCTTGGCAAAGACCTCGGCGGCGTCCTTCAGCAGCACGGCACCCGAGGCGGCGTACTGTTCGTCGGCCAGGCCGATCGCGGCGCCGGCGCCGCTTTGCACAAAGACCTCGTGGCCGCGCGAGGTGAACTCGCGCACGCTGGCGGGCGTCAGGCCGACGCGGTATTCGTGGTTCTTGATTTCCTTGGGCAGGCCAATGCGCATGGGAGTCTCCGTACTGTGGTTTTTGGTGGAAGGCCCATGTTGTGCCCCGCCGGGCCAGCGGCCAAGGTGCATCGCCATCTCAGCGGCTACATTAGCCAGTCTGATGGAATCCATTAGCAACCGACGATGAACGCCCTGGACCCTGCCGGACTGGACTGCCTGGCGGCGCTGGCTGAAGCCGGCAGCTTCGAGCGGGCGGCCCAGCTGTTGTCGATCACCCAGTCGGCCGTCTCGCAACGCCTGCGCTCGTTGGAAGCCAGCGCCGGCCACTTGCTGGTCGTGCGGGCGCGGCCATTGCGCCTGACCGAGCCGGGCAAGGTGCTGCTGCGCTATGCGCGTCAGATGCAGGCACTGCGGGCCGATGCCGCGCGCGAGCTCGGCACCACGCTGGCACGCGACGAGCGCCTGCCGATTGCTGTGAACGCCGACAGCCTGGCCACCTGGGTGCTGCCGGCGCTGGACCCGCTGGTGCGGGCCGGCCAGCGTGACGGTTACGGTCTGGAGCTGATCGTCGATGACCAGGACTTCACGCACGACTGGTTGCGCCAGGGCGAGGTGCTGGGCTGCGTCAGCACCGTCGCGCAGGCGTTGCGCGGCTGCTCGTGCCAGGCGCTGGGTCACATGCGCTACGTGGCGGTCGCGAGCCCCGGTTTCATCGATCGGGCGATGCCGGACGGCCTGACGCCGCTGAACTTTCCACAACTGCCGTTCATCGTCTTCAACCGCAAGGACGACATGCAAGCACAGTGGGTGACCAAGGCCTTCGGTGTGCGCGCGCCCCGGCTGAAAGAACGCTTCGTGCCCAGCAGCGAGGCCGGCGCGCGCGCCGCGGCGATGGGCTGGGGTGTTGCGGTGCTGCCCGAATTGCTGGCGCGGTCCGACATCGCCAGCGGCGCTCTCCAGCCCTTGAAGCCCGAGATCACGATCGATGTGGCCCTGTATTGGCACCAGTGGAAGCTGAGCCTCGACGAACCACGCCCGGCCCCGCCCGCCGCCGGGAACCGCACGGTGACGCCAACCCACACCGGCTTGATGGAGCAGATCGGCCAAGCCGTGATCGCTGGCGCTCGTGCCGCGTTGGGCGCTGCCGCGCCCTCCCGAGCCCCGGCTCGATAATCCTGGCCATGATTCGTTTGATCGTCGGCCTTGGCAACCCGGGCGTGGAATACGAGGCCACTCGGCACAACGCCGGTTTCTGGTGGATGGATGCAGCGGCGCGGCAGCTCAAGGCCTCGCTGGCGCCCGACCGGGCCTACCACGGCCTGGTTGCCCGGGTGAACCGGTCGCCCGAGCACGGCGGCCCGCTGTGGTTGCTACAGCCGATGACCTACATGAACCTGTCGGGCAAGTCGGTCGCTCCGCTGGCACGCTTTTTCAAGATCGCGCCTGCCGAGATACTCGTCGTGCACGACGAGCTGGACCTGCTGCCCGGCCAGATGAAGCTCAAGCAAGCCGGCGGCAATGGCGGCCACAACGGGCTGAAGGACATCCAGGCGCAACTGGGCGCGGGCGACTTCTGGCGCCTGCGGCTGGGCATCGGCCACCCCGGCATCAAAGCCGAGGTCGCCAACTACGTGCTGCGCAAGCCGCCGGCCGACGAGCGCGACGCCATTGAGCGCAACATCGAAGATTCACTGAAAGTGCTGGATTTGATGTTGGCCGGCGAGATGGATCGAGCGATCATGAAGCTTCACGCCAAACCGGCGCGGCCCAAGCCGCCGCGCCCGCCCGAGGCCCCCGCGGCCACGCCGGGCGTCGATCCCCCCGCCTGAAGGAGCTCTCCCGCCATGTCCAACTTCGCCCGCTTCTGCCTGCTGGCCTTGGCGTGCGGAGCCGGCGTGGCCTGGGGCGGCAACCAAAAGGTTTACCGCTGCGGCCAGACCTATCAGCAGGTGCCATGCGCGACGGACACGGCCGGCCAGGCGGTCGACGCCGAGGACCCGCGCAACGCTGAACAGCGCAAGGATGCTCGTGTCTCAGCGGCCGCCGACAAGCGCCAGGCGAAGACACTGGCGACTGAACGGGTGCAACGCGAAAAGGCGATCCAGCCCCAGCAGGCACCGTTGGTCATTGGCCAGAAGCCGGCCGAACCTGCCGCGAGTGTGCCGACACCAGGTGCCAACCAGTCGCATTCGAAGAAGCGCAAGAACAAGGCGCCAGAGCCCGATCGTTACGTGGCACCACCGCCGACCCACAAGCGTTGACGACGGCTCACGCTTCTGGCGTCAACGGCCCGGCTGCGCGGGCCCGGGACTCTTCCTCGCGCTTTTCGGCCATCAGCGCGTGGTACTTGCGCTGCAGCTGTTCGCGCGTTTCGACGACTTCCGGGTTCAGCGGAATGCATTCGACCGGGCAAACCTGCACACATTGCGGCTCGGGAAAGTGGCCAACGCACTCGGTGCAGCGCTTGGGGTCGATGACGTAGTACTCGTCACCCATCGAAATCGCGTCGTTCGGGCACTCGGGCTCGCAGACGTCGCAATTGATGCATTGGTCGGTGATCATCAGGGCCATGGTGGCGCCTTCTTTACTCTATTCGCGCGGCTGGGCCACGCGTTCTCGCAATCGGTCGAGTACCGAGGGTGACACGAATTTGGAGACATCACCGCCGAGCATGGCAATCTCGCGCACAAAAGTACCGCTGACGAACTGGTACTGGTCGCTGGGCGTCAGGAACAGCGTCTCGACATCCGGCATCAGCTGGCGGTTCATGCCGGCCATCTGGAACTCGTACTCGAAGTCACTGACCGCGCGCAGACCCCGTATGACGACCCGGCCGCCGTTTTGCACCACGAAATCGCTCAGCAGGCCGCGGAACGCGATCACCTCGACGTTGCCGCAGGGTTTGGCCAGCTCGGTGGCGATGTCCAGCCGTTCGGCGATCGTGAACATCGTGCGCTTGTGGTGGCCGGCGGCGACCGCAACGATCAGCCGGTCGAACAGGCGGCTGGCCCGCCGCATCAGGTCTTCATGGCCGAGCGTCATGGGGTCGAACGTGCCCGGGTAGACGGCGGTGAGCGGCTGCGAGGTGGTCATCGTCGGGCCCTTGCGGTGGAATGGCGTGGCGTCGGCTCGGCCAGTGTAGGGGTTCAGGCCGGTTCGGTCGGGCTGGGCGCCTGGAACAGGGCGTAATGCACCGCGCCCGCGCGGCCGCTGCGGTACGGTTGCAGCCCAGCGGGCATTTCGGTAGGTGGCGCTTCGCCTGCTTCCAGGTAGACCCACCCGCCCGGCACGACAGCGCGGGCCGCGGCGGCCAGCGCCGCTGCGCCCAGGCCCGCGCCGAACGGTGGATCCAGCAGCACCAACTCATAGCGGGCAAGGCTCCCGCGCAAGACGCTCATCCCATCGCCGCGCTGTGCACGCAGGTTCGTGGCCTTCAGCCGTTCGCGTGAGGCGTTGAGCAGGCGCACGAGTTCGCCGTCCTGTTCGACCAGCAGCACCTCTGCCGCGCCACGCGAAGCGGCCTCGAAGCCCAGTGCGCCGGAGCCGGCAAATACGTCGAGCACACGCCAGCCGCTCAGATCCTGGCCGAGCCAGTTGAACAAGGTTTCGCGCACCCGATCCGGCGTCGGCCGCAGGCCAGGCTTGTCGGCCACCGGCAGCAGGCTGCGGCGCCACTGGCCGCCGATGATGCGGACTTCGTGGCGCCGGGGGCCGGTGGCCTTCACTGACGCACCGGCACGCCGGCCTGCGCCATCAGTGCCTTGGCCTGACCGACCGTGAACTCGCCGTAGTGGAAGATGCTGGCGGCCAGCACCGCGTCGGCACCGCCGATCTTGATGCCGTCGATCAGATGCTGCAGGTTGCCGACACCGCCCGAGGCGATCACCGGTACTGTCACCGCGTCGCTGACGGCGCGGGTCAGCTCGAGGTCGAAGCCGCTCTTGGTGCCGTCGCGGTCCATGCTGGTCAGCAAGATCTCGCCGGCGCCGTGCTCGGCCATTTGCCGGGCCCAGGCCACCGCGTCGAGGCCGACATTCTTGCGGCCACCGTGGGTGTAGACATCCCAGCCTGGGCCACGCGCGGCCAGGTCATCGCCATGGCGGCGCTTGGCGTCGATCGCCACGACGATGGCCTGGGCGCCGTATTTCTCCGACGCATCGCGGATGACCTGCGGGTTCGCCACCGCCGCCGAATTGAAACTGACCTTGTCGGCGCCGGCGTTGAGCAGTCGGCGCACGTCTTCGACTGTGCGCACGCCACCGCCGACTGTCAGCGGGATGAAGACCTGCGAGGCCACCGCCTCGATGATGTGCAGGATGAGGTCGCGGCCGTCGCTGGTGGCGGTGATGTCGAGAAAGGTCAGCTCGTCGGCGCCCTGCTCGTTGTAGCGCGCTGCGATCTCGACCGGGTCGCCGGCATCACGCAGCTCGACGAAGTTGACGCCCTTGACGACGCGGCCGCCGGTGACATCGAGGCAGGGAATGATGCGTTTGGCGAGCATGGCGGGGCGGTGCGCAGGCAGTGGAACGACGGGCCCCGATTGTCGCAGCCCGACACCCGCAAACCGGGTCACAGCCGGCTGTTACCACGGTCGTGCGCTCGCTCACCAAAATGGTTCACCCCCGGCGCACGGCTGCGCCGGGGCCCACTTCAAGGAGAGCATCGATGGCAAAGAAGATCCTGATGTTGTGCGGCGACTATGGTGAAGACTACGAGACCATAGTGCCGTTCCAGGCGCTGCTGGCGGTCGGCCACGAGGTGCATGCCGTGGCGCCCGACAAGCAGGCCGGCGACTTCATCCACACGGCGATCCACGATTTCGAAGGTGCGCAGACCTACAGCGAAAAGCCGGGCCACCGCTTCACGCTCAACGCGAGCTTTGCCGACGTCAAACCCGAGACCTACGACGCGCTGGTGATCCCCGGCGGCCGTGCGCCCGAGTACCTGCGCATGAACAGTCGCGTGGTCGAGATCACCCGCCACTTCCTGCAGGCCGACAAGCCGGTGGCCGCGGTCTGCCACGGTGCGCAGTTGCTGGCCGCGACCGGGCTGATCAAGGGCCGGCGCATATCGGCCTACCCAGCCTGTCAGGTCGAGGTCGAGTTGGCCGGCGCCGAGTACTGCGGCATCGCCATCGACGCGGCAGTGACCGACGGCAAGCTCGTCACCGCACCGGCCTGGCCGGCACACCCGGCGTGGATCCGCCAGTTTTTGGCCGTGCTGGGCACCCGCATCGAGGCTTGAGCTGTTGCGCTGGTAAACCTACAGTCCCACCATCGTCGCGGCGCTCCGCAGGAGCCGCCGCCCATCAAGTGGCGTGCGCAGATCCGGCTTCGCCGGTCTGCTGCGCGAGCCCCCTCGGGGGGCAGCCCGCCGGAGCGGGCGTGGGGGCAAACATCTTGTGCGAGATCTTCATCAGCGCCGACCCGACCAGCTACGAGGGCCGGACCCGCTCGGTGCGGCTGCACGGCGTGGTCACCAGCATCCGGCTGGAAAACCTGTTCTGGGCGGTGCTGGAAGAGATCGCCGAGCGTGACGGCCTGAGCGTCGTTCAGCTGATCGAACGGCTGTACGACGAGTTGGTGGTGGCACGCGGAGAGGTCGGCAACTTCGCGTCGTTCCTGCGCGTCACCGCGCTTCGCTACGAGGCGCTGCTGGCCGCGCAGCGCATCCCGGCGGATCGCAGCGTACCGATCCGCTCGCTTGATGCGAAGGTGGTGCTGCACGAGCTGCCACCCGGCTGGGGCGGCCGCGCTTCGGCAGGCCCGCAAGCGGCTTAGCCGGCCTCGGCCAGCTCGTCGGCGCGAACCTGCGCGGCGGCGAAATCGAGTGCGCCGGTGTAGATCGAGCGGCCGCAGATCACCCCCTCGATGCCCTCGCCCTCGACCGCGCACAGCGCTTCGATGTCGGCGATGCTGGACAGCCCGCCCGATGCGAAGACCGGGATCGTCAAGGCCTGCGCCAGCTTCACCGTCGCGTCGATGTTCAGGCCCGTCAACATGCCGTCACGGCCGATGTCGGTGTAGATCACGCCTTCGACGCCGTAGTCCTCGAACTTCTTCGCCAGGTCGATCACCTCGTGGCCGGTGAGCTTGCTCCAGCCGTCGGTGGCGACCTTGCCGTCTTTCGCATCGAGCCCAACGATGATGTGGCCGCCGAAGGCCGTGCAGGCGTCTTGCAAAAAGCCAGGATTCTTGACCGCGGCAGTGCCGATGATCACGTAGCTGAGACCGTCGTCGAGGTAGCGCTCGATCGTGTCGAGGTCGCGGATACCGCCGCCCAGTTGCACGGGGATCTCGTCACCCACGGCCTTCAGGATGGCCTTGATCGCCGGCTCGTTGACCGGTTTGCCGGCGAAGGCGCCGTTGAGGTCCACCAGGTGCAGTCGACGCGCGCCGGCATCGACCCATCGACGCGCCATCGCGGCCGGGTCCTCACTGAAGGTGGTGGAGATCTGCATGTCGCCTTGTTGCAGGCGAACGCAATGACCGTCTTTCAAATCGATCGCGGGGATCAGCAGCATGGCCAGCCGGGCAAGTGGACGAGAGTGGAGGGGCGCAGCGGTAAGAAGGCGGCGTCAGCGCATCAGGGACGGCAACCGGCGGGCAGCCGACGAGGCAGGCGAATCACGGTTTCCAGTTGAGGAAGTTGCGATACAGCGCCAAGCCATGTGCAGCGCTCTTCTCGGGGTGAAACTGCGTCGCGAAAATGTTATCCCGCGCCACCGCGCAGGTAAAGCGCAGGCCGTATTCGGTGGTTCCCGCGGTGTGGCGCTCGTCCGACGGCTGGGTGTAGTAGCTGTGCACAAAATAGAAGAAGGACTCGTCGGGCACGCCCGCCCAGATCGGGTGCACGGCAGCGCCCTGGCGGACCTGGCGAACCTCGTTCCAGCCCATCTGTGGCACTTTGAAACGGCTGCCGTCGGGTTGCAACTGGCCTTCGAGCTGAAAACGTTTCACCTGACCGCCAATGAGGCCCAGACAAGGCGTGTCCTGCTCTTCCGAGTGGTCCAGCAGCATCTGCATGCCGACGCAAACGCCCATCAGCGGCTTGTTCGCCGCCGCTTCGAGCACTGCCTCTTTCAGGCCGGAGTCGTGCAGCTCGCGCATGCAGTCGCGGATGCCGCCTTGGCCAGGCAGCACGATGCGCTCGGCGGCCCGCACCTCGTCTGGCTGCGCGGTGACGACCACCTCGACACCCTCGCCGGCGGCCACATGGATCACCGCCTGCGACACCGAACGCAGGTTGCCCATGCCGTAATCGACGACAGCCACAGTCCGGCTCACAGGCTGCCTTTCGTCGACGGGATGACGCCTGCCGAGCGCGGATCGAGCGTCATCGCCATCCGCAGCGCGCGGCCGAAGGCCTTGAAGATCGTCTCGCACTGATGGTGTGCGTTGTGGCCCTTCAGGTTGTCGATGTGCAGGCTGACCAGCGCATGGTTCGAGAAGCCCTGGAAGAACTCGTAGGCCAACTGGGTGTCGAACGCCCCGACCATGCCGGACTTGAAGTCGACCGCCATCTCCAGCCCCGGGCGGCCCGAGAAATCGACCACCACGCGCGACAGCGCCTCGTCCAGCGGCACATACGAGTGCCCGTAGCGCGTCAGGCCCTTCTTGTCACCTACCGCCTTGGCCACCGCCATGCCCAGCGTGATGCCGACGTCTTCGACCGTGTGGTGGCCGTCGATGTGCAGGTCGCCCTTCGCATCGATCTCCAGGTCGATCAGGCCATGGCGGGCGATCTGATCCAGCATGTGGTCGAAGAAGCCGATGCCAGTGGAAAGCACGGCCTGGCCGGTGCCGTCGATGTTGACGCGCACCCGGATCTGGGTTTCCTTGGTGTCGCGCTGGACTTCGGCGATGCGGGGTTCGATGGTCATTGACTCAACTCTTCCAAGGCACCGCGCAACGCGGCCAGGGTCTGCGGGTTCTCTTCGGGTGTGCCGATGGTGATGCGCAGGCAGTTCGCGAGCAAGGGGTGCAGGCCGGATACGTTCTTCACCAGCACACCGCGGGCCTTCATGCCGGCGAACAGCTGCTTCGCGTCGGGTACCCGCACGAGGATCATGTTGGCTTCGCTCGGGAAGGGCTGCACGCCCGGCAGCGCCGCCAGCGCGTCAAACAGCTTCGCGCGCTCGGCACGGATCGTCTCCGCCTGGCGAGCGTACTCGTCGACATGCTCCAGTGCGAACAGCGCCGCCTCGCAGTTCAGCACGCTGACGTTGAACGGCGGGCGCAGCTTGTCGATCTCGCGGATCAGCGCGGCGCGTCCCATCATGTAGCCGATGCGCACGCCGGCCAGGCCGAACTTGCTCATCGTGCGCATCAGCAGCACATGCTCGTGGCGCTTCAGGCGCTCCAGTGAATCACGCGATGCGAACGGCTGGTAGGCCTCGTCCATCACCACCAGGCCGGACGCGGCCTCGATGATCGCGTCGATGATGCCGTCGTCCCACAGGTTGGCGGTCGGATTGTTCGGGTAGGCCAGGTAGATGATGGCCGGCTGGTGCTCGCGGATCGCGGCCAACATCGCCGGGCCATCGAGCTCGAAGTCGGCGGTGGTCGGCACGCCCACAAACTTCAGCCCCTGGTGCCTGGCCGCGATCTCGTACATCACGAAGCCGGGCAGCGGCGCCAGTACCACGTTGCCGGGCACATCGGCCGCGAGCGTCAGCAGGCTGATCAGCTCGTCGGAGCCGTTGCCGAGCATGATGTCGCAACCGTCAGGCATCTGCGCGTGCCGGGCGAGTGCCTGGCGGAGCACGTTGCCGCGCTCGGCCGGGTAGCGGTTCAGCGCCACCTCGGCCAGGCGCTCGCCCAGTTGCCGGCGCAGCTCGGGCGACAGGCGAAACGGGTTCTCCATCGTGTCGACCTTGACCAGGCCGGCGCTGGGCTGCACGGCATAACCATGCATGCCTTGCACGTCGGCACGAAGGTAACGGGCCATGCGGTCGGACAAGGGTGTGCTCATGGCGGGCTCATCGCGTGGTGGGGGTCGTGACGGCCGGGCCGGGTGCTTCGAGCACCTCGGGGCCGACGAGAAAGGGGTTGAGGATCTGCACGCTGTCGATCTGCTGGCCGTGCGGCAGGCCTTCGGTCAGCACGTAGCGGCAGCCCTGGTGCTGGGCGGCAGCGACGATCAGCGCATCCCACCAGTTCACCTGGAAGCGGGCTTCGATCGCCCAGGCGGTTTCGACCGTCTGGTGGTCGATCTGCCAGGGCCTCCAATGCTGATAGCGCCGCACCTCGGCCCGGGCATCGCCCTGCTGCATCGGTGGCTCCAGCTGCTGCGTGGCGTTCGCGTAGTACTCGGTCAGCACCTGGCTCGACAAGCGGCCGCAGCGACTGGTCCACAGCACCTTTAGCCACTCGCGTGCACGCAGGTGCTTGGCGGGGTCTGCACCATCGTCCGCACAAAGCAAGACGCCAGCGTCAACGAAGACGTTCGAGCCGCTCGCCATAGGTTTCTTCGCGCTTTGGGTAGGGCGAACCATCCGAGGTGAACAAGGCCGGCCGCTGCAGCCACTCGTTCATCGCCCGCTCGTAGGCATCGTCGTGCCGCATCTTCTCGGACAGCATCTCGCCAATGAGGCGAGAAACGCTGGTGTTGCGGCGCGCGGCTTCCAGCCTCGCCCATTCGGCGACGCTGTCTTCCATCGTGACGGTGACGTTTTTCATGCGGACGACCAACAGCTACACGAGATTCGTGTTGCACGATTTTCGTGTTGCACGAAGTTCGTGTCAACGCCTCATGCGCATTTCGGCGGCTCGCGCGTGGGCCTGGAGGCCCTCACCATAGGCCAATTCAGCGGCGATCGCCCCCAGCTTGTTGGCGCCCACTTCGCTCACTTCAATCAGGCTGCTGCGTTTCTGGAAGTCGTAGACGCCCAGCGGCGACGAGAAGCGCGCGGTGCCCGAGGTCGGCAGCACGTGGTTCGGCCCGGCGCAGTAGTCGCCCAGGCTTTCGCTCGTGTAGGCGCCGAGGAAGATCGCGCCGGCGTGCTTCAACTTCGGCTCCCAGCGATGCGGGTCCGATGAAGAGACTTCCAGGTGCTCGGGCGCGATGCGGTTGCTGATGTCGCAGGCTTCGTCCATCGAGCGGGTCAGCACGAGCGCGCCGCGGCCTTCGAGCGACGCGCGGATCACGTCGCGGCGCGGCATCTCGGGCAGCAGGCGTTCGATCGCCTCGCTCACTTTCGCAATGTAAGCCGCGTCTGGGCACAGCATGATGGATTGCGCCAATTCGTCGTGTTCGGCCTGGCTGAACAGGTCCATCGCGACCCAGTCCGGCGGCGTCGTGCCATCGGCCAGCACCAGGATCTCGCTCGGGCCCGCGATCATGTCGATGCCGACCTGGCCGAACACGCGGCGCTTGGCGCTGGCGACATAGGCGTTGCCGGGGCCGGTGATCTTGTCGACGCCGGGAATCGTGGCGGTACCGTAGGCCAGGGCCGCCACGGCCTGCGCGCCGCCGATCGTGAAGACGCGGTGCACGCCGGCGACATACGCGGCGGCCAGCACCAGCGCGTTCTTTTCGCCGCGAGGCGTCGGCACGACCATGATGATCTCGCCGACCCCCGCCACATGGGCCGGGATCGCGCTCATCAGCACCGACGACGGGTAGGCCGCCTTGCCGCCCGGCACATAGATGCCCACGCGATCCAGCGGCGTGACCTTCTGACCCAGCAGCGTGCCGTCTTCGTCGCGGTAGCTCCAGCCGCGGCCACAGGCCTCGAGCTGGCGCTCGTGGTAGCTGCGCACCCGCGCCGCCGCGGCTTCGAGCGCGTTGCGCTGAGCCGGCGTGATCGCGCCGAACGCCGTCTTCAGCTCGTCGCGCGTCAGCTCCAGCGCGCCAACCGATTCGGCCTGCACATGATCGAAACGCGCGGTGTATTCGAGCACCGCCGCATCGCCACGCGAGCGCACGTCGGCCAGGATCGCCGCCACCCGATCCTCGATGGCCCCGTCCGTTTCAGCCGACCAATGTCGCAGCCGTTCGAATTCGACTTCGAACTGCGGATCGTTGGTCTGGAGCTGATGAAGGCGGACGGTGGACATCGAAGTGCTGCCTGAGGTCAGGGTTGGCTGGTGTAGAGCTTGTCGCCGTAGGCCACGTGCAGGCGCCCGTTCTGGAACACCGCGCCAGGCAGCGGCGTGCCTTCGAGGAAGGCGTTGCTACGCGGCTGGAAATCCCAGTGATCGAGGTCGGCGGTGGAGGCAATCGTCGCAACGGAGCTCCACCAATGCCCATTTCCGGCCACGAACAGACGCCCGTCCTTCACCGCACACTGGCCGACGCCGCCATTGAGCGTCGTCACCGGGCTGCCGGTCATCCCGGCCACGGTGTGCTCTTGCCAGGTCACCCCCGCATCGTCCGATGACCAGATCTTGGTTTCCGGATTGATGCCCGTGCCATAGGCGTCGCCAGCGGTCACGACCACCGCCTTGTTCCCGAACTCGACGCCGCACGTGGGAGTGGTGACGTTGTCGCCGAATGGCATCTCCGCGACCTTCGCCCAGCTTTGCCCATCATCGTCCGAACGCCAGAGGCTTCCGTAGATCTGGACGAACAGATGGCCGGAGGCCGAGAACATCAGCTGCAGATCGAGCGTGTCGAAGGGCACATGCGCGGTCCGCTGCTGCCAGGTGCTGCCGTCGAACATCCAGACATCGTCGAAACGATCACCATCCGCGCCGCCGCCGCCGATGACATAGAGGTGGCCTCGACCGTCGTCGGCGGTCAGGAAGTTCAAGCGGGCCGGTGGCGCTGTCGGTGGCGTGTCGGTGGTCCAGGTGGCACCGCCATCGGTGCTGCGCGTCGTCGTGACGGAAGAAGTACCGCCGGACGTCAGCACCAGCGCATCGCCGATCACGTTCAACGCGTCCGCATCGATCGGCGTCGCATGGCCACCGGTGCTGTCGTCCCAGCCCTGCCAGGCGGAAGCCGCCGGATTGCGGATCTGCCAATCCAGCACCAACGACTTCTGAATCAGCGATCCCTTCGCGGAGATCGACAGGTCGTAGGCGCCGGCCGAGGTGGGCGTGCCTGAGATTTCGCCGGTGGTCGAATTCAGAGCCAGACCAGGAGGCAGGCTGCCCGATCCGAGCGCGAAAGTCGCCCCTTTCAGACAGGCTTGAGGCGCCCCGCTCAACGAGGCGGCGCCCGTGGTCTTGGTGTGGCCCAGGTCCGCTTCGGCCAACTGTCCGCCGAGCCTATCGAAAGTGATCAGCGTCTCGTACTGCAAGGTGGCGCCGGCGCAATCCTCCGCCGTCACTTCATCGCCGTCACCACCGCAGCCGACGAGCAAGACCGCCGCCATAGAGCAGGCCGCGGCAAGGCAGTCCATGCGCCCACGTCCTCGAAAAATCTTCTTGATGATCATCGCGATTCAGTCCTCCTGATTGGGTTACAGCGAAGTGAACCACTCCAGCCTCGAGCGAGTCATCATGTTCGCCCTCGGACAGCCCCATTGCAAGCGCAGAAAGCTAACTTAACATTCCAGCGGCTCAGGGCTGCGGCCTTGCCGCGGCGAAGGCGTCGATCAGCGGCCGCAGCACGTCGCGCTTCAGCTTCAGCGCCGCCTGGTTGACGACCAGGCGCGACGAGATGTCCATGATGTGCTCGACCTCGACCAGGTGGTTGGCCTTCAAGGTCGAGCCGGTCGACACCAGGTCGACGATCGCATCGGCCAGCCCGGTCAGCGGCGCCAGCTCCATCGAGCCATAGAGCTTGATCAGGTCGACGTGCACGCCCTTGTCGGCAAAGTGCTGGCGCGCCATCGTCGTGTATTTGGTCGCGACGCGGATGCGCGAGCCCTGCTTCACGGCTGCGGCGTAGTCGAAGTCGTCGCGCACCGCGACACTCAGGCGGCATTTGGCAATGTTCAGGTCGAGCGGCTGGTACAGGCCCTCGCCACCGTGCTCGAGCAGGATGTCCTTGCCAGCCACACCGAGGTCGGCGCCACCGTACTGCACATAGGTCGGCACATCGGTCGCGCGAACCAGCACCACCCGCACATCGGCACGGTTGGTCGGCAGGATCAGCTTGCGGCTCTTCTCAGGGTCTTCGCTGACGGTGATGCCGGCGGCAGCCAGCAGCGGCAGCGTCTCTTCGAAGATCCTGCCTTTGGACAGCGCCAGCGTGATCATGAGCCGACCCGTTCGCTGACACGTTCAATATCGGCGCCGATCGAGCGCAGCTTGGCTTCCATCCGGTCGTAGCCGCGGTCCAGGTGGTAGATGCGGTCGACGGTCGTCGTGCCGTCGGCCACGAGGCCGGCGATCACCAGGCTGGCCGAGGCGCGCAGGTCGGTCGCCATCACCGTGGCGCCCGACAGGCGCGGCACGCCGGTCACCATCGCCGAGTGGCCGTCGACCTCGATCTTGGCGCCCAGGCGGATCAGCTCGTTGACGTGCATGAAGCGGTTCTCGAAGATCGTCTCGCTGATCTTCGCGGCACCTTCGGCAATGCAGTTGACGGCCATGAACTGGGCCTGCATGTCGGTCGGGAATGCCGGGTACTCACTGGTGCGGAAACTCACCGCCTTCGGGCGGGCGTCGGCCTGCACGCGGATCCAGTCGTCTTCCGCCGTGATCGTGACACCGGCTTCGCGCAGCTTGTCGATCACCGCATCGAGGTGGCGCGCATTGGCCTGGCGCAGCGTCACGTCGCCGCCGGCCGCCGCCACCGCGCAGAGGAACGTGCCGGTCTCGATGCGGTCGGGAATGATGCGATGGCCACCCTTGGGCGCATGCAGCTGGTCGACACCCTGGATCACGATGCGGTGCGTGCCGTGGCCTTCGATCCTCGCGCCCATCGCGATCAGCAGCTCGGCGAGATCGGGGATCTCGGGCTCCTGCGCGGCGTTTTCCAGCACCGTCTCGCCCTCGGCCAGCACGGCGGCCATCATCAGGTTCTCGGTGCCAGTCACCGTGACCATGTCGGTCGTGATACGTGCGCCGCGCAGCCGGCGCTGACCGGCGGCGTTCAGCGGCGCCTGGGCCTGGATGTAGCCGTGCTCGACGGTGATTTCGGCGCCCATCGCCTGCAGGCCCTTGATGTGCTGGTCGACCGGGCGCGAGCCGATGGCGCAGCCGCCGGGCAGCGACACGGTCGCCGTGCCAAAGCGCGCCAGCAGCGGGCCCAGCACCAGGATAGACGCGCGCATCGTCTTGACCAGCTCGTAAGGCGCCTTGGTGCTGGTGATCTGGCTCGCATCCAGCGTCACCGTGTTCGGCTCGGCGTCGCTGCGCTCGACCTGCACGCCCAGGTGGCGCAACAGCTTCAGCGTCGTCGCCACGTCTTGCAGCTTGGGCACGTTGCGCAGCGTCGCGGCGTCGGCCGTCAGCAGCGCGGCACAGAGCTCGGGCAGCGCGGCGTTCTTGGCGCCAGAGATCGTCAGCTCGCCGGTCAGACGGCGGCCGCCGCGAATCAGAAGTTTGTCCATGGGGTCGGGGGTGCGATGGGCGTGAGAGCAGGAAAGCGCGCGACGGAGCCCCGGGCGGCGGCCGCGCGCATCACGCCGGCCGCCCGAGCGGGATCGTCAATGATGCGGCGTGGTCGCGCCGGTGGGGGCGGAATTCGCCTGTTCGACGGCCCATTCGGCCGGCGTCAGCGTCTTCATCGACAGCGCGTGGATCTCTTCGCGCATGCGCTCGCCGAGCGCGGCGTACACGCGCTGGTGGCGGCGCACGCGGGGCAGGCCATCGAACTCGGTCGAGACGATGGTGGCGAAGAAATGTCGGCCGTCGCCCTCGACTTCCAGATGCTCGCAGCCGAGACCGGCGGCGATGTAGTCACGAACCTGGGCGGGGGTGGGGGCCGACATAGTGCTCGGGATTATCCCTGATCCGTTCTCGCAGCCTAGTGGCGCAGCTTGTAGCCCGTCTGCAGCAGCCGCAAGGTCACCCCCGCCACCACCACGAAACTCAATGCCACCACCCCCAGGCTGAACCACGGCGACACGTCGCTGATGCCGAAGAAGCCATGGCGGAAACCGTCGACCATGTAGAAGAACGGGTTCAGCTGGCTCACGGCCTGCCAGAAAGCCGGCAGCGAATGCACCGAGTAGAAGACACCAGCGAGGAAGGTCATCGGCATCACGATGAAATTCTGGAACATCGCCATCTGGTCGAACTTCTCGGCCCACAAGCCGGCAATCAAACCCAGCGAACCCATCAACCCCGCCCCCAACAGCGCGAACACCACGATCCAGCCCGGCTGCGCGAAAGCCGGCATGCCGAACCACAGCGTGGCCACCAGCACGCCCAACCCCACAGCCAACCCGCGGACCATCGAGGCGCCGACATAGGCCACGTACCAGGCCAGCGGCGACAGCGGCGTGACCAGCAGGAACACCAAGTTGCCGGTGATCTTGCTCTGGATCAAGCTCGACGAGGTGTTGGCGAACGCGTTCTGCAGCACGCTCATCATCACCAGGCCCGGGATCAGGAAGCTGGTGTAGGCGATATGGCCATAGACCTTCACGTGGTCTTCGAGCACATGGCCGAAGATCAGCAGGTACAGCACGGCAGTCAACACCGGCGCGGCGACGGTCTGGAAAGCGACTTTCCAAAAGCGCAGCACCTCTTTGTAGAACAGCGTGCGGGCACCGGCCAACGGTCGTGCGCCTTGGGCAGGACGGTCAATGACGGCACTCATGCCGCCTCCTCCGCCACGGTGTGGTTGCCTTGCATGATCGTCAAGAACACGTCTTCCAGGTCAGCGCGGCCGATCTCCAGGTCCTCGACCTTCACGTTCGCGGCGCGCAGCCGCGCCAGCACCTGCTCGATGCCGGCCGCGTCGTGCGCGGCCACCTGGGCAATTCGACCCGTCACGCGGGCCTGCGCGGCCAGATCTGCCGGCAATGCGTCGTCGGTCTTGAAGCGCAGCACGCTGCCGGCAGTCGCCGCCAGCAGGTTCGCCGTCCGGTCGAGCGCCACGATGCGGCCTTGCTTCAGCATCGCGATGCGGCTGCACAACGCCTCGGCTTCTTCGAGATAGTGCGTGGTCAGCAGCACCGTGTGGCCCTGTTTGTTCAGCTTGGCAATGAACTGCCACAACGTCTGGCGCAACTCGACATCGACCCCCGCCGTCGGCTCGTCCAGCACGATCACCGGCGGTCGGTGCACCAGCGCCTGCGCCACCAGCACCCGCCGCTTCATGCCACCCGAAAGCTGCCGCATGTTGGCCTGCGCCTTGTCGGCCAGACCCAAGCCCGAGAGCAACTCGTCGATCCAGTCATCGTTGTGCTTGACGCCGAAGTACCCGCTCTGGATGCGCAGCGTCTCGCGCACCGAGAAGAACGGATCGAACACCAGCTCCTGCGGCACGATGCCCAGTGCGCGGCGAGCATCGGCATAGTGCTCGACCACGTCGTGGCCCATCACCGAGACGCGGCCTTCGGTGGCGCGCGCCAAGCCCGCGAGGATGCTGATCAGCGTGGTCTTGCCGGCACCGTTGGGGCCGAGCAGGCCGAAGAACTCGCCGCGCTCGATGTCGAAACTGACCCCGTCGAGCGCGCGCAGGGTGCCACGGGCGCCGGTGAAGGTCTTGGCGACGCCCTGGAAGGAAACGGCTGGCATGGATGGTCCTGGTGAGCCGGCAACGCACAGGCGGGCGGTCGACAGCGGCGGGATTGTAGGGAGCGCCCCCAAGGCCTTGCCTGCGTGGGGATGCTAGATTGGTGGCCACCCATGCCGACCAAGAAGCCCCGCCGCACCGCCGAACGCATCCTCGAGGTCACGCTCGATCTGTTCAACCGATTTGGCGAGCCCAACGTGTCGACCACGCTGATCTCGGCCGAGCTGGGCATCAGCCCCGGCAACCTTTACTACCACTATCCGGCCAAGGACGAGCTGATCAACGCACTGTTCGGCCGCTACGAGACGGCGCTGAACGAGCTGCTGAACGCGGCCGACGGCGTGCGCAACGTCGAAGACGCATGGTTGTTCTTCCACATGCTGTTCGAGCTGATCTGGGGCTCGCGGTTTCTCTACCGCGATCTGAACGACCTGCTCAGCAAGAACCGCCGGCTCGAAACCCACTTCCAGTTCGTGTTGAAGAACAAGACCCGCGCGGTCGAGGCTGTACTGGCCGGCCTGACCCGCGGCAGCGCGATGCGGCTGGCACGGCCCGATGCCGCGGTGGTCGCCACCTCGATGGTGGTCGTGCTGACCTATTGGCTCAGCTACGAGTACGTGCGCGAGCCGCGCAAGGCGCTAGAGCCCGAGAGCGCCGCCGCCACGCTGGCCCGCGGCGCCTGGCACGTGCTGGGCCTGCTCGGCCCCTACCTCGAGCCCGCTGCGCGCGAACACCTGAACGAGCTGGCCGGCCCCTACCGCGCCGTCTGAAACACAACAAGCCACCCTCAAGGAGACACCCCATGGCCAAGTGGACCGCCTTCCCGTATGACGCCGACGACTACACCTACGACGCGGCCGCGTTGAAGAAGCAATGGGCCCGGCTGCACACCGGCGACGCCGAACCCTGGCCGAAGGACGAGGCTGTGCAGGCCGCCTGGGCGCTGTTCCACGCCGGCCAGTTCCAGAAAGCCACCGAGGCGGGCCTGAAAGCCGGCGGCGCCGGCATCACCGTGGCCAACAAGGCCCAGGCGATCTACGCCAACTACCTGGAAAAAAGCGAGAAGAACAAGCTCTCGCTGTTCCTTGAAGTGGCCGAACGCGCCGAGGCCCAGGCCAAGGATGATCCGAAGAACGCCAACGCCTGGTACTTCATGGCCTACGCGTTGGGCCGCTACAGCCAGGGCATCAGCGTGGCCAAGGCGCTGGCGCAAGGGCTGGGCAGCAAGGTCAAGGGTGCGCTCGAGACGACGATCAAGCTGCAGCCCAAGCATGCCGACGCGCACATTGCGCTCGGGGCCTTCCACGCCGAGGTGATCGACAAGGTCGGCAAGCTGCTCGGCAAGACGCAAGGCGCCGACGCCGCGACCGGCCTGAAGCTGTACCAGGAAGCGCTGAAGCTGAACCCGACCAGCGCGATCGCGATGGTCGAGTATGCCAACGGGCTGGTGATGCTCGAAGGCGACAAAAGGATGGCCGAAGCCGAGAAGCTGTACGCCGACGCGGCCGAGTGCGACCCGAAGGACGCGATGGAGCGGCTCGACGTCGAGATGGCGAAGGCCGAACTCGAAGACTGACACGTGACCGAGCGAGTCCCTGCGGACTCGCCGAACGCCGCGGCCTGGCGGTCATCCGGCCGCCCTTGCATTCGAGTCGGGTGGTCATCCGCTGTTAGGCTCGCCCGATGACGGCCGCCCCACCGCCCCGTGTTCATCCGCTGACCCCTGCCCTTGCTGCCCTCGCGATTGCGCTGCTGCTCGGGCTGCAGCCGGTCACCACCGATCTCTACCTGCCGGCGCTGCCGCTGCTGGCAGCCGAGCTGAAAGCGCCGATGGCCGCGGCGCAGCTGACGATGTCGCTGGTGCTGCTGGCCTTCGGCATCGGCCAATTGGTGATGGGGCCGCTGTCGGACCGCTTCGGCCGCAAACCGGTGCTCCTGGGCGGCCTGGCGCTGCACACCCTCGCCAGCCTGGGCGCGATGAGCGCCCCGCACATCGACGCCTTGATCGGTTTTCGTGCGCTGCAGGGTCTCGGGCTCGCGGCTTCGGTGGTGTGTGCCCGCGCGATGGTGCGCGACCTGTACGAGCCCCGGCAAGGCGCGCACGTGATGACCTGGGCGCTGACCGGCCTGGGCGTGCTGGCGCTGGCTTCGCCGCTGTTGGGTGGCTGGCTGACGGCGGTGTCGGGCTGGCGCGCGCCGCTGGGTGCCGTGGCGATGGTCGCGGTGCTGACACTGGTCTTCATCGCCTGGCGCGTGCCCGAGACCTGCCCACAGCGCGACCCGCACGCCCTGCACCCCGGCCCGCTCCGGCGCAGCGCGGCTGTCGTCTTGCGCCACCCGGCCTTCCGCGCCTGGGCTGCGCTGGTCAGTGCCACCTATGGCGGCTTGTTCCTGCTGCTGGCGGGCTCGTCCTTCGTCTACATCGGCGTGCTGGGCCTGTCGCCCTGGGGCTACGGCCTGGCGATGGCCTCGGCCTCGCTGTCGTACATGGCGGCAACCTTCTACTGCCGCCGCCTGCTGGTACGGCGCGGCCTGGCCGGTGCAGTGCGTCTGGGCGCCGTGTTCACGCTGGCGGGGGGGCTGGGCATGGCCTGCCTGGCACTGTCCGGCAGCCATGACCTGGCCGGCGTGCTGCTGGCCCATTGGCTCTACAACTTCGGTCACGGCATCCATCAACCATGTGGTCAGGCAGGTGCGGTCGGGCCCTTCCCGCGCATGGCCGGGGTGGCATCGGCACTCGCCGGCTTCTTGCTCGCGCTGGTGGCGTTTGCCGTCGGCCTGTGGCTGGGCCAGGCGCTGGACGGCAGCCTGCGTCCGCTCGGCCTGGGCCTGGCCTTCTTCGCCCTGGCCACCACCACGATCGCCTGGACGCTGGTGCAGCGCGACGGCGAACGCTTCGAGCTGGCGCCGACCTGATGCAGAACACGATCGACTGGATCGGCGTGGCCGGCCCGACCGCGTCGGGCAAGACCGGGCTGGCACTGAAACTCGCGACGGAACTGCCGCTGGAAATCGTCAGCGTCGATTCGGCGTTGGTCTACCGCGGCATGGACATCGGGACCGCGAAGCCGACCGCTGCCGAGTTGGCCACCGTGCCACACCATCTGGTCGACATCCTCGACCCGAGCGACTCGTACTCCGCCGCACGGTTCGCGATCGATGCGCAGCGGTTGATCGCCGACATCCGCGCCCGCGACAAACTGCCGCTGCTGGTCGGCGGCACGATGCTGTACTTCAAGGCGTTGATCGACGGCATCGACGAGTTGCCCCCCGCCGATGCGACGGTACGGACCGCGCTGGACGCCGAAGCCGCCGCCCGAGGCTGGCCGGCGCTGCACGCCGAGCTGGTCCGTGTCGACCCCGTCACCGCGGCGCGCCTGGCGCCCAATGATGCACAGCGCATCCAGCGTGCGCTCGAAGTGTTCCGCGTCACCGGCCAGCCGCTGTCGGCGTTTCACACCCGCGGCAGCGATGCACCGATCACCCCGCCCCGCCACCGCCTGCTCGCATTGGAGCCACGCGACCGCGCCTGGCTGCACGCCCGCATCGGTCAACGCTTCGAGCAGATGCTGACCCACGGCTTTCTCGACGAGGTGCGTGCCTTGCGCGAGCGCGGCGACCTGCACACCAACCTGCCCAGCATGCGCTGCGTTGGCTACCGCCAGGCCTGGGAAGCGCTCGACGCCGGCCTCAGCGGCGACGCCCTGCGCACCGACCTGCTGGAGCGCGGCTCGGCCGCCACTCGCCAGCTCGCCAAGCGCCAGCTGACTTGGCTGCGCGGCATGGACCGGGTCAGCGTCGAGGCCGAAGACGACAAAGCCGCCGAGCAAGCGCTGTGGCGGCTGGCGGCGGAAGCCGGTTTCCTTACGAAGTGACTGAGCGCGTCTCGCCGCTGCGGCGGGGCTGGATCGGCGTCGCGCGCACGCAGTTGCGGCCCGCTTCCTTCGCAGCCTGCAGCGCCGATTCGGCGTCTTGCACCAGCCCGTCGAGCGAGGCCTGGCCCATGTGCACGTGGGCGACGCCGACACTGACCGTGGCCACGACATGCGCGCTCTCCCAGCGGAATGGCGCCGAGGCCACCTGCTGGCGGATCCGCTCGGCAGCGTCGAGCGCGCCCAGCGGGTCGGTGTGCGGCAGGAAGACCGCCAGTTCGGCACCGCCGAAGCGGGCCAGCAGGTCGGACTGGCGCAGCGTGGCGTTCACGCGGCGCGTCACCTCGAGCAGGATCGCATCGCCGCAGCGTTGGCCCATGCTGTCGTTGATGCGGCGCAAGTGGTCGGCGTCGATCAGCAGCAGCGCCCCGTCGTCGCCATAGCGGCGGCAGCGGGCCCACTCACGTTCGGTCAAACGCAGGAACTGGCGGCGGTTGCTGACACCGGTCAGCTCGTCGTCGACCATCAGCAGCTCGCGCTGCACCGACGATTGGGCCAGCGCACGGGCCAGGTGCAGCGCGGCACCGCCAGCGACCAGCGCCGGAAGCAACGCGATCGCACCGGCGCCGATGGCCACCGGCCACGAACTGCCGTCCAGCCAGACCAGCATCGTCGCCACGCCCAGCGCCACGATGACGGCCACGCCGATCTGGAAGGCCCATGCCGATCCCAGGCTGGCGCGACTCGCCAGCCGCGTCAGGTTTTGCATCCATGTCGGATGGGCATCGCGGGTCTCGCGCGCCTCGCTGGGATCCACCATCGGTTTCCTGTGACTCAGTAGAAGAATTCGAACACAAATCGGCCTTTTTGGGGCCAAGTTGAGGCTTGTTTACAAGGTGTGCGTGATGGATTCGGAGCCCGCCCGCAGCGTTGGGTCATCCCGCTTGACGCGATCAGCCACCGCCCATAAAGTGATATCACTTTGATTTCAACGGGAGACGGTACATGAACCATGTCGTACGCGCCGAGCAGCCGTACCGCTCGGCCAACGGCTACCTGATGGTGCTGGTCGGGGCGGTGCTCATCGGGGCCGGGGTCGCCGTCTTGATGCGTGGCATCGCGGGTCTCTCCGGCCTGCTGGTCGCGCTGGCGCTGATCGGCACCGGCGTCGCCGCGCTGGCGGGGCTGTACATGCTGCAGCCCAACACCGCGGCGATCCTGCTGCTGTTCGGCCAGTACAAGGGAACCGACCGCAGCGAAGGTCTGCGCTGGGCCAATCCGCTGTACGTGGGCCGCAAGATCTCGCTGCGAGCGCGCAACCTCAACATGCCGGCGCAGAAGGTCAACGACAAGCGCGGCAATCCGGTCGAGATTGCCGCCGCGGTGGTCTGGAGGGTTCGCGACACCGCACAAGCCGTGTTCGAGGTCGACGACTACGAGTTGTTCGTCAAGGTGCAAGCCGAAGCCGCGCTGCGGCATGTCACCTCGCAATACGCCTACGACCACGGCGAAGACCCGGAGGCCGGCGAGATCACGCTGCGCGGCAGCATCGACGAAGTGGCCGTGGCGCTGAAGGCCGAACTGCAGGTGCGCTTCACCGACGCCGGCGTCGAGGTGCTCGACGCGAAGCTCACGCACCTCGCCTATGCGCCCGAGATCGCTCAGGTCATGCTGCGCCGGCAACAGGCCGAAGCGATCATCAGCGCGCGCAAGAAGATCGTCGAAGGCGCGGTGAGCATGGTCGAGGCGGCGCTGAAGGGCCTGTCGGAGCGGGAGATCGTCGTGCTCGACGACGAGCGCAAGGCGGCAATGGTCAGCAACCTGCTGGTCGTGCTCTGCTCCGACAAGGACACCCAGCCGATCCTGAATGCCGGCACGCTGTACAACTGAGCTCGAGCGCGTTGCCGCATGGCCAGCCCCGGCAAGAAAAGCTATCCGCTGCGCATCGACCCCGCGCTGTGGGCCGAGATCGAGCGGCTCGCCGCGCAGGAGCTGCGCAGCGCCAACGCGCAGGTCGAGTTCCTGCTGCGCGAGGCACTCGCGCGCCGTGGGCGGCTACCCACAGCCCAAGAGCGCCCTGCGGATGACGAGAGCAACTCTGACTGACCCCCTTGCGACGCTCCGCAGGAGCCGGCGCCACTCAAGTGGCGTGCGCGGATCCGGCTTTGCCGGTCCGCTGCGCGAGCCCCTCGGCGGGCCGAGGTCGGACACAAACAGTCCTGAGGGCTGTTTGTGCCTACCGAGGGGCCGAGCCTCTGGCTCGGCGCGGCCTGCAAGGCAGCCCGCCGGAGCGGGCGGGGGGCACCAATCAATCAGTGCGCGCCGCCGGCATCGGCCGTCGCACCACCCAGGCGCGGCGGCCGCTTGGTGAACCAGATCAGGCCGATCAGCAACAGGAACAGCAGCGCCGAGCCGTAGAAGATGTCGTCGGCGGCGCGGGTGTATGCCTGCTGGTCGATCATCCGGTTGACGTGGGCCAGCGCCTGCTGGGTGCTCATGCCCGCGGACTGAAGCGTCGCCAGCGCGTTGGCAAACACGCCCTGCCCGGCCGACAGCGGCTCGGTCAGGTGCGCATGATGCAGGGCCGCGCGGTCGTCCCACAGCGTGGTCGCGATCGAGGTGCCCATCGCACCAGCGGTGATGCGAGCGAAGTTCGACAGGCCCGCCGCCGCCGGCATGCGCTCGGGACTGAGCCCGGACAGCGTCAGTGTCGTCAGCGGGATGAAGAAGAACGCCATCGCCGCACCCTGGATCAAGGTCGGGATCAGCACATGCGTCAGGTCGGTCTGCACGGTGAACTGCGAACGCATCCACAGCACCAGCGCGAAGACGATGAACGCTCCGGTGGCCATGCGGCGAGGGTCCCACACCGCGACCTTGCGGCCGACCAGCGGCGACAGCAGGATCGCGAAGATGCCCACCGGCGCCAGCGCCATCCCGGCGGTGGTGGCCGTGTAGCCCATCCACTGCTGCAGCCACAGCGGCATCAACACCACGTTGCCGAAGAACAGACCATAGGCCACCGACAAGGCCAGCGCACCGAAGGCGAAGTTGCGGCCCTTGAACAGGCGCAGGTCGACCACCGGGTGTGCATCGGTCAGCTCCCAAACGATGAAGACCGCGAACGCGACCACGGCCACCACCGCCAGCAGCACGATCTGCGGCGACGAGAACCAGTCCAGCTCCTTGCCCTTGTCGAGCATCAGCTGCAGCGACGAAACCCACACCACCAGCAGGCCCAGGCCGACGGTGTCGATCGGCAGCTTGCGGCGCGGCGTTTCGCGGTGTCTGTAGATGCCCCAGGTGACAGCCGCGGCGGCCAGGCCGATGGGCACGTTGATGTAGAAGATCCACGGCCACGAGACGTTGTCGGTGATCCAGCCACCAAGCAGCGGCCCGGCCACCGGCGCGACCAGCGTCGTGACGCCCCAGAGCGCAAGCGCCGTGCCGGCTTTGGCACGCGGATAGCTCGACAGCAGCAAGGTCTGCGACAGCGGGATCATCGGCCCCGCCACCAGGCCCTGGACGACGCGGAACGCGACCAGCATCTCCAACGATGACGCGAAGCCGCACAGCCAGGAAGCGAGCACGAACAGCAGCACGCTCATCGTGAACAGCCGCACCGCGCCGAAGCGCTGCGTCAGCCAGCCGGTCAGTGGCACCGAGATCGCGTTGGCGATGCCGAAGCTGGTGATGACCCAGGTGCCCTGCCCCGGGCTGACACCCAGGTCACCGGCGATCGCCGGCAACGAAACATTGGCGATCGACGAATCGAGCACGTTCATGAAGGTCGCCAGCGACAGCGACACGGTGCCCAGCACCAGCGCAGTGCCGGTCAGCGGGGCCGGCGCTCCGTCAAGGAGTTGCTTGCTCATATCAATGGGTTCTTCTGCACGATGCCGACCGAACCAAGGACTTGGCGCGGGTCCGGCTTTCCCGGACCGCTGCAAGAGCTCCCTCCGGGGCCGGCAATGCAGCGACCGCAAGGAAGCGCGGGGGACTCATCTCACGCGAACGATGCTGCGGATGCGTTCGTCGATTTCCCGATCGACGGTTTCGTAGACGCCGGTGGCGGCCACGGCGTGCGCGCGCGGTGCATCGGCCAGCGTCTTGCCGCCTCGGTCGCCGGTGTCGACGGTGACCTCCATCGACAGACCGACCCGCAGCGGGTGTTCGGCCAGCTCGGCCGGATCGAGCGCAATGCGCACCGGCACGCGCTGCACGATCTTGATCCAGTTGCCGGTCGCGTTCTGCGCCGGCAACAGCGAGAAGGCCGCGCCGGTGCCGGCGCCCAGGCCCGCGACCTTGCCGTGGTAGGTGACCTTGGTGCCATAGACATCGGCGGTCAGCTCGGCCGGCTGGCCGATGCGCAGGTCGGCCAGCTGGCCTTCCTTGAAGTTCGCGTCGACCCACAGCTTGTCGAGCGCGACCACCGTCATCAGCGGCGCGCCGGCCTGGACGCGCTGGCCCAGCTGCACCGCCCGCTTGGCGACATGGCCTTCGATCGGCGCCGGCAGCTCGTCGCGCTTGAGCGCCAACGCAGCCTCGCGCACACGCGCCGCGGCGCGCTGCACGTTCGGATGCTGCTCGACGGTCGTGCCGTCGGTCATCACCTGCCCGGTGGTCAGCTGCTCCTTCGCGGCCAGTGCGGCGGATTGCGCGGCGGCCAGCGCGCTCTTGGCCGAGGCCAACTGAGCGGTCGCGTGCTGGAACTCCTCGTTGCCGACCGCCCCGCTGCTCACCAGCGGGGCACGGCGGCTGACGTCGTCCTGCGCGCGGGCCAGGTCGGCCTGGACGCGGGCCAGATCGGCTTCGCGCAGCGCGACCTGGGCCTTCAGCGTCGCGTTGCCGGCGTACAGCGCGCGCACTTCACGCACCGTCTGCGCGAGCTGCGCTTCGGCCTGCTCGAGCGCGACCTTGGCGTCGGCGGTGTCGAGTTTGACCAGCGCCTGGCCGGCCTTCACCGCATCGTTGTCATCGGCCAGGATCGCGACCACGGTGCCGCTGACCTGCGGCGTGATCTGGACCACGTTGCCGGCCACATAGGCGTTGTCGGTGGTCTGGCGATGGCGGCCATGAAACCAGTGCCACCCGCCCCAGCCGGCAGCGGCCAGCGTAACGGCTGTGGCGATCAAGGTCAGGCCGCGGCGGCGGCCATCGGGGTTGGCAGCGGGTGCTTGAACAGGCGATGCAGCGGCGTCGGTCATGGTGTTGTCTCTCGTCGGAAGTCTCGTCTTTTCAATGCGCTGCGGCGACGACCTGCGTGTCATCAGCCCAGCCGCCGCCCAGCGCCTTCAACAGCGCCACGCCGGTGTCGATTTCGCGGGCGCGCAGATCGACGGCCTGGCGGCGCTGGGCCAGCCACTGGCTCTCGGTGTTCAGCACGATCAGGTAGCTGCCCAGGCCCGCCCGATAACGCTGCAGCGCCAGGCCGTGGGCTTTCTGCGCACCGGCCAGCGCATCGGCCTGTTCCTTGCGCTGCCGCGCCAGCGATTGCAGCGAGCTGATCGCATCACTGGCCTCGCGCACCGCGTCGAGCACCGTCGCGTTGTATTGCGCCACCGCGACATTCAGGTCGGCCTCGCGGCCACCGAGTTGGGCCCGCAGCCGGCCACCGTCGAACAGCGGCAGATGCAGCGCCGGCGTGACGCCGAACTGGCGGCTGCCGGACGCCAGCACCTGGTCCAGCCCGATCGCGTTGAAACCGACGAAGGCCGTCAGGTTGACGTTCGGGTAGAACTGCGTGCGGGCGACCTTGACGTCCTGGCCGGCCGCTTCGACGCGCCAGCGCGCCGCAACCACATCAGGCCGCCGGCCGAGCAGGTCGGCGCCCAGGTTCGGCGGCAAGGCCTGTATGGTCAGGTGGTCGATGGTTGGCGTCAGTCCATCCAGTGCATTAGGGGCCTGGCCGCTCAAGGCCGCCAGCTGGTGGCGGGCCAGCGTGATCTGTTCGTCGAGCGCTTCGATCTGGGCGCGGGTGTCGGGCAGCGCACTGTCGGCCAGCACCAGCTCGACCTGCGTGTCCAGGCCGGCGCTCACGCGCTGGTGCGTCAGCGCGCGCAGCTCGTCGCGTTGGGCCAGCGTGCGCTCGGCCACTTCGCGTTGCGCGACCAGACGGGCCAGCCCGACATAGGCACGCGCCACCTGCGTGGACAGCGCGTTGGCCGCCACCGCCGCATCGGCCCGCGCCGCGCGAGCCTGGCCCAGCGACGAAGCCAGCGCTGCAGCCTGCTGGCCGTACCAGTCCGGGCCCCAGCTCAGGCCCGCCTGCACGGTGCCGGTGTTCTGCATCGAGCCGGCGATCGGCGGCGGCACCAGGCCGTTCTCGGTGTAGCGCTGGCGCGAGGCTTCAACCGTCAGGTTGGCTTGGGGGCCATCCGCCGCTTCGCTCATGCGGGCGAGTGCGCGGGCGCGAACGACGCGGGCTTGCGCAACGGCCAGGCTCGGTTGGTCGCGCAGCGCCTGGTCGACGAGGCCGCCGAGTTGCGGGTCGCCGAGCGTTGTCCACCAACGCGCCGGGGCGGCCGTGCTGGTGGTGTCGTTCAAGCCGACCGCGGCAGGTGCGGCCTCGGCCAGCCGTGGCGTCGGTTCACCGGGCGTGGCGCAACCAGCCAGCAGCACGATCGCCGAAGCCACCGCGACCAATGCGGTCAGGCCGGTCGGACCCACGCTCGGCCAGGCCAGCCGGGGCAAGGACAGATGGGGAAGAGACAGTCTTTTCACCGCGGTCTCCTTCATGCCGCCGGGGGTTGGCGCATGGCGTCGCCGTTGGCCACCATGCGGGTCAGCAGCGCAATCAGCTGCTTCCATTCGTCTTCGCTGAAACCCCGCAGGTGGTTGTTCAGCACCTCGGCCATCACCGGTGGCACCTGGCGCGCGACCTGGCGGCCCTCGTCGGTCAACACCAGGTTGACGACGCGGCGGTCTTCGGTCGATCGTTCGCGGCGCACCAAGCCTTTGGCTTCGAGCCGGTCCAGCGAGCGTGTCATCGCACCGGGATCCAGCTCCAGCTCGCGGGCCAGCGCCGCCACCGTGTGGCATTCCTTGACGGCCAGTTTGAACAGCGGCAGCCACTGCGCATGCGTCAAGTCCAGCGAGGCCAGCCGGTCGTCAGCCTGCGCCAGCACGGACGACAACACCCGTTTCATCAGGTAGCCCACGCTCTGGTCTGGCCGGTACTGGCCCGGGATGTAGAAGCCAGGGGAAGAGGTGTCGTCTTGGTTCATGCTATCAATATAATTGCCTGTGCAATGATTGTTTCGGCAGTTATTGAATAGCCTTGAATTAATGAGGGTTTTCCATGCCACACGGCTCGATTCGGGAGGTGGCGGCCCCGTCCTGCCCATTGCCTACACTGCCCGCCATGTCGACCGCCCCCACCGAACGCCCCAAGGCCGCCACCCCTCGCTCGCTGTCCGGCCTCGCGCCGTTCCTGCGCCCCTACCGCGGCCGGATCGTGCTGGCGCTGACGTTCATGGTGCTGGCCGCGATGGCGACGCTGGTGCTGCCGGTGGCACTGAAGACGCTGATCGACGAGGGCCTGGTCGCCGCCGAACCGGGCGCGCGACTGATGGCGTTGCGGGAGCACTTTGGCGCGTTGTTCGGCGTCGGTGCGGCGCTGGGCCTTTTCTCAGCCGCCCGCTTCTACATGGTCACCTGGCTGGGTGAACGGGTCACGGCCGACCTTCGCAACGCCGTCTACGCCCACGTGGTGCAGCAAAGCCCCGAGTTCTTCGAGACCACCGCCACCGGCGAGGTGCTGAGCCGGCTGACGACCGACACGACGCTGGTGCAGACGGTCGTCGGCTCCAGCCTCAGCATGGGCTTGCGCAACGCCGTGATGGGCATCGGCGCGCTGGGCATGCTGGTGGCGACCAACCCGTACGTGATGGGCCAGGTGCTGGGTATTCTGGTGCTGGTGGTGTTGCCGGCACTGCTGTTCGGCCGCCGCGTGCGCAAGCTCAGCCGTGCCAGCCAGGACCGCGTCGCCGACTCCAGCGCGATCGCCGCCGAGGTGCTGAACGCCGTGCCGGTGGTGCAGAGCTACACGCAGGAAAAGCGCGAGGCGAGCCGCTTCACGCTGTCCACCGAAGCGGCCTTCGACACCGCGAAGAAGCGCACGCTGGTGCGCTCTATCCTGGTGGCCTTCATCATCACGGCGACCTTCGGTGCGCTGCTGTGGGGTCTGTACCAGGGCACCCAAGCCGTCATCCGCGGCGACATCACCGCCGGCCACCTGGGCCAGACGGTGCTGTACGTGATCGTGCTGGTCAGCTCGGTCGCGGTGCTGTCCGAGGTCTATGGTGATCTGCTGCGCGCCGCCGGTGCCAGCGAGCGCCTGATGGAGCTGCTGGTGGCCCATTCGCCGGTGGCCGAGCCAGCGAAGCCGCGCGCCTTGCCGCCCACCAAGCGCGGCTCCCGCGTCACGTTGCAAGGCTTGCGCTTCCACTACCCGTCGCGACCGAACCAAGCGGCGCTGATGGACTTCAATCTCGACGTGCAGCCGGGCGAGACCGTGGCACTCGTCGGCCCCAGCGGCGCCGGCAAGACCACCGTGTTCCAGCTGCTGCTGCGTTTCTACGATGCCGAAGCCGGCCAGGTGCAGGTCGACGGGGTCGATGTTCGCGAGGCCGCGCTCAGTGACTTGCGCCAGCGCATCGGCATCGTGCCGCAAGACAGCGTGATCTTCTCGGCCAGCGCGATGGACAACATCCGCTACGGCCGCCCGGAGGCCAGCGACGACGAGGTGATCGCCGCCGCCAAGGCCGCTTTCGCGCACGAGTTCATCAGCGCCTTGCCCGGCGGCTACCAGAGCTTTCTCGGTGAGCGTGGCGTGCGCCTGTCAGGCGGCCAGCGCCAACGCATCAGCATCGCCCGCGCGATCCTGAAGAACCCGCCGCTGCTGCTGCTGGACGAAGCCACCAGCGCGCTCGATGCCGAGAGCGAACGCATGGTGCAGGCGGCACTCGAAGCGGCCATGGCGCACCGGACCACGCTGGTCATCGCACACCGCCTGGCGACCGTGCAGAAGGCCGATCGCATCGTCGTGATGGAGGCTGGCCGCATCGTCGACCAGGGGACCCACGCCGAGCTGATCGAGCGTGACGGTTTGTATGCCCGCTTGGCCGCGATGCAGTTCGGCCTGGAAGGCAGCGCGCCGGCAGTATCACTCGTTGCATCTTGAATCGATGCCTCGTCGGGCGCGGCATACGCTTTGCTCCATCGTTGGTTCGATTGGAGAGAAGACATGAAGCATTTCAACCCCCATCTGTCCTGGATCGTCGCGGCGGCCTTGTTGACCACCGGCTGCAGCAACATGGGCGAACGTGAGAAGGGCACCGCGGTCGGCGCCGGCGTGGGAGCGGCGGCAGGCGCGCTGATCAGCTCGGGCACCGGCGGCAAGGCCGGCACCGGCGCGGTGGTCGGCGGTGCGCTGGGTGCGGTCGCCGGCAACCTGTGGTCCAAGCGCATGGAAGACAAGCGCAAGGCGATGGAGAAGGCCACGCAGGGCACCGGCGTCACCGTCGACCGCACGGCCGACAACCAGTTGAAGGTCAACGTGCCGAGCGACATATCGTTCGACACCGGCCGGGCCGATATCCGACCCGAGCTGCGACCGGTGCTCGACCAGTTCGCCCAAGGGCTGGACCACTCGATGAACGTGCGCGTGGTCGGCCATACCGACTCCACCGGCAGCGATGCGGTGAACGACCCGCTGTCGGTCGACCGGGCGCGCAGCGTGCGCCAGTACCTGGAGTCGCGCGGCGTCAGCGGTCAGCGGGTCGAAATCTCCGGCGAGGGCTCGCGCCAACCGATCGCCGACAACAACACCAACGAGGGCCGCGCCCGCAACCGTCGGGTCGAGATCTTCCTGCGCGAACCGCAGAAGCCGGCCTGACCCCCGGCGCGGACGGGGCGCACCTCGGCTCGTAAAATCGGGCCATGACTTCGCGCCCCGTTCGTTCCCAGTATGAAGACTTCATGCGCCACGTCGTCGAGACCGGCGTGGCCAAAGGCGACCGCACCGGCACCGGCACGCGCAGCGTGTTCGGCCACCAGATGCGCTTCGACCTGAGCGAAGGCTTCCCGCTGGTGACGACCAAGAAGGTGCACCTGAAGTCCATCATCCTCGAGTTGCTGTGGTTCCTGCGCGGCGACTCGAACGTCAAGTGGCTGCAGGAGCGCGGTTGCACGATCTGGGACGAATGGGCTCGGGACGACGGCGACCTGGGCCCGGTCTACGGCGTGCAATGGCGCAGTTGGCCGACGCCGGACGGCGGCCACATCGACCAGATCGCCGAGGTCGTGAAGACGCTGAAGAACAACCCGGACTCGCGCCGCATCATCGTCAGCGCCTGGAACGTGGCCGAGCTGTCGAAGATGGCGCTGCTGCCCTGCCATGCCTTCTTCCAGTTCTACGTGGCGCCCTCTCAGCCGCCCGGCGAGCGCGGCAAGCTGAGCTGCCAGCTCTACCAGCGCAGCGCCGACATCTTTCTGGGCGTGCCCTTCAACATCGCGAGCTACGCGCTGCTCACGCACATGATCGCGCAGCAGTGCGACCTCGACGTGGGCGA
>NZ_DASUNH010000075.1:0-19672 GCF_036277275.1 Ideonella sp. | reverse complement strand
CTTGATCGCGACGGTGCGCTGCAGCGCACCGTCGGCACGCTCGGCCAGCCAGACGCTGCCCATGCCCCCGCGCGCCACCGGGCGCACCAGCCGGTAGGTCCCCACCGTCTCGCCAGGCTGCGGCTCGCCGGTGTCGCCGGCCGGCCCGGGCGACGGGGTGGCACCGCCGGCAGGCGGCCACAGCGTGTCGGGTGCCGTCGCTGGCGGCAGCGGCAGCGAGGCGAGCCAGGCACTGGCGGGGCCCAGCTCCCGATCGAGCGCCTCGTCGACCAGGCGACTCCATCCATCTTTGTCTTTTTCGGCCATCCCTCACACGCCCATGCTGCGGCTGCCGCATTGGACGGTGGTCGCGCCAGTTGCGCAAGGTGCGCGGGTGCAACGTCTGTTTCGTTCCCCCTTCGTTCTTGGGAGGCCAGCAGGGTTGCGACAGGCGCGGAAGAGTCAAGGTATCTTTGCAAATACGAATAATTCGCAATACAATTGTCTTTAGCCAGCCCCCGGCAGGTGCCCACCCGCTCGTGATGGACGACGGGGTTGACGGTTCCGCCCGCAGCCAGCCAACAAAGCTTGAACCCGAGGTCGCGCCGCGTGCGCGGTTTTGTTGCGCCGTTTGTACGAGGCCTGTTTGTCGACCCTCCCGCCCGCCCCGCCGACCTTCGGCATGCCCAGCGCGCTGCTGGGCCGACCGGAAGCGCCCATGCCTGCATGGGCAGGGCGAGGCTTGATCGTGGTGGTGGTGGTCGCTCACGTCGGCGGCGCCTGGGGCCTGATGCAAATCGCCTCGGTGCGCGAAGCCGTGGCCGAGGTGGCACCGCTGGTGGTGGACTTCATCACCGCGCCCCCGCCTGCACCGCCGAAGCCGCCACCGCCTGCGCCCGCTGTCGTGCCGCGCAGGTTGCCGCCGCCACCGGCGCCGGTGATGGCCACGCCGCCGCTGGCCGAGCCGGCCGCTGCCGCGATGGTCGTGCCGCCGCCGCCTGCCGAGCCACCGACGCCGGCCGAGCCGCCAGCGCCGCCGGCCCCCCCGGCACCGGCGCCGCCCCCGGTGCGCACGATCCCCGCTACGGCGGTCAGCTACCTCGAGCCGCCGGCACCGGTCTACCCGCTTGCCTCACGCCGCCTGCAGGAGCAAGGCGAGGTGCTGCTGAAGGTCGAGATCGGCGTCGACGGCCGCGCTCGCCAGGTGCTCGTGTCGCGCTCGTCGGGTTCGTCCCGGCTCGACAACGCGGCGCTGACCGCCGTGCGCGCCGCCCGCTTCAAACCCTATACCGAGAACGGTGTGCCGCTCGTCGTGTGGACCACCGTGCCGATTCAATTCGAACTGGAGAACAAGTCATGACAGAACCAGGCACGCTGGGCATCGGCCACTTCCTGGGGCAAAGCGATGCAGTGGGCAAGACACTGCTGGCGATCCTGCTGTTGATGTCGGTCACCTCGTGGGTGCTGATCGCCACCAAGGGCCTGACTTCGTTTTTCCGCAAGCGTCGCTCGGAGGCTTTCCTGAGCTTCTTCTGGAACGCCACGTCGCTCGACGAGGTGCATGCCGAGATCACCACCCATGGCGTGCGTGAACCCTTCGCCCACTTGACCGCGCATTCGATGCACGCCAAGGCGCACCACGCCAAGTACGGTGCCGCGAAGCTGGCCGAGGCCGGCAGCGAACAGGAGTTCCTGACCCGCACGATCAAGAAGGTGCTGGACGAAGAGACGATGCAGCTCGAAAGCGGCCTCACGCTCTTGGCCACCATCGGTGCCACCGCACCGTTCGTCGGCCTGTTCGGCACCGTCTGGGGCGTCTACCACGCACTGGTGGCCATCGGCATGAGCGGCGCCGGCACGCTGGACAAGGTCGCCGGCCCGGTCGGCGAAGCGCTGATCATGACCGGCCTGGGCCTCGCGGTCGCCATTCCCGCGGTGATGGCCTACAACTGGCTGGCTCGCAGCAACCGCGTGCTGACGGCCAAGCTGGACGCATTCGCTTTCGAGCTGATGTCCTTCCTGACATTGGGCCAGACGCTGCGCCAAGGCGCCGAGCCGGCCGCCAACGTGCACGCCATGCCGGCACGCGCAGGTCACTGACATGGCCTTCGCCAGCTTCGACTCCCAACGCGCCGCCGCGCCGATGGGCGAGATCAACATGGTCCCGCTGATCGACGTGATGCTGGTGCTGCTCGTGATCTTCATCGTCACCGCGCCGCTGCTCACCCACGCCGTCAAGCTCGACCTGCCGCAGGTCAGCTCGCAGGTCAACGAGGTGAAGCCGCAGAAGATCGAATTCGCGATCGACGCCAGCGGCCAGCGCTTCTGGAACGGCGAGCCGGTGAATCGCACCGACGCGGCCCAGCGCTTTGCCGCCGCTGGCCGGCTGCAGCCGGTGCCCGAGGTGCACCTGCGCGCGGATCAGAGCGTGGCCTATCGCGCCGTGGCCGAGACGCTGGCCGACGCGTCGAAGGCCGGTCTGCACAAGATCGGCTTCATCAGCCAGCCCGAGGCACCCTGACCGCCGTCCAGCCTCGCCCGATTTCCCTTTTCTTCCCCTTCTCGTGCCTTGTCTGCGCCAGCGGCCGCCCGCGCAGTGGGCTGAGTTCGTGTCCAACGGCCTCCGAGGCCATCTGTCAGAACCATTCTCACCATGTCGAAGTACATCCGCAGCCGCCGCCTGGCGCCCATGACCGCAGCCGCCGCCGCCGCGCTGTCGATGCCGGTGGCCCTGCACGCGCAGCAGGCCACGACGGCCGCAGATCCCAAGGCCGGATCGCTGCCGGCGGTGACCGTCAAGGCCGCGGCCGAGGCGGCGCCGATCAAGACCGACAAGCTCGACTCGCCCAAGTTCACGCAGCCGCTGCTCGACACGCCGCAAACGATCCAGGTGGTCAACAAGGAGTTGCTGCAACAGCAAGGCGCGGCCACGCTGATGGACGCGCTGCGCAACACCCCCGGTATCACGATGCAGCTCGGCGAAGGCGGCCGCACCGATGTCGGCGACAGCTTCTACATGCGCGGCTTCGCCGCCAGCTCGAACGTCTTTCTCGACGGCGTGCGTGACCTCGGCCCCGCCACGCGCGACGTGTTCAACCTGGAGCAGGTCGAGATCGTCAAGGGCCCGGCCGGTGCCGACAACGGCCGTGGTGCGACCGGTGGTTACGTCAACCTGGTGACCAAGAAGCCGCAGGCCGATGACTTCATCGCCGGCACCTTGTCGGTCGGCAGCGAGAGCGTCGTGCGCGCGACCGGCGACTTCAACCGCAACCTGGGTGACGGCATGGCCGTGCGCATCAGCGCACTGGCCAGCGACGGCGGCGTGCCGGGCCGCGACGAGCTGCACAGGCGCAGCCAGGGCATTGCGCCGTCGTTCACGTTCGGCCTGGGCAGCCCGACGCGGCTGATCCTGCAAAGCCAGCACGTGCGCCAGAACAACCTGCCCGATGGCGGCGTGACGACCATCGGCCTGGACGGCTTCTACAACGAGGCCTTTGAGGCGGGCGGCACGGCCGAAGGCGCCACGCCGCGCAAGGCCGACGCCAGCAACTTCTATGGCAGCGACGAAGACTACGAGGACATCGAGGCCGACATGGTCACTGTCCGCATCGAGCACGACTTCAGCAAGAACCTGAAGCTGGTCAACACCACGCGCTTCGGCCACGCCGAGGTCGACCGCCGGCTGACCAGCGTCCACGCGGTCGTGGCCCCGAGCACCGATCCGTCGACCTGGACCGTGGAACGCCGTCGCCACGGCAACCTGCAGTCCAACGACATCTTCGTGAACCAGACCAACCTGGTCGCCGAGTTGGCCACCGGCAGCCTGCGTCACAGCCTGACCGGCGGCGTCGAGTTCGGCCATGAACGCCAGAACGTCAGCGGCCTGGCGTTGCCGACCGATGGTGTCGTGCCGAACGCACCGGTCTACGCGCCGGACGCCGACGCCGACGTCGGCCCCGACCTGGTCGAGAACGGCACGCACCAGCACGGCCGCATCACGACGGCTGCGGCTTACCTTTTCGACACGATCAAGCTGAACCCGCAGTGGCAGGTGCTCGCCGGCCTGCGCCACGAACGCTACCGCGCCGAGACGAACCGCGCCGACCTGGTCACCACGAGCGGGGTCCCGGTGCTGACGCCGAATGTCGTCAGCGAAAGCGGAAGCCTGACGAGCTGGAAGCTGGGCCTGGTCTACAAGCCGGCCAGCAACGGCAGCATCTACCTGGCCGCCGCCAATACCTACACGCCGCCCGGCGGGAACGGCTTGACGCTGGCCGCGCCGACGAGCGACAACAGCGCCGACCGCGCCGGCTACGACCCGCAGCAGGCACACAACATCGAGCTCGGCACCAAGTGGGAGCTGTTCAATGGCCAGCTCGCGCTCACGGCGGCGGTCTACCGCAGCACCAACCGCAACGAGGTCGTCGAGGTCGAGGACGGCGTCTACGCACAGGATGGCGAGCGCCGTGTTCAGGGCTTCGAGCTGGGCGCGGTCGGCCAGATCACGCCGGCCTGGCAGCTCAGCGGCGGCCTGACGGTGATGGACAGCGAGGTCCTCAGCGGTGCCTTCGAAGGCACCAACGCCAGCGGCGCGGTTTCGCGCTGGACGCCGAAGTTCGCCGCCACTGTCTGGACCAGCTATCGGCTGAGCGACAAGCTGACGCTGGGCGGCGGCGCGCGCTATCTCGGCAAGCAACGGCGTGTGACCGACCCGGCGGCCAATCTGTCGGAAGAGAACATGCCGTCGATCGCCGCGTACTGGGTGGCCGACGCGATGGCCAGCTACGCCGTGCACAAGAACGTGACGCTGCAGCTGAACATCCAGAACCTGTTCGACAAGGCGTACGTCTCCACGTTGAACAACAACGGCAACCGCTACCAGCCGGGCGCTCCGCGCACCTTCACGCTGGCCGCGAACCTGCTGTTCTGAGCGGCCCTGCGCCAACACGCTCACCCTTCCAAGCCGCCGCCAGGAGACCCCGATGTTGCTGCACGTCCCGCAGGTCCTGAATGCCGCCGAAGTGGCGGCCTTGCGAAGGCGCCTCGACGCGGCGCCGTGGGTCGATGGCCTGGAGACGGTGGGGGCGCAGGGCGCGAAGGTCAAGCACAACCGCCAGCTCGACGCGGCGAGCCCGGCTGCGCGCGAGCTGAGCCAGGTCGTGACGGCAGCGCTGTTCAAGCAGCCGCTGTTCGTCTCGGCCGCCTTGCCGCGCCACGTGCTGTCGCCATTCTTCAACCGCTACGGCGGGGGTGAGCACTACGGCGATCACGTGGACGGAGCGATCCGCTTCCTGCCGGGCGACGGCCAGCCGATGCGCACCGACCTGTCCGCGACGCTGTTTCTCGCCGAGCCCGAAGCTTATGACGGCGGTGACCTCGTGGTGCGAGACACCTACGGCGAGCATCTGGTCAAGTTGCCCGCGGGTGACCTGATCCTGTATCCCTCGACCAGCCTGCATCGGGTCGAACCGGTGACGCGCGGCGAGCGCGTCGCGGCCTTCACGTGGATCCAGAGCATGGTGCGTGACGATGGCCAGCGGACCCAGCTCTACGAGCTGGACCAGGCGATCCAGTCGCTGCGCACGCGCGTGGGCGACGGTCCCGAGCTGGTGACCTTGACCGGCCACTATCACAACCTGCTGCGGCGCTGGGCGGAGGTCTGACATGAACAGCCAGACACGCGCCCGCTGGCTCAAGTCGATCCTGCCCTGGCACTGGATCAGCTCGGCGCTGACCCTCGCTGGCCTGCTCGTCTTTGCCATCACCGGCATCACGCTCAACCATGCCGCCGGCATCGAAGCCAAACCTGCCCTGCGCAGCGGCACGCTGGACCTGAGCGCCGAGGAGCGCGCGCTGCTCAATGGTGCGGCACCGCGCGGCAGCGGCACCTCCAGCCGCGCCGCGCTGCCCGCGGTCTTGAACGCCAGGCTGCAGTCGCGCACCGGCCTGGGCTGGCACGACGCTGCCGAGGCCGAATGGGGCGAGGACGAGGTCTACCTCGCGCTGCCGCGGCCGGGCGGCGACGCGTGGCTGCGCATCGACCGCGCCAGCGGCGCGCTCGAGTGGGAAGACAGCGACCGTGGCTTGATCGCCTGGCTCAACGACCTGCACAAGGCCCGCCACACCGGCGCGCTGTGGAGCGCCTTCATCGACATTTTCGCCATCGCTTGCGTGATGGCTTCGGTCACCGGCCTGGTGCTGCTGGCGCTGCACGCCCGTCGCCGCCCCAGCACCTGGCCGCTGGTCGCCGCGGGGCTGGTGCTGCCTGCGCTGCTCGCGGTCTACGCCGCCCACTGACAGTCTTTTCTCACAAGGCTCATCCGATGATCCTGCGTTATTCCACCTCGCTCGGCGCCGCGCTGGCGCTTGCCTCGCCCGCCTTGCAGGCGGCCGAGTTGTCGCTCAAGGTCGAACTGCCGCGGCTGACCGTGGCCGAGTACCACGCGCCGTATGTGGCGATGTGGCTGCAGCGGGCTGGCGACAACGGCTTTGCCGGTCACCTGGCGGTCTGGTACGACCTGAAGAAGAAAGACAACGGCGGCGCCAAGTGGCTGCGCGACCTGCGCCAGTGGTGGCGTCAGGCCGGCCGCGACGCTGCGTTGCCCGCTGACGGCGTCAGCGGTGCCACCCGCTCGCCCGGCGAGCATGTGGTGCAACTGGGCGGCGCCAAGGCCCTGGCCAGCCTGCCCTCGGGCGACTACGAGGTCGTCGTCGAGGCCACGCGCGAAGGCGGTGGCCGCGAGATCGTGAAGCTGCCATTGCGCTGGCCGCTGGCCGCGCCGGCGCATGCCAAAGCCCAGGGCGAACACGAGTTGGGCACCCTCAGCCTGCAAGCCAAACCTTGAACCGGAGCCTGACACCGATGCAACGCTTCTTGCCCAAGACTTGCGCGCTGGCCGTCGCCCTCGTGTCCTTCGGCGCCGCGGCCCACCATCCGTGGTTGGTGCCCAGCCACACCGTGGTCGACAACACGGACGGCCTGGTCGCTTTCGACGCTGCGGCGTCGGAAGACCTGTTCGAGTTCGATGCCCGTGGCCTGCCGCTGGACACCATTGCGGTCACCGGGCCCGATGGCGCGAGCCCGACGCCCACGGCGGTCAACACCACCTCGCGCCACCGTTCCAGCTTCGAGCTGAAGCTCGACCAGCCGGGCACCTACCGCGTGGCCAACCTCACGCAGGGCGTGATGGTCAGCTACAAGCTGGGCGGTGAAACCAAGCGCTTTCGCGGCACGGCGCAGGCTTGGGAGAAGCAGCGTCCCGAGAAGGCCGAAGACATCCGCGTCACGCAGCTGGCCGGCCGCGTCGAAACCTTCGTCGCGCGTGAGAAGCCGAGCGCCAAACCGTTTGCACCGACGGGCAGCGGGCTGGAGCTGATCCCGCTCGATGCACCGGTCGACCTGAGCGACGGCGACCGCACCCGCTTTCGGCTGCTGCTCGATGGCAAGCCGCTGGCCGATGCCGCCGTGAGCGTGCTGCGCGGCGGCAACCGCTACCGCTACAAGATGGGCGAGCTGACACTGCGCAGCGACGCCCAAGGCGGGTTCGACGTCACCTGGTCCGAGGCGGGCCGTTACTGGCTGGGCGTGAACCACAGCGTCCCCGGCGAAGGGGGCGGCGCTGCGCCAGCGCGCCGCGTGAGCTACAGCGCCACGCTGGAAGTGCGGCCGAAGTGACCGCAGGCGCGCCGGGCGGCGACGCACTGGTGCTGCTGCCGCCGGCCGCGCCGCTGGTGGCTGCATCGCATGGATCAGTGGCGCATCGGCTGACGGGCCGCAGCATGGGCACCGCGTGGCGCCTGGTGCTGGCCGCGCCGCCCGAGATGGTGCTGACGCCGGTGCAGGCGCGCATCGAGGCCTGCCTGGACGCGCTGGTGCGCCAGATGAGCCACTGGGAGCCCGGCTCGGAGCTGGGCCGGTTCAACCGCCTGCCGGCAGGGCAGTGGCAAACGCTGTCGCCCGATTTCACGCAGGTGATGCGACTGGCGCTGCAGGTGGCCGGACAAAGCGACGGCGCGTTCGACCCCGCGTTGGCAAGGGCCGTCGAGCGCTGGGGCTTCGGGCCCACCGGCCGGTTCGACAGCGCCGGTTTTGTGGCGCCCGCCGGGGTGGATGTGGAGCCGCCTGGCGCCTGGCGGGGGCTGCGGCTGGATGGCGCGCGTCTGCAGCAACCCGGTGGCTGCCGACTCGACCTGTCGGCGATCGCCAAGGGCCACGCGGTCGATGCCGTTGCCGCGGTGCTGCGCGCCGACGGTCACCACCACTTCCTGTTCGAACTCGGCGGCGAGCTGTACGGTGAAGGGCTGAAGGCCGATGGCCAACCCTGGTGGGCAGCGCTGGAGCGCCCGCCCGGTGCGGCCGGCCTGCCGCCGCTGCGCGCCGCGCTGGTCGGCCAGGCGATGGCCACGTCAGGCGACTATCGCCAGGGCTTTCGCGACGCGCAAGGCCGTTGGTGTTCGCACACGCTCGACCCCCGCACCCAGGCCCCGGTCCAGCACGCGCTGGCGTCGGTCAGCGTGCTGCACGAGCGCTGCGCTGCTGCCGACGCGCTGGCCACTGCGCTGTTCGTGATGGGGCCCGACGAAGGCCGCGCCTGGGCTGACCGGCACGGCGTCGCCGCGTGGTTCGTGGCCCATGATTCGGATGCGCCGGGTGGCTGGTGCGAAGGGCCGAGTGCCGCGCTGCAGGCCTGGCTGGACGATTGACGGCGGCGCCCGGGCCCGGCTACTTGTCGGCGATCGATCCTTCGGTCACGAACACGATGCCGAACGCGCCCCACGACAGCGTCTTGCCATTGGCCGTCGTGTAAGACGCGACGCCCCACGAGTGGTAGGTCGACACGAAGGCCGTCAGCGCCCCCAGGCCCAGTGCACCGGCGATCGGGCTGCGCTCGGAGGTCGCCTGCTTGATCTTGTCGCGATGCGCCTCGGCCGATGGGTTCAGCACGATGGCCGCGACAAAAACGGCGGCGGTGACGAGGGCGGAGGTGAGGGCGCTGGCCATGGTGAGATGAGGGTGGTGATGGCCGGCGCAGCATACAGCGCCGGGGTGGGTCATTCGAATGCGGACGCCCCGCCTGTCGTTCGTTCGCTTGCCCTCACGGTTCTGACTCCCAGTAGTCCAGCGACTGCCCGCTGCGTTGGATCACGTCGAAGCTTTGGTCGCCGTTGTCGAGACCCAGCGCGAGGAACTTGCCGGAGTCGGGGTACTCGCAGACTTCCGGACGTTCGCGGGTACTGACCGACAGGTAGTGCAGCGGCGCGTCGGAGCTGTTGATGATCTGGTGCGGATACTCGCGGCCGGGCGGGATGAAGATCACGTCGCCTTCGCGGATCGGCAGCATCTCGCCGGCCACGCGCAGCGTGCCGGTGCCGGCCAGGATGATGAACATCTCTTCCTGTGCATGATGCAAGTGGTAGGGGCAGCCTCGCATGCCAGGCGCCAGCGTGTCGACCGAGGCTCCCAGCTTCTGCGCCGCGGTGCCGGTGGCCAGGCGCGCGCACAGTGAGTCGTAAAGCGGCGCACGTTGCTCGTGGGTGCGCGGCACGTCGTTCAAATTGCGAATCAGCTTCTTCGCCAGGTCGGCGGCGGCGTTGGTCATGCGTCAACTTTCCAATGGATGGTGGGCTGGTCGGTCAGTTCAACGGAAAGCTTGGTCCATGCTGCCGAGGCTCCCGCACGATCTCGTCGTGGAGGGCTTGCAGCGCTGCCCGAATGGCGTTGGAGATGGTGGGCGATTCGACGATGCCGTCCTCGCCCAGGTGAGCGCCCAGCAGCGGGATGCTGGGCGAGGCAGTGTCGATGATGGCTGCCGACATCGTCTTCAGTGTTTCGCGCAGCGCGTCGTCGGCGTGGTGCGCCCGCGGCGAGGCGTTCCACACGGCAACCGGCTTGCGCACGAAGGGCTCGAAGCTGACGAGCCAGTCGAGGGCGTTCTTGATCGTGCCGCTCACGCCATGGGCGTACTCGGGGCTCGCGATCAGCAAGGCGTCGGCGCCCGCGACGGCGTCGCGCAGAGCCTGCGCCGCCGACGGCAGTTCGACCTCGTCATCGGGGTTGAACAGCGGCAGCCGGCCCATGCCGCTGAACACGTCGACCACCATCGGCGACGGCGCCAGGCGCGCGGCGGCGCGCAGCAGCGCTGCGTTGATCGATGCCGCGCGCAGGCTGCCGCACAGCGCGAGGACGTGGAATCGAGCCGTCATGCCACTCGCACCTGGCTCGCAGAGACGGCGCGCGGCATTCGGCTGACAACGGCGATCACATGGCGCATTTGCATCGTGGGCTCCGGTCGAGACGGTCGATGCTAACTAGTGCAGCGCGGCATCGCCGGCGAATCCAAAGCGAATACGAGCGATTCGCGCTCAGAGCGTCGGAATGCGGTTTTCACAGGGCCCGCGAACCGCCGCACAATCTTCTGTTTGTCCCGACCGAAGTCAAGAAGGAGAAGGCCATGAAAGGCGACGCCAAGGTGTTGCAGTACCTGAACGCCCAGTTGAAGATGGAGCTGACGGCGATCAACCAGTATTTCCTGCATGCGCGGATGCAGAAGAACTGGGGCCTGGTGAAACTGGCCAAGCACGAGTACGACGAATCGATCGAGGAGATGAAGCACGCCGACCGCCTGATCGAGCGGGTGCTGATGCTCGACGGCCTGCCGAACCTCCAGGATCTGGGCAAGCTCTACATCGGCGAGTCGGCAGTCGAAACGCTGGACTGCGACCTGAAGCTCGAGCTGGCCGCGCAGGCACACTTGAAGGAAGCGATCGCCCATTGCGAATCGGTGCGCGACTACGTGTCACGTGAACTCTTCAACGACATCCTCGAAGACACCGAAGAGCATATCGACTACCTCGAAACCCAGATCGGGCTGGTGGCGCAGATGGGTGAGCAGAACTGGCTGCAATCGGCTGCAGGCGGTGCGCCAAGTTGAGGAACAGTCCACACATGTGCACGGCAGGCCCGCCAGCAGCCTGCCTATGATGGCCCCGCCCTGGAGGGCGCAATCCATCAAGATCAACCGAAACACGCACATGCGACAACTCATCAGCCACTTGCGGCTCTGCGCGGTCATTGCTGGCACCAGCATCCTGGCCGCCTGCGCACCCACCCAATATCTGGTCAAGTCACCGGAGCCTTCGACAGTGACCTACCAGTCGGGCAGCGGCGCAGCCGCTGGCCGCGTGGCACTGGTCGACAACCGCAAGGGCACCGAGCGCAATTTCTTCGGTGGAACACTGACCAGCACGCTGCAGTCGGACGGCGCCCCGATCGAGCCGACGGCATTCCTGCGCAAGCACATGCAGGCCGAGATGAAGGCGCGTGGCCTGCCATTGACCTTCGTCGATGCGGGCACCGCCGGCGCCGAGGTGGCGAAGCTGGAGACCTTCCGTGTCCAGAACCACCGCGCCAGCGGCTTCGGCCCGTTCGTGACCTTCACGTTCGCAGCGTTGGACGTGCCGACCCCCTCCGGCCCGAAGCGCGTCACCGCTTTCGTCAAGCGGGGCAAGGTGCCGGTGTGGGGCTTCGACGAGGTGATCGAGCCCACGCTGAACCAGCCGTTGTCGCTGGCGGTCAAGGAGCTGTCGGCCAAGTGGGCACGCGACGCCTACGGTGCCAAGGCCCCGGACGCGGCGGTGAGCCAGCTGGCCGCCTCGCTGTCGGCCAAGCGTGACGGCGACAGCTACCTGACCGTCTATGCGCTGGGCTTCACCAACAATCCGGCGGCGATCGGCCACCTGCTGCCGCTGGTGAAGGACGCCGATGAGAACGTTCGCCTGGCGGCGATCTCTTCGCTGGGCACGCTCAAGGCCACCGGCCAGATGAAGCTGCTGAAGGACATCTACGCCGACCGTGGCGTGATCTGGCAAGACCGCGCCATGGCGATCAAGGCCATCGGGGATCTGGGCACCGACGAATCGCGCGCCTTCCTCGGTGAAGAGTTGAAGCGCTGGGAGGCCGCCGGCAACCAGAACGAGGCCACCTGGACAGCCAACATCATTCGCTTGTACCTGTGACCAACTGAGCCGGCGCCAGCAGCGCGAAGTGGCCATTCGTGATGGTCACTTCGATGCTGGGCGGTGCCTCCGGCGCCAAGCGCCGGTAGGCCACCCAGGCCTCGCGCAGCGTCGCCAAGCGCTGTGCGAGCGCGTTGACCAGCGACGGTGGGTCGCATTGCGGGCCCGTTTCGCCGTCGTCGTCGGCACCCGTCCAGACGTGGCAACGTGCCGCAGCCAAGTGCTCAGGCACCGGCCAGTCGCCCACCTGCCGGGCGATGCCGTCGAGGCTTCGCTGGCGCAACACCGTGGGCTGGGCCTGCGGTGGCGGCCCTGCCATGGTGGGTGGGCCGGCTGGCGTGGCCGCCGCCGCGCGCGGCGTCCATGTCGGGCGTGCCGAAGCGCCGAAGGGCAAGCCCAGGCGTGGCGGGCCGAATGCAACACCGGTGACCGCGGACGGCGCAGCGGGTGCGGGCGCCGCTGCAGGGTCGACATAGGCCGTCTTTTCAGCCGCACGTTCCGCCTTGGCCGCCGCGACCCCCGGTGATGATTCGGCCGGTGGCGTCGGCGCCTGGAGCCGCTTTGGCGGCCGCGCCGAACGCGTCAGCGCAGTGGCACGGGCCGGCGGCGCTGCAGCCGGCATTGGTGCCGCCGCAGGCGCAGGCGACAAACGCAGCCACACCATTGCCGGCGCCGGCGCCACCCGCGGCGGCGCCGGCACGGCACGCCACCACAGCAGCGCGAGCACCGCATGCGCCGCCAGGCTCAAGGCCAGCGGCCAGCCGGCCGGGCGTCGCAGGGTCGACATGCCGCGTGGTGCAGACGGTCAGTACTTCACCTCGCCGTGGATCACGCGCGGCGCGGCGGTGACCTCGGGCTTGGTGCCGATGTAGATCGGCGATGCCGGATCACTCGGATTGCGCAGGTCGCTCGCAGTGGGCAACTCCAGGCCGTCCGGCAGGGTCAGGCCGGCTGTCTGGCAGACCGAGGTCTCCTTGCGGGCGAAGCGGATCTCGCGGTCCAGCCACTTGACCAGGTAGTTCGTGCCGTCGACGCTGACACGGCCCAGCGTTTCGTCGAACGGGATCACGAAGGCCGGCACGTAGCGCGTGTCCGGCGTGTCGCAGCTGACCTTCTCATTGGTCAGGCGCGAGACGCACTCGCCAGGGATGCCCCACAGCTCACCGAAGCCACCGTACTGCAGCACCAGCGTCTTGCCTGCGTAGTTGCCATAGGCCGCGCCGGCGGGCACGGTGTAGTTGACCTGCAGCGGTGCGTCGAAGTTGACGAAGCCGCCCTGGCCGTCTTTCAGCGCGGCGAACTGGTTCCATTGGTTGGGGCCCGTTTCCCACTGGTAGTAGGTGTCGATCTGTTCGATCTTCTCTTCGCAGAAGCGGGTGCTGTCGCCGGTGCAACGCGCGTCATCGAGGCTGCTGAACAGGCGGCCACTGCGCAGGCCGTGCTGGTAGCGCGGCTGTGCGGCAAATGCTTGCCTGTCGGCAGAGGTCACCGCATGGCCCGCGCTGTCCTTCAGCAGTGCGTCGGCGGCGCTGGTGCTGTAGTCCACCGTGGCGTCCGCCGGGCCCCAGCGGTTGTAGGTCGTCGCGACGAAGGGTGATTCCGCCTGCGAGCCTTCACTGAAGTAGGCGGCGATGGTCTCGGCCGTCGGGCACTCGCGCAGGCAATGCAGCGAGGCCGGCATATCGGCGGGGTAGACCAAGTCCTGCTGGCGGTAGACGACATTCAAGTGTGCTGCGTCGACCGGCGCGCCGCCGGCGGCGATCGGGATGTAGAGCTCGCCGCCGAGTGATTGCGACCAGCCGCGCATGCCGCCAATGGCACCGAAGTACGACGCCGGCACGGATTTCTCCACCTCGTAGGTGCGGCTCTGGCACGGGCCGTTGTCGCACACCACCTCGCCGGTCACGCGGAACTCGCCGGCCGCGTTGTTCCAGTGCATCTCGTACTGGCGGTTCGGCTGTGCGCCTTCGAAGAATCCGTCCATCTGCCAGACCCAGGTCTGGAACGGAAGCTTGTCGATCTGCGCCAGCGTGCGGGTGCGCTTGGTGTAGCGCATCAGGCGCCCTTCGGCCTTGGCCAGGGTGTAGTCGGTCTTGACCGGGTCGCTGCCGGCTTGGTACTCCACCCGTTGCACCGTGGCGCCGTGGGCCGGCGCTGGCGCATCGGCCGGCAGCCACAGGCCCCAGTAGCCCATATGGCCGCGGTAGCGTTCACCGTTGCCGGCCGTGAATTCGATCGGGAAGCCGGATTGGCGTTCGACACGGTCACCGGTCGTCGCGTCGTACAGGCCATAGCGCCAGACCGACATCTGGGTGTCGCCGTCGCTTGCATCGCGGCTGAAACACTGATCGCTGGCGCCGTCGGAGCGGCGGAAGTAGTCGGCGTTGTAGGCGAAGCGGTAGTTCACCGTGCCTTCGTCCTGCTGATAACTCAGGCGCCCGGCGCCGCTGTCTGCGCCATTGTGGGTCAGGCGCAAGGCCTTGGTCGAGCCATGTTCGCCGCCTTCGATCTCGAAGTAGCTGATGCCCTCGGCGCTGCCGTCCAGGTAGCCGTTCATCATGCAAGGGCCCTCGCTGCCCTTGCCGCAGTAGTCGAGCCGGAAGACGCCGTAGGGGTTGCTGTCGCTCGGTGCTTCGCTGGCGCTGATGTTGACGAAGATCGTGGCCGAGAAGTCCTCCTGCTTCTCGTCGATCCAGGTCCGCGCGCGCATCGGCTCGTCGTTCGACGTGCGGGTCGAGTTGACGGTTGCCGTCATGTAGGCCGGTGCCGAGGTGCTGGCGCTGTCGGTGCCCGCGTTCGAGCTGCTGGCGCGCGTTTCGGGGTCGCACTTGTTGCTGTCGACCAGCGCGACGTAGTTGCCTTCGTTGACCAGCGCGTCGGGCCGCATCGCGCCCATCACGCAGGTGATCATGTTGACTTGCGAGATGCCGCGCGAGGTGGCGTCTTCGACATGGCTTTGCTGCGCATCGCTGCGGTAGGCGGAGTTGCTGGCAGGCGCGGCCCAGGCGGCCGAGAAGGCGGCGGAGAGCGCCGCGGCGATGGCGGTGGCGCGGGTCGCGCAGGGAAGTCGACGGGTCATGAAGGGGCTCCTGGTGTGCGGGCGAATCGGACGGGTCACTGGGCGTTCTTCGCGGTGACGACCGACACGCTGGTCGGCGTGGCCACGCCTTGCACCTGGCTGGCGCCACCGGTGACCGGAGGCGGTGCCTCGGCGCCGGAGCCCGAACCGCCGCCGCAGGCGCCGAGCAAGGACAAGAACAGGGCGGTGGCCAGCGTGGCAGCAGGGCGGTTCAGCGGCATGAGGGTCCCTTCGGAGGCGGGTTGATGACAGACGGCAAACGATCGCGTGCCGGTCGTCTCTGGGTTGTCGGCCTCGTCGGGCGCCCGTGAAGCGAACCCGACCGTGCGTTTTTCGCGGTCCGGGTGAGGAAAAACCCCGCCTGTTCAAATGTGAATGAGAAGGATTCCCATTTCAGATTAAACTGGCGATGCTTCTTCTGTTGCTGCTGCCCGCACCATGATTGTTTGCCTCTGCCACCGAGTCTCTGACCGCGACATCCACCGCGTCGTCGGCGAAGGCGTCAGCAATTTCGAGCTGCTGCAGGATTTGACACGCGTCGCTTCCAACTGCGGCAACTGCCTGGACTGCGCGCAGATGGTGTTCGAAGAGGCCTGCGCCGCGCGCGGATGCGGCGAGAAGCATGTGCACGCGCTTGGCTTGTCGGCAGCACCCTGATCGCGCCGACGTTGCTTGCGTTGATCGCCGGGCACCGCGGCGCCACAACCCCTAAGGCGCAGCCCCGGCACGCACCCCTGCGGTCGCAGGACGGCGCAGGCACGCGTTAGAGTCCTTCCCGAGCGGCGACCGGCCGCTTGAAGAGGGAGCACTGCGTGCAGAAGAAGAAATGGGCCATCGCCACCGGCGCGATCGTGGTGGGCGCGCTGGCCATCGGGGCCGCGACCTGGCGCTACGCCCGCTATGGCGGCCAGATCAACGCACTCGGCGTCGATCTGCGGCAACCGGCGGCCTATGTCGCAACGCCCTCGCTCACGGCGCTCTCGCGTGACCTGGTCAAGGCGCCGGTGCTGCGCGAGCTGCTGACCGAAGACTTTGTCTTCTACTACGAGGCCCACGAGGACAAGCTCGGCCTCGCCGGCGCGATCAAGCGCGTCGCCTACGAGCACGAAACCACCTTCACCGATGACCTGATGGCGCTGGCGCTCGACCAGCCGGCCGAGGTGGCGCTGTGGGCCGACGACCGCGGCGCCGCGCGCCACTGGGCGCTGGCGATGACGCGCGGCGCGCTGGCCAAGGCCATCCAGGGCCTGGGTTCCATTGCTGCGAAAGACAAGCAGCTGACGCTGGTCGCCGAAGTGCCGCTGACCGCTTTCGGGTTGCAGTCGGTGCCGGTCTATGCCTTGAGCCTGTCGCCGCGTCGCACGCTGGCGATCGCTTCGCGCGGCAACCGCGTCGTCGTGCTGTCCGACCCCGGCCTGCTGTTCGACAACGAACGCAGTCCCGACCCGGAGGCCTCCAAGGTGCTCGCGAAGCTGTTGTCCGGCGACGACGGTGACCAGGGCCTGTGGCGCCAACACTTCGGCCTTGCCGCACCGGGCACCCGCCACACGCTGGTCGCCGGCGGCCCGTTGCTGGCGCTGGGTTACCACCGCTTCATGCCGGCGCTGCAGGCGCTGCGCGTCGAGGTCGCGCCCGGCGGCGCGGGGCTGCGCAGCTGGGTCAAGCAAGGCGCCGCGTGGCCAGCATCGCCGTGGGCGGCGCTGCCGGCCCAGCCGGCAGCGTGCACGGCACTTCCGGTCGACTGGGCGGTGGCGCGCACGGTGCTGGCCGGCGGCTCGGGCGACGCGTCGTCGGCGCTGGGCGAGATGGTGCAGAGCTTCGACGGGCCGGCCGCTGTCTGCTGGTACGGCAAGTCGCAGCTGCACACGCCGCTGCTGATGGCCCATGCAAAAGGCCCGGCACCGAGCGCCGCCACGCAGGAAGCCTTCATGCAATGGTGGCTGCCCAAGGGGGCGACTTGGCAGGCTGGCGACAAGGCCGCCGGCATCAAGGCGCCCTATGGCACGCAGAAGCAGGCAGACGCCTCGGCCTACCGCGCTGCGTTCCGGCGCGCGGGTGACTGGTGGCTGTTCTCGCCCGACGAAGCCCTGGTCGCGAAGGCCGAAGAAGCGATCGCGCGGCGCTATCCGAGCATCGCCGACACGGTCGGTGGAGCTTCGCCGGTCGCCGTGGCAGCACCCGCACAGATCGCTGAGCTGATGAAACGCGAGACGCTGGCGGTGCTACCGCGCGAACAAGGCGGCATGCGCCAGGCGGCCGAGACGCAGTTGCTGCCGCGCCTGGCCGACTTCGGCAAGCTCCCCGCCGCGCAGGCGGTGCCGCAGGGTCAGCCGGACGCGCAAGGCTGGGTCGCGCTGGACTGGCGCCCGCTCTCTGCCACGACGGCGGTGCCATGAGCCCGCAGCAACGACAACGGCGCTTGTGCCTGGCCGGTCTGGCGTCAGCGGTCATGGCATCGCCTTGGCGGGCTTTCGCTGCCGACAACCCACGGCTGAACCCCGAACAGTCACGCCAGTTGCGCCTGAATGTCGAACAGTCACGCCAACTGCGCGACTGGATCACCGTGCTGATCCACGCCCAGGTCGACCAGGGCCCGACGCCGCGCTGGACGCACCGCGATTGCGCTGGCCTCGTCCGCTTTGCGGTGGCTGAAGCGCTGCGTGAGCACGACCTGGCCTGGCGACGCTCGATGGGCCTGCTCGGCCGGCGATTGCCGCCGGACATCGACGCGACGGCTGCCGCACCGCTTCGCCATGCCTGGCGCCGCGCCGACGGCAGCCAGGGCGCCTTCGTTTCGGCGATCGAGCTGGTGCAGTCCAACACCCGCTTCGTCGGCCGCCAGCTCGCGCAGGCGCAGAGCGCCGACCTGCTGTTCTACGACTTCGGCGACGACCAGCACCTGATGGTCTGGATGGGCTCGTACATCGCGTACCACACCGGTCGCGTCGAAAAGGGCGACAACGGCCTGCGCGCGCTCAAGCCTGCGCAGCTGATGGCCTGGTCCGACACCCGCTGGCGTCCCGCCACCGACAACCCGAACTTCGTCGGCCTGCATCGGCTGGCGTTCCTCGCATGATTTCGACCCTGCTTCGCCGCGCGCTGTTCGCGCTGGCGCTGACCCTGACCGTGCTCGGCCCGACGGCGGTCACCGCGGCCGACGACCCGCCGGTGCCGAACTACCGCACGCCTTTCGTCGGCGAATCGTTCTTCCTGCTGTCCGACGCGACCTTCGGCAGCGGCGAGCCCGCGAAGGTGCGGCTGGAGATCAACAACCCCGATGCGCTGTCGACCGTCGGTGGTGTCGACGTCGTGCTCTACCGCGTGCCGGAGCCGCTGGCCTTCCTGCAGAAGCAGCGCAACCTGCACCGCATCCAGGTCGAAGGCAAGCCGGTCGGCGAAGGCCTGGCCAATACGCTGACGCACCTGTGGGACAGCTGGGTCGTCAAGGCGCGACTCGCCTGGCAGAAGCTCTTCAGCGGCGACGCGCGTCGCGCGGTGACCGACAAGGCGCCCGAGCTGAAGACCTCGCCGCAGCTGCAGCGCCCGTCGACCTTCGAGGAGCCGCCGCAGTTCAAACCGCTGCCGGGCTTGCCGGTGGTCGAGCGTTTCCGCTACCCGGTGCACGTGGCCAAGGCGATCGAACCGCCGAAGGACCTGAAGCTCGCCGGCAGCTCGAGCGAGTTCATCCAGCCGAGTGCCGGCAACGTGTTCATCCCGCTCGGCGGGCAGAAGTCGGGGCTCTACCTGGTCGAAGCGATGGCCGGCCAGCACCGCGCGACGACGCTGCTGTTCGTCAGCGACACGCTGGCGCTGACCAAGGTCTCGGGCGCGCAGATGGTGGTGTGGAGCGCGCACCGCGCGCAAGGCGCCGCGGTGCCGGCGACCAAGGTGGTCTGGACCGATGGCGTCGGTGTGTTGAAGACCGGCACGACCGATGCGCAGGGCCTGCTGCGCATGGACAAGCCCGCCGCGCCCGAGCAGACCTACGTCTTCGGCGAAGACCCGGCCGGCGGTGTCTTCATCTCGGAAAACTTCTACTACGACAGCGAGATCTACAACGCCAAGGTCTACGCAACGACCGACCGGCCGCTCTACCGCCCCGGCGACACGGTGATGGTCAAGGTCACCGGCCGCGAGTTCAAGAACGCGCGTGAATCGGTCGCGCTGGCCGATGGCGACATCGGGCTGGTCGTGCGCGACCCGGCCGGCCAGGTGGTCGCGACCCAAACGCTGAAGTTCAGCGGCGCGAGTGGCGCTGACGGCCGTTTCCAGCTGCCCGACAACGCGGCGGCCGGTGGCTACGAAATGATGCTGACGCTGCGCGGCGACAACTACACCGCCGCGTTCCGCGTGGCCGACTACCAGAAGCCGCACTTCGAGATCCAGTGGCTGCCCGACAAGACCGATTTCGCCGCCGGCGACGCGGTGACCGGCGCCATCCAGCTCAGCTACCCTGACGGCAAGCCGGTGGCCAACGCGCGGCTGTCCTTGGGCGCCCGCGCCCAGGCGCTGAGCATGGTCGAAGGCGAGCTGGACTACAGCGGTTCGTTCCCGCTGAAGTTGACGCAAGACGAGCTGGTCACCGATGGTTCGGGCAAG
>NZ_DASUNH010000074.1:0-11106 GCF_036277275.1 Ideonella sp. | reverse complement strand
ACCCAGCCCTGTTCATGCAGCAAGGTCGACGCGGTGCGGCGCAGGTCGTGGATGGTGAAGGCCGGGATGTCCTGGCCCTGTAGCGACTTCTTCAGTGCCGAGTTGATCGCGTTGTGGGCGAACGGCTTGTTGAGGCTGCTGCGCCCCGGCAGAACAAGCGCGCTGCCGCCGGCCAGTGCGTGCAGCTCCTGGAACAGACTGATCGCCTGGCGCGAGAGGTAGACGATGTGCGGTTTGCCGGTCTTCGACGCTTCGGCGGGGATATGCCATTCCGCCTCTTCGAGGTGGACGTCCTTCCAGCGGGCCAGCAGGAGCTCGGACTTGCGCGACATGGTCAGCAGCGTCAGGTGCAAGGCGACCTTGAACTGACGCCGGATGTTCGATTCCTTGGAGGCGCGCAGGAAGACGCCGATCTCGTGAACCGAAAGGGCCCGCTCACGCGCCTTGGCCTTGAACACATGCCGCATGGGCAAGGCGAGCACCGGGTTGGTGGCGACCTGGCCGCAGGTCAAGGCGTAGTCGAACAGGCGCTTCAACAGGCCGCGCAGGTCGGCGGCGGCAGCGTCAAAGCCCTGGTCCTTCTTCGCCCAGATGATGGCGCGCACGTCCTCGGTAGTGACTTCGCTCATCGGCTTGGCCCCGAGCGCGGGCAGGATCTGCTTGTCGAGATAGCGGCGGGGCATGGTGGTGTCCTTCCGGTCGCGCTGGACGATCTCGCGGAAGAACTGCTCGCTGAACTCGGTCACCGTCTGGGTCTTGGGCGTGGCCGACTTGGCCTCCTGCTTGGCCCGGGCGGGTGATTCACCACGTGCGACAGCGCGGCGGGCCTCGAAATGCCGCTCCCTGGCCTCCTTCAGCGAAACCTCGGGGTAGCTCCCGAGCATCAGCTTTTCGGCCTTGCCGTCGAGCCGGTAGCGGTACATCCAGGTCTTGCGCCCGCTCGTCTTGACCTCGATCACCAAGCCCTCGCCATCGGCGGTTTGATACGTGCCGGCCTTCGGCTTCAGCGCCTTGATGCCAGTGTCGGTGAGTCGTCCCATTCCTGTCTTGTCCCTCGTCTGTGTCCACGGCCCTCCGCGGAGGGTGCGGAATTTAGCTCTGTGGACACAGTCTTGGACACTACATAGGTGGGATGTAAGGGGACTAAATGAGACACCTTGGAATCACGATTCCTTTGGCGACAGGGGTTTAGGGCGGCCGTCGGGACGCGGCGGGACGCCCTAGAACGCCGAACTACTTTCCGATGCAGAAGCGGCTGAAGATCTCGCCCAGCAGATCGTCGGCACTGAAGGCACCGGTGATGCGTTGAAGCGCCTGGTGCGCCAGGCGCAGCTCTTCGGCGAACAGGTCCAGTGCGGCATCGGCCTGAGCGGCGTGTTCAGCAGCGCGGGCCAGGTGCGCACCGGCTTCACGCAGCGCCTCGACATGGCGGCTGCGCGCAATGAACAGGCCTTCGGGCGAGGCCAGGCCGCCGGCGCGTTCGAGCAGGGTGTCGCGCAGCGCGTCCAGCCCGGCACCGGTGCGAGCCGACAGACGCAGGCCCGGTCGCGCGCGTTCGAAATCCCCCACCGAGCCGACCGCATCGGCCTTGTTGAACAGGTGCAGCAGGCGCTCGGGCTCGACCGCGGCGAGCCGCTCGGCGATCAGGGCATCGGCCTGCTGGTAAGCCGGCTCGTCGACCCGCGTCAGGTCGTGCAGGAACAGCACGGCGTCGGCGCCGGCGATCGCCTCCCAGCTGCGCGCAACACCGATGCGCTCGACCTCGTCCGCGGCGTCGCTGCGCAGGCCGGCGGTGTCGGTCACGTGCACCGGCACGCCATGGATCTGGATCGTCTCGCTGACGCGGTCGCGGGTGGTACCGGCGATCGGCGTCACGATCGCCAGCTCGGCGCCGGCGAGCGCATTCAGCAACGAACTCTTGCCGACGTTGGGCTGGCCCGCCAGCACGACCCGCAGGCCCTCGCGCAGCAGCGCGCCCTGGCGGGTGCGGGTCAGCAACTCGTCGAGCTGCTGCTGGATGCGCGCCAGCTGGCCGCGGGCATCGGCTTTTTCGAGGAAGTCGATCTCTTCCTCGGGAAAGTCGAGCGTCGCCTCGACCAGCATGCGCAGGCGCACGATGGCCTCGGCCAGCGCGTCAATCTGAGCCGAGAACGCGCCGGCCAATGAACGGCTGGCCGAGCGTGCCGCGGCTTCGGTGCTGGCGTCGATCAGATCGGCCACCGCTTCGGCCTGGGCCAGGTCGAGCTTATCGTTGAGGAACGCGCGCTGCGTGAACTCACCGGGCTCGGCCAGGCGCAGGCCCGGCAACAGCGGCACGCCTTCGGTCCCTGTTGCGAGCTCCAGGCAACGCGCCAACAGCAGCTGCAAGACGACCGGGCCGCCGTGGGCCTGTAACTCCAGCACGTCTTCGCCGGTGTAGGACTGCGGCGCCGGGAAGAACAGCGCCAGGCCCTGGTCGATGGCCTGGCCGTCGCCGCCGAGAAACGCCCCGTAGTGGGCGCGACGAGGGCTCAACGTGATGCCGGTCAGCGCCCTGGCCAGCGTTGCCAACCCCCGGCCCGATACACGGACGATGCCGACCGCACCCCGCCCGGGGGCGGTGGCGATGGCGACGATGGGGTCTTGGTGGCGGCCGAGGAACACGGCCGGGATTGTCCCCCGAGCGCCGTGCCGCAGCGCATGCGGTGGCGGCCTCGAGGCACAGGTGTTGGCGCGGGGGGAGCGTCGATCATGGCCTTCTTCGACCACGTCCGATCACTCGCTCACCGGAGGCTCCGGGTTGGACCCCGCACCAGGATGATCGTCCAATGGCTGCGGGCCTTGAAGCCCTTGAAATGAAAAAGGCCCCGTCGGACGGGGCCTTTCGTGGCAAGGATCACGAAGCGGTCAGGCGACGCCCAGCCGCTTGTTGATGAACCACTGCTGCGCGATCGACAGCACGTTGTTCGTCAACCAGTACAGCACCAGGCCAGACGGGAAGTAGAAGAACATGAAGCTGAACATCAGCGGCATCAGCCACATCATCTTCGCCTGCATCGGGTCCGGTGCCTTCGGGCCCAGGGCCACCTGCAGCAACGAGCTCAAGGTCATCAGGATCGGCAGCGGGCCGATCGGCATGTCACCCAGCGGGAACACGCCGAACAGACTGTCGGGTTGAGACAGGTCGGTGACCCAGCCCAGCCATGGCGCGCCACGCATTTCGACCGACGCCAGCAGCACCCAGTACAGCGCGATGAAGAACGGCATCTGCACGACGATCGGCAGGCACCCCCCCAGCGGGTTGATCTTCTCTTCGCGGTAGATGCGCATCATCTCTTGCTGCATCTCCTGCGGCTTGTCCTTCAGCCGCTCGCGCATTTCCATGATGCGCGGGTTGACCGCCTTCATCTTGGCCTGCGACTTGTAGGCGCTGGCATTGAGCCAGTAGAACGCGATCTTCAGCAGCACGACCAGCGCAATGATCGACCAGCCCCAGTTGCCCAGCAGGGTGTGCAGATGGTCCAGCAGCCAGAACAGCGGCTTGGCCAGGATGGTCACGCGGCCATAGTCCTTGACCAGTTCGAGGCCCGGCTCCATGGCCTCCAGCTTCTTTTCGTCCTGCGGGCCGGCATACAGCGTGGCCTCGTGGGTCACCGTCGCGCCGGGCTGCAGCGTGTCCAGCGGCTGCACCATTGCCACCGTGTAGTCGTTCCCAATCTTGTTGGTGACGAACTCGCGCTGCTTGCCGGCGGGCAGCAGCCAGGCGCTGAAGAAGTGGTGCTGGATCATCGCGACCCAACCTTCGTTGGTCGTCGCCTCGACCTTCGACGGGCTGGCGCCGCGCTTGTCGATCTCGGCCGGTTCGATCTTCTTGAACTTGCTCGCGTCGTTGTAGACGGCCGGGCCGGTGTAGGTGAAGCCGGTGGACGAGAAGTACGAGGTCGACTGGCCTTCAGGCGGGTTGCCATCGCGCAGCAACTGCAGGTAGACCTTGGGCGTGATCGGCGCATCCGACACGTTGGTCAGCTCATGCTTGACGCCGATCGTGTATTCGCCGCGCTTGAAGGTGTAGGTCTTGACCAGCTTGGCGCCACCGATTTCGGGCGATTCGAAACGCACGCTCAGTTCGTTGGCGCCGTCCTTCAACGTGCGCTCGCCTGGCGCCACCGTGAACGGGCTCAAGTGGCGCGGCAGCGGCGCGCCGCCGGCCGCATTGAAGAAGCCCGTTTGCGCCAGGTAGTGGCGGCTGCCGGTCTGGTCGAACAGCACCACCGGGCGCGACGGGTCGACGCTGTCTTGATAGCGGGTCAGCTCGGTGCGGGTCACGGTCGCGCCCAGCGTGTCCAGCGTCAGCTTCATCACGTCGGTCTGGACAGTGATCTGCTCACTCGGTGCGCTGGCCGCTGCCGCGGCCGGCACACCCGCCGTTGCGGGCACACCACCGGCGGCCGCGACGCTCGCAGCGCCCGCCACGCTCGAGGCCGCAGCGCTGGCCGCTGCAGTGGAGGTCTCGGCGACCGGCATGCCGAACATCGTCGGATGCCCGTTGTGCTTGTTCCACCCGTCCCACAACAGGACGAGCGACATGATGAACACCACCCACAGCAGGGTGCGACGCATATCGGTCATGACAAGGGCCTGGAAAAAGTCTTGGAGGGGTCGCCCACGGTGGCCGCCGGCAACAAATGGGTGAACAGGCGCGGCCGTTCGATCGGAACCGGGTCGCAGCCGCCCTCACACCAAGGGTGGCAACGCAGCACGCGCGCCATGGTCAGGTAGCTGCCAGCCAAGGCACCGTGGCGTTGCAAGGCCTCGATGCCGTAGACCGAGCAGGTGGGTGCGAAACGGCATTGGTTGCCGATCCAGGGGCTCAGCAACAGCCGGTAGCCGCGCAACAACAGCACCAGCGCGTGCCGCGGCACCAGCTTCAACCGCAGCAGGGTGCGCTCACGCCGGCTCATGGCGCGCGCCGGCCGGCCACGGCCCGACTGAACAACTGGGCAATCTCAGCCCGCGTCGCCAGCCGCAGGGGCTCGGACGAGGGACTCAGGAATTCGCGCTTGTCGAACGGCACCCGCAGGCGAACCACCCACAGGCCCGGCGGCAGAGCAGGCGCGTGCTGCGCCATTGCGGCGCGAACCTGGCGCTTGATCAGATTGCGAGTGACCGCTCGCTTGGCGTGCCGCTTGGGCACGACCAAGCCCAGCCAATGCCCTTCAGGCGGTGGCGGAACAGGCGGTGTTGACGATTCATCCACAAGGCCGTCATTGGCAAGGTCGGCACCTGTGGATAACTCTGGTGAAACAGGTTGGACAACCGCCTCGCGAACATCTTTGGCGGTGCTCGCACGCGCAAGCGAAGGCCAGCCGCTCACATGATGAACGGCGAAGTGAGCACTTCGCGAGCGGGGCGCTGTCGCGAGCACGCGTTCGAAATCGGCCGGTCGCACGATGCGGCCGATCATGGCGTGCGCTTTAGACCTGGGACAGCTTCTTGCGGCCCTTGGCACGGCGCGCGTTGATGACGGCACGGCCACCACGCGACTTCATGCGAACGAGGAAGCCGTGCGTACGGGCGCGGCGGATCTTGGAAGGCTGGTAAGTGCGCTTCATGGTGCTTGATTCAGGGAGTTGGAAGGGGCTTCCCAGCCGCCAGAGATCAAGCTTGGCAAAGCTTTAGCGCAGCAGCCTGGGGCCAGCCGAACCCGCTTACGAATCCAGTCAGCCCCCGGTGACCACCCAGCCTGCGCCGCGACTTGCCCCAGCGCCAAGGCTGGGCAAAACGCAAGCGAGCCTGACGGCCCCGATTCGGGAAACCCACTATTAGAGCAAAAAACGTGAGGAGGGTCAAACACTTGCACGGCAGAACGGGGCTTGGCGCGGGGCTTGACCCGCCTTTAAAAACTGTGGATAACCACCGCCTTCGCCCGTCGTTCCGTGCGTAGAATCCGGCCGCTCGATAAGAACTTGTCCACAATGAGCCTTGATCTCTGGCAGCGTGGTTGCGAGCGCCTCGCGACCGAACTGCCCGAACAACAATTTGCTACCTGGATCCGCCCGCTGCCGCCGGCGGACATCACCGATGCCGGCGATGCCGGCGCGGTCGCGTGCCTGCGTGTGCCCAACCGTTTCAAGCTGGACTGGATCCGCTCGCAGTACGGCGCCCGCATCGAAAACGTCCTGAGCGACTTGGCCGGCAAGCCGGTGCGGCTGGAGCTGAGCCTGGCTCCGCGCGAGCCGATGGCCGGGCTGACGATGCGGCCGGCCAACGGCAGTGCCCATACCCGCGTGATGCCGCCGCTGGGCCACCCGAACCAGCCGATCACCGCCGCCCAGGTGCTGGCCAACGCCGCATTGCCGCGGCGCGAAGACAGCCAGGCCGCGGCCGCGGCAGCCGATCTCGCCACGCTGGCGCGCCCCTCGGGCAATGGTGGCACCGCCCACGGCCTGCACCAGCCGCCCGCGTCCAACCGCCATCGCCTGAACACCGCGCTGACGTTCGACAACCTCGTCGCCGGCCGCGCCAACCAGATGGCCCGCACCGCCGCGCTGCACGTGGCCGGCGCGCCTGGCCAGATGTACAACCCGCTGTTCATCTACGGTGGCGTCGGCCTCGGCAAGACCCACCTGGTGCATGCCGTCGGCAATGCGCTGCTGGCCGACAACCCGAACGCCCGCGTGCTGTACCTGCACGCCGAGCAGTTCATCTCCGACGTCGTCAAGAACTACCAGCGCAAGACGTTCGACGAGCTGAAGGCCAAGTACCACCAGCTCGACCTGCTGCTGATCGACGATGTGCAGTTCTTCGCCGGCAAGGAGCGCACGCAGGAGGAGTTCTTCAACGCCTTCGAAGCGCTGCTGGCCAAGCGGGCCCACATCATCATGACCAGTGACACCTACCCCAAGGGGTTGGTGGACATCGACGAGCGCCTGACCTCGCGCTTCGACTCCGGCCTGACGGTGGCGATCGAACCGCCCGAGCTGGAGATGCGCGTGGCCATCCTGCTGGCCAAGGCCCGCGCCGAGGGCACGCTGATGCCTGAAGACGTCGCCTTCTTCGTCGCCAAGAACGTGCGTGCCAACGTGCGCGAGCTCGAAGGCGCGTTGCGCAAGGTGCTGGCCTACTCGAAGTTCTCGCACAAGGACATCTCGATCAACCTCGCCCGCGAGGCGCTGAAAGACCTGCTGTCGATCCAGAACCGGCAGATCTCGGTCGAGAACATCCAGAAGACGGTGGCCGACTTCTACAAGATCAAGGTCGCCGACATGTACTCGAAGAAGCGCCCGGCCTCGATCGCGCGCCCACGCCAGATCGCGATGTACCTGGCCAAGGAACTGACCCAGAAGAGCCTGCCCGAGATCGGCGAGCTCTTCGGCGGCCGCGACCACACCACCGTGCTGCACGCGGTGCGCAAGATCGGCGGCGAGCGTCACAAGAACACCGAACTGAACCAGCAGCTGCACGTGCTCGAACAGACCCTCAAGGGCTGAGCGGGCGCTTTTTTTCGGCCCTGACCGAACTTGGCCCCATTGTCAACGTGCAAGCCTGGGGACAACTTTCGAACAAGCACCCAGTTACCCACAGGCGAAGACCGGCGAGCGAAGTTACTGTCTTTTGACCCCTGTCCAAACCAGCCTCCGGCACACAGGGTTGCCCAGACGCTAAAGCATTGAAGAATCAGGCGAAAATGCGCTTTTCCACAGTTGGCGCCCGAGCCTACTAGAACGACTAAGTTCAAAGAGGAAGACATGATTGTTCTGAAAGCCCCACAAGAAAAGTTGCTGGCTGCCCTGCAGGCCGTGGCCGGCATCGTGGAGCGGCGCCACACCTTGCCCATCCTGGCCAACGTGTTGTTGCGCAAAACCGGCGAAACGATCGAGTTCACGACCAGCGACCTGGAGATCCAGGTCCGCACCAGTGCCAGCCTGGGCGGTGACGCCGGCACCATGTCGACCACCGTCGGTGCCCGCAAGATGATCGACATCCTGCGCACGCTGCCGAGTGACCAGGTCGTGAGCCTGTCCGCCAGCGGCGCCAAGCTGACGTTGCAGGGCGGCAAGAGCCGTTTCACGCTGCAGACGCTGCCGGCCGAAGACTTCCCGCTCGTCAACGAGGCGGTCGATTTCGGCCCGGTCTTCTCGGTGCCGCAAAAGACGCTGAAGACGCTGATCGACCAGGTGCACTTCTCGATGGCGGTGCACGACATCCGCTACTACCTGAACGGCATCCTGTTCGTCGCCGAGGGCAAGACGCTGACGTTGGTGGCCACCGACGGCAGCCGCCTGGCGCTGGCCCAGGCCCAGCTCGAGAGCGACATCCCGAAGCAGGAGGTGATCCTGCCGCGCAAGACCGTGCTCGAGCTGATGCGCCTGCTGAAGGACGGCAAGGACAGCAAGGACGTCGAAGGCAACGAAGCCGACGCGATGATCGAGATGCGCTTTGCCGGCAACCAGGCCAAGTTCAGCTTCTCGGGCATGGAATTCGTCACCAAGCTGGTCGAGGGCAAGTACCCCGACTACAACCGGGTGATCCCGAAGAACCACAAGAACATCATCACGCTGGGCCGCCAGCCGCTGCTGGCCAGCCTGCAGCGCGCCGCGATCCTGACGAGCGAGAAGTTCAAGGGCGTGCGGCTGAACATCGAGCCGGGCGCGCTGAAGATCGCGTCGTCCAACGCCGAGCAGGAAGAAGCCAAGGAAGAACTCGAGATCGACTACGACGGCCCGGCGATCGAGGTGGGGTTCAACGTGACCTACCTGATGGACGCGCTGGCCAACATCGGCCATGAGATGGTCAGGCTCGAGATGCACGACGGCAGCTCGGCGGCCCTGATCACCGTGCCCGAGCAAGAGGGTTTCAAGTACGTCGTGATGCCAATGCGCATCTGACGGCCGCGCGGGGCCTGACCCACCCCCCACCCCTGACCGGCGGGCTTCCAAGCCCGCCAAGCCGTTTTTAAGGGGCTTGCCGGGCCTGTCCCGTGCCGAGCCCCCACCTGAAGAAATGCCATGAGCGACCCCAAGACCCCCACCCCCGGCAGCCATGACGACGGCGTCACCCGGCGCGAGATCCCTTCGCCTGAAGGCCTGGGGGCCTCGACGGGTGCGGAAGCCTCGGCCGCCTACGGCGAAGGCTCGATCCAGATCCTCGAAGGCCTGGAGGCCGTGCGCAAGCGCCCGGGCATGTACATCGGCGACACGTCCGACGGCACCGGCCTGCACCACCTGGTGTTCGAGGTCGTCGACAACTCGATCGACGAGGCGCTGGCCGGCCACTGCGACGACATCGTCGTCACGATCCACACCGACAACTCGATCTCCGTCATCGACAACGGCCGCGGCATCCCGACCGGCGTCAAGATGGACGACAAGCACGAGCCCAAGCGCTCGGCGGCCGAAATCGCGCTGACCGAACTGCACGCCGGCGGCAAGTTCAACCAGAACAGCTACAAGGTCTCGGGCGGCCTGCACGGCGTGGGCGTGAGCTGTGTCAACGGCCTGTCGAAGTGGCTGCGCCTGACGGTGCGCCGCGACGGCAAGGTTCACTTCATCGAGTTCCGCAAGGGCATTCCGCAAGACCGCGTGATCGAGCAGCGTGACGGCTTCGACACCAGCCCGATGAAGGTCATCGGCGACACCGAGAAGCGCGGCACCGAAGTCCACTTCCTGCCCGACACCGAGATCTTCCAGCAGAACAACGAGTTCCACTACGACATCCTGGCCAAGCGCCTGCGTGAACTCTCGTTCCTGAACAACGGCGTCAAGATCCGCCTCGTCGACGAGCGCAACAACAAGGAGGACAACTTCGCCTACGCCGGTGGCGTGAAGGGCTTCGTCGAATTCGTCAACAAGGGCAAGAAGACCCTGCACCCGAACATCTTCCACGCGGTCGGCGACAAGACCAGCGACCAGGGCACCAACATCGGTGTCGAGGTGGCGATGCAGTGGAACGATTCGTTCTCGGAGAACGTGCTGTGCTTCACCAACAACATCCCGCAGCGTGACGGCGGCACGCACCTGACCGGCCTGCGCGCCGCGATGACCCGCGTCATCAACAAGTACATCGACGACAACGAGCTGGCCAAGAAGGCCAAGGTCGAGATCGCCGGCGACGACATGCGCGAGGGCCTCGCCTGCGTCGTCAGCGTCAAGGTGCCCGAGCCCAAGTTCTCGAGCCAGACCAAGGACAAGCTGGTCAGCTCGGAAGTGCGCGCGCCGGTCGAAGACATCGTTTCGCGCCTGCTGAACGACTGGCTGCTCGAGAACCCCAACGACGCCAAGATCATCTGCAGCAAGATCGTCGACGCGGCACGTGCGCGCGAAGCCGCACGCAAGGCCCGCGAGATGACGCGCCGCAAGGGCGTGCTCGACGGCATGGGCCTGCCCGGCAAGCTGGCCGACTGCCAGGAGAAAGACCCGGCGCTGTGCGAGATCTACATCGTCGAGGGTGACTCCGCAGGTGGCTCGGCCAAGCAGGGCCGCGACCGGAAGTTCCAGGCCATCCTGCCGCTGCGCGGCAAGATCCTGAACGTGGAGAAGGCGCGCTACGAGAAGCTGCTGAGCTCTAACGAAATCCTGACGCTGATCACGGCGCTGGGCACCGGCATCGGCAAGGGCATGGGCGGGGACGATTTCAACCCCGACAAGCTGCGCTACCACCGCATCATCATCATGACCGATGCGGACGTCGACGGCGCCCACATCCGCACGCTGCTGCTGACGTTCTTCTACCGCCAGATGCCCGATCTGGTCGAGCGCGGCCACATCTACATCGCGCAGCCGCCGCTCTACAAGGTCAAGCACGGCAAGGCCGAGCAGTACCTGAAAGATGCGCACGCGCTGGACGAATACCTGCTGAAGGTGGCGCTCGACGGTGCCCGCGTCGAGCCGGGCGACAACCGCCCGCCGATCATCGGCGACGAGCTGGTGCAGAAGGCGCAGGCCTACGTGCAGGCCACCAACGTGATCGACCGCCTCAGCGCGTGGATGGACGTGGAAGCGCTGCGCGCGATCAGCGACGGCCTGACGCTGATCACGGCGCTGGGCACCGGCATCGGCAAGGGCATGGGCGGGGACGATTTCAACCCCGACAAGCTGCGCTACCACCGCATCATCATCATGACCGATG
>NZ_DASUNH010000073.1:0-27326 GCF_036277275.1 Ideonella sp. | reverse complement strand
ATGCTGGCCGCATGCCTGAACTTGCGCACCAACTGTTGTGCCGTTTGAATCGTCTCCTGGGTATTCAGCCCGGCGGCGATTCGATGGGCTGCCTGTTCGAGTTGTAGCCGCGCCAAGTTGATCCGGTGGACAACGTCGAGCCGCAATGACTCCACCAGCTCATCGAATGGTGCCGGCATCGAGAGCCTGTCGGACAGCTGTTCGGCCAGGAGTTCGCACTCGGTGGCCTGCGTTGCACACACCAGAATGTCTCGCACCTTGGCAGCCGTTTCCTGCCGGCGCACCGACATGCTCAGCACGCCGGCCGGGTCACCCGCGGGCGACAGGAGCGGTACGCCCTGGCACGTGAACACGTGAAAACCCTCGATGTAGTGCTCGGGTCCTACCAGCTCGACATAGCAGCGCGCGGCCAGGGCGGTGCCAATGCCGTTGGCACCGGCCGTCGCTTCCGAAAGCAAGCTGCCTGCTCGTGGGAAGTTCACGTCGGCCATGGTGTCCGCGTCACCGACGATCTTCAGGACTCGTCCGTGCCGATCGCCGAGCATGGCGGCGTGCCGCTCGCGACCCGCTGCGCGCGACAAGGCAGACAGGAATGGAGACGCCGTATCGATCAAGGCGGATTCGCCCTTCAGCAGCTCCATCGTGTCGTCCGACGACAGCACACGGGCCTTCGCCTGCCGCGCGTCGCAACCGGCCGCCGCTGAGCGCTGCCAAGCCATCGCCACGAACGGCCGCACCCCGGCCGGATCAAGCACGCCGCGGGAGACGAACTGCTCCCAAGCCAGACGGGTACTGTCCATCTGGAGGTTCGCACTGCCGGCTTGAAAAAGCATATGTCTCAATGTAGCGGCGCGGCGCATCCGAGACCAGCGGAATCTGGGCGGCAAAGGCACGTGCGGCGTCGTTGTCGGCAACGGTGACCGCGAAGCGCGGTTCGCCCAGCGTCATCCAGATACGTTGTTCTCCCGGCGTGTCCACAATTCGCCGCGGTGGCAGCCGCCTGCGGGACAGCGTCCGCCTAGGAGGGTTGAGTCCGGAACGACGGATGCCCGTTGGGTATGGCGTCGATCGGGTGCTGCTGAGCCGTCTCGGTCCATTGCGCCGGCCTGTTGGCTGCGGCTTTGCAGTGGGTGCTGTCGCTGACCCGTGGCAGGCGAACTCATGCTGTCGTGCATCAAGCGGCCCCTGACACGTGTAGCCGCGTGCGGCGTGAAGGTCAGCTGAGCGAAGTGCAACGGCCGCAGCGCATTCCTGAGACCACGAGCGGAGTACCGCTGTCCGCTTTGCTTCAGCGCGCGCGTGCGCTACCGACCCGTTGCGGTGCCTTGGCACGCGATGCCCGGTGAGGTTGGCGCACGCCGATGTCGCCGGGCAACCGCCTCCGCTCATGTCCCCCGGGCCGGGCTGCGCCCGACCCTCCTCCTTTACTTCGCTACGCCGGTCACCCGACGCCCTCGGCAGACCACCGTTTCTGCTTCGCGCTGAGGTGCCAGCGACGTGGCTGATCAGGACGACGAGGTGTATTGCCCAGCGAAGTCAAGGAGGAGCCGGCAGCCGAAGGCTGGCGGCGGGGGACGTGAGCGGAACAATGCACCCCCGGTGGCCTGATCCGCGCCAACCTCCGCGAAAGCCCGCACTTGGCAGGGACCACCAGTTCGCAGACGTTGCCGAGACCGACCGATGGCCAGCCCGGCTGTCACGGCCAACGCCAACTGTCGGGCCACGGTCCGGATTCACAGTCCCGGCCATTCTGCTGACGTTCGAGGCCGTCTGACGACAGGCAGGACAAGACTGGGGCCGGTCATTCGCTGACGGCGGCCCGAATGTCAGCGGAGTTGGTCACCTGTCATTCGTCGACCGGCGCGGCGAATGGCCGCTGCACCTACGGTTTCTGACGCCCTCAACGTTCTGAAATGGTCGCTACAGATCGGAGCGTGCGCCTCAGAGTCGTCCAAACGTCGAGTCGCCGACGGGCAATGCCAGCAGGTCGGGGGAGAAAAGCACGACCTGATCGCGGCCGGCGCTTTTCGCTGCGTACATCGCCAAATCAGCATTGCGCATCAACGATTGGGTGGTTTGCGCATCTTGCGGCGAACTGCTGACGCCGATGCTGGCAGAGACCTGGACCGAGTGCTCGTGAATTTGAAACGGGGTTGCCAGTGCATGGACTATTTTCTCTGCGACGATGCGGATGTGTGCAGCGTCGGGTACGGAATGGAGTATCACGGTGAACTCGTCGCCGCCCAAGCCGTATCGGCCTCCCGCACGCAAGCACGAATACGGTCAGCTACGAATTTCAACAAGAGATCACCCACACTGTGACCGAAGCTGTCGTTTGCTTGTTTGAACCGATCGAGGTCGATGAACAGCAGCACAGTTACCACACCGGTTCGACCAGAAAGCAGTACAGCCTGCTCCAACCGGTCAAAGAAAAGACTTCGATTCGGCAACCCGGTCAATTCGTCAAAATTAGCCTTCTGCCAGTTTGTCTTCTCTACAACTGCCCGACTCGTGATGTCACGCATGGTGCCCGCGACAGATTCTAGTTTTTGATCGACGGTCAGCACTGGCACGAAGATGCAATCGAAAATGACTGCACTCCCACCGTGGTTTTTCAACTCAATTTCCGCGTGCATTCGTTCGCGGCGTTTGATCACAGCTTTGACATGGCTTTGCAGCTCAGCACCCGCAGCTGCGACAAGATCGGTCCATCGTTTGCCCACCGCCTCTTCCGCGGACAGATTGAGAAACTCCAGGAACGCGCGATTGCCGAACGTCAACTTTGCGGCGGGATCGAATGTGAAACTGAGGTCGGGAGAGTTAGAGAGGATTGTGTTGAAGACGCGGCTTTGCTGTTCTTTTTCAGCTGAATAGCTGGTGACTGATTCCGTAATGGCCTGATCGATCGCCTCGTTGAACCGAATCAGATCTTCGAACGCCGGTTGGGTACTGGGGGATTTTTTGATCTCGTCCTGCCACAAGCGAACCACCGTGGCTCTCAAGGCGCGATATTCGGAGACGGCCGAGTTGAGCGTGAAGCCCAGGGCCAATCGATCGGCCCCATGCACTTTGGCCGCTGATTCAGCGTTTCCGCCGGCAGCCTTGCCCTTGGACTTTTCAGCTTTCTGCTTCTCTGACTCGGGTTTTGAGAGATCTCGAGCAATGGCTTGAAGCATCTTTTCGCCGTGGTCGCGCAGCAGGGTGTGATCCATGCGCTGCGCTTCGGGCACCAAGGTGGCGGCGAACTTCTCCCATTCCAGCAGGATGGGCTCAATGTTCTTCAGAATGAATTTCGAAAAGCTGATCATTCGGGTGCTCCTGCGTTGCGAACCGTGACGGCTTGCAATGGCGGGAAGGCTGCCGGCGCGGTTCCTCAAGCGCCAAACTCGAAGCGCACTTCTTCCACTTCCGCAACAAGGCGCTGACGATCACGCTAACGCCACGGGATGAAGCCGTCTGTTCGGTAAAGAACACAGGCCACCGACCGTGCAAATTCAGACGTCGGGCTGCACCAGGTCGTGGCGGATCGGGTAGCGCACCATGCCTGCGACGTCGTGCAGCACCTGGCGCTGACTGATCCGGTACCGCCGGGCCACCAGCTCAGCTCAAGCATGGAGGGTGTCTTGCTCAGGCCGTTCGTCCGGGTCCAAATCGAAGAGCGAGCAATTGCGAGCCGAGCCCGCTTCCCACGAAGACCGCGCGCCGGTTGGACGTAGCAGAAGCGGGCACCTCGACCGAACCGCGCGCTGCCCACCTCGCCGATCATGGGCAACACGATGTGCCGTCTTCGCCCTCGGCTGAAGCAGCTGCTCGACGCCATGCGGACGGTCCGGCCCTGTCGCCGGATCCGCCATGGCCCCAAGCGCTGCGCATCCGGCATGAAGTGTGACGTGCCCGACAATCGAGCCAGCGCGCCGTCTCGGTCAGCGCCCAGTTCCACGCCACCATCAGGACAAGAACCATGACCTCACCCATGTACATCCAATCGGTTCCAGTCTTCAAGCAAATGCTGAGTGCGATGAAGGCCGTGCTGGCCAAGGCTGAAGCACACGCCATCGCTCACGCCGTCGAGCCTGATGCGTACCTGCAAGCACGGCTGTTCCCCGACATGTTTGCCTTGCTGAAGCAGGTGCAGATTGCGGCGGACTTTGCGCGCGGCGTTTGTGCCCGTCTTGCGGGGGTGGCGGTCCCGGCCAATGAAGGACAGGAGAAGAGCTTTGCCGACCTGACCGCAATGCTGGAGGAAAGCCTGCTATTCCTGGACAGCCTGCAGGCCGCACAGTTCGCAAACAGCGAAGAGCGCCAGATCATCTTGCGCCCCGGCACGCCGAAGGAAAGGAAGTTCGGCGCCCAAGCCTATCTTTCCCACTATGGATTGCCGCAGTTCTTCTTTCACGTCACCACCGTCTACGCCATCCTGCGCCACAACGGCATCCAGATCGGCAAGAAGGACTACATGGGCGCGTACTGAGCAGACAGCCTGCACGGCGAAGGGACCAGCCGCTTTTGGGTCGTCAAGTTCACGCCGGTGGTGGTCTCCTCCTTTGGGTCGGGACTGCAAGTTCGCGCGGTGAGCGGCGGTCGCCGACGCAGCGTGAACCGGCTCGTAGCGGTGTACGGCAGCAGTACCTCGTGCAGCCGACGTTCGAGCCCGCACCTCTCCCTCGGAACTGCTTGGTGGCTGTCAGCGTGAGTAGGGCGGCGGTCCGCGACCGGCTCCAACCGCTGCGAGCCTGCCGCTCGCCTTGACGGGCCGAATGTCGGCAGCGGTCGAGTACCGCCCACCAGTTCGGCCGCAAGGAGTCGTACACGGGCCGTCAGTCGGCGGGCAACGGTCGAGTGGCCGACAACGAAATCGCAGCCGTCGCAAAGGGCGCACCGGCACCTCAACGCGAAGCAGAAACGGCGGTCTGCCGAGGGCGTCGGGTGACCGGCGCAGCGAAGTAAAGGAGGAGGGTCGGGCGCAGCCCGACCCGGGGGACATGAGCGGAGGCGGTTGCCCGGCGGGCATCGCGTGCCAAGGCACCGCAACGGGTCGGCAGCCCCTGTTCGTGGCGGCCGACCTCACTCACCCCGCCCGCCCCACCAGCAACTCCACAAACGTCTCCGCCCCCGGCAGCCGGTGCACCAGGCTGACCGACGCCCCGGTGCCGTCGTCCGTCGTCCGCCACCACAGCGTGCACCCCGCCACGCGGGCCAGCAGCTCGGTGGCGGCCATGGCCGGCAGCCAGCGCGAAAGGGGCACCGACGCTGCCATTTCGTAGCGCTCGGCCGTCACGGTGCTGCGCGTGCTCAGCGGCGACGCAGGCCCGGCGGTGGGCCAGGGCGGCGCGTCGCCGAGTGCGCGTTCAAAGGCATCGAGTGAGGTCTGGTCGCTCAGCGTTTGCACCGCGGCGTTGGCGAGGTGGGTGTACCAGAGCTCCAGGTGGTCGAGTGCGATGCGATCCGTCGGGGGCCGCGCGCGCGGTTGGGCGATCAGCAGCGGGTAGTAGCGGCCGACGTTGTCGCAGCTGGGCATCAGCAGGCCGAACCACCATTGGTTGTCGAGCACGCCCGGGGCCCAGGCGAAGCGCAGCACCGGCGCGGTCAGGTAGGTCTGCAGCCAGTGTTCACCCAGTTGCTCTCTGCTGCGCTGCATGACATGCGACAACCAGGCGTCGCAGCTCTGCACCCAGGCCGGTGGCAGGCGTCGTTGGGCAAAGTCGCCGAGCGAGGCGAGCTTGCCGTACCAGCCCGGCAACGAGGTGGTGTCGTTCATCGGCGGGGCGGTCAGATCCATCATGCCGGTCACAGCCCCGCCGGACAGGCGAATTCGTTCAGCTCCCGCAGCCGGAACGGGTTGCGCACGCTGCTGGTGGTGATCTCGAAGACAGCCTTGCGGCCGTCGATGTTGAAGGTCGCACGGAAACGTTCGGGCGCGTTGGTGTTCTCGATCGTCACGCGTTCGAACAGGCGGAACAGCGCCCACGGGCCGTCGGTCGTCATGCCCGATGGATTGCCGCTCGGGCTGGGCGGGCTGACCTGCACGCGCACCAGCGAGCTGCCGCGCGGGCCCGGCCATTGCACCGCGGTCGGGATCTGCGGGCCATGGGCGTAGCGCACGATCTGCCCGTCGATGTCGAGGATGAACTGGGTCAGCGTCGCGTCCATCTCGATCGGCTTGAAATCGAGCCTCAGCGACGGCGCGTTGCCGGCGGGGAAGAAGGTCTCGCGGATCGCGGCGGCGCGTTGGAACTGCGGCAGCGAGCCACCGTCCAGGCCCAGTGGCGTGCCTTCGACGGGGCGGAATCTCCAGGGCCTCGTGGTCGTGTCGACATAGGGCGCGAGCTTTTGCTGGAACAGCTGGTCGATCTTGCCGCCGGGGCCGAACAGTGTGGCGAAATCGGCCTGTGTGGCGTCGCGCGTGGCGGTGCGATCCAGCGGGTAGCGGCCGGCGACCGCCTGCTGGCAAAACTCGCCGACCTGCGAGCGCACCTCATGCCCCAGGTTCTGCCTGACGCCCAGCTGTGACGCGTTCGCGCTGCTTTGCGACAGGTTGTCGAGCATCGCGCGCAGCGGCTGCGGCATGCGGGCCGCTTCGGCCTTGACGCGGTTGGGCAGCGGCGAAGCCGGTGGCGCTGCGCCGCCCTGGATCGCCGTGGCCACCGCGTTCAGCAGCACGTTGACTTCGGCGATCAGGCCCAGCGTGTCGTCCAGCGGGGCCTTGCCGCCCTGCGGGGAAGCCACGAGGAAGCGCAGGCTTGCGAAGCGGTCGTCGACGACGCTTTCGGGCCGTGGTGCCGAGCCTGAGCCACCGGCCCCGGCGGGAGGCTTGGCCGAGAGCAGGTCGGCGATGCGGTCACGCGATTGGCGCACGACGCCGGCCGCCTTGTCGCTGGCCTTGTCGACCACCGAGTCGCCACCGGCCAGCGTGGTCTCGCGCGAGATGGCTTTCATCAGCAGCGGCAGCGGGCTGTCCGGCGCCGAGAGCAGGCGCGACATCTGCACCGACTGGGCCAGGCTGGTCATCGGCTGCAGGCGGAGGTCGGCGATATAGGCTTCCCACGCCGCCGCGTAGTCGTTCAGGTACAGGCGGCGGGCGTCGTCGGCCGGGGTGCGGCCACCACGCACGACGGTGACCACGTTCTGCGTGGGCTCGGTGATGCCGAGCACCCAGTCTTGTTCGCGGGCCAGCTGCTCGGCCACGTCGTCGACCTGACGCTCGAAGCCGCGGTGGTAGCCGTCGCGGGTGTACAGGCCTGGCACGCCCTGGGTCAGCGGGGCGCCGCTGGTGCGGGCGAACACCAGGGCGGCGTTGTTGCCCGCGGCGCGCACGGCGTTGAACTCGGGGAATTCCTGGCCGAAGCCGCGGTAACGCATGCGGTTGTAGATGCGCTGCGGCAGCGTGAGGCTGGCCAGGCGCACCCGGCTGGCGTTGACGATGTCCTTGTCGGCGGGGATCGGCGAGACCACCGCGCCTTGGGACAGCAGCGCGCCGAGGTGGGCCGACAACTGCGCGCGCTGATCCGGCGTCAGCTCGCGGCGCTGGTTGTCCAGATCGGATTCGATGTGCCGCTGCAAGGTCTCGGCATCGAAATGCTCGGGGTCGTGCAGCATCAGGTAGGCCTTGAGCGCCTCGTACTGCGTTTCCGGCGCGTCGTCGGACTGGCGCAGCTGCTCTTCGATGCGCAGCGCCAGGCGGGGCAGCACGGCGTCGGCCAGCATGCGCTGGTAGGTGGCACGCGCCGCGCTGTCGAGCTTGTGGCCTTGAAACAGGCCGTAGCCGAGCGACCAGGGCACGTCGTCCAACTGGCCGGCCAGGCCGCGCGTGGCATCGAGCGCCGGCACGATCGGCAGGATGTCGGCCGTCGCACGGTTGGGCGTGGCCTGCAGCAGCTTGCGCACGTCGTCCGTCCGCGTCGCCACGTCGGTCACATAACGCCGGTTGTTGACGTAGCTGGTGCTCCACAGCGCGAGCAGCCCGACGCTGGCCACACCCACCGCCGCGTAGCCCGCGGCGGTCAGCAGCGTGCGCCTGCGCTCCCACTTCGGGTTGGTGCCGGCGATGCCCGCTTCGGCGAAGACCACCTCGCCCAGCAGCCGGTTGAGGAAGTAGCTCTTGCCGCTGGACTGGTTGGGCGCGATCACTGCGCGCTCAAGCCGGTAGCTGCGCGCCACGGCGCCGAGCACACGGTCGATCGGGGTGCCTTCTTGCGTGCCGCTGATGAAGTAGACGCCGCGCAGCAGCGGGTCGGCCTCGTAAGGCGAGGGCGAGAAGACTGCGTTGACGAACTCCTGCAGCATCGGCCGCAGGCCGGTGAACTGGGTCGGGAAGCCGTAGATGCGGGCGCGGCGCTGCGGGTCTCGCTCGGTCTGCAGGCGGTCGATCAGGCCGTCGGTCAGGCGCTGGCGCAGCGCATCGAACTCGGCGCCGAAGCTCTGCAGCGCAGCCTTGCCCGCGGCCTGCATCGGGAAGGTGAAGCCCCAGGGCGTGGCGCGCTGGTCCTTGTCGACCGTCGCGAAATAGTCCATGAAGCCGGCCAGCAAATCGCTCTTGGTGACCAGCAGGTAGATCGGAAAGCGGATGCCCAGGTCTTCGTGCAGCTCCTGCACGCGCTGGCGCACGGTGGCGGCGTGCTGCGCGCGCTCGGCGGGGCTGCGGGTCAGCAGGTCGGTGACCGAGACGGTGACCAGCACGCCGTTGACGGGTTGGCGCGGGCGCGAGCGCTTGAGCAGGCCGAGAAAGCCGCCCCAGGTGGCACGGTCGTTCTCGCGGTCGCTGTCTTGCGTGGTGAAGCGGCCGGCGGTGTCGATCAGCACCGCACGGTCGGTGAACCACCAGTCGCAGTTGCGGGTGCCGCCGACGCCGTGGATCGCGGTTTGCGTGCCGGTCGCATCGGCGAGCGGAAAGTTCAGCCCGCTGTGGCGCAATGCGGTGGTCTTGCCCGAACCCGGCGCACCGATGATCAGGTACCACGGCAGCTCGTAGAGGTAGCGCCCGCCCAGCTTGGCCGACCAGCCTGAAAGCAGCCCGCCGGCGCCGAAGCGCGCACGCCGCAGCGTCAGCAGCGCCTTCTCGAAGCGCTCGCGCACGGCCGCCATGTCGGGCGATTCGGCCGCCTTCTCGGCGGCGGTCCTCGGTGTGGCGATCAGTTGGTTGACCACCGCCTGGTTGCTGCGCTGGGCGCGCCAGCGTGCCAGCGCCATCCACAGCAGCACGACCGCGACCAGCACGCCGACGGTGATCCAGCGGGCACGCTCGCTTTCCAGCGGCCGCCACTCGGCGATCGCCACCATCGGGCCGACGATGTGGATCACCAGCGCCAGCGCCAGCAGCACGACGGCCGCCAGCACCCAGCGGTTGAAGATCCACCCCAGCAGACGCTTCATCGCGCCCCCCCGGGGGTAGACGCCGACGGAGCCGGCTGGGCGATCGGCTCACCGCTGCGGCCAACGAACAGCGTCACCTCGACGCGGCGGTTCTGCGCACGCTGCGCCGGGTCATTGTTCGGGGCCACGGGCTCGCTGTCGGCGCGGCCTTCTGCGCGCACGCGATCGGCCGCAACGGCATGCGCGAGCAGCAACTGCTTCACCGACTGCGCCCGCTCTTCAGACAGGTGCCAGTTCGACGGGAAGCGCACGGTGCGCACGGGCGTCTTGTCGGTGTGGCCAGTCACGAGGATCGGCCCGCTGACTTTGGCCAGCGCTTCGGCGATGCGGGTCATCAGGGCTTCACGCTCGGGCATCAGGGTGGCGCTGCCCGAGGCGAACAGGCCATCGCCGCGGATCGTGACGACGCTGCGGTCGACCTCGTCGCGCACGGTCACCAGGTTGGCCTTGATGTCGGATTGAAGGAACTGCGCCAGCCGTGGCTTGGCCATGACCGGTGGCGCCACGGCGACCGGCGGCGACAGGCGCAGCGCCTGGATCTGGTCGAACACCGGGTCGGAGCGTTCGCCCAGCGACAGCGTCAACGCGAGGTACACGCCACTGAGCACCAGCGTGGCCACGGCGGCAGTGGCCGCCAGTGGCAACCAGCTGGCGAAGCGGCGTTGGCGTACCGGCTCACCTTGCCAATGCTGGGCCAGTGCCGGCGCATGGTCACCCCGTTGCTGCTTGATGATCTGCGCGAGCCTGTCGCGCACCGCCTCGATCTGTGCGCGGCCGTTGTCGATCACGCGGTAGCGACCTTCGAAGCCGAGCACCAGCGCGCAATAGATCAACTCCAGCAGGTCGAGGTTGGCCGCGGGTTTTTCGGCCAGCCGGGCCATCAGCTGGAAGACCTTCTCGCCGCCCCAGGTCTCGTTGTGAAACATCGCCAGCAGGCTGTTGCGTGACCATTCGCCCGAGCCACCCCAGGGCGTGTCGGCGGCGGCCTCGTCGAGCATCGTGCACAGCACGTAACGCGCGGCCATCACCCGCTCGCCGGGGATGCCCGCCGCGGCTGCTTGCGCCGCGAACTCGCGAATGCCCTGCGCCAGCGCGTTGCGCAACGCGACGGCATCGTCGACATGGCGCGTGGCGCGCAACGGCGGCACGGCCATCAGCAGCTTGTTGGCCAGCGCCACCAGCGGGTTCAGGCCCTGCTCGGGCAGGGCGCCGTCGCCGGCATGGCCGGTATCGCGCGTGGTGTCGGCAGGCACCGGCACCGTGGGCGAACGGCCGCCCGGGTTCGGCCGGATGAAGGTGCGCTGATCGTCGAGTTGCGCGAACGGGTCGTTGAGTGCCGAAGGTTCCATCGCGGCTCCGTTCGTCACTGCCGAATGGCCCAGAGCTCAAGCTCGAGCCCGGGGAAATCGCCCGCCACATGCAGCGCCAGGCTGCCGTTGCGTTCGAGCTGCTTCCAGAGTTCGCCACCGCGGTCGAGTTCGAAGTAGTGGTAGCCGGCGTGGAAGGGGAGCTGCCGCGGCGCGACCGGCAGCGAGCGCAGGTTCACGCCTGGCAGTTGCAGGTTGACGAGGTCGCGGATGCGGTCGACGGGCCCCAGCTTCGATTGGGCCGGGAAACGCGAGCGCAGCAGCTCTGCCGGCATCTGCGCGTTGACGGCGATCACGAAGTTGGCGTGGCGCGCCAGATCGGGGTCGGGGATCACCGCGGTGCACACGCCGTGGCCACGGTCGGTCAGCTCGATCTGCTGCGCATTGCGCTCGAGCACGGTCGACAACATGCGGCGCAGGTCGGCCAGCAACGGCGCGAAGCTCAGCTGCAGATCGTCGTGGCGGTACAGCGGGTAGTCGGGCGGGTGGCGGTTGGCCGTCGAGAACGTGGCCAGGTCGCCGGCCAGTTGCAGGCAGGCCAGGTGCAGCTCGCGCGGGTGACCGTGCGGCCCGTTCGCATGTTGCTGGAACACCGGCAGCGCGCGATTCAGCGACTGCAGCATCAGGAAGTCAGCCATCTCCGAGATGCCGTGGCTCAGCTGGCCCATGCGGCCGGCCAGCATCTGCGCGCGCTGCTGGATCAACCCGTGCAGCAGCGAGGCCATCGCCGACAGCTGCGCGGTCGCGTCGAGCCGGGTCTGTGGGGCGACGTAGGCGCGATCGAGCACCACCTGCTGGTCGCCGCGGCGCTCGGCCACCCGGGCGATGCCGAGCGTGGCGTAGGCGTCGGTGGCGTCACGTGCGCGCATCAGGCGCAGGCGCAGGGCGCCGGTCTGCACCGGCTCGGGCTCGTCGTTGGCGCTCGTGCCGTCACGCAGGGTTTCGTCATTGACCTGGTAGCGAGCCATCGCGCCGGCTTCGCCGCCGTCGAAGCTGACCTCGGTCTGGCCCTCTCGCGCCAGCGGTGCGGCCAGCACGACCAGTTCGCCCTTCATGTCGGCCGGTACTTCCAGCGGTGCCGGCAGGGCGTCGATCTGCGGCAGCAGGAAGGGCGTGCCGTCGGGCAGCACGCCGCTGGCGCGCGTCAGCCCGATGCGGCCGAGCTCGAGCTGGCTCTCGTCGAGCGCCAGCGTCGAAAAACCCCAGGCATGCGGCCCGGTCGCGCGCACGCGCATCTCGACCAGGTGTTCGACGTAACGCGCCTCTTGCTGGAAGTGGTGCGGCAGCAGGAACATGCCCTGCGTCCAGACGACCTTGCTGCGCCAACTCATGGCCCGCTCCTGCCTGCGAGCGAGGGTTCTGGCGAAGACCGGCGCAGGGCTCCGCCAAGACCAAGCGCCTTGCGCGGATCCGGCTTTGCCGGGCCGCAGCAAGAGCCCCCACGGGGGGCTGCGACCGGAAGGGAGCGTGGGGACTTCATCTACCGCGACACCGTGACAGTGACCGCCAGGGCGTCGGCGCGGATCACCACCTTGTGCGCCTTGCCGGGCTGGACCGGGGCGATCGCGCGCCAGCGTGCGTGCTCCAGGTCGCGGAACGCGGCAACGACGCCGATGTATTTGGTGTCGACCGACAGCGTCTTGGTCAGCGGCCGCGATTCGCCGGGCGCGAGGGTCATTTCCTCGCGGGCAACGAAGTCGGAGGCCAGTTCGGCCTGGTCGCGTTGGTACAGCGACATGAAGTCGGCGGCGTTGAACGCGGTCGGCGACTTCAGTTCATAGACCCGCAGCATCACCGGCGACGGGCGCTGGCTGGCGCTGGGGTTGACCGATGCCGAGGCCTCGATCGTCCCACTGATCTTGGCGGGTTTGGGCGCACTGGCGCAGCCCGCCACCAGCATCGCGGCCAGACCGGCCGAGACGAACCACCACCCACGCGTCACACCCACAACGGTCACGTGTCTGCTCCTGACTCTCTTGCCGAGAATACGCAGCGCGGCCCCGCAGGCGGGGTGACTTAGGTAACCGACCCGGGTGGTACGGGGGCCGGGTCTGCAACCGCTTGTGCGTCAGCGCAGGACTTTCAATGCGTCCGGGTTGACGATGTTGGTCGGCTGGCCGGCGACAAAGGCGGCCACGTTGTCGAACGCGGCGCCGAAGTACAGCTCGTAGCTGTCTTGTTCGACATAGCCGATGTGGGGCGTGCAGACGGCGTTTTCCAGCCGCAGCAGCGGGTGGCCCTGCAGGATCGGCTCGGTCTCGAACACATCGACCGCGGCCAGGCCGGGCCGGCCGCGGTTCAGCGCCGAGACCAGGGCCGCGTCTTCGAGCAGTTCGGCGCGCGAGGTATTGACGAACAACGCGGTCGGCTTCATGCGTCCCAGGTCGGACAGCGTCACGGCGTGCCGCGTGCGGTCGGACAGGCGCAGGTGCACGCTGAGCACGTCGCTTTCCTCGAAGGCCTGCTCGCGACTGGCGAATACCGCGTAGCCATCGGCCGCGGCGCGCTGGCGCGATTCGTCGCTGGCCCAGATGCGCACGTCCATGCCGAAGGCCCGGCCGTAGCCGGCCACGATGGTGCCGATCTTGCCGTAGCCCCAGACGCCCAGCACCCTGCCGCGCAGTTGCATGCCGATGCTGAAGTTCGGCGGCATCGACGCCGATTTCAGGCCCGACTGCTGCCAGGCGCCGTGTTTCAGGTTGCCGATGTACTGCGGCAGCCGGCGCATGGCGGCCATGATCAGCGCCCAGGTCAGTTCGGCCGGCGCATGCGGCGAGCCGACGCCTTCGGCGACGGCGATGCCGAGCCGGGTGCAGGCGTCGATGTCGATGTGGGGGCCGACCTTGCCGGTCTGGGCGATCAGGCGCAGCTTGGGCAGCTTTTCGAGCAACTGGCGGTTGAACTGGGTGCGTTCGCGGATGGCGACCAGCACTTCGGCGTCACGCAGCCGAATGGACAGTTGACCCAGGCCCTTGACGGTGTTGGTGAACACCTTGGCATTCAGGTCCTGCAGCTTGCTGGCGCAGCGCAGCTTGCGCACCGCGTCCTGGTAGTCGTCGAGGATGATGATGTTCACGCCCCGATTTTGCACCGGGGGTTCGGCCCTCCCGGGCCCTCAACCGGTCAGCGAATGTAGCCGCCGGCCCGGGGTTCGTTGGCCATCGCCTCCCAGGGGGCGGGCATCGTCGGCGGCAGCGTCGCGCCGGGGTCGAAGCCGAAGGCCTCGGGGAAGATGCTGTCGAGGCTGCGGTAAAGCTCGGCCCGCACGCTGCGGTGGCGCTGGTCGTCCTGGCTCAGTGCGCGCAGCACCGGGCCGCGCAGCAGCCACAGGTCCATCGGGTCGGTCGCCTGGCGCACCTGGTGGCGCAACCATTCGCCCTTGCGGTCTTCCAGCGGGCCGGTGGCGCGCAGGAACAACAATTTCATCTCGACGAAGGCTCGGCGCGCCGCCACCCGGCTCGCGCGGTCCTGCGGCAGGCCGGCGAAATTGAACTGCGTGTCGTAGGCCGTGTCTTCGAAGGCGTCCATGGCAGGCTCAGGCGTCGAAATGCTCCGGCCGCGATGCGGCCGAAGTGGTGGTCGGCTTGGTGCTGGTGGGGAAATGGCGGTTCACGAGCTGCAGCCGGCGGTCGGCCTCGCCCTGGCTGTGGTGGCGCGCCACCATGCTGTACAGGTCGGCGCGCAGGTGCCAAAGCTCGCGCAGCGAGCGGGCCGACTGGCCGCGGCGGCGCAGATCGCAGGCATCCTCGGTCGTCAGATCGGCCAGCGACTGGGCAAAGTCCCGCCGGGCGTCGTCCAGCGTCAGCGCGCGGCGTTCGGCCGGCTGCTGGCGCGGGCGCAGCCAGTTCCACAGCGCTTTCCACACCGGCTCGGCCTGGCCCCAGATCGCCGGTGGGCGAATGGATGTGCGGCTGGGCAGCGTGCTGGGCGCAGGGGCTGAGCTCAGGATGCGTCGGAGCAGGCGGGGGGCCTTCATCTCCTTTACATCGGACATCGTGGCATTCAACATGAGCCCATTGTTCGACTCGGGGGACCAACGAAAGGCTGGAAAAGGCGCTTTAGTGCCGGCTTGTTTCCAATCGTGTCGGGTTCGTGACGCTTCGTGGCCCGCCCGCCACGTGCTGGCCAAGTCCAGGTCGGAGGTTGTCGACTTCGTCCGACACTCGAAATCGCCTTGCGCCGACGTGGCCTGGCGAGGGTGTTCCCTAGGCTGCGTGAAAAGAAAAAAGGCTTTCGATGAGTTCCCACGCGATTTCCCGGCCACCGGCGCCCCCGACCACAGCCCCCGCCGCGCCCCCCGCGCCCCCCGCGCCGCCACGCCGCCGGCGGCCGGGCTGGGTCACGGCGCTGGGGCTGCAAGCCAGGGCTTGGTGGGCGGACGCCTTGCTGACGCTGGCTTTCATCGGCGAGGTGCTGTTGTCAGTGCGGCGCCTGCTTGCCGGCAAGGCGGCGATGCGCTGGAGCGACTTCCTGTGGCAGATCGAGCAGGCCGGTCCGCGCAGCGTGGCGATCGTGGCGCTGGTCAGCGCGCTGGTCGGGGTGATCCTGGCGTACATGGGCGCCGTTCAGCTCCAGCGCGTCGGGGCACAGACCTACATGGCCGACCTGGTGACCATCGGTTCGGTGCGGGAGGTGGCGGCGCTGATGACCGGGGTGATCCTGTCCGGCCGCCTCGGCGCCGCTTTCGCGGCGCAACTGGGCAGCATGCAGGCCAACGAGGAGATCGATGCCTTGCGTGCCCTGGGCATCGACCCGGTCGACCATCTGGTGCTGCCGCGCATGCTCGCGTTGCTTCTGATGGCGCCGCTGCTGACTGCCTTTGCCGCGCTGACGGCGGTCCTGTCCGGCGGGCTGGTCGCGCTGGTCGTCTTCGGCGTGCCGCCGATGGAGTACCTGTACAAGAGCCGGCAGGCGCTGACCCTGCCGCACGTCTGGATCGGGCTGGGCAAGGGTACGGTCTACTGCCTGCTGGTGGCGCTGGCGGGCTGCCGTCAGGGACTGAACGCCGGGCGCAGCGCGCAGGCGGTGGGGGCGGCGGTGACGGCGTCGGTGGTGCAGGCGATCATCTGGATCGTCGTCGCGGCTTCGGCGTTGACGATCGCCTTCCAGCGGCTGGACTGGTGATGAGCACGGCGACCAGCGCTTCGCCCCAGGTCAAGGTCGAGGGCCTGACCATGGCTTTTGGCGACAAGGTGGTGCAGCGCAATCTCGATTTCGAGATTTGCGATGGCGAGGTGCTGGCCATCGTCGGCGCCAGCGGCTGCGGCAAGAGCACCTTGCTGCGCCATCTGATCGGGCTGCAGGCGCCGGCGGCCGGCCGCGTCTGCTACGGCGGCGACGACATCCACAGCGACGACGCCGAGCTGCAGGCGCGCTTGCGCCGGCGCTTCGGGGTGGCTTTCCAGTCCGGGGCGTTGTGGAGCTCGATGACGGTCGGCGAGAACGTGATGCTGCCGATGGAAATGTTCTCCAAGATCGGCGCCAGCGAGCGCGAGCAGCATGCCCGTGCCAAGCTGGAACTGGTGGGCCTGGGCGACCAGTTCGACGCCGAGCCGCCAGCCTTGAGTGGCGGCATGCGCAAACGCGCGGCGATCGCACGCGCCCTCGCGCTGGACCCTGAAATGCTCTACCTCGATGAACCCTCGGCCGGGCTGGACCCGTTGACCTCGGCGCAGCTGGACGAGCTGATCCTGCAGCTGCGCGACGGGCAGGGCACGACGGTGGTGCTGGTCTCGCACGAGTTGCAGAGCATCTTCACCGTGGCCGACCGCTTGCTGTTCCTCGATGCCGACGAAAAAACCATGACCGCCCTCGATACGCCGAAGGCCCTGCTGGAGCACGGGCCGGACAAGGTGCGCCAGTTCCTTCGCCGAGGCAAGAATTCATGAAGCGACGCGCCAGCGCCACCACCATCGGGCTGTTCGTCGTCGTTGGCCTCGTGCTGCTGGTGACCGGCGTCATCCTGGCCGGCGGCGGGCGGCTCTTTGCCCACAAGGAGCGAGTCGTGATGCATTTCAGCGGCTCGATCTACGGCCTGCAGCTCGGCGCGCCGGTGGTTTTTCGTGGCGTGCGGTTGGGCAGTGTCAGCTCGATCGGCCTGCTCTACGACAAGACCAAGGACGACTTCCTGATCCCGGTGGTGGCCGAGCTCGAATCGGCCTCGATTCGTGGCCTGGCCGCGTCGAACAACGGCGACAGCGGCACCGCGCTCGCCGCGCTGGTCGACCGGGGCATGACCGCGCAGCTGTCGATGCAGAGTCTGCTGACCGGTCAGCTGTATGTCGATCTGGACATGCGGCCGCAAAAGACGTCGGTGCAGCGCGGCAAGCCCGGGAAGATCCTGGAGATTCCGACCACCGCGACGGCGATCCAGAACCTGAAGAACCAGGTCGATGGGCTGGACTTCCGCCGCCTGTTCGACGACGTGTCGGCGATCGCGGCTTCGGCCCGCACGGTGGTCGCCGGGCCGCAGCTGAAGCAGGCGATGGACGACCTGACCGCGATCACCGGCCATCTGCGCAAGCTGAGCGAACGGCTCGACAAGCGCTTCGACCCGCTGCTGGACACGGCCTCGAAGGCGCTGGTCGATGCGCGCAGCGCTGCCAACCGCGTGGGCACCGCGGCCGACGATGTGTCCGGCACCGCGCGCCGGTTGAGCGGCACCGCCGACCATGTCAGCGCGCTGGTGGCGCCTGAATCGGCTGTGGTGCAGAAGCTGCAGCGCACGATGGACGACCTGGCGCAGATGGCCGGCGCCCTGCGCCAGCAGGCCAGCGACGACTCCGGGCTGGTGCAGAACGCCAACCAGGCGCTTCACGATGTGTCGCGCGCGGCGCGGTCGATGCGCGAGCTCGCCGATCTGCTGGAGCGCCACCCGGAGGCGCTGCTGCGCGGGCGTTCGGCCGCCGTGAAGCCTGACGAAGCATTCGCCGAGCCGACTACCGAGACACAAGGGGCGAAACGATGAAGCAGGGGTGGTGGCTATCGATCGTGGTGGCGGTGGGCCTGGCGGCCTGCGCCGGTTCGCCCTCGCCGCCGTTGCGCTACTACCAGCTGCGGCTGGAGCCGCCGGCGGGCGAGGCCGGGGCGACGCGGGCGTCAGCCCCGCAGCCGGACGTCTGGCAACTGGTGTCGGTTCGCCTGCCCGATTACCTGGACCGCGACGCGTTGTGGCTTGCCGTCGGCGCCAACGCGCTGCAACCGATGGACGGCCATCGCTGGGCCGAGCCGCTGCGCGCGACGGTGCCGCGCGTGCTGGCCCACGACCTGGGCGTGTTGCGCGGGGCTGACCGGGTCTGGAGCGGCAGCGTGCCGGCGGGCGTGGCCGTCGCGCGGCAGATCCGCGTCGAGGTGCTGGAGTTCGGCCCCGCGCCCGATGGCCGGGCCGTGCGCCTGCGCGCCCGCTGGACGATCACCGACCCGCACGGCGGCGGGGCCGCGCAGATTGGCGAGACCGAGGTCGAGGCGCCCAGCGCAGGGCGAGCGCCCGAGTCGCAGGTCGACGCACATCGTCTCGCGCTGTGGCGGCTGGCGCAGCGCATGGCTGAGCGCGCAAGCCCGGCGTAGCCGCTGCCGATCAGGCGCTCCACCGGCCGGTACCCCAAACCCGGTTGATTCCTGGTCTTGGCCCCGGCCCGCCCATCAGATAGATTGCGTCCTGCTCAAGCGAGGGAGAGTCCGGGCATGGCCACGCCACAAGACAGCCTGAATGTCGAACATCGAGCAGCGGTGCTCACCTGCCGTCATGCCAAGCGCGTCAAGGCCGTGGCGGTCGCCGCTGCATTGGGAAGCTGGCTGCTGCCCATCGCCGTCAGCCTAGGTGCGGCCTCTTCGATGCGACCCTATGCCGTGGCTGGCTTGTCCGCATGCGCGGCCAGCTGGGGCATTTCGCTGGTGCTGGCTTGGCGGCTGTATTGCCCATGGTGCTGCGAGCGCCTGTTCTTTGCTTCCGGCGTGGCCAACTCGCCAGGCTGGCGACAGCTCGCCCGGCAGTTCGTCCCTTACGAAACCGTGGTCCATGGCCGGCTCATGTGTCCGCACTGCCGTTCACGCTTCGCCCTCAGCGACGGTTAGGGCCTGTGGGTGCGCTCGCACCGTTGCGTGAACAACGCCTCGTTGGCGTAGGCCGCAGCCGGCGCCAGCTCAAGTCGGCGCGTCGCCTGCCGATGTAGACCGGCGCGAGTAGCCGCCCCTTGCAAGCCGCAAGGCATGGCACTTGCCGCGCGGCTTTGCGCGACCCGTGCGCGTTGGCGGCTTCTGAGTCGCCTACCGGCCGATGCGGGTGAAAGAGCCCACCTTTTTGCGCCTTTCGTGCCACGAGCATCGCCGTTTCGGCCTGCTCGGCAAGCCGCGCCATGACCCGATACCCAAGGAACACGATGAGCTTCATGAACCGCCACTCCCTCAAGACCAGGCTGGTCTGGTTGACCGGGGCCACCGTGCTGGCGCTGGTCGGCGTGGCCCTGGCCGGTGGTCTGGGGCTGAACCACTCGGCCAGGGATTTCGAGCGTTTCGTTGCGCAGGACGTGCAGGCCCTGGCTCACCTGGGCCACCTGCAGGGCGCGGCCAACAGCTTGCGCCGCAACGAGAAGGATCTGCTCATCAACATGGCCAACGAAAAGAAGGCCAAGGAAAGCATCGAAGACTGGAAGGCCGCCGACGCGGCGGCGAGGGCCGCCTTGAACGGCCTCGTCGCGCTGCAGCTCAGCCCTGCGATCAGTGAACCAGCAACGCGGATGATCACGCACCTGGACACCTACCAGGCCGGATTCGGCAAGGTCGCCGCATCGGCCTTGCAGGGCGAGTTCGCGACGCCGCAAGACGGCAACCAGGCGATGCGCACCTACAAGACATCGGTGAACGCGATCGAAGAAGGCGTGGTGGCGCTCGAGAAGCTGCTCGGCGAGCGCCAGGCGGAGCGTCTCAGCCAACATCGCCGTGACGACAACCGGCTCTACGGTGCGCTGGCTGCCGCCACCGTCCTGTTCGCCGCCCTCGTCATGGTCTTCGCCCGCATGGTGGCGCGCTCGGTGATCCTGCCGATGGCCGAAGCGCAGATGGCGGCGGCTCGCATTGCCCAGCGCGACCTGCGGGGCGAGATCACGGTGTCGGGCCAGGACGAAGCCGCCAGCCTGCTGAAGGCCATGCGCGACATGCAGCAATCCATCGGCACCGTGCTGAGCGGCGCCAGGCAGAGCTCGGATTCGATCGCGAACGCCTCGCGCGAAGTGGCAGCGGGCTCGCAGGACCTGTCGCAGCGCACCGAGCGGTCGGCGGCCGACCTGCAGGTGCTGGCCTCGACGATGGACGAGATCACCCAGTCGGTGCAGCAGAACAGTGCCTCGGCCCACGAGGCCAAGCAACTCTCGGACGAGGCCAGCCAGGTGGCGCACCGCGGTCGCAGCGTGGTCGAGGAGGTCGTGCTGACCATGCAGCAGATCAGCACCTCCAGCGGCCGTATCTCGGACATCATCGCCACGATCGATGGCATCGCCTTCCAGACCAACATCCTGGCGCTGAACGCCGCCGTGGAAGCGGCCCGTGCCGGAGAACAAGGCCGCGGATTTGCCGTGGTGGCCAGCGAAGTGCGGTCGCTGGCGCAGCGAAGCGCCGAAGCGGCCAAGGAGATCAAGCACCTGATCGGCCACTCGAGCGAGCAGGTCGGCCTCGGCGTCGAAAAAGTCGAGCGAGCGGGCCAGACCATGGGCGAGATCGTGCAAGCCGTGGGGCGCGTTTCCGGCATCGTGGGCGAGATCAGCCACGCCACGCAAGAGCAGAGCGCCGGTATCCGGCAGGTGGCGCAAGCCGTGACCCGACTGGACGAGACGACGCAGCAGAACGCCGCGCTGGTCGAAGAGTCGGCTGCGGCGGCTGCAAGCCTGCGCAGCCAAGCCAACGAGTTGGCCACGGGGTGGCGGTCTTCAAGGTCTGAGCGGCACCGCCGGTTCATGCCGCCGCGGCGCCGAACCGGCCGGTCTCAACCCACGCCGAGCGTGCGGGCCAGCACGGCCAGGGGCAGGTTGCCCGCGCCCAGCACCGCGTCGTTGAAGGCCACGGTCGTGCCGCCACCGGGCGCTGGCCGGCGCGCGAGCCACTGCTGCCGCAGTCGCAGCAGCTCGGTCTGCCCGATCTTGTAGCCGCAGGCCTGGCCGGGCTTGACGCAATAGCGGTCGATCTCGCCCTGCACGGCGGCACGGGGCCGGCCGGTCGCCTCTGCCAGGGTCTGGATGGCACGTTCGCGGCTCCAGCCGAAGGCGTGCAGTCCGGTGTCCACCACCAGCCTGGTCGCGCGCAACTGCTGGGCCTGCAGGTAGCCGAGCCGGGCGAGCGGGTCGTCCTCGTAGAAGCCGGCGTCGTCCACCAACTGTTCGGCGTACAAGGCCCAGCCTTCCGAGTAACCGTTGAACTTCAGCAGCGCGCGCAGCGGGTGGCGGCGTACGACCTCCGTCTCGTGCGCCTCCTGCCACACATGGCCGGGCAGGGTCTCGTGCACGACGAGCGTCGGCAAGGTCCAGCGCGGCCAGGTCGCCGTGTCGCGCAGGTTCAGGTAGAAGACCGAATCGCGCGAGCCGTCGAGCGCGCCAGGGAAAACGTAGGCGCCGGCTGCGCCCGCCTCGATCTCCGGCGGCACGCGCTTGACGTCCAGCGGCGCGCGCAGGGCCAGGGCCGACCAGCGCGGCATCGCGGCACGCACGCGCGCCACCCACTCGTTGCAATGGGCGATGGCCAGTGCGCGCCCCGCGTCGTCGTTCGTGAAGCAATGTCGTGCGTCCTGGCCCAGTGCGGCCATGCGCTGCCCGACACTGCCCTGTGTCAGGCCCTGCGCGCGCAACAGCGAGTCCATCTGCGCGTCGATCTCGGCTGCTTGCGCCCGCCCGATGCGGTGGATCTCGCCGGCCGCGAGCGTGGTGGTGGTGCCCACCCGCAGCGCCCAGGCGTAGTAGCGCTCCCCATCGGGCAGGCGGCGCACGCCGGCTTCGTCGTTGGCTGACGTCATGACGGCACTGACCGCGTCGCGCTGGCGCTGCACCGCGGGGTACAGGCCTCGTTGCAGATGGTCGAAGGCCGATGCGGCCGTCTTGTCGGCGTTTGTCGTGGCCGCCAGTGCCGTGAGCAGCCTTGCCTCGGCAGGCGGCGTCGCCAGCATCGCGTCGAGCTGCTCGTGCAAGGTGGCCAGCACGAAGCGCGGCGCCCGTACGCCCAGCGCGGCGTCATGCCGCAGGCGCTCGGTCTCGTGGTCGATATGCGCCGGCAATGCGGCCAGGCGGTGCAGCCAGGCGTCCCGGTCCTGCGGCGTACGCAAGGGGTGCTGCGTGGCCAGGAACTGCGGGGCGCTCAGCGCCAGGCCGATCATCTGGTTGATGACGTACGGCGTGCCCTCCTGCGCCAGCGTGGCCATCAGGCCCTGGTCGCCGTAGGCGAAGCGCGTGCCTTCGACGCCCAGTTCCAATGCAAAGCAGGCAGCGTCGAACGTAGCGGCAGCGTCGCGATCCAGCCCCTGGCGTGGCGTGGCGCGCAGGCGCGCCAGTGCGGCGATGTAGCGGTCGTTCCGCGAGCGGGCAGCGTCGAGCGAGCGGTCAGCCCAGCGGTGGCGCAACGGTGCCCGCGCGCCCGTGTCCAGGCCCAGGGCCGTGGCCTCTTGTGGCGCTTCGGTCAGCAATTGATCGAAGAGGATGTCCAGGTGCTTGTCGAGCATGGGTGTCGCGCCGGAAGTGGAGGATGGCTGCGGGTCATGCCATGGGGCGCAGCCGGCGAGCACGGTGCCGGCGCCCAGCGCACTGGCCCGTCGCAGCCACAGGCGGCGGGACGAGGAGGGCGTGATCATGCGGACACCTCCTGCGAAGGCGGCGCGCGGCGAGCCGACCGGGGCCAAACGCCAAGCACGAGCGCGCTGCCGGCCAGCACCAGGCCGCCTCCCAGCACGATGCCGGGGGTCAGCGGTTCGCCCAGCAACGCCACGCCGAGCATCACGCCGAAGGCCGGCACCAGCATCGTGACCGTCATCGCGCGGCCCGCACCGAGCCGGCGGATGAGGCGGAAGTACATCAGGTAGGCCAGGGCGGTGCACAGCCCGCCGAGGGCCAGCGCACAACCCCAGGCGAGCGCCGAGGGCGGATGCACCGGCCAGGCGAGCCCGCCCGGCACCAGCAGCACCAGCGCCGCGGCCGCCTGACTGCCGGCGGCCACCAGCGGCGCCGGCGCATCGGCCAGGTGGCGGTGCGTGTAGTGGGCGCAGGCCCCGTAGCAGGCGGTGGCCAGCACGGCTGCGCCCACGCCGAGCGGCAGCCCGGCCGTGGGCTCGGCCGCCGCCAGCTTGTGCGCCACCATGCCCACCACACCGCTCACACCGAGCAGCAGGCCCAGCGCCTGGACGCCGCCGAGGCGCGCGCCGAAGATCGCCCAGCCGAGCGTCGCTCCCCAGAGGATGGCAGTGGCGTTGAGCACGGCGCTGAAGCCGGCCGGCAGACTGAGCGCGGACAGCGCAAAGAGGCAGAAAGGCAGCGCCGAGTTGAAGATGCCGAGCATCAGCACCGGCCGCCACCATCGCCCCGCGTCGGGGTGCCGCCAGACGCCGCGCAGCAGCGGTGCCAACAGCAGCGCCGCCACTGCGACACGCAGCGCCACCAGGGCCACCGGCCCGAACTCCGGGGTGGCGACGCGCATGAAGAGGAACGAGGCGCCCCACGCCAGTCCGAGCAGCAGCATTTCGCTGATGTCCAGCACGGTGGGGCGAGCGAATGAAGGGGAGGCCAGTGCGATTGACATGGCGACATGCTGATTCATTTCGAGCGATGACAAAATGAACGACTGTTCATGTCGCGGGGATTCGCCATGTCACGCTCTTCGCAGATGACGCTCGGCCAGCTCGAACTCTTCGTGGCACTGGTGGAGGCTGGCGGCTTCTCGGCCGCGGGCGCACGCCTGGGCATCAGCCAGTCGTCGGTCAGTCACACGGTGAAGGCGCTCGAGCAGGCGCTGGGGACGGCGTTGTTCGATCGTCGCCAGGCGCCGCCAGCGCTGACCGATGGCGCGCAGCGCCTGCTGCCGCACGCGCGGGCGCTGCTGTCTGCGGCTGAGGCGATCCGCCAGGAGGTTCAGGCCGAGCAGGGGCTCAAGTCGGGCCTGTTGCGCATCGGCTCGTTCGGGCCGAGTTCATCGCTGCGCCTGTTGCCGCAGCTGCTGCGGGCCTTTGCGCTGCGCCACCCGGGAGTGGAGGTGCGGGTGGATGAAGAGGCCGACGGCGTGATCGCGCAGTGGCTGGTGGATCGGCGAGTCGAGCTGGGCTTCGTCACGCTGCCTGAAGAGCGCTTCGACACCGTTCATCTGGCCAGCGACGAGTACGTGGTGGTGCTGCCCGAGCGTCACCCGCTGGCTGCCCAGGAATCGGTTCGGCCGCGGCAACTGCATCGTCAGCCCTTCATCGCCAGCTCGGCAGGCTGCGGCGACGAGATCGCCGGCATCCTGGCGCGTGCCGGGGCCCAGCCGCTGGAGCTGTTCCGGATGCCGCAGGTCATCTCGGTGCTGGGCCTGGTGGCGCAGGGGCTGGGCGTGTCGGTCTCGGTGCGGCTGGCGCTGCCCGACGCGTGGCCGGGCGTGGTGTACCGGCCGTTCCTGCCGACGGTCGAGCGGCATGTGGCGCTGGCGATGCTCGATCGCAGCGCCTTGTCGCCGGCGGCGCAGGCTTTCGTGGCGATGGCCCAGGCGGGCGTGCGGGGCTGAACCGTTTGGGGAGCGGCAAGACAGCGCGATCCGCGAGCGTCGGCTTCTTGGCAGTGCGGGGCTCGCGTGATCGGCACGCCGAGGCGCATCGGCATCCTGGTCTAGATAATTCGTGTTTTCACAATTGACTGTGTGTTTTTATATTGTTTATTCCTGAAAGGTGAATCTCTACAGTTGAGTCCATCGATGAGCCGCTAGCAAACAAGACGACTCACCGAGGCAAGGACAAGACGGCAGCGCGACTCCCCAGCGCCAGCCGCCATGCCCGGAAACGAAGTCTCAACCGATTGACCCCTGAAAGGATGACCACCATGTTCGCCAAGCAAGCCCAGATCGCCGTTGCCGCCATCGCCCTGACCATCGCCGGCGGCGCCTTCGCCCAGTCCACCGACCGCAATGTGTTCGACACCGAAACGAACCTGCGCATGCCCGCTGCCGCATCGGCCGAAGGCCTGAGCCGCGAAGCCGTGCAGGCCCAGTACGTCGCCAAGCGTGACGCCAACAACATCGCCAGCTTCAACCCGGAAGCGGCCTACTTCGCGCAGAACAACGATTCGAGCCGCGTGATCGCATCGCTGTTCACCCGCAAGCCGGCCCAGGCGCAAGCGTCGGCCGGCGGCCTGAGCCGCGACGAAGTGCGCGCTGAAATCATCTCGGCCCGCGCCAACGGCGAGATGAACGTGTTCGACACCGAGACGAACCTGCGCGTCGCGCCGAGCGTCCGCGTGCCGGCTGCCACGACGTTGGCCCAGCGCTGATTCAACGGCCGACCTCGGCCGCCATGCAAAAGGGCAGCACCACGCTGCCCTTTTTCCTTTTGTCGGCGCGGCGCCTGTCGCCTACTGCGGCTTGGCGCAAAGGTCGATGATCTTCACCGAGCCTTCCAGGCTCAGGGTCGCCGGGTCCCGGGTCGTCGGCCAGCGGGCGTCGAAGGCGACGCGGCAGCCGTCTGGAGAGATCTCGATTGACGACATGATGCGGAACGATTCGTGAGATGGCGCACTGGCGAACCAGACACGTGAGCTCTTGCCGTCACGCGTCAGGTACAGCCCGCCGCCTTTGGTGGACGAGTCCGCGACGATCACCAAGCAGACACTGGAAGCATCACTGCGCCCGATGACAGGTGTCGCTCGGCGAACAGCGCTTGCAACGCCGGCGGAAAAGGCATGCGGTCGATCCGGCCGCCGGGACGCAGCAAGACTGCTGCCTTCTGCTCGGCACCATGCGCTTCACTCCAGCGGAAGCCGCCGACATTCAGCAAATGGGCACCGGCGAACGGAAGGTGCCTGACGTTCGGAGTGATCTCGCCGCTCGTCGCGGCGAGGTCGATGCTTTGCTCTCCCAACCTCAACTGCAGCGGCCGAGGCTCGTCGCCAAACGCGCGCTGCCAGGTGATGAAGCCCTCGCCCGGCTGCAGGTAGATGCGCGGGTGGTCTATCGAACCCGGTATAGGTTTACGAGCATCCTCCGGCAGCATCTGCCGGCAGGCTACATCGTTCCAGTCCGGGTGCGCCCGATCCGGCCAGGGCACCAGGCGGCTAGATGCGCCATCCCACTTGAACCATTGCGTGACGGGGGCGGGGCCAAATTCACTGCCGCGAAAGTAGGCCCGGGTATCGCCCACCGCGGCACTTACGACACCGGCAGGCGGGTTGGTGCAGGTCAATCGGCCCCGCGGGACGATGGTGCGCCGCTGCCGGCTGCGGGTGTCGAACGCGACCACCTGTTGTGATGTCCAGGAATTTGTGGCCTGCGGATCGCCGGCAAACGTGGTGATGGCCAGCGTGTGCGAGTCCAACCAGGCGAATGGCCCCCGTGCGTTCGGCAGCATGGCCACGCCGGTTTCGATGATCGGCAACTCGGCGTCGGGAATCTTGGCGGCGCCAGCAGCCGAGGTGGCGCAGGCCGACAGCAACCAAGCCGAGGCCACGGCGGCTCGAGTGAGAAGGTGGAGCATGGGGGTTGTTTCTATCGGGCTTTGTCGATGGCCTCACACAGCTGCCGCGCGCCTTGCACGAAGCGTGGGCCCATGCGGCCGATCAGGTCGCCGTCGATCATCGCGAACCGTTGGTGCTTCACCGCATCGACGCCCGGAAAGCGCGGCCATTGCCCTTGCTCCGGGTGATCGCTCGGCGCGCCGGCCATCGCGATGACCTGCGGGTTGCGCTGCACGGCTGCTTCCCAGCTGACGGTGGGCGTGAAGGTCGGCAGCTCGCCAAAGATGTTGGTGCCGCCGCAGGCGGTGATGGCCTGGTGGATCAGGTGCTCGCGGTTGATCGTCATCAGCGGCTGGTGCCACAGCTGGTAGAAGACCCGCACTGGCTTGCGCGCGGCGTATTCGGCCTGGAGCTTTGTCCACTGCTGCTCGACCTGCTTCGCTTGTGCTTCACCCGCCTCGGCATGCCCGAGCAATTGGCCGATCGTGCGCAGGCTGCGCGCCAGGTCGGCCACCGAACGGATCTCGCTGTCGAACACCGGCACGCCCATCGCCTGCAGCGGTGCGCGGGCGCGGTCGGGAAAGCCGGTGCGCCAGACGAGGATCAAGTCGGGCTTCAGCTTCGCAATCGTCTCGTGGTGCACCGCCACCGCGTCGCCCACGATCGGCAGCTGCTTTGCCTCCGCAGGAAAGTCACTGTAGCGGCTGACGCCCACCACCTGGGCGCCGGCGCCGATGGCGAACACCTGTTCGGTCAGGTGTGGGCCCAGCGTGATCACGCGCTGCGGCGGCCGGGGCAGGCTGATGGTGTGGCCGCTGTCGTCGACCACGCTGATCGGCTGCGCTTGGACGCCCGCAGCCAGCAGGAAGAGCAGGGCGGCGAACTGGCGCATCACACCGCGGCCGTCTTCGGCTCGAACTCGCAGTACGCCCGC
>NZ_DASUNH010000072.1:0-18729 GCF_036277275.1 Ideonella sp. | reverse complement strand
AGCGCCCGATTTCGGCCCGCCCTTCGGGTTCGACCAGATGGCGCGCTCGCGCGCCCGGCCATCAGGGCAGATACGCTGGGTATCTGCCGAGCCGTCCGGACTCACGATCATCACCATCTGGTCGAATCTCGATGGCAGTTATTTACGGGACAGGACACTAGACCGCAGCCTCGACCACCATCTGCAGCCGCTGTTGGCCCTGGAACTCGTCCAGGCTCAGGCGGAAGGCCAGGCGCACCTTGCCTGGCAAGGGTTCGGCGCGGCCGAACCAGATCGCGTCGCGCAGCTGGCCCTGGTGGCGCAGCCGCAGCTTCAGGTGCTTTTCGCCGACCAGGCGTTGTTGGATCACTTCGACCTCGTCGCAGAACACCGGCGCTTCGAAGCCCTGGCCCCAGACTTGCGCATCGAGCTTGGCCACGGTCTCGGGGTTGAAGTATTCGACGGCCAGCGGCCCATCGGTGGCCAACGTACGGGCCAGGGCCGCGGGCAGCAGCCACTCCTGGGCCACCGCTTGCAGCGCGGCGTCGAAGGTGTCGAAGTCTTCTTCGGCCAGCGTGCAGCCGGCCGCCATGGCGTGGCCGCCGAACTTCTTCAGCACACCGGGGTGGCGCTTGCTGACCAGGTCCAGCGCATCGCGCAGGTGAAAGCCGGGAATCGAGCGGCCAGAGCCCTTCAGCAGCCCGTCGCTGCCGATCGCGAAGACGAAGGTCGGGCGGTGCAGTCGGTCCTTCATGCGGCCAGCGACGATGCCGACCACGCCTTCGTGGAACTCGGGGTCGAACAGCACCACCGCCGGCGGCGCCGCGCCTTCGGGCATCAGCGTGTCCAGCAAGAGCTCGGCTTGCTCGCGCATGCCGGCCTCGACCTCGCGCCGCTCGCGGTTGATCGCGTCGAGCTGGCGCGCCAGTTCAGCGGCGCGCAGCGGGTCGTCGGTGGTCAGGCACTCGATGCCCAGCGTCATGTCGGACAGCCGGCCCGCCGCATTGATGCGCGGCCCCAGCGCAAAGCCGAAGTCGAATGCCGAAGCGACCTCGCAGCGACGCGACGCGGCGGCGAACAGGGCTGCGACGCCCGGTTGCATGCGGCCGGATCGAATTCGCTTCAGTCCCTGCGCCACCAGGCGGCGGTTGTTGGCGTCGAGCTTCACCACGTCGGCCACGGTGCCCAGCGCGACCAAGTCGAGCAGCGCGTCGAGGCGTGGCTGGTTGGTGGCGTCGAAGCGGCCACGCGCACGTTGCTCGGCGCGCAGGGCGAGCAGGGTATAGAACATCACGCCAACGCCGGCCAGCGCCTTGCTCGCGAAGCCGCAGTCGGGCTGGTTCGGATTCACGATCACGTCGGCATCGGGCAGTTGCACCGCGCCGTCGATCATCGCGGGCAGGTGGTGGTCGGTGACCAGCACGCGAATGCCCAACGCCTTGGCATGTGCCACGCCGGCCATGCTCGCGATGCCGTTGTCGACGGTGACCAGCACATCGGGCTGCTGAGCCCGCGCGAGATCGACGATGGTCGGCGTCAGGCCGTAACCATGCACCTGACGGTCGGGCACCACGTAGCTGAGCGTGCCCGGGGCGGCGCCGAGCATCGCCAGGCCGCGCAGGGCGACGGCGCAGGCGGTGGCGCCATCGCAGTCGTAGTCGGCCACCACGCACAGGCGCTGGCCCTGTTCGATCGCGTCGGCGAGGAGGCGGGCCGCTTCGGCGCTGCCACGCAGCTCGGTGGGCGGCAACAACTGGCCAAGGCCATCGTCCAGCTCGGCCGGGGTCTTGACGCCGCGCGCGGCGAACAAGCGGGCCAACAGCGGGTGCACACCGCTTTGCTCGAGCGCAAAAGCGGTGCGCGGAGGCACATCGCGTGTCAGCAAGGTGGGTGACATCGGAGTCTTCTAAAGATCGGCCAGCCACGGCGCGGGGTTTTCGCGCCGTGGGGCCAGCAGGCCGCGCCGCCACCAGGGGCGGTCGGCCGGGGCAAAGGTCTGGGCGTGGCGCTCGCCGCACAGCGTGATCTGCACCGGTTGACCCGCTTCGGCGCGGTGCAGCAGTGCGGCCACCGGCCCGGCGTCGAGCGAAGCCCAGGCTTCGGCCCAGGTGGTCCAGTCGTCGTGCAGGGCAGGAGCGCGCAGGCGCTCGTCGATCTGAAGGCCATCGGTCACCGCGGGCGGCTGCGTCGCGCCGGTGCCGCTGAGCCAGAACGAATTGACCGGCAGCAGGCCTTCGGCTTCGCGCGCTTCGTTCAGTGGATGCTGGTGCAGCAGCATCTGGGCCTCGGCCTGCAGCCGCCGCACGAGGCGGGCGCCCGGGTGGTTGCCCAGCCACAGGTCGACATTGCGGCCGATGACCCGGTCCAGCGAGGCACTGGGCAGGGTGGCCAGGGTGGGGTGGCGGGCGTACCAGCGCGTCGGCGCGCCCCACAGCAGCTGCCAGCCGCCGTCGGCAAACAGCGGCGCGAGCGTGTCGAACAGCAGGCGCGAGAAGGCGTGGTCCAGTCCCAGCGCGAGCGGATTGCCGAGCGAGACCTGTTCGGTCCCGACATGCCAGTGCGCCGGGCTCAGCAAGGCCCAGCCGTCGTCCCCGGGCTCGACCGCCAGGCCGTCGCGCCGCGCCGCCTGCGCGGCCAAGGGCAGCAGCCCATCGTCGGCGGCAGGCCAGCCCCAGGCGCGGGCCAGCACCCGTTCGTGCGGCGGGCTCAGGCTCAGTTCGTCGCCCTCGTCGCGTCGGGCCGGTGCCAGTCGCGCCAGCAGGCGCTCCAGCGCAGGCAGCTGCAGGGTGGACAAGGCCTGCCCGGCAGCGGGCGACAAGGCGGAGGCGAACGGAAGCACCAGGTGCATCCGTGAATTATCGGTCGCCGCCCGTCAACAGCGGCACGAAGACCCCCAGAGACGGGTGCGCGGTCGTTTTCATGCCAATACAGTCGATCGTTCACAAACCATGACAAGGGCACTCCCACGCGAAAGCCGGGGTCGCAAAGCCACCGGTACAAACGCCGCCCCCGGGGAGGCAGGGACAGTGGGGGGTGCTATGGAGACGAGGTGTTAGGCCGTGCCTGCTCGCCTCGCCAGCGACCGGCTTGCCGCCGTTGCGCGGCTACCGTTTCCGCCGGCGATGCGGCCTCACGGGTTGGTGCGCTCTTGCACATGGGGCAAGGGAGCACGTTCAGCCTGCGCGGTGTGGTGAGTTGGGCTCAGACGCGGCTGTCGAGGCGTTGTCGCCGTTTGATTGGTTGGTCGCTTCGGGTTTGTCGATTGCGTGCTGGCGGCCATCAGCGGCCGTCCCGTGCATCCGCGCTCCAAGCGGTCATTGCGCACGCCTCAGTGGCACTCAAAGCCGGCTGCATCCGCGGCGCAGCGGCGCCGCTCTTCACGTGCTGTTTCGGGGGGCGCACAACCCAAGTGCTCAGCCAGTGTGCGCGTGCTCCAGTTGGGCCTGCCGCGCCTTCTACCGGCAGGGTGTCGATCGGCTATTGGTGAGCTCGTCGCCGACCTGCGCCGTGGCCCCGCCAAGAGGTCGTGCAGGTAGTACAGGCCCATGGCCATCCTTCCATCAGAGCGTTTCGAGCGCCAGCGCGATGCCCTGACCGCCGCCGATGCACAAGGTCACGATGCCCCGACGCAAGCCATCGCGTCGCATCGAATGCAGCAAGCGCGTGGTCAGCACGGCGCCCGTTGCGCCGATGGCGTGGCCGTGGGCGATGGCGCCACCCTCGACGTTGACGATGTCTTCCGGCAGGTCCAGCTCACGCAGGCAGGCCAGCGTGATCGCGGCGAATGCCTCGTTGATCTCGATGCGCTGGATGTCCGTGCGCTTCCAGTTGGCGCGTTCCAAGGCCAGTTTGACCGCCGGCACCGGCCCGATGCCGAACATGCCCGGCTCGACCGCAGCGACGCCGTGCGAGACCAGGCGCGCCCATGGCCGTAGCCCGTGCTGCTCGGCAAAACTTCGCTCCGCGACGATCACGGCCGCTGCGCCACTGTTCAGCCCTGGCGCGTTCCCGGCAGTGATCGTGCCGTCCTTTCGAAACGCCGGTTTGAGCTTGGCCAGTGATTCGACCGCGGTGTCAGGCCGATTGGCCTCGTCACTGGAGAAGCTCACCGGTCCCTTGCGGCCGGAGAGTTCGATGGCGACGATCTCGTCCGCGAACGTGCCGGCAGCCTGAGCCTCACTGAACCGTTGCTGTGAACGCGCGGCCCAGCGATCCTGGTCCTCGCGCGTGATGCCGTAGCGACCGACGAGATCCTCGGTGTGCCAGCCTGAGTGTTGACCGCTGAAGGCGTCATGGAGACCGTCTCGCAGCATGCTGTCCAGCATTTGCGCGTCCCCCATGCGCTGTCCCCATCGCGCGCCGGGCACCAGATAGGGGGCCTGGTCCATGTCCTCCATGCCGCCGGCCACCGCGGCCGCGGCATAACCCGCCGCGATCTCGAGGGCCGCCGTTGCGATCGCTTGGGCACCCGATCCGCACACCCGATTTACCGTCAGGGCGGGCACCTGCACGGGCAGTCCGCCGCCGATGGCAGCCTGCCGTGCCGGATTCATCCGAGTGCCGGCCTGGATCACGTGTCCCATCACCACGGCGTCGACGGCTTCCGCGGCCAGACCTGAGCGATGAAGGGTCTCGCGAATCACCGCGGCACCCAACGCGGACGCGGGCGTTTCCTTGAGCGAGCCGCCATAGCTTCCGATTGGTGTCCGGACCGGCGCGCAGAGAACGATGTCAGGGGTGGGCATGAGAGCACCTCAGGTTGTTGCGGGTCAATCGAAAGAATCAGGCCGCGGCTTTCGAAACGCTCGCGATTCGCATCGCGTCGTTCAACACCTTGGCAGGCACGTCCGGCCGCTCGAGGACGATGAAGTGGCCGGCGCCAGGTACCTGGACAAACTCGGCTGTGGGCAGGAGCTCCTTGTTGGCTTGCCGGTCCGAGGGTCTTGACCAATCCTTCTCTCCGTAGATGAGGTGGACGGGTGCCTTGACCTCGGGGTAACGGGCGCGTGCCGCGATGAGGCTGGGCAGGTTCCCGTACACCGCGCGAGCAACGACCGGATAGCCGGGCCGACGTCCGACCTTCAACAGTTCATCGAGGTAGTCATCACGCAGGGCGGCCGTGTCGCCGAGACCCCCATGGAGCACGGCGCGCACGATCGGCTTGGGTTGGACTCCGGCGATGGTCGGGCCGACAACGGGCGCCAGCGCGCCGGTCACGACGAACCGGGCCAGCAGGCTGGACCGCGCGATGCCGCCCGCGTAGTCATAGGCATTGATCGCCACGACACGCCGCACTCTGTCGGGCAGATCGGCCGCGGTGGTGAGGGCGAGCGTCGCGCCCATCGACTCGCCGAGCAGCGTCACGTCGCGCAAGTCGAGTCGGGTGATGAGGCTCTTGACCGCCTCGCGCATGGTCGGCTCCTCATAGGAGGCGCCCGGCACGATCTGCGAGTAGCCCATTCCAGGGAGATCGAGGGCATACACCGTGTACCGCTCCAGGACCAGCGGGATGAGGTGGCGGAAGTGCTCGGCCTGAGTACGCACGGTGTGCAGCAGGACCAACGGCGGCCCCATTCCGCCCGAGAGATAGCGCAATCGGCCCAGGCTTGCCTTGTTTGATCCGAGCGGATCGAGAAAGTGTTCCTCGGTCCCGGCAATCCGGATGGCGGAGGAAAGTGGATCATTGCTGGTCAGCGGCACGGTGGATCTCCTTGATTCTTCGAATGCGACGCGGCCACTCAGCGCAAGGGCTGGTAGCGCGATGCCGCTTCATTGCTCGACAGGTGGGGCGCCATCGCCTTGCGCGCGCCTTCGTAGGCGTCCCAGAGGGCCACGTCGTGCAGCGCAGGAAGCGTCACCGATTCGCCCCGGTCGAAACCCTGCAAGGCGGCATCCACCAGGTCTTCGGCACGCATCACGATCTGCGCCGGCAGGTGCTCCACGGGAAGGCCGCCGCGTGTCCAGAATTCGGTGGCCGTCGCACCCGGCAGAACGGCTTGCACCCGCACGCCCTTGCCGGCCAGCTCGCGCTGCAGCGATTGACTGAAGGCCAACACGAAGGCCTTGCTGCCGCCATACACGCCGTTCAGGGTCTCTGGCGAGACGGCCACGATGGAGGCGATGTTGATCAACGCACCTCTGCCGCGTGCGACGAAGCCTGGCACCGCCGCGTAGCTCAGCCGGGTGAGCGCCGTCACGTTGAGGTTGATCATGCGCACCATCTGGTCCACGTCGCTCTCCAGCAGCGGCGTGTGCGTGCCGATGCCGGCGTTGTTGACCAGCAGGGTGATGCTCGCATCCTGCTTGAGCTTGTCTTCCACGCTGCGCAGCGCCACGGGATTGTTCAGGTCGGCGGGAAAGACCTCCACCGCGCGGCCGTGGCGGCTGCTGATGCCTCCGGCCAGCGGGTTCAAACGCTCGCGGCTGCGGGCGACGAGGATGAGGTCATAACCGCGCTGCGCCAGGCGGTCGGCATAGAGAGCCCCGATGCCGGAGGAGGCTCCGGTGATGAGGGCGGTGCCCAGGTTCGTCTGCGTCATGGTGGTGCTCCGTCTTGGGGATTCGATGGTGCGCATGTTGTGCCGTCGGGCGTTTGTCGTAAATGACGCTTATAGTCATGTTTCATGCCATCGACTCCGGAGACCGCACATGCACAGAGTCAGCTACGTCCTGCCGGAAGGCTTTCAGGTGATGGCGCTGGCCACGCAGGCGGTCTTCGAGTTCGCCAACGTCGTGGCGGGCGAGCCCTTCTACGAGGTGACTTGCCATTCGATGCCCGGCGGCAGCGTGAAGGCTTCGCTCGGCACGGCCCTTCAGACGAGGCCCTTCACCGCACGCAGCACGGCCGACACCTGGATGGTGGTGGGCGTGATCGATCCCTTGGGGGCCACACCTTCACCACCCCAATTGCTGCAGGCGCTGCGAAAGTGCAGCGCCCGGGCGCGGCGGACCGTGGGGCTGTGCACCGGAGCCTTCGTGCTGGCCGAGGCCGGCTTGCTGGCTGGGCGACGTGCGACGACGCACTGGGCCTATGCGGACGCACTGCAACGGCGGCATCCCGATGTCCAGGTCGAGCAGGACCGCATCTTCATCGCGGATGACCCGATCTGGACCTCCGCCGGCATGACGGCGGAACTGGATCTGGCGCTCGGCCTCGTCGGGAAGGACCTGGGCGACGACGTGGCGCGATCGGTCGCGCACCGGCTGGTTATGCATCAGCGTCGTTCGGGCGGCCAGTCGCAGCATTCGGAGATCCTGAATCTCACGCCGCGCTCGGACCGCATCGCGCGGGCGCTGGAGCATGCACGCCGCCACCTGGCGCAGCCGCTGGGCGTGGAGGAACTCGCTGCGGCGGCGAACCTGAGCCCGCGCCAGTTCAGCCGTGTGTTCACGGCCGAGACCGGCCAGTCGCCGGCCAAGGCGGTAGAGCGTTTGCGCGTGGAGGCGGCGCGCTTGATGATCGAGCGCAGCCGCCACCCGCTGGAGGTTATTGCTCGCGAAACGGGCTTTCGCGATCGACGCCATCTTCGCGAGGCCTTCATGCGGGGCTTCGGCAAGCCGCCTCAGTCACTCAGGCGCGACGCCCGCCTGGGATCCTGAAGCGTGTCGAGACGACGGTGACATTCTTGCCATGCGTCCCCCAAAGCGGCCACTGCCAGAGCGGCCAGATCATGAGCGCGACGGCGTTCATGAAGTCGCTGCCCAAAGGCAGCAAGCCCACCGCAGCCCAGATCGATGCCGCCATGGCTGGGAACATTGCCGCTGCGGCACCTACGCACGCATCCGCAACGCGGTGGCGGACGCCGCCCGGTCGCTGGCCTGAGGGAACCACCATGCTGCAGGACTTCGACCACCGTGAATTGCCGCGTGCGCTCGAGTACCTGCGGGACCGCAGTCGTTCGGCAGAAGCCAGCCTTGCCGATCTCACAGGCGCCGACATCACGCTCAAGGATGGAATCGTCGAGCCGCGTAATCTCAACGATTTCGTCGTGCCGTGGATCTCCCACGTGCCGCAGATCGCGGTCCACAACGAGCCTGTCCTTCAATCAGTTCCTCGTCCATCAGCTGGGTGCCCGATTTGGGCAGTTCGTCGCGGTGGTGGAGAGCCACCGGATGCAGACCACGACGGCGCAGGTGGCCGTCTGGATGGCAGGCCCGTTTGACCCGGCACTCTGCTCGGGCGCCTCACACGACCAGCGGATTCGCCACGAGGAGATCGCGCGCCTGTGCGGACTCTCTCGTCAGGTGGTCGGGCGCGCCCTCCACGAGCTCGAACACGCTGGTCTGGTTCGACTGCAGTACGGGACCATTCATGTCCTTGACGTAGAGGAATGGGCAGCCAAGGGAGCGGCGCCTGGCACGCTCACCGCTGAAAGGCGTGACGCCACGGGTGCGCTGAGCTTCGCACGGCCGTGTGCCAGTACCTGAAGTACCCTCGCTACACGGACCTGCCAACGATGCAGTGGTCGCGAAGCTTGCGAGCAACTACACCTGCACCGCGCCTCGAACGCGCAGATCGGGCGCGGACCTTGCCGCTGACGCTGGTCGCCGTGCCGAAGGAAGATGCTCCGCAAGTGAGGGCATCAAAGCAGCGTGCACCCCGTGATCCATGTCGAGGTGTGGCTTGCGAACGACCGGTTCGTGACCCGGGCTGCTCCGGGTCGTCTGCGGTCGACTACCTTGCCGCAGCGAATGGCCGGGACCAGTCCCGAAGCGGGTCTTCAGTTCGCAAGTCGGCTTGGCCAGCCGGTCGCTGAGGTGGGCTCTTGGCTCAAGCACCGAACCCCCCACAATTGGGGCCATGAAACGACTCCTGCTTCTGAACCTGCTGGCCTGTGCTTTCGCCGTGCGTGCGGAGCCCGTCGGCGAAGTCGACACCGTCTTCAAATTCATCGGCCCCGATCACAAGATCGTCGTCGATGCCTATGACGACCCCGAGGTCAAGGGTGTCACCTGCTACGTGTCGCGGGCCAAGACCGGCGGCATCAAAGGCGCACTCGGCCTGGCCGAAGACAAGTCGGAGGCGTCCATCGCCTGCCGGCAGACCGGGCCGATCTCGTTTGCCAAGCCGCTCAGGCAGCAAGACGAGATGTTCAACGAGCGGATCTCGCTGGTCTTCAAACGCTTGCGCGTCGTGCGCATGGTTGACGCGGCCCGCAACACGCTCGTCTACCTCACCTACTCGGACCGGGTGATCGAAGGTTCGCCGCAGAACAGCGTTACCGCCGTGCCGGTAGACCGAGGGACGCCGATTCCGGTGCGCTGAGTGCCCCGCCGGGCCCGGCACCCGGCGCATGGTCGACGGGCTCCGGTAGCATGCCGGCCCTATGAGCTTGTTTTCCAAGCTGCCTTACGAGTGGCAGATCGGCTGGCGCTACACGCGTGCTGGCCGCGCCGGCCGTCGCAACGGCTTCATCTCGTTCATCTCGTTCGTCTCGGTGATCGGCATCGCGCTTGGCGTGATGGCATTGATCGTCGTGCTGAGCGTGATGAATGGCTTCCAGAAAGAGGTGCGCGACCGGATGCTGTCGGCGATTGCGCACGTCGAGATCCTGCAGCCGCAGGGCGAGGCCCTGCCCGACTGGCAGGCCGTGGCGCGCAAGGCCAAGGAGGATCCTGCCGTTCGTGCCGCGGCGCCTTTCATCGCGGTGCAGTCGCTGCTGGCCCGCGGCGAAGACATGCGCGGGGCGGTGGTGCGCGGCGTGCTGCCCGAGGCCGAGAGCCAGATCACCGACCTGGCCGCGAAGCTGCAGGCCGACGGCACGCTGCAGCAGCTGGTGCCGGGCCAGTGGCGCATCGTGCTGGGCGCCGAACTGGCGCGATCGCTCGGCGTGCGCGCCGGCGATCCGATCACGCTGATCGCCCCGGGCGGGCAGGTCACGCCGGCTGGGGTGCAGCCGCGGCTGAAGCAATTCACCGTGGCGGGCGTGTTCAGCGTCGGCCACTACGAATACGACAGTGGGCTGGCGCTGATCCACCTCGACGACGCGGCGCGCCTGTTCCGCACCGAAGGCCCGACGGGCGTGCAGCTGAAGCTGGCCGACGTGCACGAGGCGCGTGAAGTGGGCTGGCGCCTGGCCGACGTGATGGGCCCGAACCTGCGCGTGCGCGACTGGACGCGCACCAACGCCGCCTGGTACGACGCGGTGCAGATCGAGAAGCGCATGATGTTCATCATCCTGACGCTGATCGTCGCGGTGGCGGCGTTCAACCTGGTGTCGACGCTGGTGATGACGGTGACCGACAAGCGCGCCGACATCGCGATCCTGCGCACGATCGGTGCCAGCCCGCGCTCGGTGATGGGCATCTTCGTCGTGCAGGGCGCCACGGCTGGTGTGATCGGCACCGTGACCGGCGTCGTGCTCGGCCTGCTGATCGCCTTCAACATCGGCACCATCGTGCCGGCCATCGAACGCCTGCTGGGCGTGGCCTTCCTGCCCAGCAGCATCTACCTGATCAACCGCATGCCCAGCGACCCGCAGATGGCCGACATCCTGCCCATCGCCGTGATTTCACTCGTGCTGGCCTTCCTGGCCACGCTGTACCCGAGCTGGCGCGCCAGCCGCGTCAACCCGGCGGAGGCACTGCGCTATGAGTGACCACGCGTCGCACGGCCCGGTGCTGGTGGCCCAGTCGCTGCAAAAGCGCTTCCACGAAGGCCCGCTTGACGTGCAGGTGCTGCAAGGCGTGGATCTGACGGTCGAGCGCGGCGAAACTTTGGCCATCGTCGGTGCTTCTGGCTCGGGCAAGAGCACGCTGCTGCATCTGCTGGGCGGGCTGGATGCGCCCAGCGGCGGCCACGTCACGCTGATGGGTCGGCGCATCGACGAGATGGATGCGGCCGAGCAGGGCCTGTGGCGCAACCAGCACCTGGGCTTCGTGTACCAGTTCCATCACCTGCTGCCCGAATTCAGTGCGCTCGACAATGTCGCGATGCCGCTGCGCATCCGCCGCATGACGACACCGCAGGCGCATGAGAAGGCGCGCGCCGCGCTGGGCGAGGTGGGGCTGGGGGAGCGGGTGCTGCACCGACCCGGCGAGCTGTCGGGCGGCGAGCGCCAGCGGGTCGCGCTGGCCCGTGCGCTGGTGGCCGATCCGGCCTGCGTGCTGGCCGACGAACCCACCGGCAACCTGGACCGCAACACCGCCGACCGCGTCTTTGCGCTGATGCTGACCCGTGCCCGGGAACGGGGCCTGGCCTTCGTGCTCGTCACCCATGACGAGACGCTGGCCGCTCGCTGCGACCGCCGCCTGCGGCTCGACACCGGCCGTCTGTCCACTGCCGCCTGAGCCCATGCGCTTTTCGGAGCTGAACCCGCTTGCGATCATCGTGCCGGTGGTCATCGCGGTCGTGCTGCTCGCGATCCGCATGTATGTGCTGCTGCGGGTGCGCCACAAGCGCCAGCGCGAAGCGCGACAGGAGGCCGAGCGCCTGCGCTACCTCGTGATCGCTTACCGTTCGCTGGCCGGCTCGTTCACGCCGGCCACCAACGAGCATCGCGGGCAGCTCGAAGAAGCGCTGGCCGATGTGGTGCTGTTCGGCTCGATCCGCCAGGTCGAGCTGGCGGCGGCGTGCTTGCAACTGCTGATGCGCGGCGAGCCGGTCGACTATCAACCGCTGATCGTGGAACTTCGAAACGACCTGCGCACCCAACTTGGGTTGGACCCGATCCCCGAGACCTTGTCCTTGCCGCTCTCTGGCCCTGGGCGTCCGCCGCGGCCGCCGCAGGGCGAAGGGCGGGCCGGCAACGCCCGGATGCGTCCGCCGATGTGAGCCTGGCCGAGGAGGCCGACCGGGTGCCGTACCAGCAGGTGAACCGCGACGATGTGGATCGACACGCACTGCCATCTTGACGCCGCCGAGTTCGACGCCGACCGCGACGCCGTGGTGGCGCGCGCACAGGCCGCCGGCGTGACGATGCAGGTGTTGCCGGCGGTCGAGGTGGGCAACTTCGACACGGTGCGCGACCTGGCCCATCGGCACAACCTGGCGTATGCGCTGGGCATCCACCCCTTGTGTGTCGATCGCGCGCAGGCCGACGACCTGGATCGGCTCGGTGAAGCGCTGGCGCGCTGGCGCCACGACCCGCGGCTGGTGGCGGTCGGCGAGATCGGGCTCGACTTCTTCGTCGACGGGCTCAACCGCGAGCGGATGGAGCGCTTCTACGTCGGCCAGTTGAAGCTCGCGCGCGACACCGGCTTGCCGGTGCTGCTGCATGTGCGGCGCTCGGCCGACATCCTGCTGAAGCACCTGCGCCAGATCGAGGTGCTCGGCGGCATCGGCCATGCGTTCAACGGCAGCAGCCAGCAGGCGGCGGCGTTCGTCGAACGCGGTTTTCGCCTTGGCTTCGGTGGCGCGATGACCTTCGACCGCGCACTGAACATCCGCGAGCTGGCGGCCGAGGTGCCGGGCCATGCGCCGGTGCTGGAGACCGACTCACCCGACATTCCGCCGCATTGGCTGTACCGCACCGCGGCCCAGCGCGCCGCCGGCCAGACCAGCCGCAACGAGCCCAGCGAGCTGCCCCGCATCGCGCAGACGCTGGCCGAGTTGCGCAGCTGGTCGCTCGACGAGACGGCGGCCCGCACGCGTGACAACGCTCGGGCGGCATTGCCGCGGCTCGCGGCGCTGTTGGACTCGCCGACGTGAGCAGCAGCCAGCGGCCCCGGCTGGTCGGCCTGCCGCCGGTGATCGCGCACGGCACACGGCTGGTCGTGCTGGGCAGCTTTCCGGGCGCGGCATCGCTGAAGGCGCAGCAGTACTACGCGCATCCCCGCAACCACTTCTGGCCGATCGTCGGCGCGCTGTTCGGCATCGACCTTGTCGCAATGCCCTATGCCAGCCGCATCGAGGCGATCCGCGAGCGCGGGCTCGGCGTGTGGGACGTCTACGCCGCCTGCCTGCGCGAGGGCAGCCTGGACAGCGCGATCGAGGCTGCCGAGCACAACGACCTGGCCAGCCTGAAGCGCCTGGCGCCGGCGCTGCAGGCGATTGCGCACAACGGCGGCGAGTCGGCGCGCAGCATGCGCATCACATCTGCGTTGGGCTTGCCGGTCCACCGCCTGCCGTCGACCAGCCCGGCCAACGCGAGTTGGAGCTTCGAGCGCAAGCTCGCGGCATGGCGGCAAGTCTTCGTGGCGGTGGGGTTGAGCACAGCATGAGAATCCTCGTTACCGGCAGCTCCGGCCATCTCGGCGAAGCGCTGATGCGCAGTCTCGAGGGCGGGCCGCACGAAGCGATCGGGCTGGACGTGCTGCCGTCGCCGTTCACGACCCATGTCGGCTCGATCACCGATGCCGGTTTCGTCCGACGCTGCATGCAAGGCGTGGACGCCGTGCTGCATGCGGCGACGCTGCACAAGCCGCACGTGGCAACCCACGGCGATCGCATCTTCGTCGATACCAACATCCTCGGCACACTCCACCTGCTGGAGGCCGCGGTGGCGGCAGGCGTGGGCGGCTTCGTCTTCACCAGCACCACCAGCACTTTCGGCGATGCCTTGACGCCGCCCGCCAGCGCGCCGGCCGCCTGGATCACCGAAGCGGTGGTGCCGATGCCGAAGAACATCTACGGCGTCACCAAGGTCGCGGCCGAAGATCTGTGCCAGCTGTTCAGCCGCAACCGGGGGCTGCCGTGCATCGTGTTGCGCACTTCACGCTTCTTTCCCGAAGACGACGACAACCCGGCGATGCTGCGTGCGTACGGCGACGCCAACAACCTGAAGCTCAACGAGTTCCTGCATCGGCGGGTGGACATCGAGGATGTCGTCAGTGCCCACCTGCTGGCGCTGGAGCGCGCGCCGTCGCTGAAGTTCGCCAAGTTCATCATCAGCGCGACGACACCCTTCACCGAAAGCGACGGTGCGCAGCTTCGGCTCGATCCATCTGCGCTGCTTCGCGGGCGCTTTCCCGCCTTCGAGGCCATCTACGCCGCCCACGGCTGGAAGGCGCCGCACGACATCGATCGCGTCTACGTCAACGCGCGTGCTCGCGCCGAGCTGGGATGGCGGCCGCTCTACGACTTCGAGCGCATGCTGCAGCTCGTCCACGACGGCCTGCCGCCCAGCAGCGAGCTGGCCCGGCTCGTCGGCGCCAAGGGCTACCACCGCTGAAGGAGCCCCGACATGATCGTTGCCCAGATCGACGGTGCGGTGCGTGTCATCACGCTCTCGCGACCCGACAAGCTCAACGCGTTGACGATGGCGATGACGGTGGACTTGCTGCGCGAGCTGCGGGCCGCGATGGCCGATCCGGTGGTGAAGGTGCTGTTGCTGCATGGCGCGGGCGCGTCGTTCTGCGCCGGCAAGGACAAATCCGAGCCGGGCACGCCGGTCTTCGCGGCGTTGCTGCAGTCGATCGCCGAGACGCTGATGGAGGGGCCGAAACCGGTCGTCGCCGCCGTGCAGGGCTGGGTCGTTGGCGCCGGACTCGAGTTGATGCTGAACGCCGACATCAGCGTTGCCGCACGCACGGCGCGCTTTCAATTGCCCGAGGCGCGCATCGGCCTGCTCGGCACGGGTGGCGTCAGCGCCACCTTGCCGGCAGCCGTCGGCCTGCCGCGCGCCAAGGCGATGCTGATGCTGGGTCGCGAGTTGAATGCCGAGCAGGCCGAGCGCTGCGGCCTGGTCAGCGAGCGGGTCGAAGCGGACGAGGCGTTCTCCAGCGCGCTGGCGATTGCCCAGGAGCTGTCACAGCGTGATCCGACCGTGCTGGCGCAGACCAAGGCCTTGCTGAACCGCGCCGCGATCGGCCCCGTCGCCGAAGCGCTGGCGCGCGAGACGGCAGCGCATGAGCTCCACCGTTAGACTGGCAATGACAAGGCTTGCGTCGCCGCGGGCTTCCCTCTTGCAGGATCGGTTGCGATAGACCGACACGAACCCAAAGCTCCACTGATGCCGCTGCTCTCTCGTTCTCGTTCGACCTTCAGCGGCAAGACCGCCTTTGCCGCGGCGCTGACCATTGCCTTCTCGACCCACGCGGCGGCGGCCGCCGGCGATGCGGCCCCTGAGGCGAAGACCGTGCCGGTCATCGACACCTACCACGGCGTGGCCGTGGCCGACCCCTACCGCTGGATGGAGGACAAGGACGGCGCCGACTACCGCGCCTGGCTCACCGCCCAGGCCGATTTCAGCCGCTATAAGCTCGACGCGTTGCCGGGTCGCGCTGCGCTGGCCGAACGCCTGCGCAGCCTGTCGCAGGCTGCGGGCAATGTCAGCGGCCTGGCCTGGGGTGGCCAGCACCTGTTCTACCTGGCTCTCGAACCCGGCCGCAACAGTGCGCGGCTGATGGTGCGCGAGGGTGGCACCGGCGAGCCACGCGTGCTGCTCGACCCGGACACGGTGTCCACGCCTGGCCAGCGCCAGGCGATCGGTGACTTCACGCCGTCGCGCGACGGGCGCCGCGTGGCTGTCAACCTGGCAGCCGGCGGGTCGGAGCAATCGGTGCTGTTCGTGCTCGACGTGGCCTCGGGCAAGCTGCTCGACGAGCGGATCGACCGCGTCTACGGCGGCTCGTGGACGGTCTCATGGCTCGAAGACGGTGAGCAGTTCTTCTACGTTCGCAACCCCGGCGCCGGCGGGGCGCTGGAGAACACCCGCATCTTCCTGCACCGCCTGGGCCGCCCGGTGGACCAGGACCCGGTGGTCTTCGGCCCCGGTGTTCACCCGGATATGGTGTTCGAGGCACCGGACTATTCGTACTTCCTGATCGACCCTGCCAGCCGGTACGTGGTGGCCACCACGGTGCCCGGGGTCTCCAGCAAGCGGCACTTCTTCGTCGCCACGCTGGCCGATGTGCTGGCCGACAAGGCGCGGTGGCGGCGCCTGGCCAGCCCGGCCGACCAGTGGTTTCGCGGCTACCTCGCCGGCGACCACCTGTACGTGATGAGCCACGAGGCGGCGCCGGGCAACAAGCTGCTGAAGATCGACCTCGCGCACCCCAACGCGGCACCGGCCCTGGTGCTGCCGCCGAGCGCGATGGCGCTCGACGACGCGGTGCCGGCGCGCGATGGCCTGTATGTCAAGGGCACGGTGGTCGGCACTTCGCGGCTGCTGCAGGTGCCGTTCGACGGCGGCACGCCGCAAGAGGTGGCGCTGCCTCTTTCCGGCAGCATCCGCGAGCTGACGGCCAGCCGCGCCAGTGCCGGGGCGTGGGTCAAGCTCGAAGGCTGGGCCGCGTCGAGCCGCGTGCTGGCCGTTGGCGCTGGACCCACCCGCGACACCGGGCTGTTGCCGCCGGCGGCTGCCGATTTCAGCCAGATCGAGACCGAGATGGTCTTCGTGCCCGGTGCCGACGGCGTGCGCATCCCGATGACGCTGGTCCACCGCAAGGGCCTGCCGCGTGACGGCCAGCGCCCGACGATCCTGACGGCCTATGGCGCCTACGGGCTGCCGCGCGAGCCGCGCTTCGAGCCGATGCTGCTCGCCTGGCTGGAACGCGGTGGCCTGTTCGCGGTGGCGCATGTGCGCGGCGGCGGCGAGTACGGTGCCGAGTGGCATGCGGCGGGGCGCATCCTGACGAAGTCGAACACCATCCGCGACCTCGTCGCCTGCGCCGAAGCGCTGGTGCGCGACGGCCACACGCGGCCGGCCAAGCTGGCGGTGCACGGGGCCAGCGCTGGCGGGATCGCCGTCGGCGGCGCCATCACCGAGCGCCCGGACCTGTTCGCCGTGGCCCACGACGAGGTTGGCGTGTCCGATCTGCTGCGCAGCGAGACCACGAGCAACGGGCAGGCCAACGTCAGTGAATTTGGCACCGTGAAGGACCGCTACCAGTTCCTGGCAATGCAGTCGGTGAGCCCGCTGCATCGGGTGGTCGACGGCACGCTGTATCCGGCGGTGATCCTGACCACCGGCATCAACGACGCCCGCGTCCCGTCGTGGCAACCGGCCAAGTTCGCGGCGCGGTTGCAGGCCGCGACGAGCTCGGGCCGGCCGGTGCTGCTGCGCGTTGACATGGACGGCGGCCATGGCGCGGGCGGCACACGCTCGCAACGCATCGCGCAGTTTGCCGACGTCTGGTCGTTCTTCCTGTCGGCGATGAACGAGCCGGGGTTTGCCGCCGCGCCATGAGTCGGTCGCGCAGGCCGTGCGATGACCTACGAACGGGCGCTGGACATTCGCGCGAGCTGGCGGCCGCCACGATCCGCCGCCACCGGCAAGCTTGAACCAAGCGGCTGACAGCAGCGGCGGTGAGCGCCAGGCTCGTCGCCGGCCGACGTCACGGCTGCAGAATCAGACGATCCGCAGCGGGATCGTCACCGGTCCGTCGTTGACCAGATGCACCTGCATGTCGGCACCGAACTCGCCGGCGGCGACCTGCGGGTGCGCGGCGCGGGCGCGGGCCAGCAGTGCTTCGTACAGCACACGGCCCTGCTCAGCCGGTGCGGCACCGATGAAGCTGGGCCGGTTGCCGCCCGACGTGTCAGCGGCCAGCGTGAACTGTGAAACGATCAGCAGCCCGCCCGGCGTGCCGGCGCCGTCCAGGTCCTGCACGCTGCGGTTCATCTTGCCGGCGTCGTCGCTGAAGATGCGCAGCTTCAGCAGCTTGGCGAGGAACTTGTCGACCTGCGTTTCGGTGTCCGTAGGCTCGGCGCAGGCCAGTACCAGCAAGCCGGGGCCGATGGCGCCCACGGTGCGGCCGGCGATGTCGACGTGTGCTTCGCGCACGCGCTGGATGAGTCCGATCACAAGAACTCCTTTTCGTCTCCGGAATGCGCTTCGACGTCCATCGGCAGCAGCTGGATGCTGGCGCGCAGGCCGGGGACGGCGCTCATCAAGGCCTGTTCGACATCGATGCGCAGGGCGGCCGCACGCTGGAGCGTGTAACTCGCTGGCATGTGCATGTGCAGGTCGACATAGCGGCGCGCGCCGGCGCGGCGGGTGGTCAGGTGGTCGAAGCGGATCGTCGGGTGCGCGAAGCCGGCCAGCACCTCGTCGATCGCCGACTGATGCTCGGGCTCCAGCGCGTGGTCCATCAGCCCGTCGGCCGAGCGGCGCAGCAGCGACACGCCTTCGCGCAGGATGTTCAGCGCCACGAGCACCGCGGCCAGCGGGTCGAGCCAGGCCCAGCCGGTGACGGAAACGCCGACCAGGCCGACGACGACGCCAGCGCTGGTCCAGACGTCGGTGATCAGGTGGCGCGCATCGCCTTCCAGCGCAACCGAGCGATGAACACGGGCCGTGCGCAGCATGCCCCAGGCCAGCGCCCCGTTCATCGCCGAGCTGATGATCGACAGCGCCAGGCCAAGGCCCAGCGACTGCAGCGGCTGCGGGTGCAGCCAGCGGTCGATCGCCGCCACGGTGATGCCCAGTGCGGCGGCGATGATCAGCACGCCTTCGAAACCGCTGGAGAAATACTCCGCCTTGTGGTGGCCGTAGGGGTGCTCTTCGTCTGGCGGGCGCGCGGCCAGCGTCACCATCGCCAGCGCGAACATCGCACCGGCCAGGTTGACCAGCGATTCAAGCGCATCGGACAGCAGGCTGACCGAATCGGTCAGCCACCAGGCCCCGGTTTTCAGCGCGATGGTGGCCAGTGCAGCGACTACCGACAGTTTCAAGTACGAGGCAACCTGCATCCGGGCATTGTCTCTGCCATCGCCTACCATCTCGTTACACCGCCGGCCTGCCATGCGGGTGGGCCCGGTGCCGACAAACTACCCCGTTGGAGAGATACAGATGAAGCCCGCAATGCGTGTCGTGACCTGGGTGCTGGCGAGCAGCCTGAGCTTCGCCGGCTTGATGCAATCGGCCC
>NZ_DASUNH010000071.1:0-38592 GCF_036277275.1 Ideonella sp. | reverse complement strand
CTGTTCTACCTGATGCCGCTGTGGGCGGTATTGCTGGCCCGGGTGGTGCTGAACGAGGCACTGACCCGCGCCGCGATGCTGCGCGTGGCCATGGCACTGGCCGGGGCCGCCATCGTGCTGTGGCCCGAGCCTGGCCACCCGGTGGGGCCACTGCAGCTGACCGATGCGCTGGGGCTGATCGGCGGCTTCAGCTTCGCGTTGAACAACGTGATGCTGCGGCGGGAATCGCAGCGCAGCGAATCGTCCCGCGCGCTGGCGATGTTCTTCGGTGGCACCGTCGTCTCGGCCGCGCTGGCGCTGGCGATCGGTGCACCGCAAGTCCCCTCGCCGACCTTCCTGGCGCCCGGCTGGCTGGTGTTCGCGGTGTTGCTGGGCGGGTTGTTCCTGCTCAGCAACATGGCACTGCAGTACGGCGCTGCGCGGCTGCCGGCCAACGCCACCGCGGTGATCATGCTGACCGAGGTGGTGTTCGCCTCCGGCTCAGCCCTGTTGCTGGGGGCCGGCATGCTGACGCCGGCACTGGCCCTGGGTGGCGCGTTGATCATCGGCGCCGCGGTGCTGGCCGCCTTGCGCCCCTGACGTGGGGCGTGGCTTTGCGCCCGCGCTAGCATCACGTCCGCCTTCACGCGGAGAGATGCCATGAGCAGTGTTTACGACTTCAGCGCCCAGACCATCGACGGCAAGCCGGTGGCCCTGAGCAAATTCAAGGGCCAGGTGCTGCTGATCGTCAATACCGCCAGTGCCTGCGGCTTCACGCCGCAGTTCAAGGGCCTGCAGGCCCTGTGGGAGCGCTACGGCGAGAAGGGACTGACGGTGGTCGGCTTCCCGAGCAACGAGTTCGGCGCACAAGACCCCGGCGATAACGACGAGATCGCATCGTTCTGCGAGATGAACTACGGCGTCAACTTCCCGATGATGGCCAAGGTCGAGGTCAACGGCGGCGGCGCCCACCCGCTGTGGCAATGGCTGAAGAGCGAGAAGCCCGGCATGCTGGGCATCGAGATGATCAAGTGGAACTTCACCAAGTTCCTGGTCGGCCGTGACGGCCAGGTCATCAAGCGCTACGCACCGCAGGACGAGCCCGAGAAGATCGCCAAGGACATCGAGGCCGCATTGGCCGCGACCTGACGCTGCGCGATCAAGGCGGCGGCAACCACAGCCCGCCGTAGCCGGTGCGCAGACGGCCCTGGCGTGCCAGCGCCGTGACCAGTTCGTTGACGGTCTGACGCGACAACCCGGCCAGCGCAGCCAGTTCCGCCTGCGTACTGCGCAGCCAGCGCCAGCCCCGTGCATCCGTGCGAACCACCCGGCCATCACGCTGCAGCTGCGCCAGGGCCAGCGTCAGGCGCTCGATCGCGCTGGAATGCCGCGCCGCTTCCAACAAACGCAGGGTGCCGTCGTGGCGCCGCGCCAGTTCGCTCAGCAACGCACGCGCAATGCCGGGCACCTCGTCGAGCATCGTCGCGTAGGCAGCGGGGCCGAAGACAGCCAGCCTGGTCGGCCTGCGAGCCACCGCCTCGTAGCTGGACGGCAATCCGCTCGCGAACGACGCGAGCCCGAACAGGCGCGGCGCCGGCACGTGTTCGACCACCGACACCTCGCCATCGATGGTCACGAAACGGACCTCGATCTCGCCGGCCAGCACGCCATACAGCGCGGTCGTCGGCTGCCCCGGCGAGAACACCACCGTGCCGCGCGGGCAGTGACGCATCGTCGCCAATCGCCCGAGCGCGGTGCGCGCGGCGGGTGGGATGTCGACACCGGGAAAGTTGGCGGCCAGCAGGGCCAGCAGGTCATCACGCATGCGACGGGTGGTGGGTTCGCGACTGGCGGCGTCGGCAGCCGTCAACCGGGAGGGTGTCCGTCATTGTCGGCTGCCCGACATTTCCCGCCTATTCGCCTCGCTATGCTGAAAGCCATGAATGCACCCGAACCGATGCCCACCACGGCGTTCGACGAGTTCGCCGGCCGATCGCTGGCCGATCACCCCTTGGCGGGCGTCTTCGAAGGCAGTGTCGAACGGCGTGACTTTGCCGAAGAGCCGCTGTATGAAGTGCTGTGCCGGCTGATCGCCCGCTCGTCGCGGTTGTTGGCGTTGATGGACGCCGCGCCACCGACACAGCGCCGCGCCAACCTGATCCTGGCCGCGTTGCATGCCCACGTGCTGGAAACCGCCGACCACGGTGGACCGGCTTCGGCGCTGACGGCCTACTACCCCAGCGCCGGCGGCACGCGCGCGCCGGACCGGGCCCTGCTCGACGCGCTCGAGACGTTTGCCCAGGTCCACGACACCACGCTGCGCGCGATGATGGCCAGTCGCCGCACCCAGACCAATGAGATCGGCCGCTGCACCGTGCTTTGGCCCGCGCTGGCCGAGATCGCACGCCAGTCCGGCCGGCGGCGCCTGGCACTGTTCGACTTCGGCTGCAGCGCCGGCCTGAACCTGGGTGTGGACCGGTACCGCATGGCCTACCTGCAGGCCAACGATCAGCGACAGGTCGGGCCACGTCACCCGGCGGCGCCGGAGCTGCCCTGTCGCGTGCTCAACCGGCCGTTGCCGCCGGCGTTGCTGGCCGAGCCGACGTGGCAACTGGCCGCCCGCGCCGGCGTCGACCAGGCCACGCTCGACGTGCACGACGAGGTCGCGATGCGCTGGTTGCGCGCCTGCCTGTGGCCGAGTGATCGGCAGCGCAGCGAACGGCTCCAGGCCGCTGCGGCATTGGCGCGTGCTGCACACGATCCCGTGCAACAGGCCGATGACGGCATGACCGTGCTCGACGATTGGCTGAACAACTTGCCCGCCGATACCACGCCGGTGCTCTTCAACAGCTGGGTGCTGGCCTACTTTGACAGCGCCGACCTGCAGCGTCACCGTCAGCGCGTGCTGGAGCGTGTCCAGTCGCGGGCGGTGTGGTGGTTGAGCGCCGAAGACGCCGACCGCTGTCGCGCCGTCACAGGCCTCGCGCCGGACTTGTCGCCTCTGCCCGGCGAAGCGCGCGCCGAGGCCGCGAGCCACACCTTCTGGACCGTCACCTCGCCCGGCTCGCAGGAGCCGCGGCACCAGTTGCTGGCCCGCTCGCACCCCCACGGCAGCTGGCTCGAGTGGCTGGCCGGATAATCCGCCTTCCGTTCCAACCGAGCCGAGCCCGCCCATGTTCGCCCACATCGCGCCCTACGCCGGCGACCCCATCCTGTCGCTGAACGAAGATTTCCAGAAAGACCCGCGCGCGGGCAAGATCAACCTGTCGATCGGGATCTACTTCGACGACGCCGGCAAGATCCCGGTGATGGAGTCGGTGCGCAAGGCCGAAGCCGTGCTGGCCGCGCATGTCGGCCCGAAGCCTTACCTGCCGATGGAAGGCGCGGCGAACTTCCGCGCCGTCGTGCCGCAACTGCTGTGGGGCGAAGGCCACCCGGCCATCGCCGAAGGCCGCATTGCGACGATGCAGTCGGTGGGCTCCAGCGGGGGCCTGAAGGTCGGCGCCGACTTCATCAAGACCTGGTTCCCCGACAGCGCGATCTGGCTCAGCGACCCGACCTGGGACAACCACAAGGCGGTGTTCGAAGGTGCCGGCCTGACGGTCAACACCTACCCGTACTACGACAGCACCACCGGCGGCCTGCGCTTCGATGCGATGCGCGACACGCTGGCCACGCTGCCGCCCAAGAGCGTGGTGCTGCTGCACGCCTGCTGCCACAACCCGACCGGGGTCGACCTGACGAAGGCGCAGTGGGACGCACTGATCCCGCTGCTGAAGGAGCGTGAGCTGATCGCCTTCCTCGACCTGGCCTACCAGGGCTTCGGCGACAGCATCGAAGAAGACGCATACGCCGTGCGTGCACTGACCGATGCCGGCTTGTCGTTCTTCATCGCCAACTCGTTCTCGAAGAGCATGAGCGTCTATGGTGAACGCTGCGGCGCGCTGAGCGTCGTCTGCCCGAATGCGGCGGAAGCGGCGCTCGTGCTGGGCCAGCTGAAGTTCACCGTGCGCCGCAACTACTCGAACCCGCCGCTGCACGGCGGCCAGCTGGTCGCGACGATCCTCGGCACGCCGGAGCTGAAGGCGCTGTGGTTCAGCGAGGTCGACGCGATGCGCACCCGCATCCAGGCGATGCGCCAGCGCCTGCACGGCATCGTCAGCGCCAAGGTGCCCGGCCGCGACTTCAGCTACTTCCTGACCCAGCGCGGCATGTTCAGCTACACCGGCCTGTCGGTCGCCCAGGCCGACCGGCTGCGCGAGGAATTCGGCGTCTACGTGCTGCGCTCCGGCCGCATGTGCGTGGCAGGGCTGAACAACGGCAATGTTGAGCGCACGGCAGAGGCAATGGCGGCGGTGTTGGCAGGCTGACCGCCATCCATTGGAAAGAGGACGGGCCACACGGCCCGTTTTTTTTGGTCTCGACAGCCGCAGCGCTCAGTGACGAAACCCGCGTCCGCTGGGGGCGACGTGGCCTCAACGATTCGTCTGCGCGGCGTCTTCAATCGCCGGCGCAAGCGCCTCATCGTGCCGGATCAGGCGTCTCAACCACCGGTGCGCCGGTTCCGCATCGCGCCGCAGGTGCCACAGCATCTCGATGTTCACCCGGCCCAGTTCGAACGGCAGGTCGCAGGTCACGAGTTGCTCTTGAAAGCCGGTGGCGGCGACGAAGCTTTCAGGAAGCACGGTCAGTAGATCGGACTGGGTGACGACCAAGCCGGCGGTGAAGAACTGATTGACCGTGAGCATGATGCGGCGCTGGCGGCCAAGCCCCGCCAGTGCTTGGTCGACGAAGCCGTGCGGCCGGCCGGAGAAGCTGACCAGCAGGTGCGGCGCTGCGCAGTAAGCGTCGAGGTCCAAAGCGCCCGGCGCAGCCATCGGGTGGCCGCGCCGCATCACGCACACATAGCGGGTCTGCGACAGGCGCTGGTGGCGCAGGCTGGCATCGGCGCCCTGGGCATCGATGTGGGCGATGGCTTCGGGGAAGTAGCCAACCGCCAGGTCGCATTCGGCTTGCTCCAGCAGCGCGCGGGGATCTCGCGTCGTCAACGGCAAAACGCGCAAGTTGGCAAGTGCCCCCTGCTGCTCAATCGCAGTCACCAAAGGCGGGAGCAGCCAGGCAGCGGTCGCGTCGGCCATGGCCAGCCGCAGATTCACCGCGTCGTGCTGCGGGTCGAACTCGGCCGGCGCCAGGGTCTGTTGAAGGCTCGCCAGTGCGCCGCGCACCTGCGGCCACAGCGCGCGAGCACGGGCGGTCGGCTTCATGCCGTGGGCCGTGCGCTCGAACAGCGCTTCGCCCACGGCGTCGTGCAGGCGCTTGATCGCATGGCTGACGGCCGGCTGCGTCATCGCCAGCACCTGGGCGGCGCGCGTCAGACTGCCTTCGGCCATCACCGCATCGAACACGCGCAGCAGGTTCAGGTCGAGTGTGCGGAAGTTCATGGCGCAACGTGATATGCGATCTATATATACCTAACTTGAACAATATTCAGTAGACAGTAGTACGTACAAACCCTAGGATTGCACCCATCTGACCAACCCGGCGCCGTCTGTAGCGGCGAGATCCATGAGTTCGCTGACCCACCCCCACCCGATGCATGCAGTCAAGGCCCACAGCCGCGCCGCTTCGCTGAAGCAGGTGTTGGGTCGGCACCTGGCCGATGGCTGGGCCCGCCTCTGGGCGGCGATGGAGACCACCGGCCGCCTGCGCGCAGCACCGGCGTTGCTGCAGCAAGCCGATCGACTGCAATCGACCAACCCGGCACTTGCCGCGGCGCTGCGTGACATCGCCCGCCCCAACGCCGCCACCCCATCCCACACGGCCGCCGGTACCCCGTCGGCTGTTCGCTGAGGGCCGCCACCGCGGCACCAGCCCTACTTTCAGGAGTTCACCATGACTGCCATCACCTCGAAGACCTTCACCTACGGCTCGACGCTCAACGTTCCGCGCGGCGCCCGCGCCGCGGCCGACCTGTTCGTCGCCGCAGGTCGCCTGTTGACCGGCCTGTTCACCCACCAGCCCAAGCGCAGCCAGGACATGTCGGCCGATGAAGTGCGCCACTTGGCGATCTCGGTGCAGAACACCGACCCTGGCTTCGCGGCCGACCTGTTCGCGGCGCTGGCGCGTCACGAAAGCCAGCAAGACCGCTAAAGCCGCTGACTTTGGCTGGTCGGCCGGGCGGCCCGGGGCGCTTTCTCCTGCATCATTGACAGGACGCCGCCACCACCCGCCCCGCGACCGCCTGCATGGGTCCGTTCCTTCTCAAGCGACTGCTGACCCTGCTCGCCACGCTGGCTGCGGCCTCGGTGCTGATTTTTTCAGTGCTGGAGTTGCTGCCCGGCAACGTGGCCCAAGTGATTCTTGGCGATTCCGCCACGCCCGAATCCGTGGCGGCCCTCGAAGCCAAGCTCGGGTTGCACCGACCGGCGCTTGAGCGCTACGCCGATTGGATCGGCGGATGGCTGCACGGCGACAGTGCCGTCTCGACCTCTTACGACGCACCCACCGCCACGCTGATCGCCGAACGGCTGCAGGTCACGTTGCCGCTGGCCGTGCTGGCGATGACGCTGACCGTCGTTCTCGCCCTGGCGTTGGGCATCTACGCCGCGTCGCAACACCGCCGCCCCGGCGACGTGGCCGTGATGGCGTTGTCGCAACTTGGCCTCGCCGTTCCGAGCTTCTGGCTTGCAATCGTGCTGATCCTGCTGTTCGCCGTGAAGCTGCAGTGGTTCGGCGCCGGCGGCTTCCCTGGCTGGACTGAAGCCGAAGGTGGCGGCCTGTGGGTCGGCCTGCAGGCCTTGCTGCTGCCCGCCGTCGCCCTGGCTGTCGTGCAGGCCGCGGTGCTCGCCCGATGGGTCCGCTCGTCGGTGCTCGACGTGATGCGTGACGACTACGTGCGCACCGCCCGCGCCAAAGGCCTGAGCCGGCGCGCCACCTTGTGGCGCCATGTGCTGCGCAACGCGATGATCCCGGTCCTGACGGTGATGGGCCTGCAGTTCGCTTTCCTGATCAGCGGCACCGTGGTGGTCGAACAAGTGTTCGTGCTGCCGGGTATCGGGCGCTTGGTGTTCCAGGCGGTCGCCAACCGTGACCTGGCCGTCGTGCGCGACGTGGTGATGCTGTTGGTCGCGATGGTCGTGCTGGTCAACTTCGTCGTCGACCTGCTCTATGCGGCCATCGATCCGCGGCTGAAAGTGGCGCAAGCGTGAGCAGCCGCGGCGTCGTCAGACGTGCCCTGTCGCACCACAGCTTCGTGCTCGGTGGCCTGCTGGTGGCACTGCTGCTGGCCACGGCCGCGCTGTCACTGGTCTGGCAGCCTTGGCCGCCGGCCGAGATCGACATCAATGCGCGCCTGCAAGGCCCCAGCGCTGTGCATTGGCTGGGCACCGACAGCCTGGGCCGCGATGTCGCCACGCAGCTGCTGGTCGGCAGCCAGACCTCGTTGCTGGTCGGCGTATTTGCAGTGGCGATCGGTCTCGGCGCCGGCGTGCTGCTGGGGCTGCTCGCCGCAGCCGCCGGCGGCTGGATCGACGAAGCGGTGATGCGCCTGTCAGACTTCGGTTTTGCCTTCCCGGCGTTGCTGAGCGCCATCCTGCTGGCAGCGATCTACGGGCCCGGCCTGGCCACCGGTGTGGTCGCGATCGGGGTCTTCAACGTGCCGGTGTTTGCGCGCACCACTCGCGCCGCGGCGCTGCAGGTCTGGTCGCGTGACTACGTGCTGGCCGCCCGCGCCGCCGGCTTCGGGCCGTGGGGCATCACGCGCAACCATGTGCTGCCCAATATCGCCAACGTGCTGATCGTGCAGGCCACGGTGCAGTTCTCGACCGCCATCCTCGGCGAAGCGGCGCTCAGTTTCCTGGGCCTGGGCGCGCAGCCGCCGCGGCCCAGCTGGGGCCGCATGCTGGCCGAGGCGCAGACCCAGATGTTCCAGGCGCCGTCGCTGGCCGTTTATCCTGGCGTCGCCATCGCGCTGACCGTGCTGGGCCTGAACCTGTTGGGCGACGGCCTGCGCGACCTGCTCGATCCGCGCCTGGCCCGCTCACGCTGACCCCCTTCGAAGGAGTTCCATGCCCGTCTTCATCGTCGGCTTTGCCCGCTCAGGTACCACGCTGTGCCAACGGCTGGTGTCCGAGCAACTGGGCCTGCCCACCTTGCCCGAGACCCATTTCTTCGAGCGGCTGGACAAGTACCATCCGCGCGACCGCTTCATCTCACCGCAAGGCGCACGCGGGCTGTTGCGCGAGCTGTCGGAACTGCTGCCGATCGACCTGGCGAACTACCGCGACCTGCTGGCGATGGACCCGGTGCGCATCCGCGACCTGTTCCTGCGCCTGGTGGCCGAACAGTTGGGCAGCCGCACCCAGGCGCTGCGTGGCCGCTGGCTCGAAAAGACGCCATTGCACGCGTTGTTCGCGCCGCGCATCGGTCGCATGTTCTCGCGGGCGCAGTTCATCTGCATGGTGCGCAATCCCGAACTGGCTTTCGCCTCGCGGCGTGAGCTGAACGAACCGGGCAAGGGCTGGGGCGAGGCGTGGCGGCCGATCGAGGCGCTGTGTTCGGAGTGGCGCGGGCTGATGGCCTCGATGCGCCAGTTCGACGAGAAGCAGCCCGGCAGGGTGCTGTACGTGCGGCTGGAGGACCTGTCAGCCCGCCCCGGCCGCGAGCTGGGCCGCATCGCGCGTTTCCTGAAGCTCGACACCGACGACGCGCAGGGCGAAGTCGACGAGGACACCCTGCTGCAACCCTTCGAGACCTGGAAGGCCGATGCATTGAAGCCGGCCGATCGCGACATCGCGGCGCGTGCCGGGCGCTCGCACCTGGACGACTACGACCGCTGGCGTGTGCAGACCCTGCTTGCCGCGGAGCTGAAGACCTTCAAGTACAACGACCCCGACATCACGCCGCCAGTGATGGACCCGCTGCATCAAAAGCTGGTCGAGTCGCTGGACTGGTACCTGAACCCGCGCTACTGACGGCGCGGCGGCGCAGAGCACTGCCCAAGCCATGAGCACGCCGCTGCTCGAAGTCGATCAACTTCGCATCACGCTGCCGGGCCCGAGTGGGCCGGTCGAGGTGTTGCACGGCCTGTCGTTCACATTGGCACAGGGCCAGTCGCTGGGACTGATCGGCGAGTCGGGCTGCGGCAAGTCTCTCACCGCGTTGGCAGTGATGGGCCTGCTGCCCGAAGGCGCCACGCGCAGCGGCCGGCTGCTGTTCGAAGGGCAGGTATTGGAGGCTGACGACGAAGCTCAGTGGAGCCGCCTGCGCGGGGCTCGCATCGGCATGGTGTTCCAGGAACCGATGAGCGCGCTGAACCCACTGCACCCGATCGGCCGCCAGATCGGCGAGGGTTTGCGCTGGCACCGCGGCCACAGCGCCGCTGCCGCGCGCACCGAGGCACTGCGCCTGCTCGAACGCGTGCGCCTGCCGCAGGCCGCGCGCCGGCTCGACGCCTATCCGCACGAGCTCTCCGGCGGTCAGCGCCAACGCGTGCTGCTGGCCATCGCGCTGGCCTGCGGGCCGCAGCTGCTGATCGCCGACGAGCCCACCACCGCGCTCGACGCCACGGTGCAGCGCGAGGTGCTGGACCTGATCGACGAGTTGGTGAAGGAAAGCCGGATGGCCCTGCTGCTGATCAGCCACAACCTCGCGCTGATGGCGCAACGCGTCGAGAAGCTGATGGTGATGTACGCCGGGCAGGTCGTCGAGCAGGGCCCGACCGAGCGCCTGTTTGCCACGCCGCGGCACCCGTACACCTGCGGGCTGTTCGCCGCGCGCCCACGCTGGGGCCAATCGCGCGACATGCCGTTGGCCACGATCCCCGGCCGCGTGCCGGCGCCGGGCGAGCGACCAGCAGGCTGCGCATTTGCCGAGCGTTGCGATCGGGCACGCGCCGATTGCCGTGCCGGCCCGCCGGCCGAGCGCACGCTCGGCAGCGTCGGCCATGCACTGCGCTGTCTGCATCCGGTCGGCATCGACCAAGGCGCCGCATGAGCGCGCCATTGCTCGAGGTACGGCACCTTTCGCGTCGATTCCGCCTGCCGCGCGAACGCCTGACGCAGCCGGCGCCGATGCTGCATGCGCTCGACGACGTCAACTTCACCCTGGCCGCCGGCCGCCACCTCGGCGTGGTGGGCGAATCGGGCTCCGGCAAGTCCACGCTGGCGCGCCTGGTGATGGCGCTCGACCGGCCCAGCGCCGGCACCGTGCGCTTCGAAGGACGGGACCTGCATCGCCTGGCCGCGTCCACCCTGCGCCAGGCCCGCGTGGGTTTCCAGATGGTGTTCCAGGACCCCTACAGTTCACTCGACCCGCGCCGCCCGGTGGGCCGATCGATCGCCGAGCCACTGGCCTTGCTGCCCGCGATGCCGCACGCCGAACAGACCGCCCAGGTCGATGCGATGCTGCAGGCCGTCGGGTTGTCGCCGGCCGATGGCACGCGCTTCCCGCATGAGCTGTCCGGCGGTCAACGTCAACGCATCGCGATCGCGCGGGCACTGATCACGCGGCCGCGGCTGATCGTCGCCGACGAGCCGGTCAGTGCGCTCGACGTGTCGGTGCAGGCGCAGGTGCTGAACCTGATGCGCGAGCTGCAGCAGCGATTTGGCGTGAGCTACCTGTTCATCAGCCACGACCTGACGGTGGTGCAGTGGCTGTGCGACGACCTGCTGGTGCTGCACCATGGCCGCGTCGTCGAGCAAGGAGAGACAGCCACCGTGTTGCGTGCACCACAGCACCCGGTCACGCGCGCGCTCGTGCAGGCGGCGCAGGACGGTGCCGGCTTCTGAACGCCCGCGCTTGCGGCACCATCACGATCCCTGTCGGAAGGAACCGAGCGATGACCCGAACCCGCTACCCCCTGTTGGCCCTCGCACTGGCGACGAGCGCCGCATTGCCCGCCGCGGCCATCGCCCAGGCCGGCAAGACCAGCGCCGTGATCGGCATGGTGCTGGAGCCACCGGGGCTGGACCCGACGATGGCGCCGGCCGCAGCGATCGGCGAGATCGTGCACTACAACGTGCTCGAAGGGCTGATGAAGGTCAACGTGGACGGCGGCGTGTCGCCGCTGCTGGCCGAAGGCTGGGCGATGGACCCGGACGGCAAGAGCTACACCTTCCGCCTGCGCCGTGGCGTGAGCTTCCACGACGGCGAAGCCTTCGATGCCAGCGACGTGAAGTTCAGCTTCGAGCGTGCCAAGGCCGAGGGCTCGACCAACAAGGCGAAGAAGGCGCTGTTCGACAACATCACCTCGATCGCGACGCCTGACGCCCACACGGTGATCCTGACGCTGGACCACGCTGACGGCAACTTCCTGTTCCGGCTCGGCGAGAACCCGGCCGTGATCCTGGACCCGAAGAGCGCCGCAACGACCGCATCGCGCCCGATCGGCACCGGCCCCTACCGTTTCGAGGACTGGAAGAAGGGCGTCTCGGTCACGCTGGTCAAGAACCCGGCCTTCCGCCACGCGGCGGCGGTGAAGCTGAACAAGGTGACTTTCCGCATCATCAACGACGCGGCGGCGCAGGTCGCCTCCTTGCTGGCCGGTGATGTCGATGCATTCCCGCGCGGCCTGGCGACGCAGAGCCTGGCGCAGTTCAAGGCCGACCCGCGCTTCACCGTGACCACCGGTTCGACGGCCGGCAAGGGCATCCTCGCGATCAACAACAGGCGCAAGCCTTTCGACGACGTGCGCGTGCGGCGCGCGCTGGCGCACGCGATCGATCGGAAGGCATTCATCACCGGCGTGCTGGACGGCTTCGGCCAGCCCATCGGCAGCCACATGGCGCCGACCGATGCCGGCTATGTCGACCTGACCAGCGTCTCGCCCTACGACCCCGACAAGGCCCGCGCGTTGCTGAAGGAGGCCGGCATCAAGGCGCCGCTGGACGTGACGCTGACGTTGCCACCGGCGCCGTACGCGCGCCGCGGCGGAGAAGTGATCGCCGCGCAGCTGGCCAAGGTCGGTGTGAACGCGAAGATCGAGAACGTCGAATGGGCGCAGTGGCTGTCAGGCGCCTACAAGGGCAACTTCGATCTGACGGTGATCAACCATGTCGAGCCGCTCGACTACCTGATCTATACCGATCCGAAGTACTACTACGGCTACGACAGCAAGACGTTCCGCGACCTGGTGGCGAAGCACGCAGCCAGCACCAACCCGCAGGAGCGCACCAAGCTGTTCGGCGACATGCAGCGCCAGTTGGCACAAGACGCCGTCAACGTCTACATCTTCAACCCGACCCAGGTGGTCGTCGCGAAGAAGGGCCTGAAGGGCTTGTGGAGCCACTCGCCGATCTTCGCCAACGACTTGTCGGCGTTGCGTTGGGAGTAGCCTTCGCCCGCGGCGGCAAGCCGCCTTGGGCCGCCCAATGAACAAGGCCGCCAGGGCGAACCCAGGCGGCCTTCAGGCATTGGCCCGGTGCAGCCCCGCAAGGGCTGCACCGATCGGCAGCTTACGGCGCAACGGCGGGCTTGGTGCCCTTGGTGGCGGCGACACCGTTGGCCACGGCGGTCCACGTGCCATGGTTGATGTAGGCGCCGTCATTCGAGCGATAGACGGTCCAGGTGCCGTCCTTGTTCACCACCCAGGTGAACTCGGCGCCAAACCCCGCGCCAACGCCGTACGAGCCCATCACGAAGCCAACGGCCGATTCGCCCTTGCCCTTGCCTTGCGGGCCACCGACGGCGGCGTTCGTGCCGGCGCAGTCGAGGTTGGACCAGGTGCCCGTCGCACCGGTCGGGTCGACCTTCGTCAGGCCGGTCATTCCATCGCAGTAGCCGTCGAACTGGATGTTCGCAGGAATGGCTGCTTGTGCAGCGCCGACAGCGCCCAGCAGAGCCAGCAAAGAAACAATCTTGCTCTTCAACATAAATGTGCTCCGGAAGTTTGTGTATGGCTTCGAGTGTCCCGCCGCCTCGACGCAAGTACCAACTAACGTTTGGAATCCTTGCAACCGTGTTGAGTGGGTAAGGGATTGTGTGAGGGGGTTTGAAAGCGTTTATATCCCTTGTTCAAGGGGTCCCGGGAAGACCCTTGGTTACTGCGTTCTAGGGGGGCAACCACCACGAATGACTAACCCTTGAAATCAGTGGCTTTTCCATGAAAGGCCGATGTTCGTCGGCATTGCGCCGCAGTCGGCGAAGATGAGGGCCTTTGCATTCGTCGGACGCTTCAAGGCGTCTGCAGACCGGGGTCCCATGGCCAACTTGCATGAACTGAGTGCCGCAGAACTGTCCGCCGCTTATGCCGCGCGCCGACTGTCACCGAAAGAGGTGACGCAGGCCGTGATCGACCACATCGCGCGCTGGGAGCCCCATCTTTGTGCGCTGTGGTGGCACGAACCCGAGCAGGCGCTGGCGCAGGCCGAAGCGGCCGAACGCCGCTGGGCCCAAGGCGCGCCGGCCAGCCCGCTGGACGGGGTCCCGGTCACCCTGAAGGAGAACATCGCGACGCGCGGCGTGCCGGTTCCCCTGGGCTGCGCCGCCACGGCATTGCAGCCCGCGCCGGAGGACGCCCCGCCCGCTGCGCGGCTGCGAGAGGCCGGCGCGGTGTTCGTCGGCAAGACGACGATGCCCGACTGGGGCATGTTGTCGTCGGGCCTGTCGAGCTTCCACAAGCTGTCACGCAACCCTTGGAACGTGGCGAAGAACCCTGGCGGCTCCAGCTCGGGCGCGGGCGCAGCGGCCGCCGCTGGTTATGGCCCGATCCACCTCGGAACGGACATCGGCGGTTCGATCCGTCTGCCGGCGAACTGGTGCGGTGTCGTCGGCTTCAAGCCCAGCCTGGGCCGGGTGCCGATCAAGCCGCCGTATGCCGGCCGCGTGGCCGGCCCGATGACCCGCAGCGTCACCGATGCCGCGTGGGCGATGAGCGTGCTGAGTCGACCCGACTGGCGCGATGCGATGAGTCTGCCGGCGCAGCCGATCGACTGGCTGGCCCTGGAGCGCGACGCACGTGGCCTGCGCATCGGCCTGTGGCTCGATGCCAGCTGGGGCGACGCCCTGCAGCCTGAGGTCCGCGCAGCGGTGGAATCGGCCGCGTCGGCTTTCGAGGCTGCGGGCGCCACCGTGGTGCCCGTCCCGTCGTTCAGCACCCGCGCCATGATCGAGGGACTCGACAGCTTCTGGCGCATGCGCTCATGGATCGACTACCGCAACCTGCCGCCCGAGCGACAGGCCAAGGTGCTGCCCTACATCCGCCAGTGGATCGCCAGCGGCGAACACCTGAGCGGCGAAGCGGTCTTCAGCGGATACAGCCAGATGGGCGCGCTGCGCGACGCGGCGGTCGCGGCGCTGCAAGGCGTCGACGTGCTGCTGTCGCCGGTCAGCCCCGATGTCGCCTTCGCGGCGCACTGGGCCAGCCCGCGCAACGACCCGCAGCGACCGTTCGAACACATCGCCTACACCGTGCCGTTCAACTTCAGCGAACAGCCCGCGATCTCGGTACCGGCGGCAATGTCCGGTGACGGCCTGCCGATCGGCCTGCAGATCGTCGGCCACCGGCACGACGACCTCGGCGTGTTGCGTGTGGCGCGGTTGTGGGAACAACTGCGAGGGCCGCTGCCGGCCGGACCGACGATGCCGCGCTGAAACGGGCGGCGCGGCGCATCCACTACAGTTGGCGCCATGACGCTGCCGACTGCCTTGCCCCGGCTCGTGGACCCACGCGACAACCGCCTGGGCACGGCCTCGCACGAAGCGGCGGATCGCGTCGAGACGGCCCTGTGGCGGATGATGTCGTTCTTCGACACTCCGCTCGCCGACCTGGACGCGGCGCAAACGGCCGACCCCGGCTGGGCCTTGCCGCTGGTGATGCAGGCCGGTTTTCTGCTCAGCCTGACCGAGCCCCAACACCAGGCCGAAGCGCAGCGCCTCCTCGATGCGGCCGAGCGGCTGCAACAGGAGGCGCCGCCACGCGAGCGGGCTCATTTCGAAGCCCAGCGAGCGGTGGCCGAGGGGCGCTGGCAACACGCCTGCCGCATCTGGGACGAGCTGCTGCTTGAGCACCCACGCGACGCGCTGGCACTGCAATGGGCGCAGCTTTGGGACTACCACCGCGGCGATGCCCAGAGCCTGCGCCTGCGCCCCGCACGCGCCCTGCCCGAGTGGAGCGAGGCCGATCCGCTGTTCCCGTGTGTGCTGGGGCTGTACGCATTCGGGTTGGAGGAATGCAACCTCTACCCGCAGGCCGAAGAGATCGGCCGACGCGCGGTGGCGGGCGACGCCCGCGTGCCCTGGGCCGTGCACGCCGTGGCGCATGTGATGGAGATGCAGGGCCGGTTCGAAGACGGTGCCGCCTGGTTGCGCCAGCACCAGCCAGGTTGGGCCGAAGGCAATGGCTTCGCCGGGCACCTGTGGTGGCACATGGGCCTGTTCCGCCTCGAAGCGCTGGACGTTCCCGGCGTGCAGCGGCTGATCGACGCGCACCTCAGCGGCCCAGCCTTGCAGATCACGCTGCAGCGCCTGGATGCGGTGGCATTGCTGTGGCGCATGCACCTGCTCGGCATCGACGTCGGCGCACGCTTCGTCGAGCTGTTGCGCGACTGGGCGCCGCGCGACGAGGACGCCGGCCACCACGCCTTCAACGATTTGCATGTCCTGGTCGCGCTGATCGGCGCCGACGAACTGGTGCGCGCCGAAAGCTGGATCGCTCGCTGCGCCACCCGCGTGATGGCGCCCGAGGACGCGCGCCGAAGCAACCACGCAGTCGCCCGCGAGGTCGGCCTGCCGTTGATGCGTGGTTTGCTGGCCTTTGCGCATGGCGACGCTGACGCCGCCGTCACCGCGCTGCACGCCGCTCGGGGGCAGGCGCAGCGCATCGGCGGCAGCCACGCGCAGCGCGACCTGATCGACCAGACGCTGCTGGCCGCCGCGGCGCGTGCCAGTCATCGCCATGTGGGACGCGCCTTGTTGAACGAGCGCCGCCTCGCGAAGCCGATGACGCCGTTGACGCGCCACTGGGCCGACCAACTCGGGCTCGCCGGCTAACGCGCCAAGTCAGCGCAGCGCCGCACGACCCAGCCACGCGGCGCCACGCACGCCGGACGAGTCGCCATGCAATGCCGGCTTCAACTGCGTGTGCAGCGGCTGGCCCGCAGCGCCGGCGGCAAAGACATGCCGCGCCCACAACCGCGGCACGGTGTCGTAGAGGTGATCCAGGCGCGACAACCCGCCGCCGAGCACGATGACGTCCGGGTCGAGCAGGTTGATCACATGCGACAGCGCGCGGGCCAGGCGCTCGGCATGGCGCGCCAACGTGGCCTGGGCTGCTGCATCGCCGGCCGCGGCGAGCACGGCGATCTCGCTTGCGTTCGGGCCACCCGGTGCAGGGTGATGATCGCGCGCGAGGCCCGGGCCGCTGAGCAGCATCTCGATGCAGGTCGACTGGCCGCAGTAGCACGGCCAACGGGGGTCGGCTGCCGTGGCCCAGGGCATGGGGTTGTGGCCCCACTCGCCGGCCAGGCCATTGGGGCCGCCAAGCACACGGCCATGGACGGCGATGCCGCCGCCGACGCCGGTGCCCAGGATCACCGCGAAGACCACCGCCGCACCGGCGCCCGCGCCGTCGGTGGCTTCGGACAAGGCCAGGCAATTCGCGTCGTTGGCCAGCGCCACCGGTTGGCCGAGCGCGGCTTCCAGGTCACGCTGCAACGGTCGGCCATTCAGACAGGTCGAGTTGGCGTTCTTGATCAGACCCTCGGCTGTCAGGCTGCCGGGCGTGCCGGCGCCGATGCTGGCCGAGCGAAGGCCCAGCTCGTGTCGCGCCTGGCCCACCAAGGCCGCCACCGCCGCGACGGTGGCTTCGTAGTCGCCGGCCGGCGTGGGCACCCGGCGGCGCCAGCGCTCGGCGCCGTCCGGCCCCAACACGATGGCCTCGATCTTGGTGCCGCCGAGGTCGACGCCGATGGCACAACCAGACTCCAGGGACACGCTCGACATCGTCATTTGCCAGCACCAAAGAAAACGGCTCCCGGTGGAAGCCACGGGGAGCCGTTCGTGTGTTTGGTGGCCTGGGGCGGAATCGAACCACCGACACGCGGATTTTCAATCTTGCCCATGGTGCCGTTGAATCAAAGGTTTAGGTGAGGTGCGAGCTTCCAAGACGATCGGGTTTCGCGAAAAGCAGCTTACGGGAAGAAGCCCCCCATTTGACGACGGTTTGTAGAAGCCGAATTGCAGCCCGCTGAGTCGAGCAGTCGACACAGCTCGATGCCAGCTCACCCCGCGGTGTATCCTCGGCGCCCGAGTGAGACACCACACGTGACCAAGGCCCCAACCGATCAAGAAAGCGACCCGCTGGCACAGCAAATTGGCAGCGAGCTCGCAAGCGCTCGACGCGAAAAAGGCCTGTCGGTGTCGGAGCTTCATCGGACCACGGGGATCTCGCGCACGGTGCTTCAGGGATATGAAGCCGGCAGGTACAAACCTGGCGCGCGTGAGCTTCGGCTTCTTTCAGAGGCCCTTGACTGCTCCCCGAACCGCTTGCTGTTCGGACATGACGAGTTCCGGAAGCGAACCAGCGTTGACGAACTCCTGGGCGACCAAAACTCCGCAATCCGAGCGGCCAGGTTCGCGATCGTCTTCCAGCTGCTCACGAACGAGGAGCAGCGCGCTGTGCTCTCGCTCTTGAGCCTTCTGGTCGAGGGACGAGCAGGAGGGCGCGAGCAGTTAGCAAAGCAGCTTTCCGTGGTCGACGCCGTCGTTGCCAACCTTGAGACTCGAGGCCCAGCAGCGGAAGAAGACCTCCTGCGGGTGGCTGGAGGAGATGACACCTTGCGAAAGCTGCTTGACCCCTCTGCGATTGCACCACCCCCGCCGGAGCCGCGAAAGAAGAAGCGCGACGGCTAGCCGAGATGTACAGCCCGGGCCCCGGGCTTTTTGTTGTTCAGAATTGTCGGCATTCAGTGCAGTTGCACTGTTTGCTCAACATGGGCAGAATTGCTGCAAACAGTGCACCCGCACTGTTTGCAATGCAGGAGCTCTCCGTGTTCAGTACCGCCAACCTTCCTCTGACCCCCGAGCAGGCTCGATCCGCACGCAACTACTTCGGCTGGCCTCAGTCGAAGGCGGGCGAAGAGAGCACTCTGCCGCTTCACAAGATCAAGCGCTTCGAAGCCGGCAACTACATCCCCGACACCGAGTTCTTGGACGCGCTACGCGCGTTCTACGAGTCCAGGGGCTTCGCCTTCGATGACACCCCTTCGCCAGGCGCAAGCGCTAAGAGAACTGGACGCGTCTTCCCTGGTGGCGTCGTCGGTGATGTCGCTTCGGAAGACAACGCGACGGGCTATCGCGAGCGCGCAGGCGCCGCCCGGGTCCATCACATGCGCATCGCCACGCAGGACGAGGGCGCGATGGGCCGCACCCTCGATCTGATCGAGGAAAACGAAGAAAAAGTCACCGAGCTGCTGCGCAGTCCGGTGGAGTTCGGCTTCTTCGGGCTCTCTGAAGGAACGAAGTCCAAGCACGCCGAGGCGATCCGCCTACTGGCGGAGAACGGCATGCTCTTCGCCAAGCTGTTTGGTCGTGAGTTGGGCGGGAAGCCGGCCGACGAAACGCTGCGGAAGGGCAAGGAGCCGACCACCACGAGCGACTTGCTTCACTCTCTCCAGGCGGATGCGCACCTCATGGCCGCCGGAGACCTGGCCGCCAAAGAGCGCCGCAAGACCCGCAAACCTGCAGCCAGCCTCGCCGAGGCCCTCGGCCTGAACTGATCCGCGCCAACCGGGAGGGGCTGGCGCACCGCATTCGCCGCTCTTCCCATTTCTTGGGAATCAACCTTGACCACTGCACACCGCAGCGCCGCCGCATGGGCAGCGCCTCTCTTCTCCCACATCCACGCCACTCGGCACGACGACGGCAAGCAGACCCACAAGCTACCGCCGATGCCCTGCGTGCTTTGGCTTCCCGACTACGGCGCCTACGTGCGCTCGGTGAACCTGCTCAATGCCAGCTTCACCGTCAGCCAGAACGCAGAGGGCGCCATGCGTCTTGCGGAAGACCAAGCTCACGCCGTCGGGCAAGACCTCATCACCACGACCGGCGTTCGGGTCCAGCTCCGCGCGTTCACTCGCAACCACTGAGGAGGCCGCATGCGGACCCCTCCGACGATCCCCGCGCACCTTCCTCGCCTCGCCGCCCGCTTCGACCTATCCAGCGAAGACCTCGGCAACTGCGCTGAGCGTTGCGCCGCCCGCGTGCAACGCCTCGCCGATCTTTGGTCGCATGCCGGAACACCGCCGGGCCAGGTCATGCGCACGCTGCGCCGGACCGCCAAGCGACACAGCGTCTACATGCCGCAGAAGGACAGCGCCGCCGAGTGCATCAACCGCATGAGCGACCCCGCTTGGTGGCGCCGCGCTTTGCGCAAGCGCTTCCGTGCCGTCGAGCTGCACGCCATCCAAACCGGTGCGGTACATCGACACGCGTCGCCGTACGTGTCTGCGAAGGCACTGCGTCGCCATGAGCTGAACGCCGCGCGCCTGGCCGCACAAATGGACGGACTCGAAGCCATCAACCAGACCACCGGCGAGGCGGTGCCAATGTCCGACTTGATCGAGGCGAGTTTGGCGAACCCAGCCAACCGCCGCGCGGCCCTGATGGCTCGCATCAAGGGCATCGAAACCAGCGCCTTGGCCAAGAGCCATGTCGGCCTGTTCCTCACCATCACCTGCCCCAGCCGCATGCATCCGCGTCACAGCATGAGCGGTGCACCCAATGCGGCCTATGACGGCACATACCCCGGCCGGGCGCATGCGTACCTCAGCAGGGTCTGGTCGACCGCGACGCGCCGTGCCGCTCACCTGGGCCTGACCGCCTATGGCCTTCGCGTGGTCGAGCCCCATCACGATGCGTGCCCCCACTGGCATCTGCTGGTGTTCACGCCGGCCGATCAGGCCGACGCCTACGCCGACAACTTGCGGGCCTATGCCTTGGCCGATAGCCCGAACGAACTGGGCGCGCAAGAGCGCCGCTTCACCGTCAAGCGCATAGATCCGGCCAAGGGAAGCGCCGTGGGCTACGTGGCGAAGTACGTATCCAAGAGCATCGACGGCGAAGGCGTTGACTTCGACAGCGAAAGCGACAACGACGGCCGCGCAGCCGCGCGCCGCCAAATTGCCTGGGCTCGCACCTGGGGCATTCGGCAGTTCCAGTTCTTCGGCGTGCCGCCCATCACGCCGACGCGCGAGCTGTATCGCGTCAGCGCCGCGGGCTTGCCAGGCTTGGCGCTACCCGAGCTGCATCAAGCCTGCAAGGCCAACGACTACGCCGCCTGGCTGGCCACCGTGGAAGCGCACGAGCTGCGCCTCGGCGTCGACTACGCCGAACGCGAGAGCACCCGCTACAGGGGTGAGACCACCAAGGCCATCAGCGGCCTCACGGTCGAAGGCGGCGATCTCACGCAGCCGCTTTCGCTGGTCACCCGCTGCGACACCTGGCGCATCGAGCCGCGGGCCAAGGGCCAGGCGCAGGCGCCTTCGGAGCGCGCCGCCACAGGCAGCGACTTCTCCCCTTGGACTCGATTCAATAACTCCGCACCCATTGATGCGAAAGGACTTTTCCCCAGCGATGCACCGCGGGCGAAGACTGAAAAGAAGGGGGAGGAAGGCGAGACAGCGGTGAGAGGAAGTGTCCTGCACCGGGCACCGCTACCCGGTGCAGGACGAGGCGATTGGGAATCAGCCAGGCCCGCAGCTTAGCGATTTGCCCAACACGCGCAAGAACTTCGACAAACGCAAGCCATGCTCAATCGACTACCCCGGCACCTGCCGCCGCTCTCCGCCATGTTGAACGACATAGGCAACCCCAAGCCGGCCAATCTGGCCCGCTCCCTCGGCGTGCATGAGCGGACCGTGTTTCGCTGGATGCAACAGGACGACGCCCCGCGATCCGTCCTGCTGTCGATCTTCTGGCTCACCCGCTGGGGGCACTCGTTGGCCCACAGCGAAGCCACCAACGACGCCGTCATGTACGCCGGCATGGTCAGCGCCCTGCAGCAGCGCATCGAAGACCTGCAGCGCCAGGTGGACCACCTGACCCGCATTGGCGACTTCGGCGCCGCCAACGAACCGAGCCGCGTGGCGCAGCAACGCCCGGCCGGGCCTGTGCGGGTCTTGCCTCGCCTCGCCCCCTTGCCCACCAGTTCCACCAAGCAGCCCGACCCCGTTTCCCCGGACCAACCCGAGAAAACCATGCAAGAAAACCAGCGCAACCGCGTGCAGTGCTCCCGTATACGTAAGAGCGAAGAACCGACCCGAAAAGTTCGGGCCAAGCCTTGGCGCACATCCACCGGATTCCGCCTCATCCGTGCCTTTTCACCCGATCACAACATTGCTCGATTGCGAACCCACCTCGCCCGCATGCGTCGCATTTGGGACCGCGAGCCGGGAGGCAAGCGATTCGCACTGCGCATTCGCCGCATCAAGCAGACAAAGGGCCGCCGCGCATGAGCTCGATGTTCCTGAGCCCCGACGAACTGACGGAGCTGACCGGGTTCAAGCAAACCAAGGGCCATCTGCGCTGGTTGGACCAGTATCGCTGGGCCTATGCCTTGTCACGCAATCTGCAACCGCGGGTGGCACGCGAGTACTACCAGCAGCGCATGGGGTTGCGCCGCAGTGGCCCCAGTGAAACCGAGCAGGCACGCCACGCGGCCGCCCTCGAAGAACCCGACTTCTCCGCACTCGACCGAGTCTGACCATGGGCCGCACGCGCACCACCAACAAGGGCCTTCCCCGTGGCCTGCAACTGAAGAACGGGCGCTACTACCACGTCACCACGGTCACACCGCGCAAGTGGACCGCGCTCGGGCCGGACCGCGCGACCGCCCTGCTGGCGTGGGCGCGACTGGAAGGCGCCGAGCCCGATGCGGGCGTGAAGACCTTTGACGTCGTGGCGCAGCGCTACGAGCGCGAGGTGATCCCGACGAAGGCACGGCGCACTCAAGAGGACAACCTCAAGGAGCTGGAGCGCTTGCGGGCCGTCTTTGGCCGCATGCTTGTCGAGGCGATCAAACCGCACCACGTTCGCGGCTACCTCGACAAGCGTGGGCAGACTGCTAAGGCCCGCGCAAACCGCGAGAAGGCTCTGCTGAGCCACATCATCAACAAGGCCCGGGAATGGGGCTACACGGACGCGCCGAACCCCTGCCAAGGGGTCAAGGGCTTCAAGGAGGCGGGCCGCGATCGCTACGTGAGTGACGCCGAGTTTCAGGCGGTGTGGGAGAAGGCGGACCAGACCTTGCGCGATGCGATGGACTTGGCGTTGCTGACAGGTCAGCGTCCTGCCGACGTTCTCAAAATCAAGCGTGAGGACCTACGCGACAGCGCCTTGTGGATCGTGCAGAACAAGACCGGGGCCAAGCGTGCGATCGAACTGACGGGCGAGTTGGCGAAGCTCATCGAGCGCATCAACACTCGACCGCGCGAGCGCTTGAGCGTCTTCCTCGTTCAGGATGACAACGGCCGGCCGCTGGGCATGTTTGGCCTTCGCTCGCGCTTCGACAAGGCCAGGTCAAAGGCCGGCGCGGATTTTCAGTTCAGAGACATTCGCGCCAAGACGGCCAGCGACACCGGCGACCTTGCGCATTCCCAGCAGCTTCTAGGGCACAAGAAGCGAGACATGACTGAGCACTACGTTCGCGAGCGAATCGGTGCACGAGTCAGGCCACTCCGATGACTGCCTTGCGAACAAAACCGCCTGGAGCCGTGCTCACTCTGCCTGAACCGCTGTATCGAGGGTTTGCCACAGCGAAAACGTCGGCGCCTGTGATTCGTGCGGTCTTGCCGTCTCCCGAAGCTGTGGGGTGAGGCGCCAGGTTCACGACCGCAACCGCCGAAATCCGAGAGGGAATTGATCCGTCGTCGGCCATCGCGTTGAGAACACCCAGGCTCAGGTCATGAAACTCGGCGTTGGCTATCGAAGCTCCGATGATCACCAGACCACCCGCAGGCCCTCCAATCTGCCCCTTCGATTCCTTGAGCTTCCCTTTGATGACACGCTGCAAGCGATCCCCTGTTGGAAGTTCCTTTGGCCACTGCAGTTCCGCAGGAGCCTTTACCTCCAACCCGACTCTTGTCTGAGCGTCGAGATTGACAAACATGTCTGGCGTTCTTCCGCCGTCCTTCGCCGGCCGAGAGAGTCCGATCACATTGCCAACATCTGCCAAATAGCTAGCCGCCACGAGCTGAGTGGTTGAGTGGTGGAACTCGTACAAGAACGCCGCGCCAATCGCGGGGAATTGCTCGTGATGGGCCCAGCGGCCCAGAAGGTGAAGCGTCACGCGCAAATAGGTCAGTGCCACGCCGTCAGCGCCAGTGAGATCCACTTGGCCGGTCGCAATTGCATTGCCAAGTTGGACCAGGGCCCAAGCTGGCGGAAATTCAATGAAGCGTGTGTTTCCGCGGCTAAAGGCTACTTTGGTGCGTCTGAGAGCGACGTCAAGACCGGGGCACCATAGGCCAATCTGCGCCTCCATGGACGCCAATGCATCCTCGGACAGCTCCATATCGTCTGGCTGCACCGGCCGAATACCCGTGGCCCGCTCGACCCTGTCGATTTCCTCGTCGCAGGTGATGAGAACGCGATCGCTGTCGATTTCAACTGTGCGGTCAATGCGACGAATTCGTGATCGCCCCATTGATACAACGATCAGCGGCAGCGGCTCGCCGGGAGGCCACTCGTCAGTCCGATTGACCTCGCCGCACCGACCGCACTGCAGGTCCAGAGCGACCAACTGCCGCGGCCGGTAACCATCAACAAGGACGTTGGCGCACGCCTTGCACGTGAAAGCCGAATCGCCGCCGCAGCGAAACAGGGGATGCGCACTCAGCTGAAGAATTCGCGAACGCTCCGGCACTGCCGACTCTGCCGCGATCTGCTCGCTAGTGCTCACTCGAATGCTCCTACGGGTGGCCGATTTTGCCGCTTTGTAGAAGAGTAGCTCAGTTGTAGAAAAGCCCCGGGTAGCGAACTACACGGGGCTTTTGCTTAAGTGCTTGTCAGTACTTAGAAATCTTGGTGGCCTGGGGCGGAATCGAACCACCGACACGCGGATTTTCAATCCGCTGCTCTACCAACTGAGCTACCAGGCCAAGTAAGCCAAAAAGTATATCACGCCGCCCCGCCGCGCCGGTTGCGCGACAGGTCAACCCCGAGTTGCTTGAGCTTGCGGTACAGGTGCGTACGCTCCAGGCCGGTCTTTTCGGCCACGCGGGTCATCGAGCCGTTCTCGCGCGCAAGGTGGAACTCGAAATAGCTCTTCTCGAACGCATCGCGGGCTTCGCGCAGCGGACGGTCGAGGTCGAAGCTTTGCTCGGCCTGCGGCCCCAGGTCGACAGGCAGCACCGGCAGGCCCATGCCGCCGGTCATTGCCGATTCGACTGTCATCATCTCGACACCACCACCCAGCAACGGTTGCGGGCTGGCCATCAGCGTGACGGGCGCGGCGGCCGGCGCCTTGTTGGCCGGCGTGCGGGCCAGCGACTGCTCGACCGCGCGCAGCAGCTTCTGCAGCGTGATGGGTTTTTCGAGGAAGGCGATGGCGCCGTACTTGGTCGCCTCGACCGCGGTGTCGATCGTGCCGTGGCCGCTCATCATGATGACGGGCATCGTCAGCAGCCCGCTCGATCCCCACTCCTTCAGCAGCGTGATGCCGTCGACGTCAGGCATCCAGATGTCGAGCAGGACCAGGTCGGGCCGCAGACGCTCACGCATCGCCCTCGCCTGCGCGGCGTTCTCCGCGAGCTCGATGGTGTGCCCTTCGTCGGTGAGGATTTCCGACAAGAGGGCGCGTATGCCCATCTCGTCATCCACTACAAGAATCGTTGCCATGCATGTCCGCGGACCCCGGCGCCGCGCCGGCAAAAACTGGCCGGCTCAAACGGGCGTGGTGGGGTCCGCGCGTTGTCCCTGTTCGCTGAAGCTTGAAAATGATAACGAAACCTGCGCCCCGGCCGGGCCACCGTCACCCCCCACGTCTCGCGGGGGCAGGTTGACGATGCGCACGCTGGCGCCATGTTCGTCGGCGATTTTCTTGACCACGGCGAGCCCGAGGCCGGTGCCTTTGCTCTTGGTGGTCACATAGGGTTCGAAGGCGCGTTTCTGCACTTTCTCGGCGAACCCGGGCCCATTGTCGGTCACTTTCAGGCGCAAAACGCGGGCCCGGCCGTCAGGATGACGCTCCAGCTCGGTGCTGAGCAGCACGCGGGCATCGGGCCGACCGCTGCAGGCGTCGAGCGCGTTCTGCACCAGGTTGTGGATGACCTGGCGCAACTGGGTCGGGTCGCCGCGCAGCAGCGGCAACCCGCTGTCGAGCTGAACCACCAACACGCCCTTGTCCTGCGCGTCGCCGTACAGCACCAGCACTTCGGCCACCAGCGCATTCAAATCCACCGGCTGCAGTTGCGCAGCGGGCAGGCGGGCGTAGTCGCGGAACTCGTTGACGAGTTGCTTCATTGCTTGCACTTGCGAAACGATGGTCGTCACCGCGCGGTTCAGCATCGCCTGGTCGTTCGGCTCGGTCAGCTTGGCCTCGAGCTTGTGTTGCAGTCGCTCGGCCGACAGCTGGATCGGCGTCAGCGGGTTCTTGATCTCGTGCGCGAGCCGACGTGCCACCTCGCCCCAGGCCGCCGTGCGCTGAGCCGAGACGACCTCGGTGATGTCGTCGAAGACCATCAGCCTCGCGCGGCCGGGCAGCGGCGCGCCGCGCACCAGCAGCGTGATGCTGTGGTCGTTGCGCTCGCCTCCGAGGCGCAGCTCGAACGCGTCTTGCCAGTGATCGCGCTCGCCGTCTTCGGGGCTCGCCTGGTGCTGCTCGAATCGTTGCCAGACGCCCTCGGCGAACTCGGAGAACCCCGGCACCTCGTTCAGCGTTCGCCCCACATAGGCCGACAAGGGCGCGCGCAGGATGCGCGTCGCACCGGGGTTGACGGTGTCGATGTGGCGCTCGCGGTCGAACACGATCACGCCGGCGGTCAGGTTGTCGAGGATGGTCTGCAACCGCGTGCGCGCACTGTCGAGCTGGCGCAGGCTGGCCTCGGCCTGGGCACGCGCGCTGCCGAGCTGCTCGGTCATGTCGGCGAAACTGCGGGTCAGGCCGCCGATCTCGTCGCGCGAGGCAAACACCGGCTTGGCGCCCAGGTCACCAGCGGCCACCTGCTTGACGCCCTCGGCCAGCATCAGCAGCGGCCGTGCGAGCTGGTTGCCCAACACCACCGCCAGCAGCACGGCGCCGAAGACCGACAACACCAGCGACAAGGTCAGGGTGCCGATGTACATGCGCCGCAACCCCTCGCGCGCGAGGATGCGCTGCTGGTACTCGCGGTAGGCGGCCTGCACGACCAGCGCGTTGCCAGTCAAGGCGCGGGGCAAGGGTTGCACCACCATCAGCGTGTGCTCTTCATCCGCCAGCGACAGGCTGGTCGAAGGCACGGGGGCCAACGCACGCACCCGCGCGCCCGAACCCGGCGCGGTGCTGCCCTCGTCTTCGAGCCCCTCGATCTGGCTGACCGAGCGCTGCAACCGTGCCAGGCGCAGCAAGGCCAGCGCCGGGCGCTCGGTGCCCAGCGCCGGGCTGGCGCCCGCGGTGATCTTGACCTTGCCATCGCTGCCCAGCAGCGTCACTTCCTCGGCGCCCAGTTGCTCGCGCAGGCGCTCGAGCACCAGCGTGTTGGCGCTGGCGCGGTCGGACAGCCGCTCAGCTGCGGTACGGGTCTTGGCTTCGAGGTCGGCCGCGAGGGCTGCGAGCGTGTCCTTGCCCAGCGCCAGGCCCGCATCGAGCGCACGCTCGACGCGGGTGTCGAACCAGGCCTCGATACTGCGCGAAACGAACTGGTAGCTGACCGTGTAGATCAATGCACCCGGCAACACGCCGACCAGCGCGAAGATGCCGGCCAGCTTCAGCAACAACCGGCTGCCGAACCTGCCTTGGCGGAACCGCAATGCCAACCGCACGCCGGCCCCCAACAGGAACAGCAGCAGCAGCGTGGCCACCGCCGCGTTGACCCAGAACAGCCAGACGAAATGGCGCTCGTAACGGGTCGGCCCCTGCGCCAGCAGCGACAGCACGAAGGCCAGCACCAGGCCCAGCCCGGCGGCCACCAGCAGGGCGACGCCCCAGCCCCAGCGGGTCGACACCTTCATGGCAGGGAGCCAGCGGCGCCTAGCACGCCGCCGTCGCCCCCCACGTGGCGTGCTCGGATCCGGCTTTGCCGGCCCGCTGCGCGAGCCCCTTGGGGGGCGTGGGGGCTCATGGTTCCAGCTTGACCTTGCGCTCGACCGACAGCTGCCAGTCGGATTGCGCGGCGAGGTCCAACTGCATCGGGCGCGGCAGCTGGTTGTTGTCCAGCCGATAGCTGAATTCGACGTAGTAGCGCTCGCCCAGCTCCAGCTGGTCGGTGTCGGCCAGCTTCCAGCGCGAGGCACGCGCAGCCATGTCCAGTGCCTCTTCGGCACTGGGGTAGCTCTGACTCAAGGTGCCGAAGCCCAGGCGCCAGTTCGATGTGAGCGGCTGGTAGGACAGGCGCCAGGTTCGCGTGACGCGTGCAATCCGCTCGTCGCGCCAGTACCAGCGTGAGCGGTACAGCGCCGCCTGGGCGACGAAGTACACCGGCACGCCGCGCTGCATCGCGTCTTCCACGGCCTTGCTCAGCACCGGCTTGGCGACGAAGTCGAGCAGCAACGCGCCGTCGGCCCGGCTGACGTCGAAGGTCGTCAGGTCGATGCTGCCCTCAGCCCGCGCCGGGGCGGCCACGCCCAGCCACAGCAGCAACAGCAGTGCCCCGATCACTGCCCGGGCGACACGATGGCAGGTGGCGGCGGTGGTCCGGGCGGCGTGGGTCACGAAAGCTCGAACGGCCGCTCCCGAAGTTCGTGGACCCCCACGGGGGGCCTGGCGCGTGGCGACAGGGGGGGTGGGGGCACACACAACGACGGACTGTTTGTTCTAGGGCTTGTGCAACAGGGCGTAGAAAAACCCGTCGGCAAGCGCCGCTTCCGGGTCTGTCGAGCCATTGTCAGCCAGCGGCACCAAGTGGCCCGGAGAGTCCGGGTCGAGTCGGGCTGCTTCGGGGCCCTGGCGTTGCAAAAATGCGTCGATCTGCTCGGCCCCCTCGGCACGAAAGATCGAACACGTGGCGTAGAGCAGACGCCCACCGGGCTTCAGCAACGGCCACAACGCCTGCAAGAGCTCGGCCTGGGTCTGCGCCAACGCGCGGACGTCGTCCGGCCGGCGCAGCCAACGGATGTCGGGGTGGCGCCTCACGATGCCGGAGGCGGTGCACGGCGCGTCGAGCAAGATCGCATCGAAAGGCTGGCCGTCCCACCACTGGGCGACCTGGCGTGCGTCGGCCGCGCGGGTCCGCACCTGCGGGCCGGCCAGACCCAAGCGGCGCAGCGTGTCGTCGACGCGGATCAGCCGCGCCGGGTCGGCATCCAGCGCCAACAGGTCGATCTCCGGCGCCAGCTCCAGCAGGTGCGCGGTCTTGCCGCCGGGTGCGGCACAAGCGTCCAGCACCCGGGCGCCCGCGGGCAGGCCAGCGCCCAGCAGCAACGGTGCGGCGCGCTGCGCCGCCAGGTCCTGCACCGACACCTCGCCCTGGGCGAAACCGGGCAGCCGCTCGACCGGGCAGGGCTGGCTCAGCACCAGCGCTTGTTCGTGCCCCGGCCCCAGCGCCGGGCGGGCGGCCAGCCCGGCCGCGGCCAGTCGCTGTTGGTAGTCGGCCCGGCTGACTCGGCGGGTGTTCACGCGCAGCACCATCGGCGGGTGTTGCTGGGCTTGCCCCAGCAGCGCCTGCCATTGCGCGGGCCAGTCGTGCCGCAAGCGCTCGACCCACCAGGCGGGGTGGTTCCAGGCACCGAGCACGCTGTGCCCGGCCTGGGCGACGATGGCCTGGCGTTCGCGGATGAAGCGCCGCAGCACCGCATTGATGAAGCCGGCGGCGGCCGGCACCTTGCGTCTGGCAGCGTTCACGGCCTGGTCGACCAGCGTGTGGTCGGGGTACGGCGGTGCATCACTCGGCCACAGCAGGGCCAGCGCGCTGGTCAGCAGTGCGTCGACGGCCGGCGGCGGCGTGCGCGGTGCAAGCAGTTCGCGTGCCGCATTCGCGCTGCCCCAACGCCTCAGCACGGCAAACGCCAGCGCCTGGGTGCCGGGCCGCGCCGGTGGCGGGCAGGCGGCCAGCACCTCGGTCAACGAGCGGCCGGTGAGCACGGCTTGCACCGCGTCGGAGGTGAGCTCCAGCAGGCGAGACAACGGCGGCGAGCCGGACGACGGAGCAGCGGGGGCAGCAGGGGCGTTCACCGGGGGAGTCTACCCAGCGCGGGTCGGCAAACGGGCGGGAAGCACCCGTCGCACCAGGGTTGGGCCTGCTGGCCGACAATGGCGCTCCGACCTGCAGCCGGCCAAGGCGACCGCATGCCCCAAGATCATTCCTCCGACAAGCCGCGCACGCCGGCGCTGATCCTGCACGAAGCCGACCTGGCCGAGTTGCCCGCGTCCGAGCGCATCCGCTACCGTCTGATCGGCGCCGACCGGCGCTACCACGCGAACGACAACATCTCGGCCTTCGTGCGCGAAGGCGAGCTCGACGAGCTGAAGGCCGAGGTGCAGGAAAAGATGAGCGAGGTGCTGAAGGCGCTGGTGATCGACACCGAGAGCGACCACAACACCCAGAACACCGCCCGCCGCGTGGCCAAGATGTTCGTCGACGAGGTGTTCCGTGGCCGCTACCAGCCGATGCCGTCGGTGACCGAGTTCCCGAACATCTCGCGCCTGAACGAGCTGATGATCGTCGGGCCGATCACCGTGCGCAGCGCCTGCTCGCACCATATGTGCCCGATCCTCGGCCGGGTCTGGATCGGCGTGCTGCCCAACGAGCACTCGAACCTGATCGGCCTGTCCAAGTACGCCCGCATCGCCGACTGGATCATGACCCGGCCTCAAATCCAGGAAGAGGCCGTCATCATGCTGGCCGACGAACTGCAGGACCGTGTCAAGCCCGACGGCCTGGCCATCGTGATGGAGGCCGACCACTTCTGCATGCAGTGGCGCGGCGTCAAGGACAACGACTCGGCGATGACCAACAGCGTGATGCGCGGCGCGTTCCTGAAGGATGCCAACCTGCGGCGCGAGTTCCTGTCGCTGCTGTCGAAGAAGGAGTAGGCCTTGTTAGTCCGCCTGATGTACGCCAGCCGCGCAGCCAAGCCGCTGGACCCGGAGGAGCTGGCGCACATCCTGCGCCAGGCGCGCGCCGCCAATCCGAAACTGGGGGTCACTGGCGTGCTGTGCAGCTCGGGCGAGCTGTTCATCCAGGTGCTCGAAGGCGGCCGCGCGGCGGTGAACCGGCTCTACAACCGCATCATCACCGACGGCCGCCATACCGATGTGACGCTGCTGTCGTACGAGGAAATCGACGAGCGGCGCTTCGCCGGCTGGGCCATGGGCCAGGTCAACATGGCGCGGCTGAACCCGGCGTTGATGCTGAAGTATTCCGAGACCGCCACGCTGGACCCATACGCCGTTTCCGGCAAGGCGGCGGTGGCGCTGTTCGACGAGCTGGTCGCGACGGCGGCGGTGGTTTGCCAAGGCTGAAGCGCACGCCCTCGCAGTCATGAAAAAAGGCGCCTGCGGGCGCCTTTCGATGGGCATCAGGACGGCCACCGGCGGGTGGCCGCATGCGCCCTCACATGAACTTGTACTGCAGCGACAGCTTCAGCATGCGTCCTTGCACGTCCTCGGCGTCGGGCGGGATGGTGCTGAAGTTGAGGGCACGCAGGTCCGCCGGCGGGCGCTGGTTGAAGAGATTGCGCACGTTCAGGCCGATCACGAAGTCTTTGATGCCGGAATACGCGATCGAGTAGTCCCAGCGGTGGTAGTCGCGCACCTTGCAGTCGCTGGCGGGAATGGGCACCCGGGCATCGGCGCAGCCCTCGATGGTCCACTCCTCGTCGTCGAAATCACTCTGCAGGCTCGTGCTGCTGTTCCACACATAGCGCAGCGAATGGCCGAAATCGCCCGTCTTCATGCCGGTAGTGACGTTGACCACCCATCGCGGCGTGCCATACCGGCCGGCCAAGTTGTCGCCCCAGCCATCGCGAGTGGTGCTCCAGTTGCGATAGTCGATGGTGTAGGTGGTATCGACGTCGAGCGACAGCGGACCGGCAGGTGTCGGAATCTCGCCCTTCACTGACAGGTCGAGGCCCGAAGTCTTCGTTCTCAGAAGGTTCAGGAACATGTCGTGAACGGAGGTGATCGCACCGGCGGTCACTCCATATGTGGTGAACTCATTGGCGCCGTTGAGGCCATTCAGTTGGAAGGTCGGGTCAAGCGCCCTGTCGGCATCGCTTGCCAAGGGGGCCCGGTTGATCGTGCCGGCGGGCTGCGAGGCCTCCGCGCTCAGCATCTCCTGAATCGACCTCAGGCCGATTTCGTCCTTGCGGTAGATGCGCCAGTAGTCCACCGTGCCGCTCCAGTGGCGGATCGGCTGGAAACCCAGACCGAGCGTGAACGACTTCGACGTTTCCGGCTTCAACTTCGGGTTGTTGGCCGTGATTTCCGGGATGCTGGTGCCGCACTCATTCTGTTGGACCGCATCGGCCCGCGCGAGGTAGACCGCCCGCAGCGGGTCGTCAGCAGGCAGGGCCAGTGCCGCTGCTGCCAAATCGTCCGCCAACGCTCCTGCCTGATCGCAGCGCTGAGGATCGCTGATACCGGGCGCGAAGGCGAACTTGGTCGATTTGGCGCTCTCGGTCAGGTTCGGCGCACGGAAGCCTCCTTCGAACGTGCCGCGAAACAGCAGCTCGGGGATCGGCTGGAAGCGCATGCCGAGCTTGGGCGAGAAGTGGGTCGGAAAGCCCGGGAAATGGTCGATGCGACCGGCGACTTGTGCCTCCAACGTCTTGAAGATCGGCAGGCTCACCTCGGCGAACAACGCGCCGAACGTGCGTGATGCATCTGACGAGCTGACGCCGTAGCCCACGATGTCGCCGGTGGCCAGGCGCTCATCGGGCGTGATTTTCATTTTCTCGTGGCGCAGGTCGAAGCCCGTCGCCAGGCCCACGTTGCCCGCGGCCCACTTGGCGATGTCGCCGCTGACCTTGCCGTCGAGGAAGGTCTGCGTGGTTTCACCGGTGAAGCCGAAGGACGGGAACAGGGTATCGAGCACGGCCTTCGAGTTCTTCTGGCCAATGCGGTAGCCGTTGGGCTTGTTGAAGAAGTCGGCGTCGACCGGGTCCACCCCGTTCTTGTAGTCGCCGATCATCGCCTTGAAGCCGCTATCGCTGAGGGTGCCGCGGTTCACGTCCTTGGTGCGCCCCCCCATCACGCCGCCGGCAACTTCCCAGTCGAAAGTCGACCAGACGCCTTGCACGCCAGCCAGGAAGCGGTACTGATCGGTGGTCGTGCGGCGGTCGGACGGCGCATCCACGAAGCGATACTGGAACTCGGCCTCCTCATCGGTCGGGTTCAGCGGGTGGCCGACCGGCAGCATGCGGTAGTAGAAGGTCTTGCTGTCCCCCGTCGTCGGGTTGCCCCAAACCGTGGGGCCGGCATCGACGTTAGGGCCGCCGCCATACAAGGCGTATGGGTTGTTGTAAGCCGCCTCGATCCGCGAATACAGCAGTTCCGCAAAGCCGGTCATGTCCTCGCCCAGGCGCATGTGGCCCGAGACCAGCATGTTGGTGCGCTCGGTTGGCGGAATCACTTCGAAGCGCGTGGCGCGGTCGTAGAGGCACTGGCCGGCGTCGTTGACGTTCGTGCAGCCCGGCACGGCCTGGAAGTTCACGTTGCCGGGGTAGGAATAGGTCGACGGCGCGCCCAGGCTCGGGGAATAGCGGCGGTACTTCGGGTTGACGTCGCCGAGCAGGTCTTGCCAGAAGAAGCTGTCGCGGTGATAGAACTCGACGTTGGCCAGCACGTTGTAGCCGTCGTTGGCCATGTCACCGAAACCGCCGGTCAAGGCGGCCGATTGGCTCTGGAATTCGCCGTTGTTGGCCGATTGCTGCGCGGTGACGCGAGCCTGCAGGCCCTGGTAGCTGGAGCGCGTGATGATGTTGATCACGCCCGCCACAGCGTCCGAGCCGTAGATCGAAGAGCCGCCGCTCTTGAGCACTTCAATGCGGTCAACCGCATCCAGCGGCAGTGTGTCGAGGTTGCTGAAGACTTCCTGGTAGTCCGCCAGCGGAAAGGCCGAAATGCGGCGGCCGTTCAGCAGCACCAGCGTGCTCTGCTTGCCCAGGCCGCGCATGGAAGCCGACGACGCGCCGGCGGCGAACGAGTTGCTGCCGCCCAGGTCGTCCAAGTCGGCGTTCGAGCTGGTCAGCGTGGCCAGCGCCTCGCTGATCGTCGTCGCGCCGGTCTGCTGGATGCTTTCGCGACGCAGCACGGTCACCGGCGAGGTGCCTTCGGCATCGATGCGCTTGATGCGCGAGCCCGTCACCTCGATCTTCTGGACGGCGGGTTGGCTGGTGTCTTCCTGGCTCCAGGCGGCCGACGCGAGGCTGGCGCAGGCAAGCGCCAAGACAGTGCGCCGGATCGCGGGGCGGGCGGCCTTGGTGCGATGTGGCATGAGAGAGAGTTCACGAAAGATTGCGGGAGCGGGACGCTAAGCAACATTGATCCCCCCAAAACAAAGGGTTAACCCTTGGTCTCCGGATTGGCGGACATTTTGTTGACCGGAGTACCCGTTCGGCGGCCAACCTGCCGGTCCGACGTGGTGTTTTCCCTACAACCGCGATGCCGCCCGCATGCCGAATAACCTCCCCACCGCCCGGGTCGGGAATTCTTCCAGTGCCGCGTTGTAGGCCTCGGCGGCGTCGCTGAACAGCTGCCGCGCGTAGATGAGGCGCGGCGCCAGCTCCAGCAGTTGGCGTTGCAGCGGCAGCACCGGCTCGCTGCCGGCCAGCTCGGGCCGCTGCTCGATGAGGGCCTGCAGCCGGGCCATCGGTGAGGCGAGTTCGGCCTCCGCGAGGACCCAGGCCACCAGCGCAGGCGAGTGAGACGGACGGGCGCGAACCGAGAGCGCCGCACTGCGCTGGCGCTGATCGGCCTGGCCCAGCGTCGCCAATGTCATGCCTTCGTCGGCCAGGGGCCCGCGCACGGCGTCGGCCAGGGCTTCGAGCAGAAAGCTGCGCCGGGCCAGCAGTTCGTCGATCTGGGCCCAGGCCCCGCCGATCGCGCCGCGCAACCGGACGAGCCGGTTGTAGGCGCCGACGATCCAAAACAGCAGCACCGCCGCCGCGCCGACCTTCAGCAGCAGCGGCCCCCAGCCTGCCCAGTCGGAGCCGGCCTCCATCAGACGCTCGTCTGCCAAGCGCTGTAACCGGCGGCCCGCAGGGCACAAGCCGGGCATTCGCCGCAGCCGTAGCCCCACGCGTGACGCTGGCCGCGCTCGCCGAGGTAGCAGGTGTGGGTGTGCTCGACGACGAGGTCGGTCAAGGCGTTGCCGCCGAGTTGATCGCCCAGCGTCCAGGTCTCGGCCTTGGTCAGGAACATCAGCGGTGTCTCGATCGTCAGCGGCGTGGCCAATCCCAACGACAGCGCCACCTGCATCGCCTTGAGCGTGTTGTCGCGGCAGTCGGGGTAGCCGGAATAGTCGGTTTCGCACATGCCGCCCACCAGCACGTTCAGCCCGCGGCGGTAGGCCAACGCCGCGGCGAAGCTCAGGAACAGCAGGTTGCGCCCTGGCACGAAGGTGTTGGGCAGGCCGTTGGCCTGCATCTCGATCGCCCGATCGCTGGTCAGCGCGCTGTCACCGATCTGGCCGAGCAGCGACAGGTCCAGCAGGTGGTCGTCGCCCAGGCGCGACGCCCACTGCGGGAGCTGCATCAGCAGCTCGCGCCGCACCGTCTGGCGACAGTCCAGCTCGATGCGATGGCGCTGGCCATAGTCGAAGCCCACGGTCTCGACGCGCTCGAAGCGGCTCAGCGCCCAGGCCAGGCAGACGGTGGAGTCCTGCCCGCCCGAAAACAGGACCAAGGCGTGGCGGCCCGCCACTTCAGGCCCCGCCACCGATGGACCACTCGGTGTCGGCCCACAGCGGCGCCTGCACCGCCAGCACGGCCTTCACGTCGACCGGCTCGGCCGGATGCTCCTCGACCCGCGGCGCGTTCGGCTGCAACGCGCGCTGGTACCAGGCCACGTCGTGCCACCGGCCCAGCTTATGACCCGCGTCGCGGTAGACGCCGACCGGCTCGTAGCCCATCGCCTTGTGCAATCCGACGCTGCTCTCGTTCGGCAGCGTGATGCCGGCATAGGCGCTGCGAAAGCCTTGCTGCGCCAGCAGATTCAACAGGGCAACGTACAGCCGGCGGCCCACACCGCGTCGCCAATGGCCCTCGTGCACGTAGACCGTGGTCGTGACCGACCAGCGGTAGCACACGCGTTGAGCGAATGCACCGGCATAGGCGTAGCCCACCACGGCGTCATCCGCCTCGTAGACCAGCCAGGGCCAGCGCGGCAAGGTCTGCACGATGCGCTCGGCCATCTCGGCCGGCCCCGGCGGCACGGATTCGAAGGTGATCGGGGTGCCCTGCACGCAGGGCGCGTAGATCGCCGCGATCGCGGTCGCGTCGGCTTCGGTTGCCAGTCGGATCATTGCCGCACCTCCCCTTGTCCCAGCACCACCCACTTCATCGAGGTCAACCCCTCGAGCCCGACCGGGCCGCGGGCGTGGAACTTGTCGGTCGAGATGCCGATCTCGGCGCCCAGGCCGTACTCGAAGCCGTCGGCAAACCGGGTGCTGGCGTTGACCATCACGCTGGCCGAATCGACCTCGCGCAGAAAACGCATGGCGTTCGGATGGTTCGTCGTCAGGATCGCATCGGTGTGGTGCGAGCCGTAGCGGTTGATGTGCGCGATCGCCTCGTCGAGAGAAGCGACCTGCTTGATGCTGATGACCGGAGCCAGGTACTCCTCGCTCCAGTCGGCCTCGGTGGCATCGGTGAGCCGGGCGCCCGGCAAGCCGGCCAGCAGCGCCTTGCTGGTCGGACAGCAGCGCATCTCGACGCCCTTGGCCGCAAACACCGCACCGATGCGCGGCAGGAAGGCCGCCGCCACGCGCTGATGCACCAGCAGCGATTCGGTCGCGTTGCAGGGGCTGTACTTCTGCGTCTTTGCGTTGTCGGTGACGGTGACGGCGAGGTCGAGGTCCACTTCGGCGTCGACATAGGTGTGGCAGTTGCCATCCAGGTGCTTGATCACCGGCACCTTGGCCTCGGCCGCGATGCGCTCGATCAGGCCCTTGCCGCCACGCGGGATGATCACGTCGACCGACTCGGGCATCGCGATCAGGCGCCCGACGGCGGCGCGGTCGGTGGTCTCGACCAGTTGCACCGCTTCAGGCGGCAGGCCGGCCGCGGTCAACGCCTGCTGCACCAGCTTCCACAAGGCCAGATTCGAGTGAATGGCCTCGGAACCGCCGCGCAGGATGCAGGCATTGCCGCTCTTGATTGCCAGCGACGCCGCCTCGATCGTCACGTTCGGCCGGCTCTCGTAGATCATGCCGAACACGCCCAACGGCACCCGCATCTGGCCGACGCTGATGCCGGAGGGCCGGCGCTTGACGCCGGTGATTTCGCCGATCGGGTCGGGCATCGCAGCGAGCTGCTCGCAGCCTTCGGCCACGGTGGCAATCACCTTCTCGCTCAGGCGCAGACGGTCGACCATCGGCGCGGCCAACCCGGCAGCCTGGGCAGCGGCGATGTCGCGTGCGTTCGCCTCGGCCAACGCCGGGCCGCTGTCGCGCAGGCGCTGCGCCAATTCGATCAACGCGGCGTTCTTCTCGCGCGTGCCGGCGCGGGCCATCAGCGTGCTGGCGGCCCGCGCCGCAGCGCCCAGGTGGGCCATGTAGGCGGGGATGTCGTGCGCGGTCATGCCTCGATTTTGCCCGCGTGGCGCTCCCCCAAGGAGCCGCCGCCTTCAAGTCCTTGCGCAGATCCGCCCTCCTGGGCGCGCCCAGCGCTGCCCAGCTTCAAGTGGGCGTGCACGGATCCGGCTTTGCCGGTCCGCTGCGCGAGCCCCCTCGGGGCCCCTGGGGGGCCGAGCCCGGACTTGAACAGTCCCGTGGACAGTTCATGCCTGGCGAGGGGCCTGGCCTCTGGCCCGGCGCGGCCTGCAAGGCAGCCCCCGGCGGGGGCTTGGGGGCTCAAAGCAAATACGCCGCGACCTTGCGGATCCTCGCCTCCGCGAGGCCGAAGGCACCGGTGCGCTGCTCGGCCCTTGCCGCTGCCAACTCGCCGCCGACCAGCAGTTGCGCGGTCAGCCCCGCCTGTTCCGGACGCGCGGCCTCGGGCGATTGGCGCAGCATCGCTTTCAGGGCTTCGAAGCGCTCGAACTCGCCGGCCTCGGCCTGCATCAGCGCCAGGTTGGTCAGCGCACGCGCCCGGTCGGGGCCGTGCAGCGCGTCGGCCGCGGTGGCCAGCTGGGCCGTGGCCTGGAACAACTCGGGCTGGGCAATGTCACCGGCCCGCGAGGCCAGCGCACGCAACTCCTCCGCCTGTCGCACCGGCGAGCCATGCTGGGCCCAGGTCTTCAATGCGTCGCCCAGCAGCTTCTCGGCCCGCGCAGGCTGGCCCATCAGGTCCTGTGCGCGTGCCCGCAACGCCTGCAGTTGCAGCACGGCGTGGCCGCTGCGGGCCTGGCCGGCCAGCGTGTCCAACTGACCCACCAGCGACTGCGCCTGCTGCCAGCGCCCCAGGCGGCCATGGCGGGCCAGCTGTGACAACAGAAGATCGCCGGTATCGACCAGCCAATCGTCGATGGCGGTCTGACGCTGTGCATCGTCGACGACGCTCTTCAGCGCTTCACCGGCGTCGGCCAGGCAGGCCAGCGCCAGCGCGTCAGGCACGTTGTCATGCTTGGCCAGCACCGTCGCCACGCTGCCCATCAAGCTCGCCCGCGCCACCGGCGAGTCAAAGCCGTGCACCAGATTGCGCAGCGACGCGATGCTGCGGTCGATGGCGGGGCCGTTGGCCTCGCGCAGGCTCCAGGCCAGCAACAGCACCTCGGCCCGCTGGGTGCTGGCGTTGACAGCGGGGTCGTTGCTGAGCAAGGCGTCCGAGCGCAGACGGCCCAGCACCTCGCGCGCCCGGCCGGACTGACCGAACTCGGCCAGCTGAACCGCCATGTCGGCCGTCAGCGTCGCGCGCAGCGCAGCCGGCAGCTGCGCGGCACCACCGTTGGCCGCCGCGCTGGCTGACGAGCCGGCCGAGGTCGGCGAAGCCGCCGCCTGCGCCAGCTTGACCGGCAACTGATCGCCGGGCAGCAGCAACCCGGCACCGGCCTTGGCACCCTGCATCTGCGCCACGGCCTGCTCCAGCGTGAGCCCGCGACCCTGCGCACGCTCGGCCTTGGCCAGCTGGGTCAGGGAATCCGCCGCGCCGCCCGCCGCCTCGTCGGCGGTGCCCATCAACGCCGCCGAAGCACTGGACGCGGACACCTCGGCCAATGCCGGCGGCGCGCCGACGGCCACCAGCACCTTGTCGATCGACTGGGCGCTGCTGCCGGGAGGCTCGGGCGAGGTGGTCCAGGGCAGCGACAGCCGCCCCAGCACGAAGGCGGCACCGGCCACCGCCAGCAAGGCCGCGCCCCACCACAGCGGCGCGAGGCTGCGTCGCCCG
>NZ_DASUNH010000070.1:0-10609 GCF_036277275.1 Ideonella sp. | reverse complement strand
GCGTAGCTGGCGGTGACGGCCCACGGGGTCAGGCCGCCGCCGGCGGCGCCGTCGATCGTGCTGACGCCACCGGTCAACAGCAGCTTGCCGTTGCCGTGGGTGATCGGAGGTGAGGGCGGGGAGGGTTCTTCGGCGTGGGTGGTGCCGGCCATGAGGGCCAGCGAGGCGGTGAGGGTAGACAGCAGGCGGTGTCGGGTCATGCGTGATCGGGATTTCAAAAAGGGATGAAACCGATGGCGAGTGGGAGGCTCACCGCGGACCTACGTCAACTGCGCTCGATTGGATGCATGCCGAATCCCCGGTGTGGGCCCTTTCGAGCGCCACGCGGCGGCCGGTGTGCCATTGTTCACGCGGCTTCGTCTGCCGGGGGCTCGAACAAGGGCAGGTTGTAGCTGGCGGGTGGCTCTTGCGCCACGGTGTCAGGCGTGGCCGGCTTGGCCCGGCGGGCCGGGGCTGCCGCGGCGCGCGCCTGCCGCGCCTCCCATTCGCCCGGCGTCATCAGCTTGCCGCCGCGCACGCCCAGAAGGCGCAGGCGCCGGCCGAGGTCGACCCGCTTCAGGCATTCGCCGGCGGCGCGGCGGATGGCGGTGGCGTCGGCGGTCGGCGCGGGCAGTGTCAGGTCGCGGGTGACGATTTTGAAGTCGTCGAAACGCAGCTTGATGCCGATGGTCTGCGCCAGGTAGCCCTTGCGGGTCAGGTCCCTGGCCAGTTGGCTGCACAGCTGGGTGAAGATCTCGCCGAGCTCGGCCTTGTCGCGCTTCGCATGCAGGTCGCGGTCGAAGGTGGTTTCGTGGCTCATCGAGACCGGCTCGCCGTGGGTGACCAGCGGTCGGTCATCACGGCCCCAGGCGGCGTCGTTGAGCCAGGCGCCGTAGCTGCGGCCGAAACGCTCGATCAGCCAGCCGCGTTCGCGCTGGGCGATGTCACCGACGGTCTGGATGTCGAGCTCGGCCAGCCTGGCGGCGGCCTTGGGGCCGATGCCGTTGATCTTGCGGGCCATCAGCGGCCAGATGCGCGTCGGCAGGTCGTCCATCGTCAGCACGGTCAGGCCATCGGGCTTGTCCAGCTCTGATGCGATCTTCGACATCAGTTTGTTGGGCGTGACGCCGATCGAGCAGGTCAGGCCACCGGTGGCTCGCTTGACGTTGTTCTTGATCTCCAGCGCCAACGCGCGCACACCGCCCAACGGGTCGTGGCCGACGGCATCTTGCGCGCCGGGCACGTCGGTCAGGTCGATGTAGATCTCGTCGATGCCACGGTCTTCGATCACCGGCGCCAGCTCGGCCACTGCGGCCTTGAACTTGCGCGAGTAGAAGCGGTACTGCTCGAAGTCGACCGGCAACAGCACGGCGTTCGGTGCCAGCGCCGCGGCTTTCATCGTGCCCATCGCCGAGAAGACGCCCATCGCCCGGGCTTCGTAGGTCGAGGTGGTGATCACGCCGCGGCCGGTGTAGTCCTTCAGCAGCGAATAGCGGCGCGTGCCGTCGGACAGCAGCTCGGGCTGATGCCGCCGCCCACCGGCCACGACGACCGGTTTGCCGCGCAGATCCGGGTAACGCAGCAGCTCGACTGACGCATAGAAAGCGTCCATGTCGAGGTGGGCGATGAGGCGGCGGCGTGTCGACATACAGGAGGGACTGTATGGATTATCAGTACGAAAGCTGTCGCTGGACAGAGGGCGCCGCGGAATGTGCACCGACCGGCTGAGCGCTCGGGCGCAGGAAACGAGACGGACTTCTCTTGAAATGTGCTGATTGCACATTTATAGTGAAGGCGTGCCGAGGGCGGGATGGATCGATGTACGGATCAGCCGGCCTGCGCCTCTGTCGCTTGTCCATGCCTGCTTGTCGAAGGAGCCCTCAGATGTCCCGCCACCCTGTCAACCTGATCACCTGTGCCTTGGCCGCCATCGGCCGCGGCGTTCGCCGGCTGCCCGCGGCCGGCAGTGGCGCCGTGCTGGCTGCCGTGCTCGTCGCTTGCGGCGGCGGTGGAGGCTCCACGCCGCCCGACAACAACCCGCCGCCTGCGGCGACGTCGTTCACCAGCGGCACCATCAGCGGCTTCGGCTCGGTGATCGTCAATGGCGTGCGCTTCGACGACAGCAGCGCCGAGGTAGTCGACGACGACGGCGAGCGCCACAGCCAGGACGATCTGGAGCTTGGTGCGCAGGTCGAGATCGAAGCCTCGACTGTTGACCGCGCGAGCGGCCAAGGCGTGGCCACCCTCATCCGTATCGGTAGCGAACTGGTCGGTCCGGTGTCGGCGGTCGACGTGGCCAGCCAGCGCCTGACGGTCCTCGGGCAGCAGGTGGAAGTGGGGGCGCGCACCGTCTTCGACGATCAACTGACCGGGGGGCTGGCCGGTATCAGTGTCGACCAGGTGCTCGAAGTGCACGCCCGGTTCGACGCGGTGCAAGGCCTGTACCGCGCCACGCGCATCGAAGCCGCCGACGCGCCGTCGACGTTCAAGCTGCGCGGCCCGGTGGCGGCGCTGGATGCGGCCGGCCACACCTTCCAGATCGGTGCGGCGACGATCAACTACGCCAGTGCGGCGGATGTGACGCCGCAACTGGCCAACGGTGTTCGGGTGCGCGTGCGGCTGCAGACGACCCCGACCGCCGGCCAATGGATCGCAACGCGCGTGGACAGCGGCGAGCGCGAGCACGAAGACCATGACGACGCCGAGATGACCGGGCTGATCACCGCCTGGACCTCGGCCACCCAGTTCAGCCTCGACGGGCTGGCCGTCGATGCCCGCAATGCCGCCTTCCCGGACGGTCAGGCCGGTGTCGTGCTGGGCGCGCAGGTCGAAGTCGAAGGCGCCATCGTCGGCGGCGTGCTGGTGGCCACCAGCGTGCATGTCGAAGACGAGGAGCAGGAGCACGAGCGCGGCGAAGACTACGAACTGCACGGTGCGATCACCGCGGTCGACGCGCTGGCGCACACCTTCACGCTGCGCGGGATCGTGGTCGCCTACAACGAGACCACCGAGTGGCGCGACCTGGCCGACTCCGGGCTGGCCGTCGACGTGAAGGTCGAGGTCAAGGGCAACCTGGCGGCCGACGGCACCCGCCTCGACGCGACGCGCATCTCGCTTGAGGATTGATCGGTAACGCCCGCCCGGTTCGGCGCCGACAGGTGTCAGCCGGGCGGGTTAGTATTCCGCCTGGGCAAAGCGCACATTTCGTGTCGATCGATGTCCTGGCCCGATGTCCGAACCCACCGAATCTCCCCTGCCGCCGGATCAGCAAGCCGTGCTGGAAGCCGTCAACGCCTTGCTGGCGCCGCTGGCTCGCCTGGCCGTGGCCCGGGGCGTGCACTTCAGTGAAGTGGAAGAGCGGCTGAAGACGGCGTTCGTGCAGGCGGCGCGCGAGGCCCACCCGAGCGGCCTGCCGCACCGCCAGGTCAGCCGGATCAGCACGGCCACCGGCATCAACCGGCGCGAGGTGACCCGGCTGGTCAATGCCCACCTGGAGCAGGCCCGGCCGCGCCGCTCGCTGGCTGGCGAGGTTTACGCCCACTGGCTGACCAACCCGCTGTACCGCGACGTGGCCGGCCAGCCGAGTGCCCTGCCGCGCCAAGGCCCTCGGCCCAGCTTCGAGACGCTGGCGCGCGAGATCACCAGCGACGTGCACCCACGTAGCCTGCTGAGCGAAATGCAGCGCCTGGGCTATGCGCAGTGGAGCGAGTCCACCGACGAAGTGGTGCCCGTCAGGGACGCCCTCGTGCCGCGCGGCGACCTGCCGCGTTCGCTGCGCATCCTGGGCGCCAACGTGGGCGGCCATCTGTCCGGCGCGGTGGCCAACGTGCTGGGCGACGGACGCCAGCATTTCGAGCAGGCCATCGTCGCCAGCGGCGTTCCGTTTGACGCACTTCAAGCCGTGCGGCAGTTGGTGGCGGCCCAATGGAAGCTGGCTTTCGACAGCCTGGTCCCCGCGCTCGAACGCCTGATCGACGCGGGCGGCGAGGCTGGCCGAGCCACCGATTCCTCGACCGAAGCAGCGCAGCGCGTGCTGATCGGCCTGTACAGCTACCACCAGCCGGACCCGGCAGCGCCGCCGCAAGGCGACCCGCCGCCCCCGGCAGGAGACTCTTGATGACCCGTTGGATGCGTTTTCTGACCCCCTCGACAGGCCGTGTCCTGGCCGGGGCATGGCTGGCCGTCACCGCGGCCTTGTTGCAGGCCTGCGGCGGCGTCGAAGGCCAGGGCACCGGCTCGGCGGCTGCCTACAGCGAAGGGCCGATCACCGGCTACGGCTCGATCATCGTCAACGGCGTGCACTTCGACGAAAGCCGGGCCGACATCAGCGACGATGAAGGCCACCCCCTGACGCCGGACGACCTGAAGCTCGGCATGACGGTAAGGGTGGATGCCGGCGCCATCGACCAGGGTACGGCGGTGGCCACCGCGGTGCAGGTGGGCAGCGACCTGATCGGCCCGGTCACCAGCAACGACCTGCTGGCCCACAACCTCGGCCTGCTGGGCCAGACGGTGCGCGTGACGGCGTCGACGGTGTTCGACGACGCATTGACAGGTGGCCAGGCCGCCGTGACGCTGGGCAGCACCTTGCAGGTGTTCGCGATCCTCGACCCGGTCAGCGGCGTCTACGCGGCGCAGCGCATCGAGCTGAAGGCCGCCCCGTCTGCCTACAAGCTGCGCGGCGTGGTGAGCCAGCTCGACAAGGTCCAGCACACCTTCCGCGTGGGGGGGGCCAGCTTCAGTTATGCCCAGGGTATTGCCCCGGCCGACCTGGCCAACGGCCAGACCGTGCGGCTGCAGTTGCAGACCCAGGTCGACGGCAACGGCCGCTGGGTGGTCACCCGCTTCGACGACGGCCGCTCGCGCCCGGCCGAGGGCAGCGAAGCCGAGATCGAGAGCGTGATCGCCACGTTCACGTCGAATGCCAGCTTCACGATGTCCGGGCTGACGGTGAATGCCGCGTCGGCCCGCATCGAGCCGGCCGGTGCCACGCTGGCAGCCGGCCTGCGCGTGGAGGTGGAGGGCACCATCAGCGCCGGCGTGCTGGTGGCCACGAAGGTGGAGGTCAAGGGCAGCGGCGACGACGGTGGCGACGACGACGGTGGCCGCGACCTCGAGTTGGGTGGCCGCATCACGCAGCTGGACACGCTGGCCAAGACCTTCGTGCTGCGCGAGCAGGTGGTCGCCTACGCCGGCGCCCAGTTCGACGACAACCGCAGCGAAGCCGACCTGGCCAACGACAAGGAGGTGGAAGTGCGGGGCCGCCTGTCCGCCGACGGCACGGTCGTGCTCGCCGAGCGGATCAAGATCGAAGACTGAAGCACCACCGGCTGCGGGAAGCCGCCGGTGTCCGGATCACGCCCCCAGGCGTGCCCGATGCCGCTCGATCTGCGCCCGGGCCTGGTTCGGCGCGGTACCGCCGATCACGTTGCGCGCGTTCAGCGAGCCGGTCAGGCTCAGCACCTCGAACACATCGTCGCCGATCGAGGCGTGGAAGCCTTGCAGCGTCGACAGCGGCAGGTCCGACAGGTCGACGCCGAGCTTCAGGCCCTCTTTCACCGCATGGGCCACCACCTCGTGCGCATCGCGGAACGGCAGGCCCTTCTTGACCAGGTAGTCGGCCAGGTCGGTCGCGGTGGCGTAGCCGCGGCGCGCGGCCTGCTGCATCGCCTCGGCCTTCACCTTCAGCCCACCGCTGCGGGTGCCGTTGGCGTCGACCTCGCCACCGACCATCTCGGCCATGATGCGCAGCGTGTCCTTGACCGTGTCGACGGTGTCGAACAGCGGCTCCTTGTCTTCCTGGTTGTCCTTGTTGTAGGTCAGCGGCTGGCCCTTCATCAAGGTGATCAGGCCCATCAGGTGGCCGACCACGCGGCCGCTCTTGCCGCGCGCCAGCTCGGCGACATCGGGGTTGCGCTTCTGCGGCATGATCGACGAGCCGGTGCAGTAGCGATCCGACAGGTCGATGAAGCTGAAGTTCTGGCTCATCCACAGCACGATCTCTTCGGCGAGCCGCGAGACGTGGATCATCACCAGCGAGGCGAACGCGCTGAACTCGATCGCGAAGTCGCGGTCGCTGACCGCATCGAGCGAGTTCTGGCAGACGCCGTCGAAGCCCAGCGCGTGGGCCACGCTCTCGCGGTCCAGCGGGTAGCTGGTGCCGGCCAGCGCGGCGGCGCCCAGCGGCAGGCGGTTCACGCGCTTGCGCACGTCGGCCAGGCGTTCGGCGTCGCGCGCGAACATCTCGACATAGGCCAGCATGTGGTGTGCAAAGCTCACCGGCTGCGCGACCTGCATGTGGGTGAAGCCGGGCATCACCGTCTCGGTGTGGTGCGAGGCCACGGCCAGCAGCGCACGTTGCATGTCGGCCAGCAGTGGTGCGATCTGGTCGATCTCGCTGCGCAGCCACAACCGCACGTCGGTGGCGACCTGGTCGTTGCGCGAGCGGCCGGTGTGCAGGCGCTTGCCGGCGTCGCCCACCAGCTGGGTCAGGCGGGCCTCGATGTTCAGGTGCACGTCCTCGAGCTCGGCCTTCCAGATGAACTCGCCGTTCTCGATCTCGGCCTTCACGATCGCCATGCCGCGCTCGATGTCGGCGACGTCCTGCGTGCTGATGATCCCCTGGCGACCCAGCATCGCCGCGTGGGCCAGGCTGCCCTCGATGTCGGCCCGCCACAGGCGCTGGTCGAAGAAGACGCTGGCGGTGTAGCGCTTGACCAGCTCGCTCATCGGCTCGGAGAACAGGGCCGACCAGGCCTGGGACTTCTTATCCAGCTGATTGCTACTCATGAGGCGCCTGCGTTGTGGGTAGGAGGTGATAGGGAAACCACTGATTCTAGGAGTCATGAGGGTCGCTGGCGCGGCCAAGAAGCGACGGGCCGCTCCCGAGCTTGACCCCCTCGGGGGGGCGGGCCGGGCAACGCCTGGACCTGGGGGCTCCTAGTCCAGCCAGAATGGCCCCCGTGAAACGCATGCACGACACCGGCGCCAGCACCCTTTTCGATGACTTGCGCGAGGCGGTCACCGCGCCGGACCTGACCCAGGAAGCACTGCAACTGTGCCGCAGCGGCACCTTGCTGCGTGCCATGTTGCTGGTGATCGTGGTGCTCGGCGTGGGTCTGCTGTTCGGCGCCCGCGGCCCGGCCAGTTGGCTCGGCGAGTTGTCCGCCGCCGCGACCGTGGCGGTGCCGGCCACCTTGCTGTGGGTGCTGATGGCCTGCGCCGCGCGGCATCTGATCGCCCGTGCTGCCCCGCTGGTGCAGGTGGCCGCGGCGTCCGCATTGGGCGCGGTGGCGGCACTCGTGCTGTGGTGGCCGATGGCGGCGGTCGACATGGCGCCTGGCAGCACCCATGCGGTCGCGCCGGCGCTCACCGGCGCGCTGCTCGCCGCGCTGGTGTTCCAGTCCGAGCGCTGGCGCCAGCGAGCCCGCCTGCCGGCCGCCGCCGCGGCACGCCTGGCCGACCTGCAGACCCGCATCCGCCCGCACTTCCTGTTCAACACGCTCAACACCGCGATCACGCTGGTGCAGCTGGACCCGAAGCGTGCCGAAGAGGTGCTCGAGGACTTGTCGGACCTGTTCCGTGCCGCACTCGGTGCGCTCGACCAGGCGACCACCGTCGGCGCCGAGATCGAGTTGTCGCGCCGCTACCTCGCGATCGAGCAACTGCGCTTCGGCCGCCGGCTCGACGTCGAATGGGACCTCGACGCCAACGCCGCGACCGCCAAGCTGCCGCCGCTGGCCCTGCAGCCGCTGATCGAGAACGCCGTGCGCCATGGCATCGAGCCGGCCGACAAGGGCGGCACGATCGAGATCCGCACCCGACGCCGGCGCGACCGGGTGCTGATCTCGGTCACCAACACCGTGGCTGCCGGCCCGTCTCGGCCAGGACATGGCATTGGAATTGCCAGCGTGCGCGAGCGCCTGCGCCTGATGCACGACCTGGATGCCGACTTCCGCTGCGGCCTGACCGAGGATGGACGCTTTCGGGTGAGCATTGGCCTGCCTTCGTGACCACACCCGGACCCGGAGTACCGGGTTCACCCTCCGAGAGGGTGCGCGGCCGCTCCGGAGCGGCCGAGCGCTGGCCGCGCAAGGATGCCGCGCCGTCCCGGTGTACCGTTGGCCGCGCCTCACCTTCCACCGACAATGCCCCATGGACCGTTTGCGCGTACTGATCGTCGACGATGAACCACTGGCCCGCATGCGGCTGCGCAGCCTGTTGGCTGATTGCGTGCGCCCGGCCGCCACCGTGGTCGACGAGGCCGGCAGCGCTGCCGAAGCCCTGCACGCGCTGGCGCGCCAGCCGGTCGACGCGGTGCTGCTGGACATTCACATGCCGGGCATGGACGGCATCAGCCTGGCGCGCAAGCTGCGCGAGCAGTCGTCGGCGCCCGCAGTGGTGCTGGTGACCGCGCACGCAGAGCACGCGCTGCAGGCCTTCGAAGTGGATGCGGTGGACTACCTGACCAAGCCGGTTCGGCGTGCCCGGCTGCAAGAGGCGCTGGGCCGCGTTGAACACCGGCTGGGGCGGACGCCGATACCGCCCCCGGCCACCAGCGCGAATGCGGTCGAAGCGCCCACGCTGGTCGTCAGCGACCGTGGCCGGGTGTTGCGCATTCCGGTGCCGGAGGTGGTGTACCTGCGCGCCGAGATGAAGTACGTGACGCTGTGCACCACCAAGCACCGCTACGTGCTGGACGACGCGCTGACCGACCTCGAACAGCGTCTGGGTGATGCGGTGGTGCGTATTCACCGCAGCATGGTGGTCGCGAAGTCGGCGGTGCGCGCGCTGGAGCGGCGCGTGCTGCCGGGCGCGGAGAGCGAGGAGGGCGGCGAGAGCTGGGCCGTGCAGGTCGAGCCGAGCGGCGAGTGGCTGGCGGTATCGCGGCGCCAATTGCCGCAGGTGCGCGAGGTGCTGGCGCGTGCCGGTTGACGCCTCGGTGGCCCCGCCCTGGCGGCGCCGCGTGCGCTGGTGGGTGCTGGCGGCGGTGGTGGTGGTGGTGCTGGGCCTGGGGGCGGCGGCGCTGCGCGGACGTCAGCCGCCGCCGGAGGCTGCCGACGAATCGGTGGTGCAGGCCTTGTCCAGCGTGGCCCAGGCGACGCAGCGGGCGGTGATGGACCACCAGGCGTCGCCATCCGAAGCCGCTGTTGGTGCGAGCGCAGCCTCGGCATCGCACGCGGTGCCGGCAGGCCCGATCGACCCCGGCTGCCCACCACAATGGCGGGCGCTGGCCGGCAAGCCGGCCGATGCGATCGACAAAGTATTTCGGCAGATGCGGCCTGCGGCATTGGCCCACGCCGGGCAGTTGCTGGCCTCGTCGCCCGAGGCCTTCGAGCGCATTACCGGCCGCCTGTTGACGGCGCGCTCGCGCGATGTCGACGGGCCGCCGGATGCCGACACCTATCTCGCGCTGGTCAGCGAAGCCTTGAGCAGCAACGACCCGCGCGTGGCGGCACTGGCCACGCAGCTGTGCGACACCGCGCCGCCCGAGCACGCGACCGCCTGCTCGTCGATGTCCGCCGCGCGCTGGGCTGCGATCGACCCCGACAACGTGCAAGCCTGGTTGGCCGTAGCCGCCGAGGCACTCGAGCGCTCGGACATCCGCGCCGCGCGCGAGGCGCTGGGCCGCGCGGCGCAAAGCCGCGGCAGCCGCCTGATCTGGAGCGACCTGATGCCCTTGTCGAACAGCACGGCGCTGCAGAGCCTGCCGCCGGTGGAGCGCCAGGTGCTGGCGGCCGATCTGATCGGCGTGGGCGGTCTGCTGGTCAACAACGGCTTGCTGGCGATCTCGCGCCTGTGCTCGACCGACGCACTGACCGCCCCCGCGCGCCGCCAGGAGTGCAGTGCGGTGGCCGGGCTGATGATCGAGCATGGCGACACCTTGATGGAACATGGCATCGGCATCGGCCTGGCGCGGCGCAGCGGCTGGCCGATCGACCGTGTCGATGCGCTGGCCGAAGAGCAGCGTGCCTTGAGCGAAGCCTTTGCCGACGAAACCAACTTCGGCTTCGACCAGCCGGGCCCGATGACGATGGGCCAGGCCTGTGAGACCTACCGCCGCGTCGAAGCCTCGTTCGCGCTGGTCAGCAATGGCAACGAGATGCAGGCCGCGCGTCGCGCATTACAACGGCAGCAGGCAACCTCCGCACCGAAGTAGCAGTCGGCGCGCGCAGCGCCGCCGCCCATCAAGTGGCGTGCGCGGATCCGGCTCTGGCGGTCCGCTGTGCGGTCTTGCAGACCGCGGCCGGCCACGGGCCCGCCCCTTCGCCAGGCACGAAAGGTCCACTGGACCTTTCGTGTCCGGGCTCAGCCCCCTCGGGGGCAGGCCCCCGGAAGGGGCCGTGGGGGTCAGTTCATCCAGTATTCCGCAAGCCCGCCGCGATGCCGTTGATCGACAAGTGGATGCCGCGTTGCACGCGGTCGTTGGACGGGTCGATCGCCTCCCCCTTCGGTCGCTTGCGGTAGCGCCGCATCAGCTCGACCTGCAGGTGGTTCAGCGGATCGAGGTACGGGAAGCGGTGCTCGATCGAGCGCGCCAGCGACGGGTTCGATTCGAGCCGGCGCTTCTCGCCGGTGATCAGCGACAGCGCGGCGTCGGTGCGCTGCCACTCCGCCTCGACCAGCGCGA
>NZ_DASUNH010000069.1:0-19979 GCF_036277275.1 Ideonella sp. | reverse complement strand
CCAAGCCGGTCGCGACCGACCCGCTGATCGATGCCTTCGTCTCGGCGCTGTGGGTCGAAGACGGTCTGGCCGCCAACACGCTGGCCGCGTACCGGCGCGACCTGAGCCTGTTCGCCCAGTGGCTGGCCACGACCGATGGCGCGACGCTGGTGGAGGTCAACGAAGAGCAACTGCGCCGCTACGCGATAGACCGCCATGCCGCCACGCGGGCGACCACCGCCAACCGCCGGCTGGCCGTGTTCCGCCGCTTCTACCGCTGGGCGCTGCGCGAGCGTCACTTGAGCGCCGACCCCACACTGCGCCTGGGCAGTGCCCGACAGCCGCTGCGTGTGCCCAAGACGCTGAGCGAAGCGCAGGTCGATGCCTTGTTGAGCGCACCGGACGACACCACGGCGCTGGGCCTGCGCGACCGCTGCATGCTGGAGCTGATGTACGCCAGCGGCCTGCGTGTCAGCGAGCTGGTGGCGCTACCCAGCGTCCAGCTGAGCCTGGCGGACGGCGTGCTGCGCGTGACCGGCAAGGGAGCGAAGGAGCGTCTGGTGCCGTTCGGCGACGAAGCTTCGGCGTGGATCGAGCGCTACGCCCGCGAGGGGCGTGCCGAGATCCTGGCCGGCCAGCAGTCGCCGGCGCTGTTCGTCACCGCCCGTGGCGGGCCGATGACGCGGCAGATGTTCTGGATCCTGGTCAAGAAATACGCCCGCCAGGCCGGCATCACCGCACCCTTGTCGCCGCACACGCTGCGCCACGCCTTCGCCACGCACCTGCTGAACCACGGCGCCGACCTGCGCGCGGTGCAGATGCTGCTGGGCCACGCCGACATATCGACGACGACGATCTACACCCACGTGGCCCGTGAACGGCTGAAGGCGCTGCACGCCAAGCACCACCCCCGAGGCTGATCCGGGCTGAATTCGCACCTGGCCCGGGCACAATCACCCGCCATGGACCACACCTTCGTCTCCGCGTTCGTCCTGCTGTTGCTGGTGCTGGACCCGTTCGGCAGCCTGCCGATCTTCATTTCGGTGCTGCGCGGCGTGGCGCCCGAGCGGCGCACGATCGTCGCGGTGCGCGAGGTGTCGATCGCGTTCGGCGTGCTGCTGGCCTTCATGTTCACCGGCCAGGGTTTCCTGAGCCTGATGCACCTGTCCGAGCGCTCGCTCGAGGTGGCCGGCGGCGTGATTCTGCTGATCATCTCGATCCGCATGATTTTTGCGTCAGGCGGCGAGATCTACGCGACCGACGGCAAACGCGAGCCGATGATCTTTCCGCTCGCAGTGCCGCTGCTGGCCGGCCCGTCGGCGATGGCCACGGTGCTGCTGCTGGCCTCGCGCCAGCCCGAGCGCATCATGCATTGGATCGGCGCGCTGACCCTGGCGATGGCGATCAGCGGCATCGTGCTGCTCTCCGCCGAACGCATCCGCAAGCTGCTGGGCACGCCGATGGTCTCGGCGCTCGAAAAGCTGATGGGCCTGGTGCTGACCGCGATCGCGGTCGAGATGATCCTCGCCGGCTTGAAACGCTACTTTTTCGAAGCCTGAACGGTCAGCTGTCCAGCCGCGCGATCTCTTCGGCGTCGAAGCCGGCAGCGCGGCGGGCGTCGAGGTTGAACGGGCCTTTCAACCGTGGCGCGCCGTAGCGCGCGGCGAACTCGGCGTAGCTCGCGATCGGGTCGAGCCCGTCGCGTTCGCAGAGCCAGCGGTACCAGTGGTTGCCGATGGCCACATGGCCGATTTCGTCGCGCAGGATGATGTCGAGGATCTCGACCGCGCGCAGGTCGCCGGCCTTGCGCAGCTTGGCCTGCATCGGCGGCGTGGCATCGAGGCCGCGGGCTTCGAGGGTGCGGGGGACCAGCGCCATGCGGGCGGTGATGTCGTCGCGGGTCTTTTCGGCCATGCTCCACAGGCCGTCGTGCGCTTCGAAATCGCCGTAGTCGTGGCCCATCGACTGCAGGTGCCCGCGCAACAGCTGGAAATGCAGCGCCTCTTCGCCGGCCACCTGCAGCCAGTCGCGGTAGAAGCGCTCGGGCATGCCGGCAAAGCGCCAGGCGGCGTCCAGCGCCAGGTTGATCGCGTTGAATTCGATGTGGCAGACGGCGTGCAGCAGTGCGGCGCGGCCTTCGGGAGTGAAGGGTGTGCGGCGCGGCACCTGTTCCGGCGGCACCAGCAGCGGCCGCCCCGGGCGGCCGGGCAGGGTGGGCGGCGGCGCCAGCATGACGGCGGCATCGAGCGTGGCGCCAGCGCGGCTGGCCTCGAGCAACTCGCGCGTCAACCGGGCCTTTGATTCGGGCTCGGCGACGCACAAGACCTTCAACGCCTGCGCTCGGACTTCCATCCTTAAAATTATCGCCCTGCCCAAGAGGATCAACGACGAGAACACCATGGCCATCTACCAACTGGGCGACAACCACATTCCCCGCATCGACGACAGCGCCTGGGTGGCTGAGTCGGCCCAGGTGATCGGGCGGGTGGCCCTGGCCGCGGACGCCAGCGTCTGGTACGGCGCGGTGCTGCGCGGCGACAACGACTGGATCACGATTGGCGAGCGCAGCAACATCCAGGACCTGAGCGTGTTGCACACCGATGCCGGTATCCCGCTGACGATCGGTGCTGATGTGACCGTGGGCCACCAGGTGATGCTGCACGGCTGCACGGTCGGCGACGGCTCGCTGATCGGCATCCAGTCGGTGATCCTGAATGGCGCGCGCATCGGCAAGCACTGCATCGTCGGGGCCGGCGCGCTGGTCACCGAGGGCAAGGAATTCCCGGACGGCGTGCTGATCGTCGGCAGCCCGGCCAAGGTGGTGCGCGAGCTGACACCCGAGCAGATCGAGCGGCTGAAGATGAGCGCCGCGCACTATGTCGACAACGCGCGCCGGCATCGCCTGCACCTGAAAAAGCTTTGAAGAAGTTTCTCCATGGATGAATTGCACAAGTTCCTGTTCGAAGGCCTGCCGGTGCGCGGCATGCTGGTGCGGCTGACCGACGGCTGGCGCGAGTCGCTGGCGCGGCGCGAGACGGTGGGGCCTTTCCCGCCGCCGGTGCGTGCGCTGCTGGGTGAAATGGCCGCCGCGGCCACGCTGATGCAGGCCAACATCAAGTTCAACGGCTCGCTGATCCTGCAGGTTTTCGGCGACGGGCCGGTCAAGCTGGCGGTGGCCGAGGCGCGGTCGGACCTGACCTTCCGTGCCACCGCCAAGGTGGTCGGCGAGGTGCCTGACAGCGCCAGGCTGGAGGCGATGCTGAACGTGCACGGCAAGGGCCGTTGCGCGATCACGCTGGACCCGCAAGACCGCCTGCCCGGCCAGCAGCCCTACCAGGGCGTGGTGCCGCTGCATGGTGACCAGCGCGAGCCGCTGCAGCAGCTGTCGCAGGTGCTGGAGCACTACATGCTGCAGTCCGAGCAGTTGGACACGCGGCTGGTGCTGGCGGCCAACGATGAGGTGGCCGCCGGGCTGCTGATCCAGCGGCTGCCGATCCAGGGTGAGAACAACCTGTCCGGCATCAACGTGGCCAACGAAGACCTGATCGGTCAGTCGGAAGGCTTCAATCGCATCGCGCACCTGGCCGCCACACTGACGGCCGAAGAGCTGCTGACGCTGGACGCCGACACGATCCTGCGGCGCCTGTTCTGGGAAGAGCAGGTGCTGCGCTTCGAGCCGCTGGCGCCGGGCTTTGCCTGCTCGTGCTCGCGCCCACGCGTTCGCGCGATGCTCAACGGGCTGGGGCGCGAAGAGGCTGAATCCATCCTCGCGGAGCGGGGCAACATCGAAATCGGTTGCGACTTCTGCGGCCAGCAGTACCACTTCGACGCGGTCGACGTGGGCGAGCTGTTCACGCCGGGGCGCGATCAGCCGCCGGCGTCGGCCTCACTGCAGTAGCCGGCGCCGGTCTCGTCAAGTAGCGACGGGCCGCTCCCCAGCTTCTTGTTCCCCCTCGGGGGGGCGGGCTGGGCGAAGCCCGGACCTTGGGGGCACTATTCGAAAGGCTGGGGGCGCGGCGTCTTGTCGCCCGAAGGCGGCAACACCGGCAGGACGATGTTCGGCTGATCGCCTGTCAGCGTCTTCAGGAAGGCCACGATCTGGCCGTTCTCATCGGCGCTGAAGCTGCGGCCGAGCTGGACCTTGCCCATCACGTCCACGGCGTCGCGCAGCGTCGCGGCCGAGCCGTCGTGGAAGTACGGGTAGGTCAGCTCGACGTTGCGCAGCGTCGGCACCTTGAAGAAGTGCTTGTCGGTCTCTTGCTTGGTGACCTCGTAGCGGCCGAGCGAGGTGCTGTCGCTCTTGAAAGGCGCCACCAGCCCCATCTTCTGGAACGAGTTGCCGCCGACGGCCGCGCCGTTGTGGCAGGCCACGCAGCCGCTGCCCTTGAACAGCTGGTAGCCGGCCAGCTCTTGCGCGGTGAGCGCCTTGGCATCGCCCTGGAGCCATTTGTCGAAGCGCGAGTTCGGCGTGACGAGCGTCTTCTCGAATTCGGCGATCGCCAGCGTCACCTGATCGATGTCGAGCGGAGCCTTCTTGAAGACGCGGGTGAATTCATCGACGTACTGCGGGATCGATCGCAGCACGTCGACCGCCATCTCGTGCGAGAAGCCCATCTCGCCCGGGTTGGCGATCGGTCCACCGGCCTGTGCCTTCAGATCTGCCGCACGCCCGTCCCAGAACTGGGCGACGTTGAAGCTGGCGTTCAGCACCGTCGGCGCGTTGATCGGCCCTCGAGCCCATTGGTGACCGATGGAGGAGCGGACGTTGTCGGTGCCGCCCATGGACAGGTTGTGGCACGAGTTGCACGAGATGAAGCCGGACTTGGACAGGCGCGGATCGAAGAAGAGCTTCTTGCCGAGCTCGACCATTCGGCTGTCAGCGGGTGGCGTTCGAACGATCGGCTGGATCGGCTCGGTGTTCGTTGTCGAGGCCGCAGTGGCGACGCCCACTGCGCCTGCCACGAAGGCCAGGGCACGCAATCGAAACTTCATGGGATCTCCTTCCTCAAGTGTTTGTCATTGGCCCCGTGAGGGGCTTCGCTCCGGCAGGGGCGATGGCGCTGAGGGCCATCGCGAACTGCAATTCAGTGCAACCGCATTTGCCGGCGCCGTGAGTGCTGTCGAGGAGGCTGTTTGGTTGCCTGAAGACCTTGTTCTCAGCATGTACACGTAACAAGTCAGTCAAGCGGCATGCAATGTGACGTTTGGCACTTGTTGGTGTGAGGGAGAACATTGGCCGCTGAAAGCCCTTCGACAGGCTCAGGGCGAACGGACGACGTGAGGGCGTTCTGCAAACGATTTCTCGGTCGCTGCCGTTTCCCGTTCGGCTGAGTCCTTCGACAAGCTCAGGACAGGCTTGTCGACGCCCGGCGGCGTGGCCAGATCAGGAACGACGGAGGCGCAACGCCGCGTGCTCGCAGTCCGGCACGTCGCAGCTCTCGCAGACCCAACGCCATTCGGGCTGTGCGGCGTCGCGCTGGGCCAGGCGGGTGAACAGGCCTGGCATGGGTGATTTGCTGCGCCGCAGGTAGGGCGCCACGGCGTCCAGCGCCGCTTGGGCGCGCGCGTCACCAACGCCGCCGACCACGACGAAGGGCAGGCCGGCACTGACCAGCGCTGTGCGAAGCCTTGCGTCGACCGGCTCGCGGACATGGGCGCCATCGCGCTGGTGGCCATCGGCCTGCCAAGGCAGGTCCAGCGCAGTGAGCAGCGTCAGCGAGCAGCGGCGCTGCCAGTCGATCGCGGCCGCGTCCATCGAGCCATCACCGAAGACCTGATGGTGGTAGACGGCCGTCATCAGCGGCGTCGTGTCGGCGATCACGATGTCGTGGTTGGCAACGGCCGCTTCAATGCGGCGGGCCTGCTCGACGGCGATCTCTTCTTGCTCGTGCGCGGCCGGCGTGCGCGCTTCGCGCTCGCACCACTCGCGCAGGTACTCGGATACCCAGGTGCAACGCCAGCCGGTGGCCTGCGCGAGCTGCACTGCGAGCGCTTCGGCGAGTGTGCTCTTGCCGGTGCTTTCTGCACCGACGATCGCGAAGACCCAGGGTGGCGCGTCAGTGCCGGGCATCGGCATGCCCTTCGAGCCGCGCCCACGCGCGCCAGCCGGCAACCGACAGCACGGCGAAGATGGCGTAGAGGATCACGGTGAGCCACAGCGCCTTGTAGGCGAAAAGGCCAACGCTGACGACGTTCACCGCCAGCCAGACGGGCCAGTTCTCGATCAGCTTGCGGCCCAGCAGGAACTGGCCAGTGACACTGGCCACGGTGGGTAGCGCATCGAAGAACGGCACATCCGATGTCGTGAAGCGCCCCAGGAGCAGGCCGAGCAGGGGCCAGGCAGCCAGTGTCAGCAGCGCGGCTCGCGCCCTGTGCGACACGCTGAGGCGATGCACCTTCAGCTCGGTGCCGTCATCACCACGGCCGCGCAGCCATTGCCACCAGCCCCAACCGGAGACAGCGACGAAGAACAGCTGCAGGCTGGCTTCGCCAAAGAGTTTGCTCTGGGCGAACAGCAGCGCATACAGCAGCGAGCTGACGATCGCCAGCGGCCAGCCCAGTGGGTTGACCCGCATGTTGCAGCCGACCATCCATAGCGACAGCACGAAAGCGACGACTTCGAGCCAAGTGGTCGGGCTGCCCCAGAGCGTGAAGGCTTCGACCAGCAACGGGGAAGTCAGATCAAGGAGCTCGTTCATCACAATCGCGCGTATTCAGGCGCGCGAAGCGTCGCCGCCCTTCAAGTGGCGTGCGCGGAGCCGGCTTTGCCGGTCCGCTGCGCGAGCCCCCTTGGGGGGCAGCCCCGGGAGGGGCGTGGGGGCCTCATTTCGCGACCACGACGAGCAACTCGTCCGGTCGCACCATGCCCAGCTCGCGCCGCGCCTTTTCCTCGACCATTTCGGTGCCCTCGCGCAGGTCGACCACCTCGGCGGCCAACTGCTCGTTGCGGGTCCGCGCCTCGGCGTTCTCGGCGAGCTGCTGCTTCAGCTCACTGCGCAGGGCGATTTCGTGCGGCACGCCGCCCTTGCCGAACCAAAGCTCCGCGTGAACCATCAACAGCAGCGCGGCGAGGGCAAGGGGCAGCAGACGCATAGGAGATTGTGATCGAGGGAGGGGGCCGCTTGCTCAGGCCTGCGCCGGGCCGCTCCCAAGCGGCCTGAGCGCCCGCTTGGCGGGCGGCGACGGTATGTCCGGCGCCGGGTGCCCCATGACTCAACGGAGGTTGTAGAAGGCGCCGCGGCCAGGGTAGAACGCGACGTCGCCCAGGTCTTCCTCGATGCGCAGCAGCTGGTTGTACTTGGCCATGCGGTCGCTGCGGCTCAAGCTGCCGGTCTTGATCTGGCCGGCGTTCAGGCCCACGGCGATGTCGGCGATGGTCGAGTCTTCGGTCTCGCCCGAGCGGTGGCTGATCACGGCGGTATAGCCGGCGCGCTTGGCCATTTCGATCGCGGCGAAGGTCTCGGTCAGCGTGCCGATCTGGTTGATCTTGATCAGGATCGAGTTGGCGATGCCCTTGTCGATGCCTTCCTTCAGGATCTTGGTGTTGGTGACGAACAGGTCGTCACCAACCAGCTGCACCTTCTTGCCCAGGCGTTCGGTCAGGTGCTTCCAGCCGTCCCAGTCGCCTTCGTGCATGCCGTCTTCGATCGAGATGATCGGGTACTTGTCGACCCAGGTCGCCAGGATGTCGGTCCACTCGTTGGCGGACAGCACCAGGCCCTCGCCCTCGAGGTGGTACTTGCCGTCCTTGTAGAACTCGCTGGCGGCGCAGTCCAGGCCGATGGCGATCTGCGAACCCGCGGTGTAGCCGGCCTTGTCGATCGCTTCGAGGATCAGCTGGATGGCGGCTTCGTGGCTGGGCAGGTTGGGTGCGAAGCCGCCTTCGTCGCCGACGGTGGTGCTCATGCCCTTGGCGTCGATGATCTTCTTCAGCGCGTGGAAGACCTCGGCACCGTAGCGCAGCGCTTCGCGGAAGCTCGGCGCGCCGACCGGGATGATCATGAACTCTTGCAGGTCCAGGCTGTTGTTCGCATGCGCGCCGCCGTTGATGACGTTCATCATCGGCACCGGCAGCTGCACGCCGTTCATGCCGCCGAAATAGCGGTACAACGGCAGGCCCGATTCTTCGGCCGCCGCGCGGGCCACGGCCATCGAGACGGCCAGCATCGCGTTGGCGCCCAGGCGGCTCTTGTTGTCGGTGCCGTCCAGGTCGATCAGCGTCTTGTCGAGGAAGGCCTGCTCGGAGGCATCCAGGCCCAGCACCGCTTCGCTGATGTCGTTGTTGATGTTCTGGACGGCCTTCAGCACGCCCTTGCCGAGGTAGCGGCTCTTGTCGCCGTCACGCAGCTCGATCGCTTCGCGCGAGCCGGTGGACGCGCCCGACGGCACGGCCGCACGGCCCAGCGTGCCGCTTTCCAGTAGCACGTCGCATTCCACGGTGGGGTTGCCGCGGCTGTCGAGGATCTCGCGGCCGACGATGTCAACGATGGCACTCATTCAGTCTCACTCCAAGTCAATAACAAATCGCGGCGGCAGGATGCCGGAAATCCGTTACCTGCGCGCATCAAGTTCCGGGTCTGGGCGGGTTTTGGACGACGCCTCAGACGACCCCTTCGAAGCCTTCGACCAGCACCATGTTGAAGTACTCGGTCGCGCCTTTGCGCTTCTGGCGGATCTGGGTGTACTGGGCGTCGTCGTAGAAGGCCTTGGCCTTCTCGTAGCTGGGAAAGCGCAGCACGGCGACGCGGTGCGGGTTCCATTCGCCTTCGAGCGTTTCATGCTTGCCGCCACGCACCAGGTACTCGCCGCCGAAGGCCTTCACCGCAGACGGCGCTTCGGCCATGTACTGCTTGTAGCGCTCGGGGTCGCTGATGTTCATCGTGACGAGAAGGTAGCCGTAAGCCATCGGGGCGGTTCCTTGGTCAGCAGGAAAAATCGTTCTCCAAGAGCGGCTTGCTCTTGATCACGCGGTCCAGCGCGACGAGCTGTTCCAGCAGCGCGGCCATGTGCTTCAGCGGCACGGCGTTCGGGCCGTCGGACAGGGCATTGGCCGGGTCCGGGTGGGTTTCCATGAACAGGCCGGACACACCGACCGCCACGCCCGCACGCGCCAGCACCGGCACGAACTCGCGCTGGCCGCCGGAGCTGGTGCCCTGGCCGCCCGGCAGCTGCACGCTGTGGGTCACGTCGAAGACGACCGGCGCGCCCGTCTCGCGCATGATCGCGAGGCTGCGCATGTCCGAGACGAGGTTGTTGTAGCCGAAGCTGGCGCCGCGCTCGCAGGCCATGAAGCGGTCGTCCGACAGGCCGGCTTCGCGTGCGGCGGCGCGGGCCTTGTCGATCACGTTCTTCATGTCGCCGGGGGCGAGGAACTGGCCCTTCTTGATGTTCACCGGCTTGCCGCTCTTGGCCACGGCGTGGATGAAATCGGTCTGGCGGCACAGGAAGGCGGGCGTCTGCAGCACGTCGACGACCTTCGCCACCTCGGCGATCTCGGCCTCGCTGTGCACGTCGGTCAGCACCGGCACGTTCAGCTCGCGCTTGACCTTGGCCAGGATCTCCAGGCCACGCTCCATGCCGGGGCCGCGGAACGAGGTGCCGCTGGAGCGGTTGGCCTTGTCGTAGCTGGACTTGAAGATGAAGGGGATGCCGAGCTTGGTGGTCATCTCCTTCAGCCGGCCGGCCACGTCCATCTGCAGTTGCTCGCTTTCGACCACGCAGGGGCCGGCGATCAGGAAGAAGGGCTTGTCCAGCCCGACGTCAAAGCCACAAAGCTTCATGGAGTCCTCCGCCGCTTACGCCGCGGCCTTCTGGTTGCTGCGCGTGGCCTGGTGGGCCAGCGCGGCCTTGATGTAGCTGATGAACAGCGGGTGGCCGCCCCACGGCGTCGACTTGAATTCCGGGTGGAACTGCACGCCGACGAACCAGGGGTGGGTGTCGCGCGGCAGCTCGACCATCTCGGTCAGCTTCTCGCGCTGGGTGATGGCCGAGATCACCAGGCCGGCCTGCTGCAGGCGGTCGAGGTAACGCTCGTTGGCTTCATAGCGGTGGCGGTGGCGCTCGGTCACGACCGGGCCGTAGATCTCGTGCGCGAGCGTGCCGGGCTTCACATCGGAGCTTTGCGCGCCCAGGCGCATCGTGCCGCCGAGGTCGGAGTTGGCATCGCGCTTCTGGATCGAGCCGTCGCGGTCTTGCCATTCGTCGATCAGCGCGATCACCGGGTGTGCGGTGTCGGGGTCGAACTCGGTCGAGTTCGCGCCGTCGAGGCCAGCCATGTGGCGGGCGTACTCGATCGTCGCGACCTGCATGCCCAGGCAGATGCCGAGATAGGGCACGCCGTGTTCGCGGGCAAATTGAGCCGCGTGGATCTTGCCCTCGACGCCGCGCTTGCCGAAGCCGCCGGGCACCAGCACTGCGTCGACCTTGGCCAATTGCACGTCGGCCTGGCCGTCGGTCAGCGTTTCGGCGTCGATGTACTCGATCTTGACCCGCACGTGGTTGTGCAGGCCGGCGTGGCGCAGCGCTTCGTTCAGCGATTTGTAGCTGTCCGACAGGTCGGTGTACTTGCCGCACATGCCGATCGTGACCTCGCCGCGCGGGTGCTCGACCTCATGCACCAGCGTGTCCCAGCGGCGCAGGTCGGCAGGGCGGGTGAGCGACTGCAGCTTCATGCAGATCATCTCGTCCAGGCCCTGCTCGTGCAGCATGCGCGGCACCTTGTAGATGGTGTCCACGTCCCACATCGAGATCACGCCGTGCTGGGCCACGTTGGTGAAGAGGGAAATCTTCTCGCGCTCGTCGTCGGGGATCGGCCGGTCGGCGCGACACAGCAGCGCATCGGGCTGGATACCGATTTCGCGCAGCTTCTGCACCGTGTGCTGGGTCGGCTTGGTCTTCAACTCGCCGGCGGCGGCGATCCACGGCACGTAGGTCAGGTGGACGAAGGCGGTGTGCGTGGGGCCCAGCTTCAGGCTCATCTGGCGCACGGCTTCGAGGAAGGGCAGCGACTCGATGTCGCCGACCGTGCCGCCGATTTCGACGATGGCCACATCCACCGCGTCCGGCGTGCCGACGCCGGCGCCACGCTTGACGTATTCCTGGATCTCGTTGGTGACGTGCGGGATCACCTGCACCGTCTTGCCGAGATAGTCGCCGCGGCGCTCTTTCTCGAGCACGGTCTTGTAGATCTGGCCGGTCGTGAAGTTGTTGCTGCGCTTCATCCGGGTGGTGATGAAGCGCTCGTAGTGGCCGAGGTCGAGGTCGGTTTCAGCGCCGTCGTCGGTCACGAACACCTCGCCATGCTGGAAGGGCGACATCGTGCCCGGGTCCACGTTGAGGTATGGATCCAGCTTGATGAGGGTGACTTTGAGGCCGCGCGATTCGAGGATCGCGGCGAGTGATGCTGACGCGATGCCCTTGCCGAGAGAGGACACCACACCGCCGGTGACGAAGACGAACTTGGTCATGTCAAAAAGCACTCCGGCGGGCCGGGGGATCGGCCGGGCTCAGGAGTGCCGTGGTGGTAAAGCGTGATTATACGGGTCGGCCTGCCGGGGCGCTCTGTGGCCGTCCCCAGGGAGAACCCCTTGCCGGAGAGCGCCATGACTTCGAACCGTGCACACCGTCGCCTCGCCCCCCTGCCGCCGGATCAACTGGACGAGCGCCTGAAGCGCGAGTTGCCGGATTGGCGCATTGCCGACGGTGCGATCGAGCGGCAAATCACCACCAGCGGCTGGCGTGCCACGCTGATGGTCGTCAATGCGATCGGCCATCTGGCTGAGGCCGCCTGGCACCACCCGTCGTTGCAGGTCGACTATGCACGGGTCGGCGTCAGCCTGTGGACGCACGACGCCAATGGCATCACCGAGCGGGACCTGGCGCTGGCCAAGAAGATCGACGAATTCGTGCTGTGGCGGCCTGGGCAGGAAGCCGGCTCGGTGCTGGAAGGGCCGCCTGAGGGCGACCCGCGCCAAGCCTACATCGTGCACGGGCCGACGGCGCGCTGAGCCGGATCGGCTTCAGGCCAGCAATGCCAGCACGGCGGCGGCCGTGTCGTCCGGCCGCTCCATCGGGTACAGGTGGCTGCCTTCCATCCACTGGAAGCGCTCCTTCGCCAAGGCGTGGGCGGTGGCCAAGCCCCCTTGCCGGGCTTCGACGGACTGGGTGCCGGCGATGAACGCCACCGGGCACCGTGGCGGATGGCGCTTGAGCACGCTGCCCAGGTGATGCGGCAGCGTGTTGTAGATGCGGGTCTCGACAGCGCGGTGGAACGCCAGTTCGACGTGCCCGTCGTGTTCCTCGAAGCCGCTCGCGACATAGTCGGCCAGCACGCGCTCGTCCCAGCGCGCGAAGATGGACTTGGCCTGGAAGTGCGCCAGCACGGCGGCGCGGTCGGGCCATTGGTGGCGACGCTGGCGCGACACCTTGCCGGGCGAGATGCGCGCCAGCAGCCCGCTTCGCTTGAGCATCTGCACACTGTGGGCGCGCCAGCCGGTGACCACCGGCGAGTCGAGCAGCACCAGGCGGGCAGCCAGGTCGGGTCGTTTGCAGGCGGCCAGCAGGCTGAGCAAGCCGCCCAGCGAATGACCGACGAGGATGGCCGGGCCGCCCACCTTGACGTCGATGAAGTCGATCAACTGGTCGCGCAGGCCGCGCCAGTTGCTGGTCACCGGGTACTTCGGGTCATGGCCGAAACGTTCGATGGCATGCACCGCATGGCCGGCGCTTCGCCAGTGTTCGAACAGCACCCGGTAGGTGCCGGCCGGAAAGCCGTTGGCGTGCGAAAAAACGATCGGCAGGCATCGCGCATCGTCTGTCGCAGCGGTCGTCGGCATGGAAGGATCTGTCTGTTTCATTGGCGGGTGGCGATCACGGCAGCGTCAGCTCGAACACCCGCCGGCGCCCGGCGTTGAGCAGCTCTGCCTCGTGCTGCCTGTTGGTGCCGTCCCACATCACGTTGATCGCGCCGCGGTTCTTCAGCTCCGGCATCTGGTTTTTCCAACGCCAGTCGCAGCAGTTGGACGAAGCAGCCCGCATGTCCTTGCGAGCTGGGGTGCACGGCCGGGATGACGACGCGCAGCGGCGCTGTCGATGCGGCACGTGCGGGCCAGGCGGCGGTCGCCATCAGGCCCAGCGCGGCACACGGCGCCCGCGCAAGATCCCGGCGCTCAAACGATCTTCTCTTCGGGGCGGCCGATCTTGCGCATCGGCTCGTAGCGCTCCGACGGCGCGAGCAACGGGTGGGTGGTGTCGGTGCCGTCCCAGTGCGGGTCGTCGATCGCCTCGAAGACTTCGCGCAGCCGCTGGCCCCAGGTGCCGCGGATCATCCGAAAGTACGGGTTCTGATCGTCGATGACGGCGATGTTGTCGCTGCGCAGCTTGCCCTCTTCATAGACCAGCAGGTCCAGCGGCAGGCCGACCGAGAGGTTGGATTTCAAGGTCGAATCCATCGACACCAGCGCACATTTGGCGGCTTCTTCCAGTGGCGTGGTCGGTGTCAGCACCCGGTCGAGGATCGGCTTGCCGTATTTGCTTTCACCGATCTGGAAGAAGCAGGTCTCGCGCGTGGCCTCGATGAAGTTGCCGGCCGAGTAGATGTGGAACAGCCGCATCGCCTCGCCCTTGATCTGGCCGCCGAAGATCATGTTGGAGTTGAAGTCGACGCCGGCGTTGTGCAGCGCCGCCGCGTCCTGGTCATACACGCGGCGCACCGCGGCGCCGAGCACGCGTGTGGCGTCGAACATGCTCTTCGCGTTCCAGATGGTCAGGGGCTCGCCGTCGCCGCGGGGCAGCTTCTCGACCTGCAGGATCTCGCGCACCGATTGCGAGATGCTCAGGTTGCCGGCCGAGAGCAGCACCATGAATCGATCGCCGGGCTTCTCGTAGACGATCATCTTGCGGAAGGTGCTGATCGCGTCCAGGCCCGCGTTGGTGCGTGAATCCGACAGGAAAACCAGGCCGGCGTTGAGCCGGATACCGACACAGTAGGTCATGCAAGAACCCGTCAGTTCGGGAGTCGTTGATCAGACGATTGTCCACACTTGTCAAGGGTTTGCTGCACAGGCCCAACGGTCGGATGGCTTCTCGGTGGCCTGGGCGGCCCGCGCGCCGCCCGCGGGTCAGGCGGGCGCGCGGATTGCCCTGATCACCGGTTTCGAGAGTGCCCACGTGCTCGTCAGTTGGTCCAGGCCATCAGCTCGCAACCGAGGACTCGCTTTTCACCGTCGCGGTCGCTGACCTCGAATTTCAATGCGTCCCGGGCCGCGGGCAGGGCCGTGACGTTGCGAGCCTCGGCAGGCACGTACCAGAGCTCGCATGTGCCCATGCAACCTATGCCGTTACAGAAGTGGCCGGTGTCGACGTCGAATGCCAAGTAGCGGCCGTTCGGTGACCAGCGGGCGTAGTGGCTCATCTTGGTGGCGGTGACGCGCTCGAGCTGGCTGCCGTCGAGGTTGGAGACCCAGATGTCACTGTCGGGGGTTGGCTCAACGTCATTGACGATCTGCAAGGCCAGGCGAGTGCCTTGGCGGTTCACCCACGCGTCGACGAGGTTGTGGTGCGCAGGCAAGGTCAACTGGCCGGAAGGCGTTTCGCTGCCGTCGAGCGCGCCGATGCTGATCGCACCTTGAGCGGTCATGCGCATGTAGCGGCCGTCCGGCAGCCAGGTGACGATGTCATCGCCGGTGAACTGGCGCACCACGCTCATGGAATTCATGTCGACGAAGATCCAGTCGGAAGGCGTGGTGCTGTCTTCGCCGAGCCTGGCCGCGATCATCGACTTGCTGGCGGGCGATGGGATTTCATCGCGCAGATAGCCCTCGGCCGTGGCGCTGTACAGCACGTTGCCGGAGAGGTCCAGCACCTTGAGCGAACTCTGGTCTTCGAAGACGTCCCAGTCGGTCATCGCGTACTGCGTGCCGTCGGGCCACGGATGGGCCCAGCCATCGGCCGTCACCTGAACCGGCAGGCCTTCGCCGGGATAGGCGATCTGCGTGCCGTCGCGGAAGTCGAGCGCGTAGTTGTCGTGCCACAGGCGACCGGAGAGGGCCGGTGGTGGCGACGGTGAGGGAGACGGCGATGGAGGCGGCGTATTGCCGGTCGGTCCACCATCTCCACCACCACCACCACCACCACCGCCGCAGGCGACGAGCGTCGCGGCGCAGACGACCGCGGCGGCGAGGGCGCGCAGGTGACGCAGCTTGGCGTGACGTTCGGACTGGGGTTCGTGTGGGCTCGTGTTCATACACCTCCTTGGTTTTCGAATCCGCCCAAGACGGGTCAGGACGCGAAGCCTAGGCAGCCGACCGTTCAAATAACATGCTTGAAACTGAACCGTGAACCTGGGAAGTTGAACCACAACAGCCTCGAAGGCATGCCGGCGTGGACACCGGCCGCCGAACAAGTCGTCTCCGACCGAGCGGCGGTCGAGATCCTTTGGCACGTCGAGAAGCGCCTGCACCTCAAGCCCTTCATCGGCCAGAGCGCAGACCTCGCCTCGGCCGCGGCCCAACTGGGCATCAGCAAGCCGGCGATGAGTTACTGGATCGGGCGCCTGATGGACGCGGGCTTGATCCGCCTGGTGCGCATTGAAAAGCGCGGCCGACACAGCATCAGCCACTATCGCTGCGTGGCCGATCGCCTGCGTGTCAGCCTGGAGGAAGCGCCGCTGTCCAGCTACGAAGGCGTGCTCGACGATTTCACGCAGCGCTGGCAAGCCCAGGCGCGCACGGCCATGGCGCGCTCACTTGCGAAGCAGGCGCCCGACCTGGAGTTGTGCATCGCCAACACGGGTGCTGCCGCCGGGCTGTTCACGACGATCCTGCCCAAACCCGGCCGGCCCGCGCCGCCGGACGACTTCATTCAGTACTGGGCTCGCCTGTGGCTGACCGATGCCGAGGCCAACCAGCTGGCAGACGAGTTGAACGCGCTCTACGACCGCTATGCCGCGCTGAGTGACAAGACCAGCAAGACCGTGCCGACGCTGATGCAGCTGACCCAGGTGCGTGAGTCGCAGCGCTGAGGCCTGTTTCGCGCGGGTTCAGGCACTGCTCTTGACCTGCAACTGTTTGAGCCGATACAGCGCTTCGAGTGCTTCGCGCGGCGTCAGCGTGTCTGGTTCGATGTGGGCCAGTGCCTCGTCCACCGCCGAGGCAGCGGGCGCCGGTGCCGCCGGCGGCGCGGCGAACAGGTCGACCTGCGCATCGCGCTCGCGTGACTGTGCTTCGAGCGCCTCCAGTGCCGCCCGCGCCTGGCGGATCAGCACTGGCGGCATGCCGGCCAGTCGTGCCACCTGCACACCGTAGCTGCGGCTCGCGGGGCCCGGCTCGATCGCGTGCAGGAAGACGATGTCGTCACCGCTTTCGGTGGCGCTGACGTGCAAATTCAGCGCCCGCTCGTGGCGGCGCGGGAACTCGGTCAGCTCGAAGTAGTGGGTCGCAAACAGCGTGAACGCCTTGTTGCGGTCGTGCAGTTGCGTCGCGATCGCCGAGGCCAGCGCCAGGCCGTCGAAGGTCGAGGTGCCGCGGCCGATCTCGTCCATCAGCACCAGCGACTGCTCGGTCGCCCCATGCACGATGGCGGCGGCCTCCGTCATCTCCATCATGAAGGTCGACTGCGCGTTGGCCAGGTCGTCGGCCGCGCCGATGCGGGTGTGGATCGCATCGATCGGGCCCAGCCGGCAGGCCCGGGCCGGCACGTACGAGCCCATCGCGGCCAGCAGCACGATCAGTGCCACCTGGCGCATGAAGGTGCTCTTGCCGCCCATGTTGGGGCCGGTGATCACCAGCAACCGGGTGCGGCTGTCGAGCCGGCAGTCGTTGGGGATGAACTCGGCGCCACCCGTCTCGGCCAATCGCGCCTGCACGACCGGGTGTCGGCCGGCGTCGATCTCGATGCACGGGTGGTTGACGAACTCAGGCGCACACCAGTCCAGCGTGGCGGCGCGCTCGGCCAACGCAGCGAGCGCGTCCAGCGTGGCCAGCGCGCGGCCCAGGGCGGCCAGCGGTGCGAGCCAGTTCTGCAGCTGCTCCAGCAACTGCTCGTACAACCATTTCTCGCGCGCCAGCGAGCGGTCTTGCGCGGACAGGGCCTTGTCTTCGAAGGTCTTCAGCTCTGGCGTGATGAAGCGCTCGGCGTTCTTCATCGTCTGCCGGCGCTGGTAATCGGCTGGCACCTTGTCCAGCCCCGACGCGGTGACCTCGATGTAGAAGCCGTGCACGCGGTTGAACTGCACCCGCAGGTTGGCGATGCCGGTGCGGGCACGCTCGCGGGTTTCGAGATCGATCAGGAAGGCGTCGCAGTTCTGGCCGATCGCGCGCAGCTCGTCCAGCTCGGCGTCGAAGCCGGTGGCGATGACGCCGCCGTCGCGCAGCAGCACGGCCGGCTCCTCGGCGATGGCGCGCGTCAGCAGATCAGCCACCGCCGGGTCGGGCGACAGGGCGGCGTGGCATTCGTCGAGCAGCTGGGTGCCTTGCGGGGCGACGCTGCGCAGCGAGGGCAGGTTGGCCAGCGTCATGCGCAGGCCCGCGAGCTCGCGCGGGCGCACCTGGCGCAACGCGATGCGCGAGACGATGCGCTCGACATCGCTGACCGAGCGCAGCGCCTCGCGCAGGGTGTCGAAGCCGCTGGCCAGCAGCTGGGCGATGGCGGCGTGGCGGGCATGCGCCTGCGCGCGGTCGCGGCCCGGGTGCGTCAGCCAGTGGCGCAGGGCCCGACTGCCCATGCCGCTGCGGCAGGTGTCCAGCAGCGACAGCAGCGTCGGCGAGCGCTCGCCGCGCAGGGTCTCGGTCAGCTCGAGGTTGCGATGCGTGGCGGGCGGCAGCTCCAGCAGCTCGCTGGCGCGTTGCACGGTCAGCGTGTTGACGTGCGCCAGCGCGCGGCCCTGGGTGTGCTCGGCATAGGCCAGCAGCGCGGCGGCGGCGGCGTGGGCCTGGCCCAGATCCTGGGCGTTGAAGCCGGCCAGCGACGCGACGCGCAGTTGTTCGCACAGCTTGCGTTGGCCCAGGCCCGTGTCGAACTGCCACGCGGGGCGGGCGGTGAGGGTGCTTTTGGCCTGGCGCAGCGCCGGCGACGGGGATTTGTCGACGCTGTCGCGGTCGATCAGGATCTCGGCCGGTGCCAGCCGTGCCAGCCAACCCGGCAATTCACGCTCGCCGCACTCTGCCAGGCCGAGTTGGCCGCTGGAAAGGCCGAGCCAGGCCAGGCCATAGGTGCTGCGCTGGCGGTGGACGGCCAGCAGCAGCGTGTCGGCGCGGTCGTCCAACAACTCGCTGTCGGTCACCGTGCCGGGCGTGACCACGCGCACCACCTTGCGCTCGACCGGGCCTTTCGCGGTGGCGACGTCGCCGACCTGTTCGGCCACCGCGACCGACTCGCCCAGCTTCAACAACCGGGCCAGGTAATTCTCGACCGCATGCACCGGCACGCCGGCCATCACCACCGGCTCACCCGCGCTCTGGCCGCGGGTGGTGAGTGTGATGTCGAGCAGACGGTGGGCTTTACGGGCGTCGTCGAAGAACACCTCGTAGAAATCGCCCATGCGGTAGAACACCAGCGTGTCCGGGTGCTCGGCCTTGATGCGCAGGTACTGCTGCATCATGGGGGTGTGTTCTAAGCTGTTGTTTTTCAAAGGAAATATGCTATTTCTGTCTAAAACTCTGCCGACTGTCTAATACTCACGTCGCTTTGCGCGTGACAGTCGGCAGAGTCGGACCGTCGACGGCGGGAACCTCTTTGTCCCCCAGAGGTAGCGAGCCCGTCATTGTCTCGGAGTCCTCAGCATCAAGAACGTCAGCCGCGACGACATGCTGGCCGCGCACCGCATCCCACCGCAGCTGCTGGGCACCCCCAGCAATGCCGGCGGCTTCGGTGACGTGGCGAAGGCGACGCTGGTCTTCTGTCGCAACGAAATCCAGCCGTTGCAGGAGCGCCTGCGCGCACTGAACGACTGGATCGGCGAAGAGGTGATCCGCTTCTTCCCCTACGAGCTTCCAACCACTGGCACGGCTGAAGCCGGCGCCTGAGTTTTTCTCCCCAAGCAGTACCCAAATGGCCCTTCCCATCATCCCGTGGATCGGCGGCAAGCGCCGCCTCGCCGAGACCCTTCTTCATCGATTCCCATCGCACACGTGCTACGTCGAGCTGTTCGCCGGCGGCGCGGCGCTGTTCTTCATAAGACCGCCCGCCGACGTGGAGGTGATCAACGACGTAAACGCCGACCTGTTCAACCTCTACCGGGTCGTGAAGCACCACCTCGAGGAGTTCGTGCGGCAGTTCAAATGGGCGCTGTCGAGTCGCCAGGTGTTCAAGTGGACCCAGGCCACGCCCACCGAGACCCTGACCGACATCCAGCGCGCCGCGCGGTTCTTCTATCTGCAGCAGCAGGCCTTTGGCGGCAAGGTCGACGGTCAGACATGGGGCACCGCGACCACCGCGCCGCCGATCAACCTGCTGCGCATCGAAGAGAACTTGAGCGCAGCTCATCTGAGGCTCTCAGGCGCCTACGTTGAGCATCTGCCTTGGGATCGGTGCTTCGATCGCTACGACCGGCCTCATACATTGTTCTACGCCGATCCGCCGTACTGGCAGACCGAAGGCTATGGCGTCGGCTTCGAGTGGGCGCAGTACGAATTGCTCGCCGCCAAGATGCGGCAAGCCAAGGGCAAGGTCATCGTCAGCCTCAACGACCACCCGGACGTGCGGCGGTGCTTCGAGGGCTTCCAGATGGAGTCGCTGGAGATCGACTACACGGTGGGCGGCGGCGGCAAGCCGGCGAGACGGGGCGAGTTGATCGTCTACAGCTGGGACCGCGAGGCCGAGCCTGCTGGGCTGTTCTGAACCCAAAGGGTTTCGAATCGAGACCATAGTCTTACTGTGTCAATAAAATCGTGGCATTATGTTCGCCTCTTCATTCTTCGCATGAGGAACGATGGGCGCAAGCGAACGGTTTGACCGGTACATGGAGCATTTGTCCCAGGGGCTGGGTCATTTGGACCGCCACGCAG
>NZ_DASUNH010000068.1:0-52015 GCF_036277275.1 Ideonella sp. | reverse complement strand
CAGGTCGTCACGGCCAGCGCCGACTACACCTACGACGCGCTCTACCGTCTGCTGGTTGCCGAAGGGCGAGAGCACATCGGCCAGGTCTCGCAACACGAGACGAGCTGGAACGATGCCTTTCGCGTCAACCTGCCGCACCCGAACGACGGCCAGGCGATGCGCCGCTATGTCGAACAGTATTCGTACGACCCGGTCGGCAACTTCGTGCAGCTGGTTCACCAAGCGGCGAATGGCAACTGGACGCGCGGCTACAGCTACGACGAAGCCAGCCTGATCGAGCCGAGCAAACTGAGCAACCGTCTGAGCAGCGTGGCGGTCGGTGACAACGAACCACAACGCTTCCCCTACGACGCCCACGGCAACATGACCGCGATGCCGCACCTGAGCGGCATGGCCTGGGATTTCCGCGACCAGTTGCGGCGCGTGGACCTGGGCGGGGGTGGCATCGCGTACTACGTCTACGACGCCTCGGGCCAACGCATCCGCAAGGTCGTCGAGAAGAACGGCGGCAACCTCATCGAAGAGCGCATCACGCTCGGGGGGTTCGAAGTCTTCCGCCGTCGTAACGCCACCGGCGAGGTTTCGCTCGAGCGCGAAACGCTGCATGTGATGGACGACCGGCAGCGCATTGCATTGGTCGAGACGCGCACGGTGGGCGATGAGGTCGAGGTGCCCGTGCAGCTGACCCGTTACCAGCTGTCCAACCACCTCGGCTCGGCGTCATTGGAAGTGGATGCCGACGGGCAAATCATCACCTACGAGGAGTACTACCCGTATGGCAGCACGTCGTACCAGGCTGGGCGCAGCGCGGCGGAGGTGAGCTTGAAGCGGTATCGGTACACGGGGATGGAGAGGGATGAGGAGACGGGACTGAACTACCACGGGGCGAGGTATTACGCGGCGTGGTTGGGGAGGTGGACTGGCTGTGATTCGGTAGGGCCTGTGGATTGTCTAAACCTCTATGTCTATTGCCGAAATAACCCGATAAACCTAGTCGACCCGAGTGGATACAGCTCCGACAAGGCAGACCAAGCCGAGTCTCGCCTGAGAAGCGCCCGCGGAAATCTTGACGCACTTGGACGAGAGCAAGCCAACCTACTGGTCCAGCAGCGTCTCCAAGAGGCAGGTGTCGATAAATGGGAAGATACCATCAAAGAGACCAAACAAGCAATATTTGATGCTGAGACAGAGCAAATCAGGAGGGGCGATCTGAAATCGTATGAGCGCGGAAGCGGCAATCGGGGGCTTGTGAAAAAGCTTGAACATGCCGAGCGCAAGCTTGCTGAGGCAAAGGGCTCTCTTGAAAGGGCAAACAAGGGGCTGAAAATGGTCGAGAGGAAAATTGAGGCGGCTAAAAAGGAGGTTAAGAGGCTCGCCGCGAAAACGCAAAGGCTCGGGGGGGATCCAAATGCCGAACCGAGCGATTCGCGGGTAACCTCAGAAGATATAGCCGACGTAGATAAAGACCCTTTGAAGGAAAAGTTTTCAAAGCTGAAAGACGGAACGGGGACCAGTTCGGTCAAGGGACGGTCAAGTAGAGGCCGTGCTTCGGGGGCGATTCAGGCGAGCTTCGACGCTCTCAGCATCCTTGAGGACGTGGCTAATGGTGATATTCGGGAAGCGTTGGAAGGGACGGGGTTGCTTGTCGCGGCCAAGAAGATACCTGGCGTCGGGCTGGCGCTCGCGGGCGCTGCGGTTCTTCAAAAAAGACATGATCCAGAGCTAAATAGAATTTCAACAGGAATCGGTAAGGCTGTTGAAGGTGAAACTGGTTCGCAACTTATAGGGGCTGCAGCCGCGGCGGTTTCTCACACTTTAATAACTGTTGGTGCCACCACCTTGGATATGGTGCCGAAGTTCTTGAAATCGAATATTGGTATTCTGACCTCAAGTCCAGGTTCGGCGTTTTCTCCGGGTTTCGCTGGTCCTGCGGTTAGTGGGGGGCTGCGCAGTAAGCTTTGCTATTCTGGCGCTCCTTGTTCGCGTCGTCCATGAGATCGGTTTGAAGGGTTGGGGATAGAGCCGGATCTTCGACGTGTGGATCTCAATATTTATATTCCATCAGGGGAAATTTACATGCAAATCAAACAGGCCGCCGTATTGGCAGCCGAAACTGAACTGAGAACCGCATCTCAAAGCGTTTCGCTCAACTCGCAGCCAAAGACTCGCAGTGCAGGCGTCGGGCTGGAGGTTCCACCGAAAGAGTTCTTTCATCTTGAGCCTGAGGTCGGCCTGACCGTACCGCCGCTGGCCGGCAATGCATTCACGATCAGCGGTACCGCCTCGTGCGATCTGCTCAAGGACATACCTGGCGACGAAGACGACATCTTTGTCCGCCACGCCGACGAGACAATCACTGGCGTCCAAGTCAGGGTGGGGACCGCTGGGCCATTCACCGCAACGCCCACAGGCCCTGGTGGGACGCCTTGGACCAGCTGGACGCTATCAGTCAGCGGCATGCCCGACGGAACTTTGACGGTCGTCGCCCAAGTCTTCGCAAGCGATCCGCCCAACGCCGGAGGCTCCGCCACTGACTCACGAATGGTGGTCGTCGACAGCGCCCCGCCAACCATCACCATCGATCCGCCCGCGGACGTGGTTTCTCCGGCGCCGCCATTCGTTGCGACCATCACCGGCACGGCTGTGGACAGCCCGGCGGGCGTGGCCGCAGTCGAATGGCAGTACGGCGACAGCGGGTTCGTGCAGGCGAACGGCACGACCAGTTGGTCGGCGCAAGTCACGCTGCAGCCTCGCCTCGGGTCGCACACGGTGGCAGTGCGCGCGCGTGACAGCCTGGGCAATGAGAGTGCGCTTCAGACGGTGACGGTGATGCTTGGCGACACGACCGCACCGTCGCTTGACATCGACGTGCCGCAACCGAATGCGCCAGCGTTCCCTCTGGCGGATGGTTTGGCGATCGTGGATGTGCGCGGGACGGCTTCTGACACGCAGAGCGGGGTTGCTCTTGTGGAGTGGGCGCTGGACGGCGAAGAGGATTACACGCCTGCAACGCCACGGTCCGATGGTGATTGGTCAACCTGGAGTGCACGCATCCTGATCGACAAGGCGGGCAACCACAAGATCAAGGTGCGCGCTACCGACAAGGCGGCGCTCGGGCCGAATGTGACTCCAATGGAACGCGACATCGTGGTGGCAGAGCCGTTCGAGCCAGCCGACCCGGACGCAGTCTTCAGCCCCGCGGCGTACCTGGACGATCTGCTGGACTTCGCCACCCACCGCGCGAAGACCGGGCCGGATGGCGAGCTGATCACTCGCCAATTGCTGGTCGACAACTATCTGCAGCCTTTTGCCGAGTTGGTCACTGCGGACAACCGCCTGGTGGCGAACTTGCCGGCCAGCCAGGTGCGGCTGTGCGTCGACGTGTTGCGCCGCTACATGGCCAAGCACGAACGTGTGCTGCCTGCCGAGGCCGAGGCGACCTACCGCCAGGCAGCCTATGTCGCGCTCTTGCGCGGCTTGGGCACTTCGCATGAAGAGATCCGGTTGGCGCGAGTGGCTGAAGGCGCCGCGCGCAATGCGCTGGCCGGTCGGCTGGGGATCGGATTGTCGGGTTTCCGCCCCGATCGCCTGGACCAGCTGTTGTTGCAGCCTGCCGAACTGACGGAAGCGGCACTGAAGACCTTGTTCGGCCTCGAAGAGACAACGCTCAAGCCGCTGGCCGACAGTCTGCTGCCCGAAGCCTTGCTGTTGATCTGGCAGAAAGAGAACTTGCGCGGCATCTGGCAACAGCAAGACGACGCGGCGCGCTCGGCATTCGACCTGCCGGCGCCGGTGATCGACCCGGACCTGCTGATCGTGCAAGACCTGCGCACCGCCAGCGCAGGCGATGCCGCCTACGACCTGTGGAGATCGCGGCAAGGTGACTTGACCGCCTTCGTGGCCGCATTGGACGCCGCTCGCAAGGCACAAGCCACGCAAGAGGCTGGGTTCGACCACATCGTTGGCGAAGTGCTCGGGTCGGTGACCGAGTTGCTGGCGTTGGACGAGGCTCGGCGACGGGGCGAGGCCATCGAGGACGCGCTGGTTGCCAAGCTGCTCACCCTTCAGGCCTTCCTGCATCTCATGCGAGTGCGCGAATTGGCCGTCGCCCGTGACGTGCTGGACGCGGAGTGGGCCGATGTCTACGCGATCCTGACGCAAGTGAACAAGCTGGGGCGCTACGAAGCCTGGCGCGGCGAAGAAAAGACCAAAGGGCTGGTCCTCGGGCCAGACGCTTTCCAGCTGCCCGATGCCGTCAACACGCCGCCGGTTGTGTTGGACCCATGGCGGGCAACACCACAAGCACGACAGGCGTGGCGCCGCACTTTGGATTCGCGCATGCAGCAAGAGGAGACGTTGAAGCAGGCCATGCAGTCGGTGGTGGGTACAGCCGAAGAAGAGGCTTTGCCGCTGCTCAGGCAGGCCTGCGTGGTGGCCATCGCCGGCGATCGTGACCCCGCAGTCATCGCCGATCGATTGACACAGGAATTGGGCATCGACTGCAAGGACGCAGGGCATCAACAAACCACGCGGGCATTGCAGGCGCTGGCCACGATGCAAGAGGTGCTGCTGTCGCTGCGCACCGGGCGACTCAAGACAGAGCCACCGGTACTGGGCACGGTGAATCCGGCGGCCGACTGGGAGTTGGTGCTCGATCCGGACAAGCCCTACACCGAGTCCGACTTCGACGAGGAATGGATCTGGATGGGTGGCTACGCCACCTGGAATGCAGCCATGCGCGTCTTTGCCTACCCGGAAAGCTATTTGCTGCCGGAGCTTCGTCCCGTATCGAACTTGCCACGGGACTCGCGCCCGCCTTCGACCCAGACCGACGCCTTCCGGAAATTGTTGACGGATCTGCGCGACCAGCCGCGGCTCACACCGGTGCAGGCGCGAAGCCTCGCAGCAGACTATTTCAGCAAGCTGAGAGTGGACTTGGCCGACATCCTGCCGCCCGCATTGCAGAAGAAGGACCCGGACCATGCCGACGAGGAGGTGATCATCACTGAGCTGCTCACCGACAGCCAGCTCGACGCCCGGCGCGACTTTGTCCGTGGACTCTTCGAGCAGCTCCTCGATCCCAACGTGAGCTACCTCCAGGAGATCTTCTACTTTGTGCCGATGGCGCTGGCTTTGCAGCTCCAGAGGTCGGGCCAGTATCTGGTGGCCCTGGATTGGATCGAGACCGTCTATGTCGACCACTTCAAAGTCGACGAACGCAAGATCTACCACGGCCTGACGCTGGAAGAGTCCATCCCGACGCATTACCAACGCAACCCGGACAACTGGCTGCGGGTGGGCTTGAACCCCCACGAGATCGCACTGGTGCGCGCCAGCGCCTACACGCGTTTTACGCTGATGACACTGGTGCGTTGCTACCTCGACTTTGCGGATGCCGAGTTCACGCGTGACGATGGCGAGGCGGTCGCTCGGGCCCGCGCGTTGTACACAGCAGCGCTGTCGTTGCTGTCGTTGCGGGAGATGCAGCCGCCGACCCAACCCGATCAGGTGTCGCCATTCCCGCCCAACCCGGTGCCGCAGGCACTGAAGATGCGTGCGGAACTCAATCTGTCCAAGCTGCGCAGTGGTCGAAACATTGCCGGAATTCCGCGGCAGGCGCCGCTCATCATTCAGCCTGCGCTCAACTTCGACCGCTTGCCGGTGGCCAGCGAAATGCAACGCCATTTCCGCCCAACGCCGTATCACTACCCGGTGCTGATCGAGCGCGCGAAGAACCTGGTCAGCATCGCGCAGCAGGTTGAGCAAGCGTTCCTGGCGGCGCTTGAGAAGCGCGACGCCGAAGCGTACAACCTGCTCAAAGCTGGCCATGATCTCGCGCTGGCCAGCGCGGCGATCGATCTCAAGAACCTGCAAGTCATTGAGTCGGAGGAGAGCATCGGCGTGGCGGAGCACCAGCTCGATCGAGCCACCACGCAACGCGATACCTACGGTGACTGGATTGATTCAGGCCTGAGCTTCTGGGAGCACAGTGTGCTCGCCAGCCATGCGGCCGCCGGTGCATTCGGTGCTGTCCTGGCGGGTGTTGATGCCACTTTGGCGGCGGCACAGGCGCTTACGAGCGCGTTGTCCGCTCCCCATGGCCCGGACAAGGCGGCAGCGCTGGCATCCGCTGCCAAGGTCGGAGTCGCAGCCGCGTCGTCTGCGACAACGGGTGCGTTGAAAGTCGGTGCCGAGACCGCCGCGCAGATCGGCTCCGCAAAGGCCAGTTTCGAACGCCGCAGCGATGAATGGCGACTGCAGCGTCAGCTCGCCCGCCACGACATGGCCATCAGCTCGCAACAGGTGCTGGTGGCGCAACGCCACGCCGACGTCGCCCGGAAGGAAGCTTTCATTGCGACGACTCAGCACCGTCAGGCGGATGCAACCCTGCAGTTCCTGAACAACAAATTCACCAATGCCGATTTGTACGCCTGGATGAGCGGCATTCTCGGCGGCGCCTACAACTACTTCCTGCAGCAGGCCACGGCCATGGCGCAGCTGGCCCAGTACCAGCTGGCCTTTGAGCGCCAGGAGTCGCCGCCTTCCTTCATCAAGGCCGACTACTGGGAGGCGACGGAGGACTCCGCTCCCAATGGACAAGACGGCCAACCCGATCGCCGCGGCATGACCGGCTCGGTCCGTCTGCTGCAAGACATCACGCGGCTCGACCAGTTCGCATTCGATTCCAACAAGCGCAAGCTGCAGCTGATGGAGACGTTTTCGCTGGCGCAGTTGTTCCCGGTGGAGTTTCAACGCTTCCGCGAGACGGGACGCCTGCCGTTTGCCACGCCGATGTCGCTGTTCGACAGTGGCTTCCCGGGGCACTACCTGCGACTGATCTCGCGCGTCAGCCTGTCGGTGGTGGCGCTGGTGCCGCCGCGTCGAGGCCTGCGGGCCACCTTGATCGCGTCGGGAATTTCGCGTGTCGTGGCCGGCGGCGACACCTTCCAGACCCTCACTGTGCGCCGCGATCCTGAACTGATCGCATTCACATCGACCAGCAGCGCCACCGGCCTGCTCGACCTGCAGCCCGATCAAGGCATGCTGCGTCCGTTCGAGAGCATGGGCGTGGACACCAACTGGGAACTGCAACTGCCCAAGGCCGCGAATCCTTTCGACTTCGGCACCATCTCTGATGTCCTGTTCACCGTCGAATACACCGCGCTGCAAGACTTCACCTACCGGCAGCAGGTGATCCAGCAGCTGGACGACAGCCTGAGCGCCGAGCGCGTGGTCAGCATCCGCGATCAGTACGCCGATCAGTGGTACGCGCTGCACAACGCCGAGCACGCGCAAACGCCGATGACGGTGAAGTTCAAGCTCGACCGTCAGAGCTTCCCGCCGAATCTCGACGACGTGCGGATCCAGCAGGTGATGTTTGCCGTCGCGCGGGCCGATGGGCAGACCTTCGAGATCGGCAACACGCAGCTGAGGCTGATACCGCAAGGCGAGACGCTGGCCGTTGGCGGGGCGGTCGATGGGACCACCGACGGCCTCATCAGCACCCGTCGCGGCAATGGCAGCGCCTGGGTGCCGATGATCGGCAAGTCGCCTGCCGGCGACTGGGAGCTGACGCTGCCCAACACCGAAGAGATGCGCAACCGCTTCAAGGATGAAGAGATCGACGATCTCCTGCTCGTGCTGACCTACGAGGGCCGCACGCCGGCGTGGCCGATGTAGCCAGCCCGACTGGGGCGTCGCTCAGGCTGAATCAGCTTCGAGCGCCCCCAGCAGGTTTTTCGTCTCGGCGGGCGGCGTTGAGGGGATTTCGCATTCTTCAAGCCCCGCGCGTACGACCGCGCAAGCCTGGGAGCTCACCGATGCCCACGGCATCAACAAGAAGGGGCGGATCATCGCCACCGGCAAGAACCGCATCGACGGAACGACCCGAGCCTTGGTGCTGATCCCGGCAGCCCGCTGAACTTCAGTGAGCGCGGGCATGGGGCGCGCAGGTGACGCGAAGCCGCGCCTTCGTCAATGCAGGATCAGCGGCGCCACTCCGTTGGCAAAGGGCCAGCCTTGTGCTTCGTCGCTGCCGGTTTCCCAGTCGAAGCCGCCGTGGATGGTCGGGTGGGCGGCTTCGACGCGGGTCCATGCATCGATCGCCTGGGCCTGGGTCATGTAGTTGGGCAGCGAGGTGTTGATGCCGAAGCCCACCATCACATGGGTCGGGCCGAGCAGGTTGACCCATTCCTGCACGCTGGTCACCACGTAGTCCGGGTCGGCCAGGCCGGGGCCGTCGTAGTACTGTGGGGCGCAGTAGTCCAGCGCGCCGGCGTTCAGCATGTCCTTGCAGAAGGTCTTGTCGACCGAGTTCCAGGGCGCCGGCGGGGCGCTGATGATGAAGCCCGGGTACAGGCGCTTGAGTTCCTTGCTGATCCAGATCATCTCGCCGGTGTCGGGCTGCTGGCTGCCTTCGAAGGTGTTCCAGTCCATGCCGTCGAAGCCGCCGAGCTGGTTGTAGATCGAGACGATGCTGTTGACGAAGGTCTGCGATTTCGTGCGGGTCGGGAAGCTCATGCCGTTGCCCGCGCCGCCGACGGTCAGCATGACCTTGCGGTGTTGCACGGTGCGGGCGTAGGCGATGTCCTCGTTCAGGTGCGTCGCGGCGCCGCGGCCGTCGCCCGGCGGCGAGTAGGTCACTGCGCCGGTGGTGCCCGGCGGGCCGCCCACGGGCACGGCGTGGAACAGGTAGACCAGGTTGTAGTTGAGCGGCAGGTCGCGCAGCCGCGGCGGCGCGGGGGTCCAGTTGACGTAGTAGCCGCCGGCGCGTTTGCCGCTGTCACCGCCATCGCCGCAGGTCGTGGGTGCCCAGTACCAGGTGCTGATGGTCGGGTTGGTGCCATCGGTGCCGTTGGCGGTGACGTTGATCACCTTGTAGTACTGGCCGTTCGGCTCGTAGCGCACCACGTCGCCCAGCCAGTAGTTCACACCTTCCTGCCAGCTGACCGCGTCGCACTTCTTGACCACCTTCAACGAGGTGGTGATGTCGTTGAAGTTCGCCCCGGCGAGACTGGCGGTGTGCACCTTCAGCGTCAGTGAGCGGCCACCGTACTGCTTGTTCTCGAACAGTGTGGCTTCGTAGCCGGCCGCGACCTTGACCGACGAGGTCTTGTCGTTCCAGGTGTCCCGCAGCTTGGGCGTGTCCGCACTCTTGCAGTTGGGCGTGCCGCCGAAGTTGGCGTTCTTGTACAGGCATACCGGGCCGTTGGCTGCGGCGTGGGCGGCGGGTGCAAGCCAGGCCATGGCGAGCGCCAGGCCGATCTTGATCAGGTGTCTGTTCATCGGAGGCTCCTGTCGACGGGGTTCAGTTCGGAACGTGGGGCGACCGCGGGCCGGCCCAGAGGTTGGGCACGTCCTGCTTGTTGGTGCCGGGCGCAGGCGAGGGCTGGTGGGCGGTGAAGTCGCCGCCGCTGGTGCCGACCTGCGGGAACAGCACGCGCTGCGAGTAGTCCATCTTCATCAGCTCGACCGAGCCGGTGGCGCGGATCGAGTAGCTCTGCCCAGGGGCCACGTGCACCGCCGCAGGCAGCGAACATTTGCGAAAGCCGTGGCCTTGTGACGGCGTGCAGCTGGCTTGCTGGCCGGTGTCGAGGTTCTTCAGTGTCAGCGTGCCGATGCCGGTTTCGCCCGCGGTGTAGCCGCCGACTTCGGTGAGATCACGCTCGACCTTGGCGTTGGCATAGGCGACCGTGCAGCCCACGCAATCCACGCTGTAGGCGTAGTAGGGCTGGCCGGGCGCCGTGTTGCCGTTGGTCAGCCGAAACCCGTACTGCGGCAAGCGGATGGCGGGGTGGTTGATGTCGTCGTCGTTGATGTAGGACGGGTACTGGCCGTTGGCCTTGCCATAGCGCCACGTGCTGCCGCTGTCTTCTGACCAGGCCACGTGCTCGCGCGGGTCGAGCGACATCACCGCGCCCTTGGCATAGCGGCTGAGTTCGTTGCGGCCGTGCGGGCCGGCGAGCGCGGCGTCGCCGATCGGTGCATTGAACGAGAAGAAGTTGCGCGCCGGGTCTGCGTGCACGTTGCTGACGATCAGGCCGTACATCCGGCCGGCCTTCAGCGTGGCCTGCAGCGACGCCCACACGAGCACCGGGATCTGGTCGTTGACCTCGGCCTTGGCCTGGTCGTGGCGTGTGCAGCCATTGACCGTTTCGGCGTCGATCGTCTCGGCGGGCAGGCCGGTGGCCTTGTCGATGCGGACCAGGCGCACCTGCATCAGCCCGCCGTCACCCGCGCCGTAGCCGGCATTGCCGGCGTCCCAGCAGTTGGCGCCACGCAGCTTGAAGCCGAAGTAGACGCGGTCGACGGTCATCGTCGCGCGTGGCACGAAGCGCAGCAGCGTTCGGTAGTTCGCGGCCTTGAGCGGGGAGTCGTTGACGTTCTCGATGCCGATCGACAACGCGCCGGCGCGGCCGCCGGCAGCCAGCGCCGGGCTGATGGCGCCTGCGGCCAACGTGAAGGCGGCGGCGCAGGCGAGGGGGATGATGCGCGCAGACGCAGCCGAGCGGGCCGCGCGGGTGTCCAGCCGTTTCATGCAGTGCTCCTCCGGCCCCCTTTTGCCTCGAACGGGCGTGTCGGGTTCCCGCTCGGTATTCTGGTTGAAACCGCTTTCTGGTGGCTTGCGGGCTCGCGCTGTTTGGTAACCAGGCGTTCAGGTTCCATCTCATCGGCGCCTATCAACTGTTGGGTTAGGCAACGCAAGGGTCAATCGCTGGACGGCGCGGGGCGCTGGTGCTACGTTGCGCGTTTCACGGTGAGCCGGTCCGTCAGCGGGCCGGTGCCGCGCGGGGCGGTTGTCGTGCTGCACCAGGGAGACAACGCGATGGGTACCTCTCGAGATTCCAGCCCGGCTCGGCACCTTGGGCAATCGGGGCCGGCCGTCGCCTTGACCGCGGTGGCGTTGGCCGCAGCCCTCGGCTGCGCACCGGCAGCCGCCAGGCAGGCCGCCGCGTCGCCGCTGGGGCCCCGGCCGATGGTCGTCAAGAACATCGCGCTGAAAGACATTGCGACTGGCCGAGGCGGCTTCATCATCGGTGGCGGCGTTCCTCGCGCGGCGTTCAGCGGGTACAGCGTCGCTGGCGCGGGTGATGTCAACGGCGATGGGCTGGATGACTTGATCATCGGCGTGCCCGGCGACGGCCCCGGTGACTACGACGAACGCATCGGTGCGAGCTACGTGGTGTTCGGCAAGCCCGATACGCAGCCTGTCGACCTGGCTGCGGTGGCTGCCGGCAACGGCGGGTTCGTGATTCGCGGCGAAGGCGTGAACCTGGGCAGCGGCCGGTCGGTGGCCGCGGCTGGCGACGTCAACGGTGATGGCCTGGCGGATCTGCTCGTCGGCGTTGGCGTACGCTTCGGCAGGCCCGACCCGGCGGATCGCAGCTATGTCGTGTTCGGCAAGGCCGATACCGCGGCTGTCGAGCTGTCGGCGGTGGCGGCTGGGCTGGGCGGCGGCTTCGCAATCCACGCCGGTAGCCCCAACACCGCGAGCGGCTTCGCCGTGGCTCCGGCGGGCGACTACGACGGCGATGGGCTGTCGGATGTGGCCGTTGGCGTCCGCTACGAGCGCATCGGGCAATCGAACATCGGCCGCAACTATGTCGTTTTCGGCAAGACGGGCGTGGCGCCGGTCGAGCTGTCCGCCATTGCGCAGGGCCAAGGCGGCGTCATGATCAATGGCGAAGCCCAGCACGCCGGCAGCGTGATGGCCGGCGCGGGCGATGTGAACGGCGACGGCCTGGCCGACCTGGTGATCGGTGTCCCGACGCTCAACCGCGGCGCCGGCCGCAGCTATGTGGTATTCGGCCGGCCCGGCACCGTGCCGATCGACCTGGCCACGGTCGCCACCGGCGTCGGCGGCTTCAAGCTCGAAGGCTGGGACGAATACGACGGCAGCGGCACCAGCGTGGCGGCCGCCGGCGACATGAACGGCGACGGCCTGGCCGATGTGCTGATCGGCGCGCCGGGCAACTACTGGAAGTACGGCCGCTGGGCGCGGGGCTTCACCTATGTCGTCTTCGGCCGCACGAGCACCGAGGCGGTCCAGCTGCGCGACTTCGAGACCGGTGCGGGCAACGGGTTCGTCATCGCGGGTGAAGCCATCCGCTACGACTACAGCGGCCAAAGCGTTGCGAGCGTCGGCGACATGAACGGCGACGGTCTGTCCGACGTGCTGATCGGTGCCCCCGGCGCCGACTCGGAGCCACCGACCGATGGCTACTACGGCGGCCGCAGCTACGTGGTGTTCGGCAAGACCGACCCGGCACCGCTCTGGCTGTCTTATGTGACCGGCGGTGCCGCAGACGGCATCACGATCTTCAGCGAAGGCCACTACGGCGAGATGGGCACGAGCGTGGCGTGCGCCGGCGATGTGAACGGCGATGGGCTGATCGACTTGATCGTCGGTGCGCCCATGCGCGACCTGCCCAACGCGGACACCGCCGGACGCAGCTACGTGGTGTTTGGCGGAACCACCGCCGCCTTCAAACCGTTGGCCTTCGACCAGATCGGCGGCCCGACCGACGACACGTTGACCGGCGGCCCAGTGCGCGAGTCCTTGGCGGGCGGGGCCGGCAACGACGTGCTGATCGGCAATGGCCGCGCCGATGTGCTCTACGGTGGCCCCGGCGACGACACGCTGGTGCTGGACGCCAGCAACGTCAAGGCGCTGCGATCCCCCTTGGGCGAGGGCGGCAACAACGTGCAATTGGCCCGCATCGAGGGCGGAGCCGGCTTCGATACGCTCAGCCTGGCGGGAGCAAATGTCACACTGAACCTGCGCGACGTCTTCAGCCAGGGCATGAGCATGCCGGGCAACGCGTCGCGCATCGAATCGATCGAGCGCATCGACCTGACCGGCGGCGGTGACAACCAGCTTCGCCTGGGCGTGGCCGATGTGCAAGACATGGCCGGCATGAACCTGATCAACGCCGGCAACCAGGCCGCGCTCGGGTGGACGAACGGCAGCCACAAGTTCAAGCAGACATCGCGCCGCCACCAGCTCGTCATCGACGGCGACGCCGGCGATTCGCTGGCCGCCACCTGGCACGGCTGGAAGGACGCGGGCACCGTCTTCCACGGTGGCCAGGCCTACACCGTGTGGAACAGCGTCGCCGGCCGAGCGCAGCTGCTGATGAACCAGCGCGTCCAGCCTGCGTCACACACCCCGCCATGACCGCTACCGTTGCTGCGCCCGCCCCGGCGCTCGAGATCACCACCTCGCGCCAGATGCTGGCCTGGATGGCGCAGCAGCGGCTGTCGATTGCGCTCACGACCTACCAGATCGGCAAGCTGTTCCTGCTCGGGCTGAAGCCCGGCCGGGAGCGAGACCTGTCCGTCTTCGAGCGCAGTTTCAACCGCTGCATGGGCCTGTGCCCGGCCGACAACGGCTTCTACATGAGCAGCCTTTACCAAGTCTGGCGCTTCGTGAACGTGCTGCAGCCGGGGCAGACGCAAGATGGCTACGACAGGCTCTACGTGCCCCAGCTGGGCAACACCACCGGCGACCTCGACATCCACGACATGGCGGTCGATGGGGAAGGGCAGCTCGTCTTCGTCAACACGTTGTTCGGCTGCCTCGCGACGCTGAGCGACACCCACAGCTTCAAGCCGATCTGGCGCCCGCCCTTCGTCAGCCGCCTGGCGGCCGAAGACCGCTGCCACCTCAATGGCCTCGCGATGAAAGACGGCCAGCCGGCCTATGTGACCGCCGCGAGCACCAGTGACGTGGTGGACGGCTGGCGCGAGCATCGCGCCAACGGCGGCGTGGTGGTCGACGTGGCGAGCAACGAGACCGTCGCCCGCGGCCTGAGCATGCCGCACTCACCGCGCTGGCACCGCGGCAAGCTGTGGGTGCTGAACTCAGGCACCGGCGAGTTCGGCCACATCGAGCTCGACACCGGCCGCTTCGTGCCCGTGGCCTTCTGTGCCGGCTACCTGCGCGGCCTCTACTTCGTCGACGACTTCGCGCTCGTCGGCCTTTCGAAGCCCCGCGACAACAAGACCTTCAGCGGCCTGCCGCTCGACGAGCGCCTGCGCGAGCGCGGCGCCCAGGCCCGATGCGGCATTCAAGTGATCGACCTGCGCACCGGCGACGCCGTGCACTGGCTGCGCATCGAAGGCATCGTCGACGAACTCTACGACGTGATCCCGCTGCCTGGCGTGCACACGCCGATGGCGCTCGGGTTCAAGACCGACGAGATTCGGCGGGTCGTGAGCGTGGAGGAATGAGACCCAGAAGGCGATGACGGCCCGGGGCTCGCACCGCAATGGGGCCGGGGCGGTGGTACGGGTTGCCCGACCGATGACCGTAGCCCTTCGGTGTGCGTGCAGCTCGGCCGCCGACAGCACGCTTCAGGTGCGACGCGTGGAGGCGGCGCGGGCCGACGCTCCCGGAACCCACGGGACGGTGCTTGTCATCGGGACAGCCTCAGCCGGGGCCGTCCAGAGGGACGAGGCCGCAAGGCGTATAGCGCCAAGCGCCGCGTGCGTGAGGCGACAGCGAGCGAGCCGCGTCCAGCATCAACCGTGCCGTGAATGCGATCGGGTCCAGTCTCGCTTCGAGAATCAGGCTGGCGTGCGGCCCGCCCACGCCGTCGCCCAGACGCTCGACCAGCACGCCCCGGTTCTCTTGCTCCAGCGCGGCGAGGTCGTCGACCGGTAGCACCTGCGTCGGTTCGTCGGCGAACAGCGGATCGCCCTCGATCTGCTGCCGCACGCGCTCGAGGTCGCCGCCGCGGGACAGCTCCACATAGACGTAGCGGTGCGTGCCGCCGTCGGGGTCACGCAACTCGCTGCACAGTGCGCCACGAACTCCGGCGACGTTTTCAGCGGCTGCGGTATGGTGAAGTGCGGTTCCCACGCGCCGCGTCACCTGCGAGTGCCCCTTCGGGATCAGCAGCTCGAACAGGCGCTGGAGCTGAGGCAGCAGCCCCGGATCCCACCCGGCGCCGACCACCGCGCCCACGCGATAGCGCTTGGCGAGATGGGCGATTTCATCGTGATGCGCCCGCAGCGCCCCGTCCGCCAAGTCGGCGCATTCGACGAGTCGCACGCGCGACTGCAGCAACTCGCGGGCCACGCCCGGAGCAGCTTCGCTGCGAACGCACAGCAGCGCCGCGTCGATCGCCTCCAGCTCGCTCACGTGCCCCACGCAGGGCACGCCACGAATGGGGCTGGAGCTTGCGGCGCCAAGGGCGTCCGCCCTGCGCACGATGCCCGCCAGCGCCAATTCAGGCGCATCGCGCAATGCCTCCGCGCACGCCTTGCCGAGCCGACCCCAGCCGATCACGGCCAAGCGCAGGCGTGTCATGCGCTGCGCGGCCTGGAGGCGTCTTCGGGCAGTTGCTGCACCACATTCTTGAAGTCTTGCCACGCCAGCGCGGGCCAGACCTGCGAATGCGCCCGCCCGTAGCTGCGCACGAGCACCGACACGCGTGTGGCCGACTCGACATCGGGTGCCTCGAACACGTCGATGTAGTCGCAAGGTCCGAGCACGGCATAGCTCGAGATCCACTTCACGTCGGGACAGTGCTCGCGGAGCTGGTCCGCGACATGGCGTTCCAGCGTCTGCAGCGACTTCGGTTGGTGCAGCGCATCGGCCGACACCTGGGTTTGCATGATGAACAGCGGCACGACGAGCTCCTGCAAAGGGTGGCAATACGCGTCCAGCTTAGGCTCGGGCAAAGCCTCTTCTTTGCGCTGGCTCAATCGGTGCCCGAAGCTTCGCGCCAGCATGGCCGTATCGGTGGCATTTCAGGAGGACGGCGGTGAGCGAGACAGGCAGCGTCGGCGTCGTCACGGGCTGCTCCGGCGGGCTGGGTGAGGCGATCTGCAAGTGCTGCTGGGCGGGCCCGGCGAGTTGACGCGGATTGTTTCGTGCCTCGCGCCACCGCAAGCGGCCATCATCACCGGAGCCAAACCGTCGATCAACGGCGGGCAGCATATGTACTGAAGCCGCGCAACGCACACTGGCTGCTCATACCAACGGGGCTCGCCGCCGGTCGGCCCGACGCACTCGAACCCGACCCGGAAAGGCAGCGCGGCCCCACCGACATGGAACTCGCCATGCACGACCATTGGGAACACTTCGAGCACGGTGCCGACGTCGGCGTGCGCGGTTTCGGGTTGACCAAGGCTACCGCATTCGAACAGGCCGCTCTGGCGCTCGTCGCCGTCATCACCGACCCGAGCCGCGTGGCCATCAAGCAGACCGTGTCGATCGCCTGTGAGGCCGCGGACGACGAGTTGCTGCTGGCCGCCTGGCTCAACGCGGTGGTCTTCGAGATGGCGGTGCGCCGGATGCTGTTCGGGCGTTTCCACGTGGAGTTGCTCGACGGTCGGCTGCAGGCCACCGCCGCGGGAGAGGCGACCTCGATCGAGCGACACGAGCCTGCGGTGGAGGTCAAGGGAGCCACCTACACGACGCTGCGCGTAGCGCGCACCGGCGATGGCGGGTGGATGGCACAAACCGTGGTGGACGTTTGACCATGAACATCGACGCTCTCTTGCAACACGGGCCTTGTGAATGGCGAATCGCCCCGGCGGGAAGGATGAATGTCCCCGTGGTCATCTACGCCACCGAGGCACTGGTGCGCGACATGGACGAGAAGGTGCGCGAGCAGGCGCTCAACGTCGCCTGCCTGCCCGGGATCGTGCGCGCTTCCTACGTGATGCCCGATGGGCACTGGGGGTATGGATTTCCGATCGGCGGGGTGGCGGCCTTCGACGCCGCGCATGGCGGCGTGGTGTCCGCCGGTGGCGTCGGGTTCGACGTGTCCTGCGGCGTCCGCAGCTTGCACACTGGGCTCCACCGCGACGACGTGATGCCCGTGCAGCGCGAACTGGCCGACGCACTCTTCAGCCACATCCCAGCCGGCATGGGCAGCCGCGGGGCTATCCACCTCAACCAGACGCAGATGCACGACATGCTGGTCGGCGGCGCGAAGTGGGCGGTCGAGCGCGGCTGGGGCTCGGCGGCTGACCTCGAGCGCATCGAGGAGCATGGACAGATGCTGCACGCCAAGCCGTCCTTCGTCAGCGACATGGCGAAGAAGCGCCAGTGCGACGAGATGGGCACGCTGGGCAGCGGCAACCACTACCTCGAAGTACAGGAGGTGACCGACACTCACGAGCCCACGATTGCCGAAGCCTACGGCCTCAGGCGCGGCGACATCGTCGTGACGATCCATTGCGGCTCGCGCGGCCTCGGCCACCAGATCGGCACTGACTACTTGCGCATGATGGTAGAAGCGGCACCCGCCCATGGCCTCACCTTGCCCGACCGCGAGCTGGCTTGCGCGCCGCTTCGCTCTGAGCTGGGCCAGCAGTACCTGGGCGCGATGCGCGCAGCGATCAACTGCGCGCTCGCCAACCGGCAGATCCTCACTCACCTGGTGCGGCTGGTGTTCGCACGCATCATTCCGAAGGCGCAGATGCCGCTGCTGTACGACGTCTCGCACAACACCTGCAAACTCGAACGGCACCGGGTGGACGGAGAGCTGCGTGAGCTCTTCGTGCACCGCAAGGGTGCCACGCGCGCCTTCGGCCCGGGGCACCTCGACCTGCCCGAGCCCTTGCGCATCGCGGGGCAACCGGTGCTGATCGGTGGCTCGATGGGCACCAGCTCGTATGTGCTCGCGGGCACGCGCGAGTCAGAGTCACTCGCCTTCTCGTCGGCCTGCCACGGCGCGGGGCGCGCAATGAGCCGCCACGAGGCGCTCAAGCACTGGCACGGCCGCCAGGTGGTCGACGATCTGGCGGCGCGGGGCATCATCGTGAAGAGCGCCTCCTCGCGCGGCATAGCGGAGGAAGCACCCGGCGCGTACAAGGACGTCGCGGCCGTGGTCGACGCGGCGGATGAAGCCGGGCTGGCGCGCAAGGTCGCCCGCCTGCAGCCGCTGATCTGCGTGAAGGGATAGGGCGACGCGCCTTGGAGACGATCACCCTGCTCCTCGCGGGCGACGTCATGCTCGGCCGGGGCATCGACCAGGTGATGCCCGAGCCGTTGCCGCCCGTGCTGTACGAACCCTGGATGCATGACGCACGCGAGTACATGCGACTCGCGGAGAAGGCCAACGGGACCATGCCGGCGCCGGTGGTGCCCGCGGAGTTCGCTCTGCCCGGCGCTCAGCCGGCGTGGTGCTTGCCGATGCTCACGCGCTTGGCCTGCCGGCCTTGCGCCGCCACCTCTGGAATGAACTGGACCTCGGTGCCGAGCTGCAGATGTTCGAACGGCACGCCCGCCACGTTGTCGGCGTCGAAGTAGTACTCGTCCCCCTCGGGTGTTCGGATGTAGCCGCATTGACGCTCGTCGCCGAAACGGACCACTTCGCCGTGCAGGGGAATCGGATGCTGCTTCTCCTGTCCGCGCCTGCGCCGCACCGCATCCTCCAGTTGGCGTTTCATGTCGTCGAAGGCTTCGCGCAAGGCGACGTACACGTCTTCGTCGTGTACCCGGTCGACGCTGAGCTCGTGGTCCGGCAGCGTCAGGTCCACACGCACGGCGAAGGGCCGTCCCTGATGCTGGTGCTTGTGCGTCTGCTCGATGCTCACCCGGCACGACATGATGTCCGGGCAGAATACGTCGAGCTTGCCGGCCTTCCTGCGCGCAGCCGCCTCGACGGCGCCCGACGCTGCCATACCGAGGAAGCGGATCTGAAGCGGTTGTTTCATGGCGATGCGTTCCCCTCAGGCCTCGCGGCCCGGATACCCGACAGCTGGTGCCAACGTGATGCGCTGCGTCACCGCGAGGCCCAACACCTTCGCAAGTCGGTGGCGGTCGACATTCGGCGCGTCGACTGTGACGTTTTCGTGTTCCAACGTCGCCCGCGCCAGAGCCTGCCCGGGCGAGCTTGAATCCATTCAAGTGTCCTGGGGTTGAGCAAGCGCAAGGTTCTCGCGCGCGCACCGCCGGCACTTCGTGGCCAGGCTTGCGGGAGAGCGGTGGCCATGGACATGTCGGTTGTCGCGTTGATCGATGGCACAAACCATGTTCGATCTGGTCGGAAGGCCCGAGATCCCGTCGATCGTTGGTGAAGCCAAGCAACGGTTTGATCGAGTGCCGGGACGGCGGACAGCGGATCGCGACGTCTCAGTGAGGCGCGGCCAGGTGGATCTTGTTCACCACCCCGAGCATGCCGATAGAGCGTGCGCACGACGCCTCTCGGCGTCATGGCGCTGAGGGCCGGCGGCCTCAACTCCAAGCCCGCCACGACGCGGGTTCCGCTTCAAGGCCGGAAGGCGGCTGGCTTCGTGCAGCGGGCATGACGCACGCCTGCCACTGCGCCGGACGCGGATGCCGGTTGTGAGGGTTGGATTGATCTACGTCACCTTCGGCTCGCCTTTGCCGCACGATGCTTCACTCCATCGATGTGCTCTGAGGCGCCGCAATGGCGGCAGGCTCTACAGCGCTGCCTGGCGCGGATCGAAAGGACTGAAGGTGGACGTGAACCTCGTCATGCCGTTGCTGGTGGCAGCTTGCTTGCTGCTGGTTCCTCTCATGCCCGCGGCCGTGCTCTACCTCATTCTCACGCCGCGACGGGGCCGGGGCGCCGGCGACGCAAACGTCGCCAGCGGCGAAGCCGAGGCCGGCCGGCTGAAGTTCCGCTTCAACGTGGTTGGCTCGACGGCAACCTACGTCATCCTCCTCGGCGCGGCCACCTGGATCTATCGCGACAGCGAAGCGATGCGGCTCGAGGAGGCGCGGCAGCGCGCGGACGCGATCAGAGAACAGCAGGCCTGGCTGGTCGAAGTGCCGGTCTACCTGCGCTCGCCTGGCGGCGAGGTGATACCGGCCAACATGGGTGAGATGCAGCAGGTGCGGGTGGAGCTGGAGCCGAGCCTGACGCTCGCATCGTCCAACGCAGTGCAGTTCTGGGTCATTCCAAACAACGGCAAGTTTCCAACCGCACGGCTCAGCTTGTCGCCGCTCAGCACCAGACCCGAGATCCTCGACTTGAACGACATGCGCCGCATCCAGCACGACTACGCGGGCCGGAAGATGAGCGGCATCGCGCCCGTGTGGCTCGAGATCGGCAGGAGATATGGCAATGAGAATCCATAGGATCGGCGTGGCCGTGCCCCTCATGCTGGCCTCGACAGTGGCGTGGGCCGTCAACGTGCGCGGCAGGGTCGACTTCGTCACCCCCGGTGGGTCGTTTCCGATGAACCAGGCGTTCGTGGAGTTGTGCTTCGCGCCGACGAACCAGTGCCTGAGCTATCGCACGGGTTACGACGGGATGTACTACTTCAATGCCGTGCCCGGCCCGCACTACGTTCGCATCAACGGGGCGATCCGCCATCAGCTGGACATTCCGAATGTGCTGGCTTTGGACATCCCGCCGCTTCGGGGCAACTAGGGCCTGCTAACACTACGGAGACCCGATGCGTTGCCACCAGAACAAGTCGAGCGCAAGGCACAAAACGAAGCCGGGGTGCGGCCTTGCAGGCCGCGACCTCGCAGCGCTCGGTCCCTTCGCCTGGCAGGACCAGTCCCCAGGACTGCTCCTGTCCGGGCTCAGCCCCGGCGAGGCTTTGCAACGCCGCGGTCGGCTGTTCTGGTGGCAACCCTTCGGGAACGGGTCGTACAGGGCGCATGGCGTCGTTGCCCACCTTGCCCAGGCTCGAGCCTTGGCGGCGGCGGACGCCTTGCCCTGCATCCCTGGACGGCCCGTTCGCACGGGCCTCCGTAGTGTTGACAGGCCCTAGACATCATGGTCTTCCGCGCGGTGGCATCGTGGTTGGCGGCGGCGGCGGCGGCGGCGGCTGGCGCGGCGCCATCGGCGCCGCAGGTCGCGGCGTCGGACGCGGCATCGGTTCCCGCGTCTGCGGCGACCGGTTCGCAGGGTTGCGTCAAGAGCGTCGCCGGCGCGCAGTTCCTGGCTGCGTCGCAGGCGAGGGGACTCGTGCCGGTGTCGGATTGCCTGCATGTCGACTTGGTCGCCAACCGTTTCTTTGCCCCGCCAGCGACGGCCTGCAATGTCACGTTCGCCTCGAGGGCCTGGCTGGACTCTGGCTGGGAGTTCGTGCGGCTGAAGGGCTTGGGGGGCTTCACCTCCCGCCACGAGGATGGCGCGTTGATCGTGACGATCGAGGCCCAGGGCGGTTTCTCGGCCACCGAGTTCACGCTGCGGTCAAAGGAGCCGATGCCCTCGGACGACTGCAAGGCGGCCGGGCTGGGCGACATCTTGAAGTGACCGGGCCTCAGGCCGCCCACGGCATCATCATCGTCAGCAGGACCTCGCCGTGCACTGGCTGCGCATCGAAGGCATCGTCGACTAACTCTAGGACGTGATGTGATCCCACTGCCCGGCGTGCACACGCCGATGGCGCTCGGGTTCAAGACCGACGAGATTCGGCGGGTGGTGGGCGTGGAGGATTGAGGGCGAAGCGCCGATGCCGGTCTGGGGGTTGTCGCTCAGGTACGGCGCGGGGTCTCTTCCTGGCTGTGCGTGGGTGAACCGCACCGTCACTGCCGACGCAACGAGGCGCCTTCGGCGTAGGCCGGTCGGCGCTGCGGCTCACACAGGTCGCTGCCCTGCGGCCGAGGACCGAGCCGGAGTTGACCGGCCTCGATCCGGACCAGGTCATACTCGCGCGGGCACTGGCTTGCCGGGGGCACCCGGAGCACTGCGCAGCCGCCGCGGGTGACGTCCTGCGACTGGCCGGCCTTCCACGGGGCGTCGCCGCAGCGGGCCGCCGTCAGGGTGGCGGCCACATCTTCCGTCAAGGGGGTCAGGGAGCGTCGCTCGAAGGAGAAGTCCGCTTCCACCGCCTCGGCCAGGGGAAGCGCCCTGCCCAGGGTGTACGACCCTTCGTTGTGGCCGCGCACCAGCGGGACCTTTCCCCGGGCGTCGGCGAACACGGTGAACGCCACCGACCAGCGGTTGGCATCGAACTGGAAGGTCCGGGTCAGGTGGGTGGTGCGCGGCCCCGGCGTCGTCTCGACGCCGGGGCTGCTCCAGGTGCCTGCCATGGCAAGCGGCCGTGCAGACACCTTGGGCACGAACGCGAGCACCCGTGCCGGGCCCCCGGTCGCGCCACGGACCTTGGGCGCACCGATGAACAGCGTGGCGCCCTGCGGCGGCAGCAGGTCCAGATCCTTGAGGGCCTCCAAGGCCCACTTGCCTGCGCCCAGCAACTCGCGGTGCGCTGCGTAGCTGCCGTCAATGCCGACGTCGAACGAGATGGTGTCCACGGCAACACCCCAGATGTCTCTTTGTCGAACCAGAAAGCGCACAGCGTCCGGGCCAAAGCCAGGGAAGTGCTTCACATGCCCCTCATCCAGGCCGATGAAGGACGCTTGCCCGATCTTGCGATCCCAACCCGTGTACAGCGCCACCGCCGCGCCTGCGGGAATGCGCCCGTGCTCGCGCTCCCAGCGCAAGATGTCCTCGGGTTGGATCACCGCGTCGCGGTCGAGTGCGCTTTGGCGACGGAAGTCGATGACGACCACGGGCACGACCAGGGCCTGTGCCTGGAGGGCCTCCAGGCTGCGTCCGCCCGCACTGAAGTGGCTCGGGGCGTCGATCTGGGTGCCGATGTGTTCGTGGATGCGCCAGGCGTTCGCGGCCACGCCCATCTTCTCGATCGTGGCGATCGGCTCCAGCGCGAAGCCGAAGGTGACCCCGGGCACGGGGATGTAAGGGAAGTCCTGATCGAGCGTGTGCGTGAGGTCGATGATGTCCGAGCGCGCCACCAAGTCCGCGAGCGCATGGGTGGAAGGCGGCGCGCTGGAGGCGGCGCAACCCGACAGGACCACACAGGCCAGCACGGCCATGAAGCGACGATACTTGCTCGACATAGAACCCTTGGGTGATTGGACCGAGCAAACTCTACGGGCGAGCACCTACCGCTTCAATGACTGACATCGATGTAAGCAGTCCGAGTTTGAGTAGCTTGGGCGAAGGATCCAGCGTCGACAAGATGCACGACTGTCCCGTCATGACCACCGTGGAGGTGATCGGCGGTCGATGGAAGCCGCGCATCCTTTGGCACCTGCGAAAGGGCGACGCCGGCTTCGGCGAGCTGCAGCGCGCCACCGCTGCATCCGAACGCATGTTGAGCCGCAGCCTGCGCGAGTTGGAGACCCATGGGGTCGTCACGCGCACGGTCGTGCCCGTGGGCAAGGTGATCACCTCCCAGTACGCGATCTCCGACTACGGACGCAGGCTGGTGCCGGTGCTCGATGCGATGGGTGAGTGGGGGTTGCAGCATCAACGCCGAGACGATCGGGCCTAGACAGACCGTCAGTCGGCCTTACCCAACCGGAGCCGCCCGCACATGATCGAACGTCCTGTCCAAGCTTTTGCCGACAACCCGAAGTGGGGCTTTTGCTACTACCAGTTTTCGTACTTCGACCATGCCACGGGCGATTGTCCAGTCTCTTCTGCTCGAAGTGATGCATGCGCGCGCGCTGGCGCGCAGCGCGACGGATCTTGTGGCTCAGTACAGCCGCGATCCCTTTTGTGTGCCTGCACCCGTCGACCTGCGTGCGATGCTGGCCATCGACAGCCACCTGCTGGCGGCCGCAGAGCGCTTCGAGGCTGTCGAACTCTCGCCGGTCGCGCCTATCGGAACCTGCTCGGTCGTCGGCCCGACTCATCAGAATCGTGTCCTCTCGGCGCCGCGCGCGACCGAAGTCGTGTCGGACCCGACGAACGTTCTTGCGCTGGAGTGCGCATTGCGGTTGCGGGCGCATCCGGCGGTGGATGTCCACCTCGCCACGAGCCAGCGTGTCGTTCGCGCACAACCTGTTCCAAAACAGCCGGGATATGCCCAGCACTTTCGCCTGTTCGTTCTCGGAAGTGCGGGCATTGAGCGCAAGGATCATGCCTTCACGATCGAGACGATCGCCCTGCAACGCACACCAACGCGTACCTCACACCACCGGGTCGCCGCGCAAGATGAATTGACGTCGATCGTCGAGCGCGACGCGGATCGCCAGCTGACCGAGTCCGTTGATGGAAACGGGATTCAATGCGAAGTCGACAACGGTGGCGCCGAAGACGGTGTCGCCAAGGCCGAGGATCCTGTGCCGGATCGGATCGATACCCGTATAGATGCCGAGTTGTCCGCCTGCGGGCGTTCCGTAGAAGGCGACAGGCCCGGCGTTGTTGATCAGGACGCCGCGAAAGCTCTCGAACCCTGCTTCAGCGTCGACCACGCACGCCAGCCGGCCTGAGGCTGCGGTGAATATCCCCCAGACACCGGAGGCTCGCCTGGCTGCAAATGCGACGTCTGCGCGGTCGTTGATGATTGGAAAGCGCGCGATCGCCACGAAATCGTTGCCCGTCAACGCGATGGCGGCACATTGATCATCCCGATGGACGAAGATGCCTTGCCGACCGTCGGGCAGATCCGCCCGGAACGCGACATGCCCGTCGTTGTTGACCACGGGTAGACCTTCGAACCGGCTGAACCGATCGCCTGCTTCGGCGATGGCTTGGAACTGGGTGCCACGCCACACACGAATGCATGCCCGTCCGTCTTGCGACGTTCCACGGACGGCCACGTCGTCATGCTCGTTCATGGTCGGCCCCATCGGGCCGATCTCGTTGAACCAGTCCAGCCCATCCGTGGCCGCCAGGCTGCCATCGGGGCGCATCAGCAGCACGGCCGCCTCACCGCTCTTCAGCGTCGCGTAGACGGCGAGCTTGCCTGCCTGGTTGATGTCGGGGTGGCTCGAGAACAAGCGCGCCGGACAGGCGGTGGACGCGGTCACGGCGACCTCGGTGATGAACGTGCCGTCGCTCGTGAAGACGCCGCTGTGCCCATCGCTCAATGTCGCCTGGAAGGCAACGACCCCATCGTCGTTGATGGCGGCCACGTAGGGCGCGAAATCGTTGAACCGGCCGTCATTCGTGGCGATTCGCGTCCACGTGTAGGGCCTGAACTGCAGTGTCATGCCTTCCTTTCGACTGCAACGTGTCGCCGGTGCCGCGCATCGGCGGTGGGGCTTCGGTTTCCAGGAAACGCCAGGGTGGTCAGCTGGCTGCCCGCTCAGCGGATGTGCTCGGCGTCGGCTGGAGGAATGACCCAACCGTGCATTCGCTCCTCGTGGACGGAGACGATCGGCACCGGGAAGCTCTCGGCGAACTCCCCGACGGGGATGGCAAGGTACTCCTCCCATCCCTCGGGCTCGTAGTAGACGGTAGAGCCGCAGTGGGGGCAGAAGTGGAATCTGACGCGAGAGCCTTGATCAATGCCAGGAGGGAAGCGTTGGCCGTCACGTCTTGAGTACGGCGATGGCATTCATCGTGAGCAGTGCACCCGCCTTCGGGAGCGACGCGATCCCGATGACCGTTCGCGCTGGATACGGCTCGGCGAAGAACTCGGCATAAGCCCGATTCATTTCCGGGAAGTCGGCGACGTTCACCAGATTGACTTGGACGTGGACGATGTCGTCGAGCGTTGCGTCAGCCGCGGCAAGCATCGACTGGAAATTCTTCAGTACCTGTTGGGTTTGCAGGTATGCATCGTTGCCGGCCAGTTGACCCGTATTCGGATCGACGCCAGGCGTTCCCGAGATGAAGACCTGGCCTCCCGCCACGACGGCGTGGCTGTAGGGGCCGATGGGCTGGAAGAGATGCGATTCAACGAGTGATCTTGGCATGTGGTGAATAGGGATGGTCGATGTTGGCGCGTGAAGACCGGTTATGAACGTCCCCTTGGCTGTGGGGGGAGGCTGAATCTGCCGCCTACAACGTGAGTGCCAGGAACCTGGTGCCGGGAATCGGGTTGTGGCTCACCGCCTCGGCGGGCGAGAAGCCGAGGGACTCGTAGAGCTGCTGCGCGGCAACGAACTCCGGCAAGACATCCAGGCACATGGTGGAGTAGCGCTCACCCCGGGCTTCACGGATCATGTACTCGACGAGCTGCCGGCCGATGCTGTTGCCTCTCGCGCCAGGACGAACATAGACCCGCTTGAGTTCACAGGCGGAGCCGTTCACACGGCGAAGCGCGGCACAGCCAACGACCGCACTCTGCTGCCAGGCAAGAAGAACACGACCGTCTGGTTCGGCATATTTGCCCGGCAGGTCTGCAAACTCGCTCTCGTAGTCTTGGAAGTCGAGGCTCACGGTGGGGCTGGCGACGTACTCACGAAAGATGGAGATGACCTCATGGACATCGGCAGGGAAGCGAGCGCGAAGAATGGTGGTCACGTGTAGGGCAGCCGGAGTCGAGGTGAAGGGCGCGCGCGCCGGGGTCGGCATCACGCCATGTGCTCGATGTCTTTTGGCATCTGCACCCAACTGTGCATCCGATCCTCGTAGACGGAGAACGATGGAGCAGGAAAGCCTGGATCTGCGAATGCGCCAACGGGGATTGCGATGAACTCTTCTCGACCTGCCATTTCGTAGAAGACCGTCGATCCGCATTGGGGACAGAACGTGAAGGTGATTTCGGTGCCTTCGTCACCAGTTCGAAGAAACCGCGTTCCCTGGCCGGAAATCTGCACGGCCTCCCTTGAGAACCGAGCCTGCGCACCAAAGACACTCCCGGTGCGGCGCTGGCATGCAAGGCAATGGCAGACAGATACCCGGATTGGATCCGTGCTGACCTTGGCTTCAAGTTGTCCGCAACAACAGGAGGCGATTCGCTTTGTCATGGTGACGATTCCGACGAAGTCTGAGGCGTGCGCGTCAGTGTAGATGCCGATCGGCTGCCGTCGTCGCACCCAAGGCAAGGTCGTGATCAAGGTCAGATGACTCGCTCGACGACTGACGCAGAGCAAGGCGGCACGGCCCAGCGGTGCTCCTCGCCTGCTCGGCCGCGACTACTGCAGCTTCTGTGCGCCTTTGAGAATGGCCCGGATCATCGGTTCTGAATAGAACTCGCCACTGCTTTCACTGCTTTCCATCATGGCGCGCCACAGCGGCACCGGGGCCAGCGCATACCCATGGAAGCGTTTGAATCCGCAGGCGTAGAAGCCGCGATAGACCGTCTCATCGCCCTTGAGGTGATCGCACTCCTTGAGCAGGTCCTGCGCGTGCTGGTCGCTCGCTTCTTCAGTGAGGATGCCGGTCGCGCGCACGGCCGCCAGCATGAGCGCTTCCGCGCCTCCTTCGTGGATCCAGGCGGCGTCTTCACCGATGCCGCCGCGCTTCAGATTGATCTGCCACAAGTGCGCCATTTCATGCGCCACCAGGCGCGCAACATAACTGCGCTTCTTGGGATGGTCGTCGACCAGGCCGCTTCCCTGTAGGCGATAGGCGAGGCCACCACCGGCGACACCGCCCTTGAAATTGAAGCTGCTGGGCCCGTCGAACCCGACCAGCGCCACCGCCACCAAGGGCGTATCGATCAATTTCCGCTGGAACGCCTGTTCATAGAACTCCGACACCTTGGCGGTCGTCTGCTCAAGCGTTTCGCGCAGCCAGGCCGGTGTTTTCGGGTCGATGATGACGTTCACGTTGCCCATGCGGACCGGTTTGGCCGGCCCGAAGTAGGCATAACCCATCAGTTCGGTGCCAGGCTTGCCGGGCGCGATCACTGTTTCGCCGGGCAAGCCATTCAGATGCAGTGCAACCTCCATGGTGCGCTTGCGCTCGGCCTGGGTCAGCCTGCCATGCAGGAAGCCGACATGGAAGTCCCAACCGCCGTCGGAAAAGCGGTCGATCGGTGAATACTGCGCCTCGGTGAAACCATCGTAGGCGCTGATTTCCACACTCAGCCTGGTCACCGGCACGGCGCTGCGCATGGCGTCGTTGCCCTGATGGGTGACCAGCTCTACCCCCGGTGTCAGGGGCCGCCATGCCTGCTTGCGGTACGGGCCGACTTGTGCACCCAAGTCAACGGCGGTGACCGGCTCGGCAAACACGTAGTCGGCGCGCCATTTGTCGGCAGCGATATGGGTCAGCGTCAGCTCGGTGCGCAAGGGCGCCGGTGCGACGGCATGGCTGGTACCAGCCAGCATGGCGAGCGCGGCGCCCGCAAGCATTGGAATCGACGACAGCTGCATGAGGGACGGTTGCTTTGCAAGACGGTCGGGACTGGGAGGCAAGGCCCCATACCCCGGTGATGGGGCGCGCCTGGGCCAGACGGCGGGCGCGCTGTGGTTCGGCGACCGGGATGTCGCGGCGCTACTTCACCGCGACCTTGCCTGCCAGTTCGTCCAGCCGCCGCTGCAACGAGGCCTTGCGGCGCGGGTTCTGCTCGCGCTCCAACATGCCCTGCAGCAGCCGGGACTGCGCCACGTCCAGTGCCCGGGCCTGGTCCACCACCACATCGGGCTGCACGCCGCTTCCTTCCCAGTTGGTGTGGGTGATGGGGCTGACGGCGCGGCCGGAGGGCACGAACATCTCGAAGTGCGCCGTCAACGGGCGCATGTCGCCCGGGTTGGCGCCACCGCCGGTGACTTCGCCAACCAGCGTCGCGCGCTTGAGATTCTTCAAGTCGTAGGCGAACTCCTCGCCACCGGAGAAGGTGGCGCCCGACGTGAGCACATAGACCGGCTTGGCCTGGCCGAAGCGCTTGCCCGGCACCCAGTCGTGCGTCCAGTACTGTTCAGTGCGCCCGCCCTCGCGCCATTGGAGGTCGTTCAGGTGCGTGCGTTCGTCGAACAGGTAGCTCAGCGCAAAAGCTACCGTCGCGGGCTCGCCGCCGTGGTTCTGGCGCAGGTCGATGATCAGCGCGTCGGTGTTCGCGACCAGGCTCATCGCGGCGGCGATGGTGTCGCCTGCATCGGCCAAGGTGGCGAAGCCATGCAGATCGACATAGCCGATGTTGAACGGCAGCCGCTCGACGCGCTCGACGCCGAAGTTGTGCTGCCGCTCCATCTCGCGTTGCGCGGCTTTCGCCTCGGCGCCGAGTGCGGCGTCGCCGCCCGGCGGCAAGGGCTCGGCGCTGTAGCCGACACGGATGTGCTTGTCGCCCGTGATTTTGACGAGTTCATCGGTCAACGCCGCGGCCAGGGCGTCGCCGTCAGCCGCTTGGTCGAACGCTTTGGCCATCAGCTTGCTTTTCAAGCCGGCCTCGACCTTCTTCGCCACCTCGGGGAAGACGTAGTGGCGGTTCATCTGCCCGATCACCGCCTCGACCACCTGGGGTGGTTTGACGCCGTCTGCGGGCGGGTGCGCAGCCTGTGCGGATGCCGCGCCAGCCAGACTGAGGACGGCAAGGGCGATGCGGCCAAGAAGGAAGGTGGATTTCATGGGTCGACTGGGGACAGCATGTTGCGAAGGCCTGGACTGTCGTTGCATGCCGATCGGCCCGCGAGCCCGCTGCGACGGACTGCACCGCCGGCCCACCCAGCCGCCTGGCGGCGCGACAGGACGGGTTCGCGCGAAGCGCCGCGGGCAAGGCGACAATTCGCGCCATGAAGCCACGCACCACAGGCGGCCTTGTCTATTCCACCGATGGCGGGCGGATGTGCCCGGCGTGCCGGCGTCCCGTGGCGCAATGCGCCTGCGCCGCCGCCCCGTCGCCGCGCGGCGACGGCATCGTGCGCGTCAGCCGTGAGAAGCAGGGGCGCGGCGGCAAGACGGTGACTGTCGTGCGCGGGCTCGATCTTGGCACCGACGACCTGGCAGCCTACGGCCGGAAGCTGCGAAGCGCCTGCGGCAGTGGCGGCACCGCGAAGGACGGCGTCGTCGAGGTGCAGGGTGACCATGTCGAGCGGGTGATGGCGCTGCTCCAGGCCGACGGGCGCACGGTGAAGCGCGCCGGCGGCTGAGCGGGTACCGAGGGCACCACCATCTGACGCCGGATGCGCCAGGCCGGAGCGCGCCCAGGTGCAACCTCGCCTGCGGCCGGCGCCCGCTGTCAGTCCTCGCCGTGGCTCGATGACTCGATGTCGACCGGCATGCCGGTGCCGGCGCTGCCTTCGAAGAAGAAGGTCTTGCGTGACTTGGCTTGCGGCCAGACCTCGTTCAGGGTCGGCACGTCGAACAGCCGGCCGTTCTGCATCACGTGGCTGATCTGGTCGCTTTGGCGGATGTCGGCCAGCACGTCGCCGCGGATCATCACCAGGTCGGCCAGCTTGCCGGGCTCGATCGAGCCGAGGTCGCGGTCCAGGCCCAGGTAATGGGCGGGGTTGATCGTCGCGGTGCGGATGGCCTCGAGCGGGCTCATGCCACCCAGGCCGAACATCCACATTTCCCAGTGCGCGCCCAGCCCTTCACGCTGGCCATGCGCGCCGATGTTGACCTTGACGCCCTGGCGCTGCAGCTCGGTCGCGGTCCGGGCCACGCGGACGACGTTGTAGTCTTCTTCCGGTGCCATCGGCCGGCGCACGCTGCGTGATTCGAGTACGGTGCGCGGCACGAACTTGCTGAGCAGCGGGTGCTTCCAGACGTCGGTGTGGGCATACCAGTAGTGCTCGCCGTCGAGGCCGCCGTAGGCCACGTTCAGCGTCGGCGTGTAGCCCACACCGGTTTGCGGCCACAGTTGCTTGACGTCGTCGTAGACCTCGGCGATCGGCAGCGCATGCTCGATGCCGGTGTGGCCGTCGATCACCATGCTCATGTTCAGCTGGAACATCGAGCCGCCCTCGGGCACCACCATCATGCCGGTCTGGCGCGCGGCCTCCAGCACCTGCTGGCGCTGTTCGCGCCGCGGTTGCTGGTAGCTCTTGACGCTGATCGCGCCTTCGGCCTTCTGGCGCTTCAGGTGGGTCAGGGCATCGTCAAGGCTGTTCACCACCGCCGTCACGCCGGCCTTGGCGCCGTAGAGGATCGAGCCGGTCGAGTAGATGCGCGGGCCGACCACCAGGCCGGCGCGCTGCAGCTCGGCTTGGGTGAACACCTCGTCGTTGCGGTTCGACGGGTCGTGCACGGTCGTCAGGCCGAAGGCCAGCGACGCGTAGTTGATCCAGCTCTGCTGCGGGACGATGCCCGAGTCGCCCATCGGGCCGTGCCAGTGCACGTCGATCAGGCCGGGGATGATGGTCTGCCCGCGTGCGTCGACCTGGCGCGCGTTCGGCGGCACCTGCACCTGCGCCGCCGGGCCGACCGCCTTGATGCGGTTGCCTTCGACGACGACCACGCCGTTGTCGATCACCTCGTCGCCCTTCATCGTGGCGATGCGCCCGCCGACCAACGCGATCGTGCCCTGAGGCTTGTCGGTCTTCTGGTTGAAACCGATCCGCACGCCGTTCTCGGCCGGTTTGTAGCCGGGTGTCTTGTCGGTGCCGGGGGCGAACGCGTCGGCCAACGCGGTGGTGAACAGCTCATCGCCGATCGTGAAGTGCAGTCGCTGGCTGTCGCCGCTCCAGTGCATGGCCAGGCCGGCATTCACGTCGAGCTGGCGAACCGGGAACGACTCCATCTTCGGCCCGACGGTGACGGGCTTGCCGGTGCGCGGCAGCGGCGTCACATAGGCATGGAAGCGTTCGGCGAAACCGAGCCACTTGCCGTCCGGCGAGACGGCGTAGTCGGAGACGAATTCGCCGTTCGCGACCTCGGTCTCCTGCCGATCGTCGAGATCGATGCGCACCAACTTGCGCTTCAGATCGACCTCGTTCGTGATGCTGAAACGCGAGACGTAGACCTCGTCGTTGCGCTCGCCGAACTGCGGTGCTTCGCCTTCCTTTGTCAGCCGCCGAGGCGTGCCGCTGCCGTCGCTCCTGACGAGGTAGACGCCGGTCTCGAGCGCGTGCCACGGCGAGGTCAGCATGCCAGGCTTGGCCTTCACGTAGGCCACGGTCTTGCCGTCGGGCGAGAAGCGCGGCTCCACGTATTTGCCCGGCGCGGTGGTCAGCACCGTCTCGCGGTTGGTGTCCAGCTGCAGCTTGCGCACCGAGCCGAGTTGATCATCGTTCCAGGTGACGTAGACGAGTTCCTTGCCGTCGCGCGAGAAGCTGGGCGAGAACTCGAAACGGTCGTTGGTGGTCGTCAGCCGGTAGGGCTTGCCGTTCGGCAGGTTCTTCGCATACAGGTGGCCGAGCGCCGAGTAGACGACACGCGAGCCATCGGGCGACACGTTGACCGAGCCGAGCTGGTGCACCGGGAATTCGTCCGGCGCCACGGTCTGCATCACGCGCTGCGCGGTGCGCAGCTCGCGCGTGTCTTTCACGTGGAAGGGGATGTCGACCGCGGTGTTGTTGAAGGGGTCGATGCGCCACAGCTTGCCCCGCGCCCACGAGACGATCGAGCGCGAGTCGGGCGTCCAGGCGAAGGCCGGGTAGACACCGTAGACCGACCAGGCCTCTTGCAGGTCACGCTCGAGCCCGGGCCATGCGGCGCGCTCGACGCCCGTCGTCAGGTCTTTGACGAACAGCGTGCTCTGGTTGCGCACCCGGCGCACGAAGGCCAGCCACTTGCCGTTGGGCGACGGTGTCGGGCGGATCGCGCCGCCCGGGCCTTGCACGAAGGGTTCGACCGAGCCGTCCGACAGATCCTGGCGGAAGATCTTGAAGATCTCCTTGTTCGAGTCCTTGTTGTACTCGAAGGTCTTGCCCGGCGTTGCGTCGTGCGAGTAGTAGAGAAACTTGCCGTCGGGTGACAGCGCCGGCTCACCGAGGTCTTTCTGCCAGTTCGGCTTCTCGTTCAGCGCCACGCCCTTGCCGCCGCTGACGTGGTACAGCCAGATCTCGCCCGAGCCGGCCGAGCGGGTGCCCGTGTAGTGCTTGCGTGCGGCGATGTACTGGCCGTCCGGATGCCAGACGGGGTTGTTCAGCAGCCGGTAGTCTTCGGTGCTGACCGCGCGCGCATTGCTGCCGTCGACGTCCATCACCCACACGTTGTCGCCGCCGCCGGCATCGCTGATGAAGGCGATCCGCTTGCCGTCGGGCGAGAAGCGGGCCTGGTGCTCCCAGGCGATCGAATGCGTCAGCGGCTTGGCGTCGCCGCCGGCGATCGGCAGCAGGTACAGGTCACCCAGCAGATCAAAAACGAGGGTCTTGCCGTCGGGGCTGACGTCCACGCTGATCCAGGTGCCGGTGCGGACATCGATCTCGGCGATGCGCGCTTCGCCCGGCGGCTGGTTCACGTTCCAGGGGGATTTCTTCGTGGTCGTGTCTGCGGCCTCGGCCGCCATCACGGCGGGTGCAGCGAACAGGCTGGCAATCAACAGGGCCAGCGGGGCAGGGCGGCGGTTGAGGACAGTGAACATGGCGACGCAGAAAAGTGAAGCCGCGAGCATAGGTGCGCCATTGCGTTTGCCGCGGCCAATTCGTCGCTGGGTGCCTAGGGTTTCACCTAGCCCATCCCCTGTCACTGCAGAGACACTGAAGGGCATTCGATTGTCCCTAGAATCGAACGATCGTTCTATTTTTGCCACGTCTGAAGTCACCTTGAAGGGACCCCGCACATGAGCGCCAGCTATGAACTTCACGGCCCGGTGGCCGTCATCACGCTGAACAATCCGCCGGTCAACGGGCTGGGCCATGCGAGCCGCCTGGCGGTGGCCGAAGGCCTGGAGCGCGCGCAGGCCGATGCCAACGTGAAGGCCATCGTCATCACCGGCGCCGGCAAGGCATTTTCGGGCGGCGCCGACATCAAGGAGTTCGGCACGCCCAAGGCGCTGGCGGAGCCGAACCTGCTGTCGCTGATCCGTTTGGTCGAACTGTGCAACAAGCCCGTGGTCGCGGCGATCCACAGCGTGTGCATGGGCGGTGGCCTGGAGCTGTCGCTGGGTTGCCACTACCGCGTGGCTGCGCCGGGCGCCAATGTGGCGCTGCCGGAGGTGAAGATCGGTTTGTTGCCCGGTGCCGGCGGCACGCAGCGCCTGCCGCGTGTGCTGGGCGCCGAGACGGCCCTGAACATGATCGTTAGCGGTGACCCGGTGAAGAGCGAGCTGCTGGCCTCGCTGCCGGGGCAGAAGCTGTTCGACAAGCTGATCACCGATGGTGATCTGCTGCAAGGCGCGATCGCCTTCGCCACCGAGGTGGCTGACAAGCGCCCACTGCCGCTGGTGCGCGACCTGAAAGTCAAGCACCCGAACCCGGACGGCTACTTCCAGTTCGCCCGCAACACCGTGGGCGCGATGGCCAAGAACTTCCCGGCGCCGCTGAAGTGCGTCGACGCGGTCGAAGCCTCGGTCAGCAAGAAGTTCGAAGACGGCCTGGCCTATGAGCGCGAGCTGTTCGTCGGCCTGATGATGACGCCCGAGTGCAAGGCACTGCGTCATGCCTTTTTCGCCGAGCGTGCGGCCAGCAAGATCGCCGACGTGCCGGAAGACACGCCGCTGCGCGAGATCAAGAAGGTCGCGATCATCGGTGCCGGCACGATGGGCGGCGGCATCGCGATGAACTTCCTGTCGGCCGGCACGCCGGTCGTCCTCCTGGAAATGAAGCAGGATGCGCTGGAGCGTGGCGTCGCGACGATCCGCAAGAACTACGAAGGCCAGGTCAAGAAGGGCAAGCTCAAGCCCGAGAAGTACGAGGCCACGATGGCGCTGCTGTCGACGACGCTGGACTATGCCGCGATTGGCGACGCCGACATCGTCATCGAAGCGGTGTTCGAAGACATGGAGGTCAAGAAGGCCGTCTTCGAACAGCTGGACAAGGTGATGAAGCCCGGCGCGATCCTGGCCTCCAACACCTCGACCCTCGACGTCAACAAGATCGCCGCCTTCACCAAGCGCCCGCAGGACGTGATTGGCACGCACTTCTTCAGCCCCGCCAACATCATGAAGCTGCTGGAGGTGGTGCGCGGTGAGAAGACCGCGAAGGACGTGCTGGCCACGGTGATGGCACTGGGCAAGAAGATCAAGAAGACCTGTGTCGTCTCGGGCGTGTGCGACGGCTTCATCGGCAACCGCATGATCGAGCAGTACAGCCGCCAGGCCGGGTTCCTGCTGGAAGAAGGTGCCACGCCGCAGCAGGTCGACAAGGCGGTGGAGAAGTTCGGCTTCGCGATGGGCCCGTTCCGCATGGGCGACCTGGCCGGCAACGACGTGGGCTGGTACATCCGCAAGCGCCGTTATGTCGAAAAGCCGAACCTGCGCTACTCGAAGACCGCCGATCTGCTGTGCGAGATGGGCCGCTTCGGCCAGAAGACCGGCGCCGGCTGGTACGACTACCAACCGGGCAAGCGCGACGCGATCCCTTCGGCCGTGGTCGAGAAGATGATCGAAGACCACCGCAAGGCGGCCGGCATCACGCCGCGCCCCATCAGCGACGACGAGATCGTGCACCGCCTGGTCTTCGCGCTGGTCAACGAGGCTGCGCGCCTGCTGGAAGAGGGCATTGCGCAGCGCGCATCGGACGTCGACATGGTCTACCTCACGGGCTACGGCTTCCCGCTGCATCGCGGCGGCCCGATGTGCTACGCCGACACCTACGGCTTGTACAACGTGGTGCAGGCGATGAAGCGTTTTGCGCAAAACCCGAACGACGACGCCGAGTTCTGGCAGCCGGCGCCGCTGCTGGCCAAGCTGGCCGCCGAAGGCAAGAGCTTCAACTGAAGCGACGACCGTGTTGCGCCGCCTGCTGCTCACGATCCTGGCCGTGCTGGGCCTGCTGGTCGCCGCTGTCGCGGTGAACACGCTGCGGCAGGGCTCGCGCCAGCTCGACGTGCCGCCGGCGCCGCCGCTGGTGGTCGACGAAGCCGGCGCCGCGACACGGCTTGCCGAGGCGATCCGTGCGCGCACGATCTCGAGCTATGACGATGCGGCGCTGAACACCGACCAGTTCGAGCAGTTGCACACGATGCTGCAGGCGCGCTACCCGAAGGCGCACGCGGTGATGCAGCGCGAGCTGGTCGGAGGCTTGAGCCTGCTCTACACCTGGAAGGGATCGGACCCGAAGCTCCAGCCCATCCTGCTGATGGCGCACCAGGACGTGGTGCCGGTGTCCCCGGGCACCGAGCGCGACTGGGTCGAGCAACCGTTTGCCGGCACGGTGAAAGACGGTTTCGTCTGGGGCCGCGGCGCGTGGGACGACAAGGGCAACCTGATCGCGCAGATGGAGACGATGGAGCTGCTGGCGAGCAGCGGCTTCCAGCCCAAGCGCACGATCCACCTGGCCTTTGGCGCCGATGAAGAAGTCAGCGGCGAGCGTGGCGCCAAGCAGATCGCGGCACTGCTGAAATCGCGTGGCGAGCGGCTGGACTTCGTCATCGACGAGGGCCTGTTGATCACCGAGGGCATCATGCCGGGCCTCAGCAAGCCAGCCGCGCTGATCGGCATCGCCGAGAAGGGCTACTTGTCGGTGGTGCTGAAAGTGCCGGCCACGCCAGGGCACTCGTCGATGCCGCCACCCAAGGGCGAGAGTGCGATCGCGATGATGAGCGCGGCGCTGAAGCGGTTGGACGACAAGCAGCTGCCCGGCGGCATTCGCGGCGTGGCGCGCGAGATGTTCGAGACCGTTGCCCCCGAGATGAGTGGGTTTGGCCGCATCGCGCTGTCGAACCTGTGGCTGTTCGGCCCGGTGGTGCAGAAGCAGCTCGAGGCCAAGGCCAGCACCAACGCGATGCTGCGCACGACCACGGCGCTGACGATGACGAGCGCCGGCAACAAGGAGAACGTGTTGCCCGGCCGGGCCGAGGCGACCGTCAACTTTCGTCTGCTGCCGGGCGACAGCGCCTCGGCGGTGATGGGCCATGTGCACGACGTGGCCGAGGCCACGATGCCAGGCGGGCGCTACGAGCTGTCGGCGTTGCCGAATGCCAGCGAGGCGTCGCGCGTCTCGCCCACGCAATCGGCTTCGTACCAATTGATCAACAAGACCGTGCGCGAGGTTTTTCCGGGCACGCTGGTGGCGCCGGGGCTGATGATCGGCGCCACGGACTCGCGCCACTTCGAGGCCATCAGCGACCACATCTACCGCTTCTCGCCGGTGCGCGCCAAGCCCGAAGACCTGGCCCGTTTCCACGGCACCAACGAACGCATCTCGGCCGCCAACCTGGCCGAGCTGATCCGCTTCTACCACCGCCTCGTCAGCCAGGCCGCTGGCGCAGGCGCTTGAATCAACGTCCCCCACAGGAGCCCGCCATGAGCCGAGCCGTCATCGTTTCCACCGCACGCACGCCGCTGGCCAAGAGCTGGAAGGGCGCCTTCAACATGACCCATGGTGCCACGCTGGGCGGCCACGCGGTCAAGGCAGCCGTCGAGCGCGCCGGCATCGACCCGGGCGCGATCGAAGACGTGCTGATGGGCTGCGCCAACCCCGAGGGTGCAACCGGCGCCAACATCGCGCGCCAGATCGCGCTGCGCGCCGGGCTGCCGATCACCGTCAGTGGCGCCACGGTCAACCGCTTCTGCTCGAGTGGCTTGCAGACCATCGCGATGGCTGCGCAACGCATCATCGCCGGCGAAGGCGATGTCTACGTGGCCGGCGGCGTCGAGAGCATCTCGTGCGTGCAGCAGGAGATGAACACCCACATGCTGCAGGACAGCTGGCTGAAGGAGCACAAGCCCGAGATCTACTGGAGCATGCTGCAGACGGCAGAGAACGTGGCCAAGCGCTACAACATCTCGAAGGAGCGCATGGACCATTACGGTGCGGGCAGCCAGCAAAAGGCCTGCGCGGCGCAAGCGGCTGGCAAGTTCAACGACGAGATCGTGCCGATCACGGTGACGGCCGGTGTCGCCGACAAGGTGCTGGGCCTGCGCACGAAGGAAGTGACCGTCGGCGCCGACGAAGGCCTGCGCGAAGGCACGACCTACGACTCGATCAAGGACATCCGCACCGCGATGCCCGGCGGCGTGGTGACCGCCGGCAATGCGAGCCAGTTCAGCGATGGCGCCGGCGCCTGCGCGGTGGTCAGCGAGGCCTATGCCGAGCGCAAGGGCCTGAAGCCGCTGGGCCGCTTCCTCGGCTTTGCGGTGGCCGGTTGCGAGCCCGACGAGATGGGCATCGGCCCGGTCTTCGCCGTGCCCAAGGTGCTGTCGCGCCTGGGCTTGACGGTCAACGACATCGATCTGTGGGAGCTGAACGAAGCCTTCGCGGTGCAGGTGCTGTACTGCGCAGACAAGCTCGGCATCCCGATGGACAAGCTCAACGTCAACGGCGGTGCGATCGCGGTCGGCCACCCGTACGGCGTGTCGGGCCAGCGCCTGACCGGCCATGCGCTGATCGAGGGCAAGCGCCGCGGCGCCAAGCGCGTGTGCGTGACGATGTGCATTGGCGGTGGCATGGGCGCTGCCGGGATCTTCGAGGTGCTTTGACAGACGCTCGGCATGATCCAGCGAGGCGCTCCAACGGAGCCGCCGTTCATCAAGTGGCGTGCGCGGATCCGGCTTTGCCGGTCCGCTGCGTGAGCCCCCTTGGGGGGCAGCCCCCGGAAGGGGGCGTGGGGGCCCCATGTTGCGACCGACGATCGACTTTCTGCTCCACGACTGGCTGCGCGCCGATTCGCTGGTCGACCGGCCGCGTTTTGCCGACCATTCGCGCGAGACCTTCGGCTCGGTGCTGGACGCCAGCGAGCGCCTGGCCCGGGAGAAGTTTGCGCCGTTCAACCGCCTGATCGACATCGAGGAACCACGCTTCGATGGCGAGAAGGTGATCCTGCCGCAGGCCACGCACGATGCCTGGAAGGCGTTCGGCGAGTCCGGCATGTTGAGCGCGGCGCAAGACTACGAGATCGGCGGGATGCAATTGCCGTACACCGTCGAAGCCGCGGCCAATGCGTTCTTCGCCAAGGCTTCGGTTGGCATCGGCGGCAGCCTGCTGACGGTGGGCAATGCGAACCTGCTGATGGCGCACGGCACCGAGGCGCAGAAGCAGGTCTTCGCGCTGAACGAGTTCAGCGGCCGCTGGTCGGGGACGATGTGTCTGTCGGAGCCGCAGGCCGGCTCCAGCCTGTCCGACGTGGCAACGCGCGCCGTGCCCGATGGCGACGACTTCGAAGCGGATCCGCTGGGCCCGCGTTTTCGCCTGACCGGCAACAAGATGTGGATCTCGGCCGGCGAGCACGAGCTGACCGAGAACATCATCCACCTGGTGCTGGCGAAGATCCCCGGGCCCGACGGCAAGCTGGTGCCGGGCACGAAGGGCATCTCTCTGTTCGTCGTGCCGAAGAAGCTGGTCGGCACGGATGCGCAACTGACCGGCGAACGCAACGACGTGGCGTTGGCCGGGCTGAACCACAAGTGCGGTTGGCGTGGCACGACGAACACGCTGCTGAACTTCGGCGAAGGCCGCTTCAAGCCGGGCGGGCGAGCCGGGGCCGTGGGCTACCTGGTCGGCCGGCCCGGTGAGGGCCTGCGCTGCATGTTCCACATGATGAACGAGGCGCGCATCGCCGTGGGTCTGGGTGCGGCGATGCTGGGCTATGCGGGCTACGAAGCTTCGCTCGCCTATGCCCGCCAACGTCCGCAAGGCCGGCCGATCACAGAGGGCGGCAAGGACGCGGCGGCGCCGCAGGTGCCGATCATCGAGCATGCGGACGTCAAGCGCATGCTGCTGGCGCAGAAGGCCTTCAGCGAAGGCGCGCTGGCGCTGGGCTTGTATTGCGCTCGCCTGGTGGATGAGCAGCACACGGGCACGCCGCAGGCGGCGGCCGAAGCGGCATTGCTGCTGGAGGTGCTGACACCGATCACCAAGAGCTTCCCGAGCCAATGGTGCCTGGAAGCGAACAGCCTGGCGATCCAGGTGCATGGCGGCTATGGCTACACGCGTGACTTCCCGGTCGAGCAGTACTGGCGCGACAACCGCCTGAACATGATCCACGAGGGCACCCACGGCATCCAGGCGCTGGACCTGCTGGGCCGCAAGGTCGTGATGCAAGGCGGCGCCGGGCTGAAGCTGCTGGCCACGCGCATCAACGAGACGATCGAGCGCGCGGGTCACGCCGACGGGCTGGCCGAGTTCGCGACGCAGCTCGGTGCGGCTGTGCAGAGACTGGGCGCCGCCACCAAATCGGCCTGGGCCACCGGCGTGCCGGAAGAGGCGCTGGCCAACGCGACACCGTACCTGCAGGCCTTCGGCCACGTGGTGATCGCGTGGATCTGGCTCGATGTGGCCTTGGCCGCGCGCGATGCCGATACGGCGCGACGCGAGGGGACCCTCGCGGCTTGCCGCTATTTCTATGCCTACGAACTGCCGCTGGTCGATGCGTGGCTCAAGGTGGTGAGCGCGCGTGAAGCGGTGTGCCGCGAAATGCACGATGAATGGTTTTGACTCATCGGAGACCCTTCGACAAGCTCAGGGCGAACGGTGGTGAGGCACGCGTCGAACCGCCACACCCCGTTCGTGCTGAGCTTGTCGAAGCACGGTCCTGAGCCTGTCGAAGGACCAGCAACCTCACACCACCAGGAGCGCCCATGAGCACCCCCATCCAACAACTCTTCAACCTCGAAGGCCAGACGGCCCTCGTCTCCGGCGGCTCGCGCGGGCTGGGCCTGCAGATCGCCGAATCACTTGGCGAAGCGGGCGCGAAGATCCTGCTGTCGTCGCGCAAGGCGGGCGACCTGGAAGAGGCGGCGGCGCAGTTGCAGGCCAAGGGCATCGACACCCGCTGGGTCGCGGCCGATGCGAGCCAGCCCGAAGACGCCAAGCGGGTGGTGACCGAGATGATGGAGCGCCTGGGCCGCATCGACATCCTCGTCAACAATGCGGGCGCCACCTGGGGTGCGCCGGCTGAATCGCACCCGCTCGAGGCCTGGGACAAGGTGATGAACCTGAACATCCGCAGCCTGTTCGTCTTCAGCCAATTGGTCGCCAATGCGAGCATGATCCCGCGCCGCGCCGGCCGCATCATCAACGTGGCCTCGATCGCCGGCCTGGGCGGCAACCCGCCCGAGATGCAGACGATCGCCTACAACACCAGCAAAGGCGCGGTGGTCAACTTCACCCGCGCGCTGGCCGGTGAATGGGGCCGCCATGGCATCACGGTCAATGCGATCGCGCCGGGCTTCTTCCCGAGCAAGATGACCAAGGGCCTGCTGGAGAAGTTGGGGGCCGAGAAGATGGCCGCGCACGCGCCGCTGGGCCGGCTGGGCGACGACGACGACCTGAAGGGCGCGGCGCTGTTGTTCGCATCGGCCGCAGGCAAGCACATCACCGGGCAGATCCTCGCGGTGGATGGCGGTGTGTCGGCCTTGACCGGAGGTTGAGCGAGTTGTCGAAGACCAAGATCCCGTTCCCGGTCCGCGTGCCGTTCGTCGAGCAGCTCGGGCTGGAGTTGCACGCCTGCGCGGGCGGCGCCAGCGAGCTGCGGGTGGACCTGAACGACGCCCACATGAATTCGTGGGAAGTCGCCCACGGTGGTGTGCTGATGACCATGATGGACGTGGCGATGGCCATCGCGGCGCGCAGCATGAACCTCGACGGTCCCGGCGTCGCGACGATCGAGATGAAGTCCAGTTTCATGCGGCCGGCCGAGGGCGAACTGCGCGCACTCGGCAAGCTGCTGCATCGCACCTCGACGATGGCCTTCTGCGAAGCGTCGGTGTTCGATGCCGACGGCCACTTGTGCGCCCATGCCACCGGCACTTTCAAGTACGTGCGTGCGCTGCCCGCCAAGGGCCGACAGTTGAAGCCGCTGCAACGCAACGACCAAGAGAACCCCTGAAAGGAAGAACACCATGACCACGATCAACCACCAGATCCTGCTCGCCTCGCGCCCCGAGGGCGAGCCCACCGTCGACAACTTCCGCCTGGTCGAGACGCCGGTGCCGGCGCTGGCCGACGGCCAGGTGCTGGTGCGCAACCACTTCGTGAGCCTGGACCCTTACATGCGCGGCCGCATGAACGATTCCAAGAGCTATGCCGCGCCGCAGCCGTTGAACGAGGTGATGATCGGCGGCACCGTCGGCGAGGTGGTCGAGTCGAGGAACGAGCATTTCAAGCCCGGCGACAAGGTGGTCGGCATGGGGGGCTGGCAGGAGTACCTGGTCGTCAATGCCAGCCAGCGGGGTGTGCTGCAGAAGGTGGACACGACGCACATCCCGCTGTCGGCCTACCTCGGCGCGGTCGGCATGCCCGGTGTGACCGCCTGGTATGGCCTGGTGAAGATCATCAATCCGAAGGCGGGTGAGACGGTGGTCGTCAGTGCGGCCAGCGGCGCTGTCGGTGGTGCCGTGGGCCAGCTCGCGAAGGTGCGCGGCTGCCGTGTGGTGGGCATCGCCGGTGGTCCGCAAAAGTGCGCGCAGGTCGTCGAAGAGCTGGGCTTCGATGCTTGCATCGACTACAAGGCGCATGGCGACTTGAAGAGCCTGTCGAAGGCGCTGAAGGAAGCCTGCCCGAACGGCGTCGACGGCTACTTCGAGAACGTCGGCGGCATGATCCTCGACGCGGTGATGCTGCGCGCCAATGCGTTCAGCCGCATCGCGATGTGCGGAATGATCTCGGGCTACAACGGCGAGCCGATCCCGATGACCTATCCGCAGCTGCTGCTGACCAACCGCATGAAGCTCGAAGGCTTCATCGTCAGCGAGCACATGGAGGTCTGGCCCGAAGCGCTGAAGGAGCTGGGCACACTGGTGGCGACGGGCAAGTTCAAGTACCGCGAGACGGTGGCGCAGGGCATTGCCAGCGCGCCCGAAGCCTTCCTGGGCTTGCTGAAGGGCAAGAACTTCGGCAAGCAACTGGTCAAGCTGGTCTGATGGCGACGATCCCCACCCATTGGCAATGGTGCCGCTTCGGTGGGCTGGACCTGCAGGGCTTGTACGACGTGCTGCAACTGCGCCAGCGCGTGTTCGTGCTCGAGCAGGACTGCCCCTATCTCGACGCCGACGGGCTGGACCAGCACAGCTGGCACCTGCTGGGGCGGCCCGAGACCGGCCCGCATGCCGGTGAACTGCTGCTGTACCTGCGGGTCGTCGACCCGGGCCTGAAATACGATGAGCCGTCGATCGGCCGCGTCGTGATCGATGGGAAGCTGCGCGGCACCGGCCTCGGCCGCGTGATGATGGCCGAAGCCATCCGGCGCTGCGCCGAGGCTTATCCCGGCCAGCCGAACCGCATCAGCGCGCAGGCGCATCTCGCCAGGTTCTACGGCGATTTCGGCTTCCAGCCGATCGGCGAGCCCTACCAGGAAGACAACATCCCGCACCAGGAGATGCTGAGACTGCCATGAACAACATGTCGACGCCGACCCATGAAGTGACGAACCAGAGTGCGCCGCTGGTCGGTGCCGATCTGTTCGAAGGCAACCAGCCGCTGCGCGATGCGCTGGCGTTCCACGGCCCGACCACGGGCGATGCAACGCTCAATTGCCTGGGCGTCGAAGCCGGCAGCGCCGAGCTGCAGGTGCACGCTCGCCTGGCCAACGTGAACCCGCCGGTGCTGCATACGCACGATCGACAAGGCCGACGCATCGACGAGGTCGAGTTTCACCCCAGCTACCACGCGTTGCTGGGCACTGCGCTTGGCCACGGGTTGCACGGCACACCGTGGGCTGAAGGGCCGGGCGGCCACCTGCGCCGCGCCGCCGGTTTCATGCTCTTCACCGAGTTGGAGCCTTCGGTGCTGTGCCCGGTGTCGATGAGTTACGCGGTCACGCCGGCGCTGAAGGCCAACGCAGCGCTGCACGCGGACTGGTCAGCCAAGTTGACAGCGCCCGTCTATGACGCACGCAGCTTGCCACTGGCGCAGAAGACCGGTGTGACGCTCGGCATGGGCATGACCGAGAAACAGGGCGGCTCGGATGTGCGCGCCAACACGACGCGTGCCGAGCGTGATGGCGCCGACGTGTGGGGTGAGCGCTACCGCATCACCGGTCACAAGTGGTTCTTCTCGGCGCCGATGTGCGATGCGCACCTGGTCCTGGCGCAGACCACTGCAGGCCTCAGTTGCTTCCTGGTGCCGCGCTGGTTGCCGGACGGAACGCGCAACCGTGTCGAGATCCAGCGCTTGAAGGACAAGCTGGGCAATCACGCCAACGCGAGCTCCGAGGTCGAGTTTCGCGACGCTCTGGGCTGGCGTGTTGGCGATGAGGGCCGCGGCATCCCGCAGATCCTGGCGATGGGGGCGCTGACGCGGCTCGATTGCGCGCTGGGCACTGCGGGGCTGATGCGCCAGGCGCTGTCGCTGGCGATCCATCACACCGCGCAGCGGCAGGCGTTTGGCAAGCCGCTGATCGAACAGCCCTTGATGCGCAACGTGCTGGCGGACCTGGCGCTCGAGAGCGAGGCCGCCACCGCGTTGGCGATGCGTGTGGCGCGCACCGTCGACCGCACCGAGCACGGGCAGGACGCCAGCGGCCACGAGGCCATCATGCGGCGCGTGCTGACGCCGGTGGCCAAATTCTGGGTCTGCAAACGCGGCAGCCATTTCGCGCAGGAGGCGATGGAGTGCCTGGGCGGCAACGGCTATGTCGAGGAACACGGGGAGGGCCTGATGGCCCGCATCTACCGCGAGATGCCGCTGAACTCGATCTGGGAAGGGGCGGGAAACATCATGGCGATTGACCTGCTGCGCTCTCTGCGTGGGGGCCCGGTGGCCGATGCGCTGGTGGCCGAGCTGGCGCCGGCGCGCGGTGCGCATGTGGCGTTCGACCGCCTGGCCGACGCGCTGCCGACGCGGCTTGACGGCCTGACCGACGAGGTCGAAGCCCGCATCCTGGCGCGCGACGTGGCGCTGGCCGTGCAGGCGGCCTTGTTGCGCCAGCACGCCCCGGACTTCGTGTTCGCCGCGTTCTGCGACTCGCGCATCGCCAGCGGCGATTCGCTCGGCGCGTTCGGCAGCCTTCAGCGCAACGCACCGTTCGACACATTGATCGCGCGCGCCAACCCCATTCACTAGATTTATTTCGAAGGGCACACCATGGGTTACTTCAGCGGCCGCACGGCGGTCATCACCGGGGCGGCATCGGGCTTCGGCCTGGAGGTTTCGCGCATTGCGGCGCGCGAGGGCATGAACGTCGTGATGGCCGACGTGATGCCCGAGCCGCTGGCGGCAGCCGTGGTCGAGATCGAGGCACTCGGCGCCAAGGTGCTGCCGTTCCAACTCGACGTGTCGAATGCCGAGCGCGTGCAGACCCTGGCCGACGCGACGATGGCGCATTTCGGCGCCCCGCACTTTGTGTTCAACAACGCCGGCGTCTCCGTCGGCGGGCTGATCTGGGAACACACGCTGAAGGACTGGGAGTGGACCATCGGCGTCAACCTGATGGGCGTGGCCCATGGGGTGCGCGTGTTCACGCCGATGATGCTGGCTACGGCGAAGAAGGACCCGAGCTACCAAGGCCACATCGTCAACACGGCATCGATGGCGGGTCTGGTCAACATGCCCAACCAGGGTGCCTACAACGTCACCAAGCACGGCGTGGTCGCGTTGAGCGAAACCCTGTATCAGGACTTGGCGCTGGTGACCGACCAGGTGCACGCCCACGTGCTGTGCCCGTACTTCGTGCCGACCGGCATTGCGCGCAGCGAACGAACCCGCCCCGGCGAGATGGCCGACAGTGGCGCGATGACGGCGAGCCAGAAGGTCGCCAAGGCGCTGGGTGAGAAGGCCGTGGCCAGTGGCAAGGTCAGCGCGGCCGAGGTGGCGCAGTTCGTGTTCGACGCGATGCAAGCCAGGCGCTTCTACATCTTCAGCCACCCGAACGAGCGGGCTTTGGCGCCGGTCGCGGTGCGGGCCGAAGACATCGTCAAGATGCGCAACCCGACCGATCCGTTTGTGCATCGGCCGGAACTCGGTGACCAGCTGCGCGCCGCCTTGAAGAGTGGTTGAAGCCGGCCAAAGCATATCCCTATGGTATGGGGATTGACGTCTTCGGCAGGTTTCGTTCTGTGAACTATGAGAATTAGGTCCGGGCCGCACCCGAGTTTGAATGACATGCAAAGACGAGATGTAAATTCTTGTAATTGAATTGTTGGGAGACGATTCCATCCTCTAGCATCGCCGCGAAGCCGAAAGCTACAAGAAGTTTTCAGTGGCACGAGGGGAGGGGGCACTGGCACGCACCGTGTCAGCGTATTTTTTTGATGCTTCCTCAGGCTTGAGCATATTTCTTTGCCGGGGGAGAGATGTCAAAACTGCGCTGCGGATATAGCGTTGGGGCCCTATTGCGTCGACTGATGTCGATCTGCGGGGTGCATGGTCTTGTCAGGCGCATGGGTTTGGCATTACTGCTCTGCAGTGCGGCTGCCTATGCGGACGTTGGCCACGTCTACGATGAGCTGGGGCGGCTGGTTCAGGTCGTGGCGCCCGATGGGGCCAGCGTTCAGTACAAATACGACCCCGTCGGTAATATCACCGAGGTCAAGCGCTTCGCAGTCAACACTTTGGCGCTGGCTGAATTCACGCCCAATGCGGGCCCCAGCGGCACGATCGTGACGCTCTACGGCTCGGGTTTCAGCGCCGTTGCCGCCGAGAATACCGTGAAATTCAACGGCAAGACGGCCGGGGTCCAGTCGGCGACGTCGAATGTTTTGGTTGTCAAAGTTCCGGCCGGGGCCACAACGGGGCGGATCACCGTCAGCAACGTCAGAGGGCAGGTGACCAGTGCGACCGACTTTGTGACGGGAGCCGACAAGCCTATTCCCGTGATCGTGTCGATTACCCCTGATATTGGCAAGCCGGCAGACGTTGTAGCAATTGCAGGGAATAACTTTCAGGCAGGCGTTGCAGATAATTCCGTCGCATTTTCGGCAGGGCCGGCGCAGATTATTTCAGACGCTGACAGTCCTTCCCCAACCCTTCTCAAGGCCAAAGTCCCCCCAGGGGCGCCTTCAGGCCCGATCAACGTCGCCACGCGCTACGGAAAATCAGCCAATTCGGCAGATTTCTATGCCGTCCCCGGTGCGCACTTGGTGTCGGAGATTGAATTCAAAGCGCGAGCGCGCGTCGATGGCGCAGTCGTTCCCCTGGTCGTTGCAAATCAGGGCAAGAAGGCATTGGTGATCTTCGATGGCAAGGCGGGCCAATATCTCAGCCTGCTGACCACTGCAGGTACTTTTACATCGTCCGCTTCGATGGAGGTCTACCGTCCAGACGGCATCCGCATCGAATCCTCCAGCTATGTGAACAACAGTGGCGTCGTGGATTTCGTCAAACCGCTGACGGTCAACGGCACCTACACCCTCGTTTTCATTCCCAAAGCGACCGAGACAGGGGCGGTCAATCTCGGCGTCGTGTCCAGCATCCAGGGTGTGCTGGCGATTGATGCGCCAACGCCTACCTTGGCGGCATTGAAGACGGGTCAGAACGCGCGCTACACGTTCAACGGTGTGACGGGCAAGAGCCTGCAGCTGCTGCTGACGAACAACACGCTGGACGACGGCAACACGGGCACGAACAACTACACGTACGTGTATGTGTACAAGCCCGACGGCAGTCAGTTGGTGTCGACCTATCAATACACGAGCGACCGGCCGGGCCAACTGCTGTCGCTGCCGGCGCTGCCGGTGGACGGGACTTACACCGTGCTGGTGAGGCCAGACAACCTCGATGAAGGGCAGGTCAAGCTGCACCTGAAGAGCACCAACAGCGGCACCGCCCTGCCGACCGATGGCACGGCGACGGCGGTGACCGTGGCCGATCAGGAGTTGGGCTATTACCGCTTCAACGGCGTTGCGGGCAAGGGCTATGGGTTGGCGCTGAAGGACCTGGCGTTCACGCCGGGCACGAACAGCCCGAACGTGACAGCCCACCTGTACCGTCCTGACGGCAGCTTGGCGACCTCATGCACGCTGTATCCCAGCTCGCTGGACTGCGACTTTGCGCCGAGCTACTTCACTGTCAACGGCGCCTACGGGCTGGTGTTCGTGCCGCGGTATCAGAACTCGGTCAGCTTCAAGGTCCAGTTGGGCAAGGACGTGGGCACCGAGCTGAAGATCGATGCAGCCGCGCCGACCACGGCGACGCTGAAGGCCGGGCAGAACGCGCGCTACACGTTCAACGGTGTGACGGGCAAGAGTCTGCAGCTGCTGTTGACGAACAACACGATCGACGACGGCAACACGGGCACGAACAACCACACGTATGTGCATGTGTACAAGCCCGACGGTGGCCAGTTGGCGTCGGCCTATCAGTACACGAGCGACCGGCCGGGTCAGGTGCTGAGTCTGCCGGCGCTGCCGGTGGACGGGACCTACACGGTGCTGGTGACGCCTGACAACCTCGATGAAGGGCAGATCAAGCTGCACCTGAAGAGCACCAACAGTGGCACCGCCTTGCCGACCGACGGCACGTTGACGGCCGTGAGTGTGGCCGATCAGGAGGTGGGCTACTACCGCTTCAACGGCGTGACGGGCAAGGGCTACGGTCTGGTGCTGAAGGACCTGGTGTTCACGCCGGGCACGAACAGCCCGAACGTGATGGCCTACCTGTACCGTCCTGACGGCAGCCTGGCGACATCGTGCTCGTTGACTGGCAGCACGCTCGATTGCGACTTCGCGCCGAGCTATTTCACGGTCGATGGCGCCTACGGGCTGGTGTTCGTGCCGCGGTACCAGAACTCGGCCAGCTTCAAGGTCCAGCTGGGCAAGGACGTGGGCACCGAGCTGAAGATCGATGCTGCTGCGCCGACAACGGCGACGCTGAAGGCCGGGCAGAACGCGCGTTACAAATTCAATGGTGTGACGGGCAAGAGCCTGCAATTGCTGCTGACGAACAACACCATAGACGACGGCAACACGGGTACGAACAACTACACGTACGTGTATGTGTACAAGCCCGACGGCAGCCAGTTGGTGTCGACCTATCAATACACGAGCGACCGGCCGGGTCAGGTGCTGTCGCTGCCGGCGCTGCCGGTGGACGGGACCTACACGGTGCTGGTGGCGCCCGACAATCTGGATGAAGGGCAGATCAAGCTGCATCTGAAGAGCACCAACAGCGGCAGCGCCCTGCCAACCGATGGCACGGCCACCGCGGTGAGCGTGGCCAATCAGGAGCTCGGCTACCACCGCTTTACGGGTGTTGCTGGCAAGGGCTATGGCCTGGCGCTGAAAGACCTGGTGTTCACGCCGGGCACGAACAGCCCGAACGTGGCAGCCTACCTGTACCGTCCCGACGGCAGCCTGGCGACATCGTGCTCGCTGACCGCCAACACGCTGGACTGCGATTTCGCGCCGAGCCATTTCACGGTCAATGGTGCCTACGGGCTGGTGTTCGTGCCGCGGTACCTGAACTCGGCCAGCTTCACGGTGCAGTTGGCCAAAGATGTGGGCACCGAGCTGAAGATCGATGCAGCCGCGCCGACGACGGCGACGCTGAAAGCCGGGCAGAACGCGCGCTACACGTTCAACGGTGTGACGGGCAAGAGTCTGCAGCTGCTGTTGACGAACAACACGCTGGACGACGGCAACACGGGCACGAACAACTACACGTACGTGTATGTGTACAAGCCGGATGGCAACCAACTGGTTTCGGCCTACCAGTACACGAGCAACCGCGCGGGCGAAGTGATCAGCCTGCCGCCGCTGCCGGTGGATGGTGTCTACACGGTGCTGGTGAACCCGGACAACCTCGACGAGGGGCAGGTCAAGCTGCACTTGAAGAGCGCCAACAGCGGTGCCGCGCTGGCGACCGATGCTTCGGCTACGTCGGTGAGCGTGGCCGATCAGGAACTGGGCTACTACAAGTTCACGGGGGTGGCGGGCAAGGGCTATGGCCTGGTGCTGAAGGACCTGGTGTTCACGCCGGGCGTGAACAGCCCGAGCGTGACGGCGTATCTGTACAAGCCTGATGGCAGCCAGGTGACGTACTGCACTTTCTCGACGGCTGGCGATTGCGAGTTCGGTCCGAACTACTTCCCCGTTGACGGCACCTACGGCCTGGTGTTCGTGCCCAAGTTCCAGAACTCGGCGAGCTTCACGGCTCAGCTGGGCAAGGACATTGGCACCGAGCTGAAGATCGACGCGGCCGCACCGACGACGGTGACGCTGAAGGCGGGGCAGAACGCGCGCTACACGTTCAACGGCGTGACGGGCAAGAACCTGCAGCTGCTGTGGACGAACAACACGCTGGACGACGGCAACACGGGAACGAACAACTACACCTATGTCACCATCTACAAGCCCGATGGCTACCAGCTGACCTCCGAAAGCCAGTACACGAGCGACCGCGCAGGTGAGGTGATGAGCCTGCCGCCGCTGCCGGTGGATGGTGTGTACACGGTGCTGGTGAACCCGGACAACCTCGACGAAGGCCAGGTCAAGCTGCACCTGAAGAGCGCCAACAGCGGTACGGCGCTGCCGACCGACGGCACCGCGACGGCCGTGAACGTGGCCGACCAGGAACTGGGCTACTACAAGTTCACGGGCACGGCGGGCAAGGGCTACGGCGTGGCACTGAAGGACCTGGTGTTCACGCCGGGCACGAACAGCCCGAACGTGACGGTGTATCTCTACAAGCCCGACGGCAGCCAGGCAACGTATTGCAGCTTCTCGACGGCTGGTGATTGCGACTTCGGTCCGAACTACTTCCCCGTTGACGGTACCTACGGCCTGGCGTTCGTGCCGCGGTTCCAGAACTCGGCCAGCTTCAAGGCTCAGCTGGGCAAGGATGTCGGGTCCGAGCTGACCATCGACGCGGCAGCACCGACGACGGTGACGCTCGCGGCGGGTCAGAATGCCCGCTACACGTTCACCGGCGTGGCGGGAAGGAACCTGCATCTGCTGTGGACCAACAACACGCTGGATGACGGCAACACGGGCACGAACAACTACACCTACGTGACCATCTACAGGCCCGACGGATCTCAGCTGACGTCCGAGTCCCAGCACACGAGCGATCGTGCGGGCGAGGTCGTGCGCTTGCCGGCGTTGCCGGTGGATGGTGTCTACACGGTGCTGGTGAACCCGGACAACCTCGACGAAGGCCAGCTCAAGCTGCATCTGAAAAGCGCCAACAGCGGCACGGTGCTGCCGACCGATGGCACGGCGACCTCAGTGAACGTGGCCGACCAGGAGCTGGGCTACTTCCAGTTCGCCGGCACGGCGGGCAAGGGCTACGGACTGGCGCTGAAGGACCTGGTGTTCACGCCGGGCGTGAACAGCCCGAACGTGACGGTGTCTCTCCACAGGCCTGACGGCAGCGAGGTGACCTCCTGCAGTTTCACGCCTGGAACCGACTGCAAGTTCAGCCCGAGCCTGTTCACTGTCGACGGAGCCTACGGGTTGGTGTTCCGGCCCAAGTTCCAGAACGCCGCGAGCTTCAAGGCCGTGCTGTCCAAGGACCTGAGCGGTGAGCTGGCGGTGGACGCTGCCCAGCCCACCACGATCACGCTGGCTGCGGGCCAGAACGCGCGCTACACCTTCAACGGCGTGGCGGGCAAGAGCCTTCAGCTGCTGTGGACGAACAACACGCTGGACGACGGCAACACGGGCACGAACAACTACACCTACGTGTACGTGTATCGGCCCGATGGCAGCCAGATGGCGTATGCCTACCAGTACACGAGCAGCCGGCCGGCCGAGGTGCTGAGCCTGCCGGTCCTCCCGGTCAGCGGCACCTACACGGTGATGGTTGTGCCGGACAACCTCGACGAAGGCCAGGTGAAGCTTCACCTGAAGAGCGCGAACTCCGGGGCCAGCCTGCCGACCGACGGCACGGCCACAGCAGTCAGCGTCGCCGACCAGGCCATGGGCTACTACCGGTTCGCCGGTGTCGCGGGCAAGGCCTACGGGCTGGCACTGAAGGACCTCGTGATCGCCCCGGGCGTCAACAGCCCCAGTGTCACGGTCTATCTGTACAAGCCGGATGGCAGCCAGGCGACGTATTGCACGTTCTACTCAAGCCAGTCGACGTGCGAGTTCGGCGCTGGCTACTTTGCCCTGAGTGGTGACTACGGCCTGGCCTTCGTCCCCAGGTTCCAGAACTCGGCCCAAGCCAATGCTGCGCTCACGGCGCGCTGAGCGGCTGCGGCGTTGAGGTGCCCGGCAGTACAGCGCCAAAGCGGTCCTCGCCGGGTCATGTCAGAGGGAGAAGGAAATGTCGGACTTTGAATTTGCCCGCAAGGCGGTGGTGAGCGCGTGCGTGGTGGTGTGCGTAACGATGGCCGCGGGGCTGTCGGTGGAGACGGCGCAGGCGCAGACGAAGGTGCCAGTGGTGAAGCCGGCGGCGGCGACGGCGGCGAAGGTGCAGTTGCCCGATGGCCGCTGGCTGGAAGCCGGCGGCGCGGGCAAGGCCGAGTCGACGGCGTCGATCGTGGGTGCGGACGGCAGGCGCACGCCGCTGGCGACGAAGCTGGCGGTGGCGCGTCAAGGTCACTCGCTGACGGTGCTGGCTGATGGC
>NZ_DASUNH010000067.1:0-40230 GCF_036277275.1 Ideonella sp. | reverse complement strand
TCGACCCAGTTGGCGACCAGCTTGACCTCGCGACCCAGCAGCTCGGCCAGGCGCTCGGCCACGGGCTGCAGCGAATCCTCAGGCTTGAACTCGCCCTCGGTCGGGCGGCCCAGGTGGCTGGTGACCATCACCGCGGCGCCGGCGTCCAGCGCCAGCTTGATGCAGGGCACCGACGCACGGATGCGGGTGTCTTCGGTGATGCGGCCGGCATCGTCTTGCGGCACGTTCAGGTCGGCGCGGATGAACACGCGCTTGCCCTGCACTTGGCCCTGGGCGACGAGGTCGGAAAAGCGGAGCACTTTCATCATGGTGGTGTCGTTCTCGGATGGGAAAAGGAAAGCGTTCTGGGCGCCGCGCCGGCGCCGGGCGCCTACCAGCCCAGGCCGAAACGCAGCGCCAGCAGCACCGCGGTGCCACAGACGATGGTGCCGAGGATGCCACGGCGCCACCAGTACCACAGCGCCCCGGCGGCAGCGGCGTACAGGCGCGCATCCTGCCACGTCCGGATCAGGTGGCCGTCTTTCATGATCACTTCGGGCGCGATCACGGCCACCAGCGCGGCCAGCGGCGCGTAGCGAAGCGCCTCGCGCAACCACAGCGGGATCGGCACCTCGCGCTGCGGCAGCAGGAAGAACGCACGCGTCAGCACGGTGATGACGCCCAGGCCGAGGATCGCGATCGTGGCTTCCCAGGTACTCATCGCTCGGCCTTTTGCGGTGCGGTCGCCGCCGGGTTGAAGTGATCCAGCACGATGCCGACGGCCACCGCGGCCGCGATCGCGACCACGATGTTGAGCTTGAACGGCAGCGCAAAAGCCGCCACCGCGGCGCAGGCGGCAACGGCGGCAGCGATCCACGTGGCTCGGTCTGACAGCAATGAACCGGTCAGACCCAACAGCGCCAGGGTGCCGGCAAAGCCCAGCCCCCATTCGGTCGGGATGCGGTCGGCCAGCGTGATGCCGAGCAGCGACATCGCCTGCCAGGTGACCCAGTTGATCGCGACACCGCCCCAGAAGTACGGGCCCTGGTCGGCCGACGGCTTGGGCTCGGGAAAGCGCCGCATGAACATCACGTAGTTCAGGTCGGCGGTGAAGTAGCCGTGCAGCAGCCGCTCGCGCAGCGGCAAGTGGCCGAAATACGGCCGCCAGCCGGCACTGAAGATCACGAAGCGCAGGTTGACGCAGGCCGCAGTCGCCCAGACGACCCAGATCGGCGCGTCGCTGGCAATCAGCGGCAGCGACGCCAGCTGTGCACTGCCGGCAAAGACGACGAAGGTCATCAGCAGCGCCAGCGGGATCGGCAAGCCGCTCTTGACCATCGCGACGCCGGTGACCAGGCCCCAGGCGGCCAGGCCCAGCGCGATGCCGGTCATCTCACGGGCGCCGCGGCGGAATTCGGGGTGTTGCCAGATTGGCGTGGACAGCGGGGGCGGCGGCGCGACATCGGGCATCCGACCATTGTCCTATGGGGTTTTCACCCATGGGGGTTACACATTCGTGCATGAACGCGGGTCGGCTGTGCATGGACGCACAGCAAGAACGGCCCCATCAATGCGCGCCGGCAACCTTCTTCGCGCGGGCTTCCTTGCCCTTGGCTTCGCCGTCGACCTTGGCGGTCTGCTCAGGCTCGTCTTCGGACTCGGCTGCCTTGGCCTTGGGCGCTTCGGCCTTCAGCTGCGGCGCCACCGGCTCGAGCTTGTTCTCGCGCATGTAGTCGTCCATCTCGCGCCAGCCGGCGTAGATGGCGGCCTTGTCGGCCTTCTTGTTCAGCGTGTAGCAGTCCTCGATCGCCCGGCCGGCGTGGCGGCAGGCGGCGCCGACGGCCTTGCCTTCGGCCGCCTTGCGCTCGGCGACGGCCGTTGCGCCTTCGATGCCCAGCAGGTCGCAACCGGCCAGCCAGAGGCAAGCCGGGATGACGAGAGTGAGAAAGGCGCGGCGCATGGTGAGTGGGCGGTCTGTGGGCACAGGACTGCCCGGTTTATCGGCCCACCGGCCGGCGACTTGAGGCCCCGATTCAGCGAGCAGCCAGACCCGACCGCGCCATGTCCAGCAGCCGCTCGACCCGCTCTTCGGTGCTCGGATGGGTCGAGAACAGGCCCCGCAGGCCGCCGCCGGACAGCGGGTTCATGATCATCATCTGCGCCGTCTCGGGATGACGTTCGGCGGTTTCCAGCGGCAGGCCTTGGGCGACGCGGTGGATCTTCTGCAGCGCCGAGGCCAGCGCCTGCGGGTCGCCCGAGATCTCGGCGCCGCCGCGATCGGCCTCGAACTCGCGGGCGCGGCTGATCGCCATCTGGATCAGGCTGGCGGCGATCGGCGCCAGGATCATCACGAGGATCGAGACGATCGGGTTGACCGGACGGCCTTCGTCGTCGCGACCACCGAAGAACATCGCGAAGTTCGCCAGCATCGAAATCGCGCCGGCCATCGTCGCGCTGATCGTCGAGATCAGGATGTCGCGATGCTTCACGTGCGCCAGCTCGTGCGCCATCACGCCGCGCAACTCGCGCTCGCTCAGCGTGCGCAGGATGCCGGTGGTCGCGGCCACCGCCGCGTGAGACGGGTTGCGGCCGGTGGCAAAGGCGTTCGGCGCATCTTCGTTGATCAGGTAGACGCGCGGCATCGGCAACTGGGCCCGCTCGGCGAGCTCTTGCACCATGCGGTAGAACTGCGGCGCGCTCTGGGCATCGACCTCCTGCGCGTTGTACATGCGCAGCACCAGCTTGTCGGAGAACCAGTAGCTGAAAACATTCATGCCCAGCGCCACGACCAGCGCCAGCATCATGCCCTGCTGGCCGCCGAGCAGGCGGCCGATGGTCATGAACAAGGCAGTGATCGCCGCCATCAGGACAGCGGTCTTCAACAGGTTGAACATGGTGTGGGGTTCCTTGGCGCCGGCACTGGCGGCGCCCGTCAATGGCGATACCGGCTCAGATGCGGGCGGGGATCACGAGTTCAATGGGACGCGAGGTCGCTGCCCGGCAGGTCGGGCCGGGCCTGCGTGAAGGCCGCCGCCGGCACGCGCTTGCCGCCGGGGCGCTGCAGCTGCAGCAGATCCAACCCACCGTCGCCGCAGGCCACCGTCAGGCGCGTCGCGTCGGCGTGCACGACGCGGCCGGGCGGCGCCTGCACGTCTGGCCGACACCGAGCTTGCCAGAGCTTCACGGTTTCGCCGCCGCAGTCGAAACTGGCGCCGGGGAAGGGGTCGAAGGCACGGACCCGTCGTTCGATCACGGCCGCGGGCAGTGCCCAGTCGATCGCCGCCTCGGCCTTGGCGATCTTGTGCGCGTAGGTCACGCCGGCGGCCGGTTGCGGCGTAGCGATGAGGCGTGCGGCCGCCGCGTCGGCCAGCGCCTGCACGATCATCGTGGCGCCCAGCGCCGCCAGGCGGTCGTGCAACGTGCCGGTGGTGTCAGCCGGCCGGATCGGCTCGCGCCCGGCGGCCAGCATCGCGCCGGTGTCCAGCCCCTCGTCCATCTGCATGATGGTGATGCCGGTTTCGGCGTCGCCCGCTTCGATTGCGCGGTGGATCGGCGCCGCGCCGCGCCAGCGCGGCAGCAGCGAAGCGTGGATGTTCAGGCAGCCCAGCCGCGGCAAGGTCAGCACCCAGCGCGGCAGGATCAGGCCGTACGCTGCGACCACCAGCACGTCCGGCGCAGCCGCTTCGAGCGCGGCCCGGGCCGCGGCTGCGTCGTCGGCATACCTGCCGTCGAGCTTCAGCCCTTGAGGCTGGGCCACATCCATACCGTGAGCAAGCGCCAACTGCTTGACGGGCGACGGCGTCAACTTCATGCCGCGGCCGGCGGGCCTGTCGGGCTGCGTCAGCACCAGCGGCACCGTGTAGCCGGCCGCGTGGATCGCCGCCAACGCCGCGGCGGCGAATTCGGGCGTGCCGGCAAAGGCGACGCGCAGGCCCGGCGCCGCGGTCGTGTCGGCACTCATCGATGCTTCTGCTCGTCGCGGGTCTTCTTCAGCATCTTGGTCTTGATGCGTTCGCGCTTGAGCGGGCTCAGGTACTCGACGAAGACCTTGCCGAGCAGGTGGTCCATCTCGTGCTGCACACAAACGGCCGTCAGGCCCTCGGCGTCGAATTCGTACGGTTTGCCGTCACGGCCCAGCGCTCGCACGGTCACCCGCGCATGGCGCGGCACCGCGTCATACACCGTCGGCACCGACAGGCAGCCTTCTTCGCCGACCATCATTTCTTCACTGGCGCGGATCAGCTCGGGGTTGATCAGCACCCGCGGCTCATTGCGCTGCTCGGAGGTGTCCATCACCAGGATGCGGCGGTGCACGTCGACTTGCGTCGCCGCCAGGCCGACACCATCGGCCTCGTACATGGTTTGCAGCATGTCGTCCACCAGTTGGCGCACGGCATCGTCGACGTCGGCGACAGGCGCGGCCACGGTGTGCAAACGGGGGTCGGGGTAACGCAGGATCGAAAGCAGGGCCATGGGTTCAGTGGGTCACGAAGGCCTTGGGGCTTGCCCCAGGTTGTCAACAGCACGCAACGTTTGCGGCCCGCTCAGGTGACAAAGGGTTGCACCGTACTGGCCAGTTTGTTTGCGATATCAATGCTTTAGGGGCAGAATTTGCGGAGCTTCATTAGCTTTTGGTTTCGGCTGGGCAACGGCTTGGAGCCCAACCCTCCAAAGGGTTCGGCCACCGTTTGCGCAACCGGAATTGTTGCATTGCCTTTGATTTCCGGCTCGTTGCCCGGGAGAGTCCATTCATGAGCCGATTCGCGCGTCTGCCCCTTGTGCCGCCTTCCACCTGGTTTGTGGCCGTGTCCTTGGGGTTGGGCGCTGCGGCGTCGGCCTGGGCCACCAACTACCCGATCACGCCGGGCCAGCGAGCCACCGCCCAGCAGGTGGCCGAAGCCGGCGTGCCGCTGTCCGAACTGTCGCCCACCGCACCCGACAGCTACACGATCAAGCGTGGCGACACGCTCTGGGATATCTCCAAGCTGTTCCTCAAGAGCCCGTGGCGCTGGCCCGAGCTGTGGGGGATGAACATGGACGACATCCGCAACCCGCACCTGATCTATCCGGGGCAGATCCTGTACCTGGACAAGACCGGTGGCCGAGCCCGCCTGCGCACCGCCAAGCCGATCGGAGACGAGAAGCTGTCGCCGCGGGTGCGCGCCGAGCCGCTGCCGAACGACGCCATCGCCTCGGTCCCGATGCATCTGATCGGGCCATTCCTGAACGACGCCGTGGTGCTGGACACCAACACGCTGGCCACTGCGCCTCGCGTCGTGGCCACCCAGGAAGGCCGGGTCATCGTGTCCAAGGGCGAGAACGCCTATGTACGCGGCGACCTGTCGGCAGCCCGCAATTGGCAGCTGTTCCGTGAGCCGAAGCCCCTGGTCGATCCGGTCACCCAAGAGGTGCTGGGCTTCGAGGCCCGTTATGTCGGCGCGGCGGACTATGTGAGGCCCGGTGAGGTGCGCACCACGCCGGACGGCAAGAGCGAGATCATCCCGGCGACGATCACGATCACCAACCTGCGCGAAGAAGCCAACATTGGGGACCGCCTGTCGCCTGCACCGGCCCGCGATGTCGATCCGTTTGCGCCGCACGCGCCGGGGGCGCCGATGTCGGGTCGCATCATCTCGGTATATGGCGACGGCCTGAATGCCGGCCAGAACCAGATCGTTTCGCTGAACAAGGGCGCCCGCGACGGCATCGAGCGCGGCCACGTGATGGCCGTGTGGCGCGCCGGCACCCAGCGCGTCGACAACACCGAGGACAAGCGCGAGCTGATCCGCCTGCCGGATGAACGCCATGGCCTGATGTTCGTGTTCCGGGTTTTCGAGCGCGTGTCCTACGCCTTGATCCTGAACGTGCAGGATCCGGTCACCGCTGGCGACCTGTTCACCCAACCCTGATCCTGCCCAGGCAGGGCGGCGGTGTGTGTGACCATCGCCCTAGGCCATGCCCCCCGACACCGCCCTGCCCGCCGATGAACTGCGGGCATGGTTGCGCCTGGTTCATTGTCCGGGCCTGAGCCCCGGTGCAGCGCGTCGCCTGCTGGCGGCTTTCGGTTCGCCGCAGCGGGCCGTGGCTGCCGGCGCCGGTGCTTGGCGCGAAGTGGCAGGTGCCGACGCGGCCCAGGCATTGCAGCAGCCCAGCCTCGATCCTGACGCATTGTTCGACGGGACCCGGGGCTGGCTCGCAGCCGACCCCGCCCGACGCCATGTGTTGACGCTGGGCGATCCTGCCTATCCGGGAGCACTGCTGGAAACGGCCGACCCCCCGCTTCTGCTGTACGCCCAGGGGCGGATCGACCTGTTGGCCTTGCCCTCGATCGCGATCGTCGGCAGCCGCCACGCGACACCGGGTGGGCTGGACAACGCCCGGGCCTTCGCCACCCACCTCAGCCAAGCCGGCATGGTCGTCGTGTCCGGCCTGGCGCTCGGTGTCGACGGAGCGGCTCACGATGGCGCTTTGGCAGGGGCGACCGCCTTCGGCGGGGGCACCATCGCCGTGGTCGGCACGGGGCTCGACCGCGTCTACCCCAAGCGCCACCACGCGCTGGCCCACCGCATCAGCGAAGAAGCGGGCCTGATGCTGAGCGAGTTCGCGCTCGGCAGCATGCCTCTGGCCAGCCACTTTCCACGCCGCAATCGCATCATCGCCGGGCTGACGCTTGGCACACTGGTGGTCGAGGCCGCCGTACAGTCCGGCTCGTTGATCACCGCCCGGCTGGCGGTCGAGTGCGGGCGCGAGGTGTTCGCGATCCCCGGCTCGATCCACAGCCCGCAATCGCGCGGCTGCCACCGGCTCATCAAGGAAGGCGCCAAGCTGGTCGAAACCGCCGATGACATCGTGCAGGAATTGCGGCTGCCACTACCACCGACACCACCGACGGCCGGCGCCGGTGGCGTCCCCGATGGCCGCTCGGAAGGCTCCCGCCGGGATCCGCTGCTGGAGGCGCTGGGCCACGATCCGGTGACGCTCGACGCGCTGTCGGCCCGCTTGGGGTGGCCGACCGCCGAGCTGCTGGCCCGGTTGCTGGAAATGGAGCTCGACGGTCGGCTGGCCCGCCTGCCGGGCGGGTTGTTCCAGCGCCGAGGTGCAGGCTGAGCCGGCCGTTGGCAGCGAAAAACCGCACGCCAAGCGCCGGAAGACCCCGGGGGAATCCCGCCAAATGGCCCCGACCCGGCCCAGGGCACTCGGGTATAGTCAATCCATGTTCGACGTTCTGGTCTACCTGTACGAAAACTACTGGCGGCCCGACGCCTGCCCGGACCATGCACAGCTGAGCCGCAAACTGTCGGCTGTCGGCTTCGAGTCGGACGAGATCCAAGAGGCCCTGCACTGGCTCGACGGCCTGGCCATGCGCACCGGTGAGCTGAGCGCGGAAGCGCCTGCCGGGGCTGCTCCGCTGGCCCAGTCACCGGCCGGCATTCGCGTCTACTTGCGCGAAGAGCAGGAGTTGCTGGGTGACGAGTCGATCGGCTTCATCAGCTTTCTTGAAGCCGCTGGCGTGCTGACACCGCCGCTGCGCGAGATGGTGATCGATCGCGCTACGGCAGTGGGTTCCGGCCCGCTGGAGCTGGACGACCTGAAGATCATCGTGCTGATGGTTTTCTGGAGCCTGGGTGAAGAGCCTGACGCGTTGATCCTCGACGAACTCTTCGTCGCACCGGAAGACCGGCTGATTCACTGAAGCGGGGCGGCCACTCCCCCGTTGGGGTCGTAGTCCACCGAAGCAGCTGTTGCTGCGGACCCGCCAAGCCAGCCTCATACGCAAGCCCCTCGGCTTGACCTCAAGCGAGTAGCCGCGCCGGATCGGCCTTGATCTTCTCGAGCGCGTTGCGGGTCGCCGCAACGGTCAGCGATTCTTCTTGCAGCGGCACCAGCAGCCCCGCCTGCAGGAAGGCGGCCAGACGCGCTTTCTGGAACAGCACGCAGCGGCCATCCGACGCCGAGAACAACGACAGCTGACGGCTCATCCCTTGCCAGACCAGCCTCACCGACTGGTGGCGGCCGCGGTATTCGAGCATGAACGCGGCGCCGAGCTGAAGCTCCGCAGCCCACTGCAGCATCGCCGGGCCCGGCATCGAGCCACCGTCGGCGACGATCTCCAGCCCTTCTTGCTGATGGCTGCCGCTGTCCAGCACCCAGGTCTCGTCGATCTCGACCTCTTCGTCGGGCAACAGCTCCTCGATCATTTCGAGTCGCTCCTTCAGCTCTTCCAGCTGTTTCGGGGAGATCGCGGTCGAGCGAGCGCTGAAGGCCGCCGTCAACGCCAGGTTCAGCGACTTGATCGCGTTTTCCTGCTTCTCCGCCGCCAGGCCGACTGAGGCCATGCCCTGGCGCAGCGTCGTCAGCAGCGGTGGCAGGCGGCGGATCACCTCGGCCCGGTCTTCGCGGGTGGTCTTGGCGCTGGCCGTCCACAACAGTTCGCTGGCTGCCGCACGCACCGTTTTGACCTCGGCACTCTGGGGACCATGCCGCACCCCGGCGGTGGCCAGCACATCGGCCCAGACGTGGAACATGAATTCGCGAATGCCTTCGTGCACCGGCACATCACCCAGCAGCTTGCGCAGCTCGATCGTGTACTGGATCGCCAGCGTCTCGCGCTGCTCGACCTGCTGTGCCAGCGACACGCCGGCACGTGCCTTCTCGTTGTGCTCGCGAAAGTAGCCTTCGAGGAATTTCTCGAATTCGTTGAGCACCGTCTGGAACACCCGACGCCCGGTGTCGGGGAAAGCCTCCACGACCTGCACCACGCGCTTGATCTCGGCCTCCAGCGGCGTGCCCAGCACCTCGGCGCCGCCTTCGAACCCCATCACGCAAGCGCCCATGCGATCGATCAGCCGGCGCGCCGGGTGATCGGCGGTCGAGAAGAAATCGGGTTCGGCGATCGCCACGCGCAGCGTCGGCATCTGCAAGCGCGCGAACCAGACGCGCAGCTGCGCCGGGATGCGCTCCTCGGTCAGGATGGCCTGGAACAGCAGCGCGACGAGCTCGACAGTGGCCCGCTCGGCCGGCGTGGTCGCCGCGGCCTTCAGGGCGACCTGGCGCTCGCGCAGTTCCTGCAGCAGCACCTCGGGCGTCGGCCCAGGTTCGACGACACCGCCGGCCACTGCGCCGTCCCCGGCCGGGCCGCCCGACTGCCGCACCAAGCGCTGCTGGGCCTGGTTCATCGCGTCGGACAAGCGCGCTGACGCCGGGCGCGCATGCGCGGTGTCGCGAAAGCCCGGCAGGTGGCGCTCCATCACTTCGGAGAAGTGCTCCAGCACGATGTCGGCGCGGGCCGAGCCGCCCGCGGCCTGCCGGGTCATCATGCGGGTTTCGTCTTCGATGCTGTGGCCGTGCAGGATGCTCTGCGGCGGCCGAGCGCCGCCGAATGGATCACCGGGCGCCACACCAGCTTGGGGCGTGGCCCCGCTCCCAGCCGCACCCCGGCCACCGCCGCCGCCCTGGCCCCTACCGGCACCCGGTCCAGCGCCCGTGCCGCCGGCCATGGCTCCACCGGCACCGTAGCCGGTCGCTCCGTAGACGCTGGAGCGACCGCCACTCGCCGGCATCGGGGCCGATGGTGCGGCGGTAGAGGTATCTGCAAAGCGGGTACTCGCGGCGCCTCGCGTCGGCTCGACTTCATCCAGCCGCCCTGGCGACGTGGAGGTGCCGTCGGAGCGACGGATCGCGCCGCGCAGGTCGACCTCGGGCATCACGCCATGGTCGACCAACCATTTGTTGACTTCTTTCCAGACGCCTTCGATCGGCTTGGCGCAGGCCTTGATCAAGACCTCTTCCAGACCGCGCCAACTTTCCAGCGCCAGCCCGGCATCGGCCCAAGCATCGACCACGACCTGCGCCAGCTCCTGCGTACGAAACAGGTCGTGCTCATCCAGCTCCGGCTGACGGGCAAGCGCCAGCAAGCGGGCGCGCAGGTCGTTGTATTCCCAGACGCCTTTGTCGAGCATGCCCTGGGCCAGGCGCGACACCAGGATCTCGTGCTGGATCGTGTCGTCATCGACCAGCTTCAGGTCCAGCCCGCTGCTTGGCGCCTGTGGCTTGGTGGCCGCGGCACCCGCCGCGGTGCCGGCGATCTGCTGGCGCACCCGGTCGGCCAGCTTCACCGGCCACTGGCTGCCGTGGCGCATCAGGTCCTGCAGCATGTCGCGCCGCTGCTGGGCGACCGTGCGCTCGGCCGGTTTTTCGTTCAGCGCCTGTGCACCGGCGAGGGCCGCGTCGGCCCAGGGCTGGAACTCCTTGACCAGGCGTTCAGCGTAGAACAGTCGCGCTTGGTCGAGCAGGCTCGTCTGGGCCGAGGGAGCGGGCATGGGCGTCGGTGCGGCAGGCCGAGTGGGGGCGTTTGACTCTACACCACCGCCCCGGCGTTCGGATCGTTCGGGTCGCCGCCTTCCTTGGCGGGGCCGGGCTTCACCAAGTCTTCCCGCTTGACGCCAAGCCACATGGCGATCGCCGCCGCGACGAAGACCGACGAGTAGATGCCGAACAAGATGCCGATGGTCAGTGCCACTGCAAAGTAATGCAGCGTCGGGCCGCCGAACAGCAGCATCGACAGCACCATCATCTGGGTACACCCGTGGGTGATGATCGTGCGGCTCATCGTCGAGGTGATCGCGTGGTCGATCACCTCATGGGTGGTCATCTTGCGGAATTTGCGGAAGGCTTCGCGGATCCGGTCGAAGATCACCACCGACTCGTTGACCGAGTAACCCAGCACCGCCAGCACCGCCGCCAGCACCGACAGCGAGAACTCCCATTGGAAGAAGGCGAAGAAGCCGAGGATGATCACCACGTCGTGCAGGTTGGCGATGATCGCGGCGACCGAGAACTTCCATTCGAAGCGGATCGCCAGGTAGATCATGATGCCGATGACGACGAAGGCCAGCGCCTTCGCGCCGTCCTGGGCCAGCTCGGCGCCCACCGACGGGCCGACGAACTCGGTGCGCGACAGCTCGAACGGCTCGGCGCCGCCGGCCTGCGTGCACGAAGGCCGCGTCACCTGCTCACCCTTGGGCGTGGTGATGGTCTTGGTGCCGACCTCCCCCTTGTCCGCGGCGCACAGGGCGTTGAACACCTGCTGCGCCACTTCAGTCTGCTTGACGTCGGCGCGCACCGGCACACGGATCATGACGTCTTGCGAGGTGCCGAAGTTCTGCACCTGCACCTCGCCAAGGGCGAGCTTTTCCACCGCCTCGCGCACGTGGGCCAGATCGGCCGCCTGCGCATACCGGATCTCGGACACCGTGCCGCCGGTGAACTCGATCGAGAAGTGCAGCCCGCGGGTGACCAGGAAGAACACCGCCGCGAAGAAAGTGAGGGCCGAGACGATGTTGAACACCAGCGCATGCCGCATGAACGGGATGTCGCGCCGGATACGGAAAAATTCCATGGTGGACCTTTGTGAATGCGTCGCGTAGCGCGGATCAGGCCTGGTCGGCCGTGTCGGTGGTGGCCGGCAGGGCAGTGCCCTGCGGTCGCCAGACCTGTCCGATCGACACCGCCTTGAGCTTCTTCTGCCGGCCGTACCAGAGGTTGACCAGGCCACGCGAGAACATCACGGCCGAGAACATCGACGTCAGGATGCCCAGGCAGTGCACGACGGCAAAGCCGCGGATCGGACCGGAGCCGAATGCGAGCAACGCCAGGCCGGCGATCAGCGTGGTGATGTTCGAGTCCAGGATCGTCGCCCAGGCTCGCTCATAGCCTGCCTCGATGGCCTTCTGCGCTGAGACCCCGGCGCGCAGTTCTTCGCGCACACGTTCGTTGATCAGCACGTTCGAGTCGATGGCCATACCGAGCGCCAGCGCAATCGCCGCGATGCCGGGCAGCGACAGCGTGGCCTGCATCATCGACAGCACGGCAATCAGCATCAGCAGGTTGAAGGCCAGCGCCAGCGTCGAGAACACCCCGAACAGCAGGTAATACAAGCACATGAAGACGGCGATCGCGGCGAAGCCATAGGTCACGCTTGCGAAGCCCTTGGCGATGTTGTCGGCGCCCAGGCTCGGGCCGATCGTGCGCTCTTCGATGATCTCCATCGGCGCAGCCAGCGAGCCGGCACGCAGCAGCAGCGCCGTGTCGTTGGCCTCCTGCGTCGTCATGCGACCGGAGATCTGCACCCGCCCGCCACCGATCTCGGCCCGGATCACCGGCGCCGTCACGACCTCGCCCTTGCCCTTTTCGAACAGCAGGATGGCCATGCGCTTGTTGACGTTCTCGCGCGTCACGTCGCGGAAGATGCGTGCGCCCTTGGCGTCCAGCGTCAGATGGACGGCCGGTTGCTGATCATCGGCAAACCCAGCCTGCGCGTCGGTCAGGTTTTCGCCGGTCAGGATGACCTGGCGTTTGACGATCAGCGGGCCGCCGCCGCGCTCGACATAACGCTCGGTGCCAAAGGGCACCGGCGAAGCACCGGCGGCCGCCGCTGCGGCCTCGGCCGAGTCGTCTACCAGGCGCACTTCCAGCGTGGCGGTGCGGCCGATGATGTCCTTGGCCTTGGCGGTGTCCTGCACGCCCGGCAGCTGCACGACCACGCGGTCGAGGCCCTGCTGCTGGATCACCGGTTCGGCCACGCCGAGCTCGTTGACGCGGTTGTGCAGCGTGGTGATGTTCTGCTTCAGCGCCGCTTCCTGCACCTTGCGCATCGCCTCGGGCTTCAATGCACCGGTTATCAGCAGGTCGCCGTTGGTGGCCGAATTCTCGGCCCAGACCACGTCCGGCTGGGTGTCGTTGAGCACGGTCAGCGCGCTGGTGCGGGTATCGGCGTCGCGGAAGCGCACCTCGACGCTGTTGCCTTCACGCGAGATACCGGCGTGGCGGATGTTCTTGTCACGCAGCGTGGTGCGGACGTCGCCGGTCAGCGAATCGGCCTTCTTCGTCAGCGCGGCCTTCATGTCGACCTGCATCAGAAAGTGCACACCACCACGCAGGTCGAGCCCCAGGTACATCGGCTTGGGCTCGACGAGGGCCAGCCGGGCGTAGGAAAGCCACTGGGGTGTTCTCGACACGAGGTTCAGCGCGACGATGTACGACGGGTCGGCCGGATCAGCGTTCAGCGCCTTGGACAGTGCATCCTTGGCCCTGAGCTGCGTGTCGGTGTCGGCCAGTCGCGCCTTGACCGAATTGCCCTCGAACTGCACGAAGTCCGGCTTGATGTTGGCGCTCTGCAGCACCTGCTCGACCCGCCCGACGAGCGAGGCGTCGATCTTCAAGGTGGCCTTGCCGCTGGACACCTGCACCGCCGGCGCTTCGCCGAAGAAGTTGGGCAGCGTATAGACCAGGCCCACGGCCAGCGCGAATGCCAGCAGCAGGTACTTCCACAGAGGGTATCGGTTCATGTCGGGCTTTCGTGCCGTGGGCCACCTGTTGCGCCAGCAACCGGGGCCGGGCGCATGCAGTGATGCGCCGGTTTGCCTGCAGGCTTACTTGTAGGTGCCCTTGGGCAGCACCTGGACCACCGACGAGCGCTGGACCTGGATTTCGACGTCCTTGGCGACCTCGATGTGCAGCACGCTGTCGCCCATCTTGGCCACGCGGCCGATCACCCCACCGCCGATGACCACCTCGTCACCTTTGGCCAACGCGTCGATCATGGCGCGGTGTTCCTTCTGCCGCTTCATCTGCGGACGAATCATGATGAAGTACAGCACCACGAACATCAGCACCAGCGGCAGGAACTGCATCATGCCGGCAGCGCCCGAAGGGGCTGCCGCGGTCTGGGCGTAGGCATTGGAAATGAACACGGGAAATTCCTTCTTCGGTGACAGCGCGCCAGTCGGCGGCGCGGCATTGTAGTTGTGGCACTGCGCGGGCGAATCAAGCCTTCGGGCCGGCTGAAAGCCTCCGGACAAACCCGCTGACGCGCACCGCCGCGGCGGAAAACAAAAAGCCCTCGCTACGTTGTGTAGGGAGGGCTTTTCGTCAACCAAGCGATCGTGGCTTCGGTTGGAAACTGGTTGCGGGGGCAGGATTTGAACCTGCGACCTTTGGGTTATGAGCCCAACGAGCTACCAGACTGCTCCACCCCGCGACAGAAAGACGGACTATAGCATGGAATTTTCTCAGAGGCCAGCGGCGTCCAAGCTTTTTGCGAATCGCACGCTGTCCTGGAAGCCGATGACCCGCACGTCACGCGACTCGCGCCCATTCGCGTCGAAGAAGATCGTGCCTGGCGGGCCGAAGAGCTGGAAGCGCTTGAGCAGTGCGCGGTCGTCATCGTTGTTGGCCGTCACGTCCGCCTTCAACAACAAGGCCTTGGACAACCGCGCGCGGATTTGCGGGTCGCTGAAAGTGAACCGCTCCATCTCCTTGCATGACACGCACCAGTCGGCGTAGAAATCCAGCATCACCGGTCGCCCGGCCCGCTCCACCTGGGCGTCCAGCTCGGCCACGCTTCTGACCGGCACGAAGGCCAGCGGCATCGGCGCACTGTCTGACGCAACGCCTGGAGCCCCCGACACCAGATGCGCCAACGGTTGCAGCGGATCACGCCCACCCGACGCGGCGCCGCCGAGCATCATCACGCCCCACGCCAGGGCCGCCACGCCGGCCGCGCGCTGCAGCCAGACGCGCGGCGCGGCGCTGTGCGGATTGGCATCGAACGGGCGCAGCATGAAGCCCGCGACCAGCAGCAAGGCACCCCACAGCGCCAGCGCCACCACGGCAGGCAGCACCGGCTGCACGACCCACAAAGCAACCCCCAGCAGGACCAGGCCGAAGAAGCGCTTGATCACGTTCATCCAGGTGCCCGAGCGAGGCAACCAGGCGCCCGCTGAAGCACCCAGCAGCAGCAACGGCGTGCTCATGCCCACCGCCAATGCGAACAGCGCGCTGGCCGAGAGCACCACATCGCGCGTCTGGCTCAGAAACAGCAGCGCCCCGGCCAGCGGCGCCGTGACACAGGGGCTGACGATCAGTGCCGACAGCCCCCCCATCAGGAACACGCCGGCCAGCTGGCCACCGGGCAAGCGGCGCGACGCACCGTCCAACCGCGTCGCCAGGGCCGACGGCAGGCGCAGCTCATAGACGTCGAACATCGACAGCGAAAACACCACGAGCATCAAGGCAAAACCCGCCAATACGGCCGGTTTCTGCAGGGTCGCGGCCAAGCCTTCGCCCGCCAGGCCCGCGGCCACCCCCAACACGGTGTAGACCATCGCCATGCCCAGCGAATACGACACCGCCAGCAAGAAGCCGCGCTGGCGCGAGACCTCCGCCCCGCCCGTCAGGATCGACGACAGGATCGGCAGCATCGGCAGTACGCAGGGCGTGAAGGCCAGCAGCAGCCCCATCAGCCAGAACGCCCCAATGGTCGCCCACCAGGAGCCACTCTTCAGCACCTGCTGGACACGATCCCCTTCGTTGGTCGATTCCTCCATGGAGGTGGCGGGCGGCGACGCCGCCGACTGCCCGGCGGACTTCAAAAGCCCACCGCCGGCACCGGCACCCGCTCCTGTGCTGGCCTGCGGTTCACCGACCAGGCTGGCAGTTCCGTCACCGCCAAAGCCAGCCAATGAGACGCGCACCAGGCGGGTCAGCGGCGGATAACAAAGGCCGGCGTCCGCACAACCTTGAGACACCACATCGAGCGTGAAGCCACCGGCCGGCGCCTGAGTCACCGGCAGCCGCACTTCGAGCGGCCCGTGATAGGTCTCGACCTCTTTCTGGAAGTTCTCGTCGAACTTGACTTGGCCCGCCGGCAGCACCGGCTCGCCGACCGACGCTTCGGCCGTCTGGAAATGGAACTTCTCACGGTACAGGTAGTAGCCGGGCACCGTACGGAAGGTCAGCAGCAACTCTTTCGGGCCGGCCGCGCGCACATCGAGCGGAAAGGCCTGCTCGGGCTCGAGGAAGTCGTCAGCAGCATGGCCCCCAACGGGGCCCAGCAAGCCGAGCGCGGCCAAACACAGCGTGGCCAACAGGCCGGCGAAGCGACGAAGCCAGTTCAACGGTCGGATCATGTCGTTCTCTGAGAGGTCCGGGCGGCGCAGGTTCCACGCCGTCCGAGGCACCGGCTTGGTGAACCGTGCGGACCAAGCAAAAAGGGCCAGCATAGCTGGCCCTTTCATTGCGACATCCTCAGGAAGAGGATTCTTGACTTACTCGGCGGCGCCTTCGGCCGTTTCGGTCGCCATTTCAGGACGATCGACCAGCTCGACGTAAGCCATCGGCGCATTGTCGCCGACGCGGAAACCCATCTTCAGGATCCGGGTGTAACCACCCGGGCGGGCCTGGTAGCGCGGGCCCAGCTCGTTGAACAGCTTGGTCACGATGTCGCGGTCACGCAGGCGGGCGAAGGCCAACCGGCGATTGGCAACCGTAGCTTCCTTGCCCAGCGTGATCAGCGGCTCGACGACGCGGCGCAGTTCCTTGGCCTTCGGGACCGTGGTCTTGATGGCTTCGTGGCGCAGCAGCGAGACGCACATGTTGCGCAGCATGGCGGCGCGGTGTTCGCTGGTGCGGTTGAGTTTGCGAAGTCCGTGGCGGTGACGCATGGTGGTGCTTTCCTTTCTTTATTGAACCCTGGCCGGATCAGGTACCAGGGGGTGCACAGTTCGGTCAAATGACCGTTGTTGCCGAGAAGCCATTGGGCACCGGGCCGTCCCAAGCCCAATGGCCTACCCCTCTCGGAGGGTGGCTGGCGTTTCCACCAGCCGGGGTGCGGACAATCAGCGCTTGTCCAGGCCCTGGGGCGGCCAGTTCTCCAGGCGTGCGCCCAGCGTGAGGCCACGCGAAGCGAGCACTTCCTTGATTTCGTTGAGCGACTTGCGACCCAGGTTCGGGGTCTTCAGCAGTTCGGTCTCGGTGCGCTGGATCAGATCGCCGATGTAGTAGATGTTTTCGGCCTTCAGGCAGTTGGCCGAACGCACCGTCAGCTCGAGCTCGTCGACCGGGCGCAGCAGGATCGGGTCGAACACCGCCGAGCTCTTGGCCGGTTGGTCGAAGGTGGCGATGTCGCCAACGTCCAGCTGGGCGAAGACGGCCAGCTGCTCGACCAGGATCTTGGCCGATGCGCGGATCGCTTCTTCCGGCGAAATGGCGCCGTTGGTCTCGATCTCCATCACCAGCTTGTCCAGGTCGGTGCGCTGCTCGACGCGGGCGTTTTCGACCGCGTAGCTGACCCGCTTGACCGGCGAGAACGATGCGTCCAGCACGATGCGGCCGATCGACTTGGTCGGCTCGTCGCCATAGCGGCGCAGGTTGCCCGGCACGTAGCCACGGCCCTTCTCGACCTTAATCTGCATGTCGAGCTTGCCGCCTTGGGCCAGGTTCGCGATGACATGCTCGGGGTTGACGATTTCCACGTCGTGCGGCGTCTGGATGTCGGCCGCCGTGACCGGGCCCTCGCCTTCCTTGCGCAGCACCAGCGTGACTTCGTCGCGGTTGTGCAGGCGGAAAACCACGCCCTTCAGGTTCAGCATGATGTGCACGACATCTTCGGCCACGCCGTCGATCGTCGAATACTCATGCAGCACGCCGGCGATCGTGACCTCCGTCGGCGCGTAACCCACCATCGACGACAACAGCACGCGACGCAGCGCATTGCCGAGCGTGTGACCATAACCACGCTCGAACGGCTCCAGCGTGACTTTGGCGCGGTGGCCGCCCAGCGGCTCCGCAACGATGGCTTTGGGTTTCAGCAGATTGGTTTGCATGTAAGTCCTGTTCCTCTCAATACCCTCGGCTCGTTACACCGATAAGGCTGGCGGACCACACCGGAGCACGAAAAACCCGCCACGGGACCGGCTTGCCACGGCGGGGTTGGGCCGCATGCGCGCATCGGCACGCAGGCGCCAAAAATGGCATCAACGCGAATACAACTCGACGATCAGCGATTCGTTGATTTCGGCGCCGAATTCGTCGCGGTCCGGAACCTTCTTGAAGGTGCCTTCCAGCTTGGTGGCGTCGACCTGAACCCAGGCCGGCAGGCCGATGGATTCGGCCAGCTTCAGCGCGTCGACGACGCGCAGCTGCTTCTTCGACTTTTCGCGGATCGCGATCACGTCGCCGGCCTTGACCTGGTACGACGGAATGTTCACGACCTGGCCATTGACCGTCAGCGCCTTGTGCGAGACCAGCTGGCGCGCCTCGGCGCGGGTCGAGCCGAAACCCATGCGGTAGACGACGTTGTCCAGGCGAGTCTCGAGCAGGAACAGCAGGTTGGCACCGGTGTTGCCCTTGCGGCGATCAGCCTCGGCGAAGTAGCGACGGAACTGGCGCTCCAGCACCCCGTACATGCGCTTGACCTTCTGCTTTTCACGCAGCTGCAGGCCGAAATCTGAGGTGCGCGAGCCGGAGGTGCGGCCGTGCTGACCAGGCTTCGAATCGAACTTGGCCTTGTCGCTGATGGCGCGGCGGGCGCTCTTCAGGAACAGGTCGGTGCCTTCACGGCGGGACAGCTTGGCCTTGGGGCCGAGGTAACGTGCCACGTTGCTTCCTTCTTAGGTGTGTTGCTGACGCGCCCAGTGGTCAGGTTCGCTGAAAACGATCCGGGCCGGCGCGCGAGTCTGGCGAGTGTTGTGCTTGACGCTCAGACGGTGGGCTTGGGAGTAAGGAAGCCGACCGCAGATCACTCTGCGGTCGGCATTCGGGAAACTCTCGATTGTAGCAGGGTCGTCACAACCCTGCCGCACTCAGATCCGGCGGCGCTTTTGCGGGCGGCAGCCGTTGTGCGGGATCGGGGTGATGTCCGAAATCGAGTTGATGCGGATGCCCAGCGACGCCAGGGCGCGCACCGACGACTCGCGTCCCGGGCCGGGGCCCTTGATCCGCACGTCGAGATTCTTGATGCCTTGTTCTTGCGCAGCACGGCCAGCCACTTCGGCAGCGACCTGGGCAGCGAACGGGGTCGACTTGCGCGAGCCCTTGAAGCCCTGACCGCCCGACGAGGCCCACGACAGCGCGCCGCCCTGGCGGTCGGTGATCGTGATGATCGTGTTGTTGAACGAGGCATGCACGTGGGCAATGCCATCCGCGATGTTCTTGCGGATCTTCTTGCTCACACGCCGCGCGGCGGTGTTGGCAGGTGCTTTGGCCATGTTGTGTTCTCTTTCCTAATACCGTGGGCGACGCTTACTTCTTCAGCGCGGCTGCACCCTTGCGCGGGCCCTTGCGGGTGCGGGCGTTGGTGCGGGTGCGTTGACCACGCATCGGCAGGCCACGGCGATGGCGGAAGCCGCGGTAGCAGCCCAGATCCATCAGGCGCTTGATGTTGATCGAAATCTCGCGACGCAAGTCGCCTTCGATCGTCAGCTTGCCCACCTCTTCCCGGATCTTTTCCAGGTCGGTGTCGGTCAGGTCCTTGATCTTCTTCGAGTAGGCGATGCCCACCGAGTCGCAGATCTTCTGAGCGGTCGTGCGGCCGACGCCGTAGATGTGCGTCAGGCCAATCTCCGCGTGCTTGTGCGGCGGAATGTTGATACCAGCAATACGTGCCATTGTGCTTCCTTCGATTCGCTGTCAGCCGTGGCTCAACCCTGGCGCTGCTTATGGCGGGGGTCGGTGCAGATCACGCGAACCACGCCATTACGGCGGATGATCTTGCAGTTGCGGCACATTTTCTTGACCGAGGCTGAGACTTTCATGGTCTTCTCCGGGAGGGGTCCAAACGCTCTGGGACGTTATTCACTTTGCGCGGAAAACAATCCGAGCGCGACTCAAATCGTAAGGGGTCAGTTCGACAGTCACCCGGTCGCCCGGCAAGATGCGGATGTAGTGCATCCGCATCTTGCCGGAGATGTGTCCCAGAACCACATGCCCGTTTTCCAGCTTCACTCGGAAGGTGGCGTTGGGCAGGTTTTCCAGGATCTCACCCTGCATCTGGATGACGTCGTCTTTCGCCATTGTTTTTTCTGCTGGCAGCTGTTCGAGTCGGTTCAGCTGGCCTTGAAATTCGCCTTCTTCAGCAGCGACTCGTACTGCTGACTCATCACATACGACTGCACCTGTGCCCAGAAGTCCATCGTGACGACCACGATGATCAGCAGCGAGGTGCCTCCGAAATAGAAAGGCACGTTGTACTTCAGCACCAAGAACTCTGGCAGCAGGCAGACCAGCGTGATGTAGATCGCGCCGGCCAGCGTCAGCCGAGACAGGATCTTGTCGATATGCTTGGCCGTTTGCTCGCCCGGACGGATGCCCGGAATGAACGCGCCGCTCTTCTTCAGGTTGTCTGCGGTCTCCCGGCTGTTGAACACCAGCGCGGTGTAGAAGAAGCAGAAAAACACGATCATCGCCGCATACAGGATCACATAGATCGGCTGACCGGGCGACAGCGCCGACGAGATGTCCTTCAGCCAGCGCATGCCTTCGCCGGTAGCGAACCAACCCACGATCGTGGCCGGCAGCAGGATGATCGACGACGCGAAGATCGGCGGGATCACGCCCGACATGTTCAGCTTCAGCGGCAGGTGCGACGACTGGCCACCGTAGACCTTGTTGCCGACCTGGCGCTTGGCGTAGTTGACCAGGATCTTGCGTTGCCCCCGCTCGACGAACACGACGGCGAAGGTCACAGCCACCACGATGGCCAGAATGAACAGGCAGGCGATGATGCTCATCGCACCGGTGCGCACCAGTTCAAACAGGCCGCCGATCGCGCTGGGCAGTCCGGCAGCGATGCCGCCGAAGATCAGGATCGAGATCCCGTTGCCCAGGCCACGCTCGGTGATCTGCTCACCCAGCCACATCAGGAACATCGTCCCGGCCACCAGGCTGACCACCGCGGTGACACGGAAGCCGAAACCGGGGGCGATCACCAGCCCGGTCGTGCCTTCGAGTGCCAGCGCAATGCCCAGCGACTGGAAAACTGCCAGCAGCAGCGTGCCATAGCGCGTGTACTGCGTGATCTTGCGCCGGCCTGACTCGCCTTCCTTCTTCAGCGCCTCGAGCGTCGGCACCACGTAGGTCATCAGCTGCATGATGATCGACGCCGAGATGTACGGCATGATCCCCAGCGCGAACACCGTGAACCGCGACAGCGCGCCACCCGAGAACATGTTGAACAGGTTCAGGATGCCGCCCTGCTGGCCCTCGAACAAGGCCTGCAGCTGTTGCGGGTTGATGCCCGGCACCGGAATGTGCGCGCCGATGCGGTAGACCACGAGGGCCAGCAGCAAGAAGACCAGCCGACGACGCAGGTCGCCGAACTTGCCCGTCTTGGCCAGCTGATTCGGGGAGGTTGCCACGAGGGTGGGTGTCCTTCGAGTCGGTTGTCAGGCCGTGATCAGGCCAGCGAGCCGCCGGCGGCCTCGATGGCCGCCTTGGCGCCAGCGGTGGCACCAATGCCCTTCAGCGTGACCTTCTTGGTCAGCTCGCCGGACTTGATGACCTTGACGTTCTTGACCAGGTCGGCCACCAGGCCGGCTTGCTTCAGCGTCAGCAGGTCCACCTCGTCGGCGCCCAGCGTCTGCAGCTCGAGCAGGGTGATCTCGGCATTGAACTTCAGCAGCGCCGACTTGAAGCCGCGCTTGGGCAAGCGGCGATGCAGCGGCATCTGACCGCCCTCGAAGCCCACCTTGTGGTAGCCGCCCGCACGGGACTTCTGGCCCTTGTGGCCACGGCCCGCGGTCTTGCCCAGGCCGGAGCCGATGCCGCGGCCGACACGGCGCTTGGCATGCTTGGCGCCGGAAGCCGGCTTGATCGTGTTCAGTTGCATGTTGCTCTTCCTCGGGAGGTGGGCGCTTTACAGCACCTGCACCAGGTAGGAAATCTTGTTGATCATGCCGCGCACCGAGGGGGTGTCTTCCAGCACGCTCTCGCTGTTGACCTTGCGCAGACCCAGGCCGCGCACGGTGTCGCGGTGGGACTGCTTGCAGCCGATCGGGCTGCGAACCAGCTTGACCTTCAAGGTCTTCTTGGCTTCTGTCGTCATCGAAGTTCTCCTGCGAAGCCGATCAGTTGAAGATCTCTTCAACCGTCTTGCCGCGCTTGGCAGCGACCTCGGCCGGCGTGGTCGAGCGCTTCAGTGCGTCCAGCGTGGCGCGCACCATGTTGTACGGGTTGGTCGAACCGTGGCTCTTGGCCACGATGTCGGTCACTCCCATCACCTCGAACACAGCGCGCATCGGGCCGCCGGCGATGATGCCGGTACCGGCCGGGGCCGGTGCCATCAGCACCTTGGCTGCGCCATGCTCACCTTCCACCTTGTGGAAGATCGTGCCGTTCTTCAAGGCCACTTTGACCATGCCGCGGCGAGCCGCTTCCATGGCCTTCTGCACCGACACCGGCACTTCCTTGGCCTTGCCCTTGCCCATGCCGATGCGGCCATCGCCGTCACCGACCACGGTCAGAGCCGCGAAGCTCAGCGTGCGACCACCCTTGACGACCTTGGTGACGCGGTTGACCGCGATCATCTTTTCCTTCAGGCCATCGTCCCGGCCTTCGTCCTGAACGCGGGGTTGAAACTTTGCCATGTTGCTATTCCTTCGCCGCTATCAGAACTGGAGACCGGCTTCACGCGCGGCTTCTGCCAGCGCCTTGACGCGGCCGTGGTAGGCGAAACCAGCGCGGTCGAAAGCGACCTTCTCGACGCCAGCGGCCTTGGCCTTTTCGGCGATGCGCTTGCCCACCAGTGCCGCGGCAGCGGCGTTGCCACCGTTGCCGGTCAACTGGGTACGCAGATCCTTCTCGGCCGTCGATGCCGACGCGACCACGCTGGTGCCATCTTCGGAGATGACGCTGGCGTAGATGTGCAGGTTCGAGCGGAAGACGGTCAGACGAGCGACGCCTTGCTTGGCAATGCGCTCGCGCGTTTGACGCGAGCGACGCAGACGCTGTTCTTTCTTGTTCAGCATGGTGTCGCTCCTTACTTCTTCTTGGTCTCTTTGAGGACCACGCGCTCATCGGCGTAGCGGATACCCTTGCCCTTGTAGGGCTCGGGAGGCCGGATGGCGCGGACTTCGGCGGCGATCTGGCCGACGACCTGACGGTCGGCGCCCTTGATCACGATTTCGGTCGGGGTCGCCGTCGTCACGGTGATGCCGGCAGGCATATCCTTGACGACCGGGTGCGAGAAGCCGATCTGCAGGTTCAGCTTCTGCCCCTGGGCCTGGGCCCGGAAGCCCACGCCGACCAGGTTCAGCTTCTTCTCGAAACCCTTGCTGACGCCGTTGACCATGTTGGCCACCAGCGCGCGCATCGTGCCACTCATGGCATTGGCTTCGGCAGACTCATTGGCCGGCGCGAACTGCAGCGAGCCGGCTTCATTCTTGACCGTCACCAGCGCATTCACGGGACGCACCAGGGTGCCATTGGCGCCCTTCACGGTGATCTGGTCGGCGGCGACCTTCACGTCCACGCCTTGCGGGACGGTGATCGGCATTTTTCCAACACGGGACATTGCTCGACTCCTTCCCTTAGGCCACGTAGCACAGCACTTCGCCACCGACACCGGCGGCACGTGCCTTGCGGTCGGTCATCACGCCCTTGGGCGTGGTGACGATGGCAACACCCAGGCCGTTCATGACCTGCGGAATCGCATCGCGGCCGCGGTAGATGCGCAGGCCAGGACGGCTGACGCGCTCGATGCGCTCGATGACGGGACGACCGGCGTAGTACTTCAGGCCGATCTCGAGTTCATTCTTGCCGCTGTCACCCTTGACGGCGAAGGTATCGATATAACCCTCGTCCTTCAGCACCTGCGCGATCGCAACCTTGAGCTTCGACGCCGGCATGGTCACCGAAGTCTTCTCAACGGCTTGCGCGTTGCGGATGCGGGTCAGCATGTCGGCGATAGGATCACTCATGCTCATGGTGTTTTCTCCTTGTCGCCTCGATTACCAGCTGGCCTTGATCACGCCAGGAATGTCGCCCTTGAAGGCGAGCTCGCGGATCTTGTTGCGGGCCAGGCCGAACTTGCGGAACGTGCCGCGGGGACGACCGGTCAACTCGCAACGATTGCGCAGGCGGGTCGGGTTGGCATTGCGCGGGAGCTTCTGCAGCTCGAGGCGGGCCGCGTAACGCTCGTCGTCGGACTTCTTGGCGTCGTCGATGATCGCCTTCAGCTCGGCGCGCTTTTTCGCGTACTTGGCGACCAGCTTTTCGCGCTTGTCTTCACGCTGCTTGAGAGAGGTTTTAGCCACAGATCACCTCAGTTCTTGAACGGGAAGCGGAACGCAGCGAGCAGCGCCTTGCACTCGTCGTCGGTCTTCGCGGTGGTCGTGAAGGAAATGTTCATGCCGCGAATCGCGTCGATCTTGTCGTACTCGATTTCCGGAAAGATGATCTGTTCCTTGACGCCGATGTTGTAGTTGCCACGGCCGTCGAACGAGCGGCCAGAGATACCACGGAAGTCACGCACTCGCGGCAGCGCCACGGTGACGAAACGGTCCAGGAATTCGAACATGCGCGCACCGCGCAGCGTGACCATGCAGCCGATCGGCACACCGTCACGGATCTTGAAACCGGCGATGGCCTTCTTCGACTTGGTGACCACGGGCTTCTGGCCGGCGATCTTGGTCAGGTCGCCGACGGCGTGGTCCATGACCTTCTTGTCGGCCACGGCCTCGCTGACACCCATGTTCAGCGTGATCTTGGTCAGGCGCGGCACTTCCATCACCGACTGGTAGCCAAACTTGGCCATCATGTCGGGCACCACCTTTTCCTGGTAGTAGGCCTGCAGGCGCGCCACGATCGCGGCTTTTTGCTGTTGACTCATGCTCGCGCTCCTCAGGCCTTGATCTCTTCGCCGCTGGACTTGAAGACGCGAACGCCGTTGTCCTTGGTCTTGCGGGATTCTTGATCGGCCTTGCTCAGCAACTTGATACCGACACGATCGGCTTTGCCGGTCGCGGGGTTGAAGATGGCCACGTTGGACTGGTGGATCGGCATCGTCTTGTCGATCACGCCACCGGTCGTGCCCTTCAGCGGATTCGGCTTGACGTGCTTCTTGACCATGTTGATGCCCTCGACCACCAGGTGGTCCGCATCAACGCGCTCGATCACCGCACCGCGCTTGCCCTTGTCGCGACCGGTCAACACCACGACCTGGTCGCCCTTGCGAATCTTGTTCATCGCGTTTCCTTTACTCGTGGCAAGTGCTTCAGAGCACTTCCGGCGCCAGCGACACGATCTTCATGAAGCGCTCGGAGCGCAGTTCGCGCGTCACGGGGCCGAAGATGCGGGTGCCGATCGGCTCCAGCTTGGCATTCAGCAGCACGGCGGCATTGCCGTCGAACTTGATCAGCGAGCCGTCCTGGCGGCGCACGCCCTTGGCGGTACGCACGACCACAGCGCTGTAGACCTCGCCCTTCTTGACGCGGCCACGCGGCGCAGCTTCCTTGATCGACACCTTGATGATGTCGCCAATGCCTGCATACCGGCGCTTGGAACCACCCAGCACCTTGATGCACATGACGGACTTCGCGCCCGTGTTGTCAGCGACGTCAAGTCGCGATTGCATTTGGATCATTTGTGTCCCCAACTTGTCCCGTCACACCCGTCGGAGAGAGGGCGAGTCGGTCAGTCTTGGGCCCGTCAGCCGCTGCCGAGATTTGTGCTCGGCGGCGAATGTTTGGGCGGATCCGGCACCCTGCCCGCACGAACGCACGAGCCGAATTCCGGCGAAGCTGTGGATTATGAGGGACAACCCGAGCGCGTGTCAAGCGCTTGCGCTGCCCTTTCTGCTTCAGGCGTGTGCGTTCAGCGGGCAGCTTCGGCCTGACGCAGCATCGTTGCCGCGTCGCTGACCTCGAACTTGCCGGGTGCCTCGACGTTCAGCGTCTTGACCACACCGTCGACGACCAGCATCGAGTAACGCTGCGAGCGCTGGCCCATGCCGCTGGCCGTAAGATCGAGCGTCAGGCCCGTCGCGCGGGTGAAATCGCCGCTGCCATCCGCCATCATGCGCACCTTGCCGCCAGTCTTCTGCTCGCGGCCCCAGGCGCCCATCACGAACGCGTCGTTGACCGACACGCACCAGATCTCGTCGACGCCAGCCGCCTTCAATGCCGCCGCCTGCTCCACATAGCCGGGCACGTGCTTGGCCGAGCAGGTCGGCGTGAAGGCACCCGGCAGTGCGAACAGCGCGATCGTCTTGCCGGCCGTGGCCTTCTCGATGTCGAACGCATTCGGGCCGAGCGAGCAGCCGTCGCCCTCGACTTCGATGAACTCTTTCAGCGTGCCGGCAGGCAGCTTGTCTCCAACCTTGATCATGGGTTCTCCTCGTGAGGACAGCGCGAAGCGCAACAAAAGAGAAACGGCCGGGCGCCAGTATTCCAGCGTTCCGGCCGTTCGTTGCCGCGTCGGGGTGCAAGACCCCTTCGCAGCACAGGCTCGACAGTCTTAGACCAGGCGGGCCTTCTCGACCAGGCGGGTCACGACCCAGTTCTTGGTCTTGGACAGCGGGCGGGTCTCGGCGATCTCGACCATGTCGCCCATGTGGTACTCACCCTTTTCGTCGTGGGCGTGGTACTTGCGCGAGCGGGCCACAATCTTGCCGTAGAGCTCGTGCGCGGTGCGTCGCTCGACCAGCACGGTGACGGTCTTCGAGCGCTTGTCGCTGACGACCTTGCCAACCAGGGTACGGGTGTTCGCGGTCGTCGCTTCTTGAGCTTGCGTCATTTGGCGGCTTCCTTCTTCTTCTGGGCCAGGATGGTCTTGGCGCGGGCGATGTCGCGGCGGGTTTCGCCCAGCGTCGCCGTGTTCGACAGCTGCTGGGTGCCCTTTTGCATGCGCAGGCCGAAGTGCGCCTTCAGGAGGTCGGTGACCTCCTTCTCGAGCGCGGCCACGTCCTTGGCGCGCAGTTCAGATGCTTTCATGGTGCTTTCCTTTTCAGGCGCCGATCTGGCGGGCCACGAAGGTGCAACGCAGCGGCAGCTTGGCAGCGGCCAGCGTGAACGCTTCGCGCGCCAGTTCTTCGGGAACGCCGTTGATTTCGTACAGCACCTTGCCCGGCTGGATCTCGGCGACGTAGTACTCGGGGTTGCCCTTGCCGTTACCCATCCGGACTTCAGCCGGCTTCTGCGAAATCGGCTTGTCCGGGAAGATGCGGATGAAGATGCGGCCACCGCGCTTGATATGGCGCGAGATGGCACGACGGGCCGCTTCGATCTGGCGGGCGGTCAGACGACCACGCTCGGTGGCCTTCAGACCGAAATCGCCGAACGACACATTGGCGCCACGGGTGGCGACGCCGGTGTTGCGGCCCTTCTGTTCCTTGCGGAACTTGCGACGTGCTGGTTGCAGCATGCTTATTCTCCTTTGCCTTCGCCGCCGGCAGCCGGCGCGGCGACCTTGCGCACACGCTTGACAGCCGGAGCGGCAGCGCCACCTTCGGCAGGCTTGTCGGCACCCAGGCGCGGAGCGCCACGGTCGCCACGGTCACCGCCCGGACGGCCACGGCCGGTCGGCGCGCCCGGACGAGCCGGACGACGCGGGCGACGCTCTTCTTCCTGACCCTCAGGCTTGGCCACCGGGGTCTCGCCGGCACCCAGGCGGTCACCGCGGTAGACCCAGACCTTGACGCCGATGACGCCGTAGGTGGTCTTGGCTTCCGAGAAGCCGTAGTCGATGTCGGCCTTCAGGGTGTGAAGGGGCACGCGGCCTTCGCGGTACCACTCGGTACGTGCGATTTCGATGCCGTTCAAGCGGCCGGCGGACATGATCTTGATGCCCTGGGCGCCCAGGCGCATCGCGTTCTGCATCGCGCGCTTCATTGCGCGGCGGAACATGATGCGCTTTTCCAGCTGCTGGGTGATCGAGTCGGCGATCAGCTGAGCATCGATTTCGGGCTTGCGCACCTCCTCGATGTTCACTGCCACCGGCACGCCCAGGCGGCGGGTCAGTTCGGCCTTCAGGTTCTCGATGTCCTCACCCTTCTTGCCGATCACGACGCCCGGACGAGCCGAGTAGATCGTGATGCGGGCGTTCTTGGCGGGGCGCTCGATCAGGATGCGCGAGACGGCGGCATTCTTCAGACGCGTCTTCAGGTAGTCGCGAACTGCCAGGTCTTCGGCCAGCATCGTGGCGAAGTTGCGGCTGTTCGCGTACCAGCGCGACGCCCAGGCACGGGTGACGGGCAGGCGGAAGCCGGTCGGATGGATTTTTTGTCCCATGGTCTTCCTCAGTTCCCCACGGTCACGTAGATGTGGCAGGTGCCCTTGCTGATGCGGTTGCCACGGCCCTTGGCACGGGCCGAGAAACGCTTCAGCGTGGCGCCTTGCTCCACGTAGATCGAGGTGACCTTCAGTTCGTCGATGTCGGCGCCGTCGTTGTGCTCGGCGTTCGCGATCGCGGACTCCAGCGCCTTCTTGACGATGCCGGCGGCCTTCTTCTGCGTGAAGCTCAGGATGTTCAGCGCCTGGTCGACGCGCTTGCCGCGCACCAGGTCGGCCACCAGCCGACCCTTGTCGGCCGACAGGCGAACACCACGAACGATTGCTTTGGTTTCCATCGTCGTGTCCTTTTACTTCTTGGCCTTCTTGTCCGCGGGGTGACCCTTGAACGTACGGGTCAGTGCGAACTCGCCGAGCTTGTGGCCGACCATCTGGTCGGTCACGTACACCGGCACGTGCTGCTTGCCGTTGTGCACGGCAATGGTCAGGCCGATGAAGTCGGGCAGGATGGTCGAACGACGCGACCAGGTCTTGATCGGCTTCTTGTCCTTCGTGGTCACGGCCTTGTCGGCCTTGGCCAGAAGGTGGTGGTCCACGAAGGGACCCTTCTTGAGTGAACGTGCCATGTTCTACGGCCTCACTTCTTGCGACGCGAGACGATGAACGTCTGCGTGCGCTTGTTGTTCCGCGTGCGGTAACCCTTGGTCAGCGTGTTCCACGGCGACACCGGGGCCTGGCCCTCGCCGGTACGGCCTTCGCCGCCGCCGTGCGGGTGATCCACCGGGTTCATCGCGACGCCGCGCACGGTCGGGCGGATGCCCTTCCAGCGGATGGCGCCGGCCTTGCCGTACTGACGCAGGTTGTGCTCTTCGTTCGACACCTCGCCGATCGTGGCGCGGCAGTCGATGTGGATCTTGCGCACTTCACCCGAGCGCAGGCGAACCTGGGCGTAGGTGCCTTCGCGCGCCATCAGCGTGACCGAGGTACCGGCCGAGCGGGCGATCTGGGCGCCCTTGCCCGGCAGCATCTCGATGCAGTGAATGGTCGAGCCCACGGGAATGTTGCGGATCGGCAGCGTGTTGCCCGCCTTGATCGGCGCTTCGGCGCCGCTCAGGATGGTGGAGCCGACTTCCAGACCGCGCGGGGCGATGATGTAGCGGCGCTCGCCATCGGCGTAGCACACCAGCGCGATGTGCGCCGTGCGGTTCGGGTCGTACTCGATGCGCTCAACCTTGGCCGGAATGCCGTCCTTGTTGCGCTTGAAGTCGACCACGCGGTAGTGGTGCTTGTGCCCACCGCCCTTGTGACGGGTGGTGATGTGGCCGTTGTTGTTGCGGCCGGCGTTCTGCTTTTGCGGTTCCAGCAGCGAAGCTTCCGGAGCGCCCTTGTGCAGGTGCGGGTGCACCACCTTCACGACGGCGCGGCGGCCGGCGGAGGTCGGTTTGACTTTGACGACTGGCATGATTTACGCAGCCTCCCCGGAGAAGTTGAGCTCTTGGCCCGCCTTCAGCGAGACATAGGCCTTCTTGACGTGGTCACGACGGCCGATCGAGCGGCCGAAGCGCTTGACCTTGCCCTTGACGTTGACCACCGACACGGCCTCGACTTCGACCTTGAACAGCAGCTCGACGGCGGCCTTGATCTCGAGCTTGGTCGCGTCGCGCAGCACCTTGAACAGCACCTGGTTGTGCTTCTCGGCGACCTGCGTGGCCTTTTCGGACACGATCGGGGCGACCAGCACCTGGGCCAGGCGGCTTTCGTTGGCCTTCACCGGGCCGGGATTGATACGGCTGCTCATGCGAACATCTCCTTGAGCTGCTCGATCGCGGCCTTGGTCACCAGCACCTTCTTGTAGAAGACCAGCGACAGCGGATCGGCGTAGCGCGGCTCGACGACCAGCACGTTGGCCAGGTTGCGCGAAGCCAGGATCAGGTTGTCATCGACTTGGTCGGAGATCACCATCACCGAGTCCAGGCCCATGGCCTTGAACTTGGCGGCCAGCAGCTTGGTCTTGGGCGCTTCGACGGTCAGCGAATCAACCACCGCCAGGCGGCCGTCACGGGCCAGCTGCGACAGGATCGCGGCCATGCCGGCGCGGTACATCTTCTTGTTGACCTTGTGCGAGAAATTCTCGTCCGGCGTGTTCGGGAAGATCCGACCACCCCCGCGCCACAGCGGCGACGAGGTCATACCGGCGCGAGCGCGGCCGGTGCCCTTCTGGCGGAAAGGCTTCTTGGTCGAGTGGTGAACTTCGGCGCGGGTCAGCTGCTTGCGGGTGCCTTGGCGCGCGTTGGCCTGGTAGGCCACGACGATCTGGTGCACCAGCGCTTCGTTGTAGTCGCGCGCGAACACGGTGTCGGGCGCATCCACCTTCGAGGTGGCCTGGCCTTGTTCGTTCAGGAGCTCGAGTTGCATCAGTTGGCTCCCTTCTTGACCTTGACCTTGACGGCGGGCCGCACGACCACGTGGCCGTTCTTGGCACCCGGCACCGCGCCACGCACCAGCAGCAGCTGGCGGGCTTCGTCGATGCGGATCACGTCGAGGTTCTGGGTCGTGACGGTCACGTCGCCCAGGTGGCCAGACATCTTCTTGCCCGGGAATACGCGGCCCGGGTCTTGCGCCATCGAGATCGAGCCCGGCACGTTGTGCGAACGGCTGTTACCGTGCGACGCGCGCTGCGAGCTGAAGTTGTGGCGCTTGATGGTGCCCGTGAAGCCCTTGCCGATCGACGTGCCCTGCACGTCGACCTTCTCGCCAGCGGCGAACAGGGTGACCGGCACGGTGGCGCCAGCCTTGTATTCGGCGGCGACTTCAGCGGCGACGCGGAATTCCTTCAGGACTTCACCGGCTTCGACACCCGCCTTGGCGAGGTGGCCGGCTTCCGGCTTGGACACGCGCGATGCTTTGCGGGTGCCGAACGCCACCTGGATGGCGCTGTAGCCGTCGGTCTCAACGGTCTTGACCTGAGCCACGCGGTTGTTGGACACATCCAGCACGGTCACGGGAACGGCATCGCCGTCATCCGTGAACACGCGCATCATGCCCACCTTGCGGCCCAGCAATCCGAGGCGATTGCTAAGACTCATGGTTTCTTCTCCGCCCCTTAGGAAAGGGGCTGGTTACACGACCCGACATCGATTGGCCGGGCTGACGAATGGAAAACGGGTGACCGAGGTCACCCACTTTCCAGGAAAGCTCGCGAGTATAGCAGACGCGGGAAACCCCGCAACGGCCGTCCTCGCGGGCGGAGCCGTTTACTGCAGCTTGATCTCGACGTCGACGCCGGCCGGCAGGTCCAGCTTCATCAGCGCGTCGACGGTCTTGTCGGTCGGGTCGACGATGTCCATCAGGCGCTGGTGCGTGCGGATCTCGAACTGGTCACGCGAGGTCTTGTTGACGTGCGGCGAACGCAGGATGTCGAAACGCTGCATGCGGGTCGGCAGGGGCACCGGACCCTTGACGATCGCGCCGGTGCGCTTGGCGGTGTCGACGATTTCCAGTGCCGACTGGTCGATCAGCTTGTAGTCGAAGGCTTTCAGGCGGATGCGGATCTTTTGCTTTTGCATGGGGTCCGCCTTACTCGATGATCTTGGCCACGACGCCAGAACCGACGGTGCGGCCGCCTTCACGGATGGCGAAGCGCAGGCCTTCTTCCATCGCGATCGGGGCGATCAGCTTGACCGTGATGGCGACGTTGTCGCCAGGCATGACCATTTCCTTGTCCTTCGGCAGCTCGACCGCGCCGGTCACGTCCGTCGTGCGGAAGTAGAACTGCGGGCGGTAGTTGTTGAAGAACGGCGTGTGGCGGCCGCCTTCTTCCTTGCTCAGGACATAGATCTCGGCGGTGAAGTGCGTGTGCGGCTTGATCGTGCCGGGCTTGCACAGCACTTGGCCGCGCTCGACGTCTTCACGCTTGGTGCCGCGCAGCAGGATGCCCACGTTGTCGCCGGCCTGGCCCTGGTCCAGCAGCTTGCGGAACATTTCCACGCCGGTGCAGGTGGTCTTCTGGGTCGCCTTGATGCCGACGATTTCGATTTCTTCGCCGACCTTGACCACGCCGCGCTCGACGCGACCGGTCACCACGGTGCCGCGGCCGGAGATCGAGAACACGTCTTCAACGGGCATCAGGAACGCGCCGTCGATGGCACGCTCAGGCGTCGGGATGTAGCTGTCCAGCGCGTCGGCCAGCTTCATGATGGCTTGTTCGCCCAGCTCGCCCTTGTCGCCTTCCATCGCCAGCTTGGCCGAACCCTTGACGATCGGGGTGTCGTCGCCGGGAAAGTCGTACTTCGACAGCAGCTCGCGCACTTCCATTTCGACGAGCTCGAGCAGCTCGGCGTCGTCGACCATGTCGCACTTGTTCAGGAAGACGATGATGTACTTCACGCCGACTTGGCGGGCCAGCAGGATGTGCTCGCGGGTCTGCGGCATCGGGCCGTCAGCGGCCGAGCACACCAGGATCGCGCCGTCCATCTGTGCAGCGCCGGTGATCATGTTCTTGACGTAGTCGGCGTGGCCCGGGCAGTCCACGTGAGCGTAGTGGCGGTTAGCCGTTTCGTACTCGACGTGCGCAGTGTTGATCGTGATGCCGCGCGCCTTTTCTTCCGGCGCCGCATCGATCTGGTCGTAGGCCTTGGCCTCGCCGCCGAACTTCGAGCTCAGCACCGTCGTGATCGCCGCCGTCAGCGTCGTCTTGCCATGGTCCACGTGACCAATCGTGCCCACGTTCACGTGCGGCTTGGTCCGTTCAAACTTGCCTTTTGCCATTTCTTTTCTCCAGGAAAGAGCGTTGCCCGTGACGAGGTTTAAGGTCTTCGCTTCGTCGCGGAATCCCCCGCCACGGGCAGCGGGAGGCGCGAAGCCGAAGACCGGCTCAAAAAGTTGAGCAGCGAATTATTTGCCGCGGGCGGTGATGATCGCGTCGGCGACGTTCTTCGGAGCTTCGCTGTAGTGCTTGAACTCCATCGTGTACGTCGCACGGCCTTGCGACATCGAGCGCAGCGTTGTCGAGTAGCCGAACATTTCCGACAACGGAACTTCAGCCTTGATGATCTTGCCGCCGCCGGGCATGTCGTCCATGCCCTGCACCATGCCGCGACGGGACGACAGGTCGCCCATCACCGAGCCGGCGTAGTCTTCCGGCGTCTCGACTTCGACCGCCATCATCGGCTCCAGAATGACGGGGTTGGCCTTGCGGCAGCCGTCCTTGAAGCCCATCGACGCGGCCATCTTGAACGCGTTTTCGTTCGAGTCCACTTCATGGTACGAACCGAAGGTCAGCGTGACCTTCACGTCGACCACCGGGTAGCCGGCCAGCACGCCGTTCGGCAGGGTGTCGATGACGCCTTTTTGCACCGCGGGGATGAACTCGCGCGGCACCACGCCGCCCTTGATCGCGTCGACGAACTCGAAACCCTTGCCCGGCTCCTGCGGCTCGATCGACAGCACGACGTGACCGTACTGGCCCTTGCCGCCCGACTGGCGAACGAACTTGCCTTCGACGTCGGTCACGGCCTTGCGGATCGTCTCGCGGTAGGCCACCTGCGGCTTGCCGACGTTGGCTTCGACGCCGAACTCGCGCTTCATGCGGTCGACGATGATCTCCAGGTGCAGCTCGCCCATGCCGGAGATGATGGTCTGGCCGGATTCCTCGTCGGTGCGCACGCGGAACGACGGATCTTCCTGGGCCAGGCGGCCCAGGGCGATGCCCATCTTTTCCTGGTCGGCCTTGGTCTTGGGTTCCACGGCCTGCGAAATCACCGGCTCGGGGAAGACCATCTTTTCCAGCGTGATGATCGATTCCGGATCACACAGCGTTTCGCCGGTGGTCACGTCCTTCAGGCCCACGCAGGCGGCGATGTCGCCGGCCAGGATTTCCTTGATTTCTTCACGCTGGTTGGCGTGCATCTGCAGAATCCGGCCGATGCGCTCTTTCTTGCCGCGGATCGGGTTGTAGACCGAGTCGCCCGACTTCAGCACGCCCGAGTAGACGCGCACGAAGGTCAGCTGGCCGACGTACGGGTCGGTCATCAGCTTGAACGCCAGCGCAGCGAACTTCTCGTTGTCGTCGGCCTTGCGGGTGGTTTCCTTGTCGTCCTCGTCGGTGCCCGGCACCGGCGGGATGTCGATCGGCGACGGCATGTACTCGATCACGGCATCCAGCATGCGCTGCACGCCCTTGTTCTTGAACGCAGTGCCGCACAGCATCGGCTGGATCTCGGTCGCGATCGTGCGCGTGCGCAGGCCGGTCTTGATCTCGGCCTCGGTCAGCTCGCCCGACTCCAGGTACTTGTTCATCAGGGTCTCGCTGGCTTCTGCAGCCGCTTCGACCATGTTCTCGCGCCACTTCTGGGCATCGGCCTGCAGCTCGGCGGGGATGTCCTTGTACTCGAACTTCATGCCCTGCGAGGCTTCGTCCCAGATGATCGCCTTCATCTTGATCAGGTCGATCACGCCGGTGAAGTTTTCCTCGGCGCCAATGGGAATGACCACCGGCACCGGGTTGGCCTTCAAGCGGGTCTTCATCTGGTCGTAGACCTTGAAGAAGTTCGCGCCGGTGCGGTCCATCTTGTTGACGAACGCGAGGCGGGGCACCTTGTACTTGTTGGCTTGGCGCCAGACGGTTTCCGACTGGGGCTGCACGCCACCCACGGCGCAATAGACCATGCAGGCACCGTCGAGCACGCGCATCGAGCGCTCGACTTCAATCGTGAAGTCGACGTGCCCGGGGGTGTCGATGATGTTGATGCGGTGCTCGGGGAAGTTCATTTCCATGCCCTTCCAGAAGCAGGTGGTCGCCGCGGAGGTGATCGTGATGCCACGCTCCTGCTCCTGCTCCATCCAGTCCATCGTGGCGGCGCCGTCGTGCACTTCACCGATCTTGTGGTTCACACCGGTGTAGTAGAGGATGCGCTCGGTCGTCGTGGTCTTGCCAGCGTCGATGTGCGCCGAGATACCGATGTTGCGGTAGCGCTCGATGGGGGTCTTGCGAGCCATGGTGGTCACTCCAAATACGAAGGGCCGCCCGGGTTGGTGATAACCCTAGGCGGCCGGGAAACGAGGATCTTAGAAGCGGAAGTGCGAGAACGCCTTGTTGGCTTCAGCCATACGGTGCACTTCGTCGCGCTTCTTCATCGCGCCGCCGCGGCCTTCCGAGGCTTCCAGCAGTTCGTTGGCCAGGCGGGCGGCCATCGACTTCTCGCCGCGCTTGCGGGCCGATTCCTTCAGCCAACGCATGGCCAGGGCCATCCGGCGGACGGGGCGAACTTCCACGGGAACTTGGTAGTTCGCACCGCCGACGCGGCGGGACTTGACCTCGACCATCGGCTTCACGTTGTTCAACGCGACCATGAAGACTTCCAGCGGATCCTTGTTGGCCTTCTTCTCGACCTGATCCAGCGCACCGTAGATGATGCGCTCGGCGACGGCCTTCTTGCCCGATTCCATGATCACGTTCATGAACTTGGACAGATCGACGGAGCCGAACTTCGGGTCCGGCAGGATCTCGCGCTTGGGTACTTCGCGACGACGTGGCATTTCACTCTTCCTTTATCTTCAGTTGGTGCCGGCTCTCGCCTTCACCGCGAAAGACCACTGATTGCCTTCTGGCGTGGGTCTTTCACTTACTCGGCTCGGGCATCGGCCCTGGCCGCATTCTTGCCATCAGCCTCAAAGCTTCGCAGCCCGGCGTGACGACCTCGTTTCAATACAAGCTGATCAGGCCTTCTTCGGGCGCTTGGCGCCGTACTTCGAACGCGATTGCTTGCGGTCCTTGACACCTTGCAAGTCCAGCGAGCCGCGCACGATGTGGTAGCGCACGCCCGGCAGATCCTTCACACGGCCGCCACGCACCAGCACGACGCTGTGCTCCTGCAGGTTGTGGCCTTCACCGCCGATGTACGAGATGACCTCGAAACCGTTGGTCAGGCGCACCTTGGCGACCTTACGAAGCGCCGAGTTCGGCTTCTTCGGCGTGGTGGTGTAGACGCGGGTGCAAACACCGCGGCGCTGCGGGCAGTTCTGCATCGCAGGCGACTTGGACTTCGTGACTTCGACCTGACGGCCTTGGCGCACGAGCTGGTTGATGGTGGGCATGGGTAACTTGTTCCCGTTTGAAGTTACGTGGGTTCGATTCTTTTCGGCGAAGGCGCCGAGCGCCCCAAAGCAGAAGCGGCTCAAGGCCCGAGTCGTTTCACTCGGGCCGAGCCGCTCAAGGTGTGAGCGCAGCAGAATCTGCCGAAAAGCCCAAAATTATATGCCAGCCAGCCGATCTCGGCAAATACCCGGCCGGTGGCCTGCTGTCAACCCGGCAGACGCCCGCCGCGGGCCAGCTCTTCGGGGCGCCACTTGCGCATCACGAACTCGATCGCACACTCGCCCACCGGGGTCGCCGTCTGGTCGAAACGGCGGTCGATGAAGCGGAAGCTGGCGTCGAGCTGCTCGACCTTGAGCGTCTGCGCCCGGTCGGCGAAGTCGGCCAGCAGGTGCATCAGGTTGAGCGACTTGGGCGACCAGCTGCGGGCCTTGTGCATCGTGAAGGTCCACTTGTGGTCGCTGTTGAAGGTCGACGGGAAAACCCCCTGCTCGTACATGTCCTCGTCCGGCACCGTGACGATCAGGTGGCCGCCCGGCTTGAGTACCCGCAGCCAGTGGCCGAGCGCGGTCGGGGGATCGACCATGTGCTCCAGGCAATGGCTCGAATGCACGAAGTCGAACGAACCATCCGCGACGGACGCCAGCAGCTGCGCATCACCGTCGGCCAGGTCCCAGCCGCGGCAGCCGCGCATCAACGGAAACTGCTGCGCGTACTGGCTGACCGGGTCCGGCCCGCAGCCGATGTCGATACCATGGCCGACGAAATAGCGCGTCGCAAAGCGGCTGTCGTGCATCCGCCGCATCAAGGCCTTGCTGGCTTCGTACATCGGGGCTCCTGCGCCTGTTGTTGTCGCCCATGGCGGGCACCAAACACCATCTTGGCACAGGTCCAGGCCGCGTCGGTGCGCCGCCAACCCAACTGCCATGTCCACCATCGACTCGATCATTCTCGACACCAACGTCGTGCTCGACGCACTGCTGTTTCGCAACCCGGAGTGCGCGCCGCTGGTCGACGCGATCACGCGGGGCCGCGTGCGCTGGTTGGCCAGCGCCTGGATGCGCGAGGAGCTGGCGTACGTGGTGGCGCGGGGCCTGGGGCCGCGCTGGCCGGTCGACTGGGCCCAGGTCGCACCGCACTGGGACCGCTGGGCGTCGATGACCGAAGCCCCGGCCACGCCGGTGCTGGCCGGGCGGCTGCAGTGCAGCGACCCCGACGATCAGGCCTTCATCGACCTGGCCGTGGCCCAGGGGTGCCGCTGGCTGGTCAGCCGTGACCGCGCGGTGTTGAAGCTGCGGCGCCGCGCGCAAGCCCTGACCGGGCTGCGCATCGTGCCGCCCCGCGAGTGGCGGCTGGACTGACGCACGCACACGCCGGCGATCGTCAGCCTCGGGACGCCAGGCCTCGGACGAAAAAAGGGCGACCCGAGGGTCGCCCTTTTGCTGCTGTGGATCGGAACGCTTATTCGGCGCTCGGCTCGCCACCGCCATGGCCGCCGCCCTGGGCTTCCAGGCTGGCCAGCTGGGCCGACGCCAGTTCTTCGGCTTCCTGCAGAGCGATCGCGCGGCGCTCGGTCTCGTCCATGTCTTCCTTGGCCTTGCGGGCCTGGTGGAAGGCCATGCCGGTACCGGCCGGGATCAGGCGACCGACGATCACGTTTTCCTTCAGACCACGCAACTCGTCACGCTTGCCCATGATCGCCGCCTCGGTGAGCACGCGGGTTGTCTCCTGGAAGGAAGCGGCCGAGATGAACGAGTCGGTCGACAACGAGGCCTTCGTGATGCCCAGCAGGACGTCGGCGTAGGTCGCGGTGACCTTGCCTTCGCCACGCAGGCGCTCGTTGGTGTTGAACAGCTCGGAGCGTTCGACCTGCTCGCCGGAGATGTAGGCCGAGTCGCCCGGGTTGGTGATCTGCACGCGGCGCAGCATCTGGCGAACGATCACCTCGATGTGCTTGTCGTTGATCTTCACGCCCTGCAAGCGGTACACGTCCTGCACTTCGTCGACGATGTAGCGCGCCAACTCTTCGACGCCCAGCAGGCGCAAGATGTCCTGCGGATCCGCTGCGCCGTCGACGATCAGCTCGCCGCGGTTGACCACCTGGCCTTCGTGCACCAGGATGTTCTTTTCCTTCGGCACGAGTTCCTCGAACACCTTGCCGTCCGGGTCGGTGATCTGCAGGCGAACCTTGCCCTTGGTCTCCTTGCCGAACGACACCGTGCCGGTGATCTCGGCCAGCGCGCCCTTGTCCTTCGGGCTGCGGGCTTCGAACAGCTCGGCCACCCGTGGCAGACCGCCGGTGATGTCACGCGTCTTCTGGCCTTCGACCGGAATGCGCGCCAGCACTTCGCCAGGGGCGAGGTCCTGGCCGTCGCGGATCTGCACCAGCGAGCCGACCTGGAAGCCGATCGTCACCGAGTGGTCGGTGCCGGGGATCTTCACTTCCTGGCCGGCCGCGTCCAGCAGCTTGACCTGCGGGCGAACGACCTTGGCAGCACCGCGGCGCTTCGGGTCGATCACGACCAGCGTCGACAGGCCGGTCACTTCGTCGACCTGCTTGGCGACCGTCACGCCTTCCTCGACGTTCTCGAACTTCGCCTTGCCGGCGAACTCGGTGATGATCGGGCGGGTCAGCGGGTCCCAGTTGGCCAGCACGGTGCCGGCCTTGATCTGCTGGTCGGGCTTGACGTTCAGCGTCGCGCCGTACGGCACTTTGTGGCGCTCGCGCTCGCGGCCGTGCTGGTCGGAGATGACGATCTCGCCGGAGCGCGAAATCACCACCAGCTCGCCCTTGCCGTTCGTCACGTAGCGCATCGTCGGGTTGAAGCCGATGAAGCCGTCCGACTTGGCGTCCACGCTCGAAGCGACTGCCGCACGCGAGGCCGCGCCACCGATGTGGAACGTCCGCATCGTCAGCTGCGTGCCCGGCTCACCGATCGACTGCGCCGCAATCACGCCCACCGCCTCGCCGGTGTTCACCAGGCCACCGCGGCCCAGGTCACGGCCGTAGCACTTGGCGCACAGGCCAAAACGGGTTTCGCAGGTCAGCGGCGTGCGCACCTTCACTTCGTCGACGCCGGCTGCCTCGATCACGTCGAGCAGGTCTTCGTCGAGCATCGTGCCGGCAGGCATCAACGTCTGCTGCGTCTCGGGGTGAAGCACCTCGACCGCGGCGACGCGGCCCAGGATGCGGTCACGCAGCGACTCGATCACTTCACCACCTTCGACCAGCGCACGCATCGCGAAGCCGTGTTCGGTGCCGCAATCGACCTCGGTGACGACCAGATCCTGCGTCACGTCGACCAGACGACGCGTCAGGTAACCCGAGTTCGCGGTCTTCAGCGCCGTGTCCGCCAGGCCCTTACGGGCACCGTGGGTGGAGATGAAGTACTGCAGAACGTTCAGACCTTCGCGGAAGTTCGCCGTGATCGGCGTCTCGATGATCGAGCCGTCCGGCTTGGCCATCAGGCCGCGCATGCCGGCCAGCTGGCGGATCTGCGCCGCAGAGCCCCGCGCCCCGGAGTCCGCCATCATGTAGATGGAGTTGAACGACTCCTGGTCGACTTCCTTGCCGTGGCGGTCGATGACCTTCTGCTTGGACAGCTGGGTCATCATGACCTTGCCGACCTCGTCACCGGTCTTGCCCCAGATGTCGACCACCTTGTTGTAGCGCTCGCCCTGGGTCACCAGGCCCGACGTGTACTGCTGCTCGATCTCCTTGACCTCCTTCTCCGCTGCGCCGAGGATCGCCGGCTTGTTCGGGGGCACCAGCATGTCGTCGATCGCGATCGAGATGCCGGCGCGCGTGGCCAGGCGGAAGCCCGACTGCAGCAGCTTGTCGGCGAACACCACCGTTTCCTTCAGACCGCAGCGGCGGAAGGACGTGTTGATCAGGCGCGAGATCTCTTTCTTCTTCAGCGCCTTGTTGATGTTCGAGAACGGCAGGCCCTTGGGCAGGATCTCGCTCAACAGAGCGCGGCCGACCGTCGTGTCGACGAGCTTGGTCACCGGTGTGAATTCACCGGTCTCGGCGTTCTTCACGTACTCGGTCAGGCGCACGGCGATCTTCGCGGTGATTTCCACCTGGTCGTTGTCGAG
>NZ_DASUNH010000066.1:0-36018 GCF_036277275.1 Ideonella sp. | reverse complement strand
GGGCAGAATATCCTCGATCAATTCCATCAGGAACAGGATCGATGCCGGCGTTTGCTCAGCCGGCTTCAGCACCACCGCATTGCCCGCCGCCAATGCCGGCGCCAGCTTCCACACCGCCATCAGGATCGGGAAATTCCACGGAATGATCTGCCCAACCACGCCAAGCGGCTCATGGAAATGATAGGCTACCGTATCATTGTCGATCTCGGAAATGCCACCTTCCTGCGCGCGAATGGCCCCGGCGAAATAGCGGAAATGGTCGATGGCGAGCGGAATATCGGCCGCCATCGTCTCGCGGATCGGCTTGCCGTTGTCCCAGGTCTCGGCGGTGGCCAGCAGCTCGAGGTTCTGCTCCATCCGGTCGGCGATGCGGTTCAGCACGTTGGCGCGTTCGGCCGGCGAGGTCTTGCCCCAGGCCGCCTTGGCGGCGTGCGCGGCGTCCAGCGCGCGCTCGACATCGACGGCGTTCGAACGCGGGATCTCGCAGAACACCTTGCCGGTCACAGGGGTGATGTTCTCGAAGTATTCGTTGGTCGACGGCGCGACCCATTGGCCGTTGATGAAGTTGCCGTAGCGCTTCTTGAAGGGAACGGGGAAGCCGAAGCGGCCGGGTTCGAGCATGTCCATGCGTGTCTCCTGGGAGCGGGTGAGAGAAAAGCCCCTGCGTGGCGCAGCGGTCGGGGCAAGTGGGGCTGCCCGAGCTACATCGCCAATCGCGTGCCAGGTCATCTCATCGCCCGCGGTCGGGGCGCCAGGCCGTCAAGAGAGGCCTTTTCTCGGGTGTTGTACCGAGCGTGCCCTGCGTGGCGGCGGCCGGTGTCACAGATCAGGACGATTCAACTGCTCCGTCGTGTCACAGGCGCGATGGACACGCCGGGCGCCAGCGCTCACCGCAACGACCGATGCGGAGGCTGCCTGCGCAAAGACCTCAAGCGACCAGCGACGACGCAGCGGCCAGGAGCACCGGCACCACCACGGCGATCACCGGGTGGCGTTGCACGAGGGCTGTGCCGTCGAGCAGGGTGCGCCGCAGCACCCGTTCGCCGCGGCGAGTGGCCGTGGCGCCATCATCGAGTTCGCCGAAGTCGAAAGGCTGGGCGTGCTGGTACAGCAGGCCCCGGTGAAGGTGCAGCCGCTCAGCCATGGCGGGCTCCTCTCGCGCGCGGCGGCAGGCGTTGGGTGAACCAGCGGCAGGCCAACTCGCAAGCGCGATCCCGTGCGCTGGCCTGCTCGAACAGGTGGCGGATGCGCGGCAACACGACGAGGTCGCTCGAACCGGGCAAGCGAGCCTGAGCTTTGCGGTTCATCGCGAGCACCTCGGTGTCGGCGCCGCCGGCGATCAACAGCGTCGGCGCGGAAACTTTCGACAACGTCTCCAGCGCCGGCGTGAGCCAACCGCCGCACGACACGACGGCGCCAACGCGCTGCGGCCGCTTCGCTGCGGCGATCAGCGCCACGGCTGCACCGATGCCGATACCGAGCAGACCCAGCGGCAGGGCGGCCAGCGCCGGGCGGCGGTCCAGCCAGTCGATGGCCTCCAGCAAGCGTTCGCTGGGCATCATGGTGTCTTCGCTGCCGTCGGGCGTTTCTTGCGAAGGGCCCAGATCGAACAGCAAGGTGCCCAGATCGCACTCGTGCAGCGCATGCGCCACATGCAGGTGATGCGGGTTGCGCCGGGTGCGCCCGATATCGGGCGCGAAGACCACCAGGCCGCGAGCTTGCGGCGGCACGACCAAGTCCCCATCGAGCGCATGGTGGCCCACCTGGACCCTCTTGGGCGGTAACAGCAGGTCTTCCATCGTCCCCTCCGGCGGCCGGATTGTTCAAGGCTCGTTTATCTGCGCCAACCACCCGGCAAGGCTTGCGATTGGTCAAATCAGACCGCCAGTCGCGCTGCGGTGCCACCCGTCTCCCGGCGGGCCATGGTGGCTTGCGGCTTGCGGGCAGTCCCTGACAGTGCAATCCCCGGTGGGCGTGGGGGGCGCGGCGCCTAGAATCGTTGTGCACATGCACAACACCCACTGTGCTGCGGCGCACAAGGAGCTAATACCCGATGTCTTCCCACCGCCGGCCTTCGCCTGACGCGGCTTCCCCTGAAGCGGCAGCGCCGCGGGTGCTGAAGAAGTACCCCAACCGCCGGCTCTACGACACCAGCGCCAGCACCTACATCACGCTGGCCGACGTCAAGCAGATGGTGCTGGAAGGCATTGACTTCGAAGTGCGCGACGCCAAGACCGGCGACGAGCTGACCCGCAGCATCCTGCTGCAGATCATCCTGGAAGAGGAAACCGGCGGCGTGCCGATGTTCACCTCGCGCATGCTGGCCCAGATCATCCGTTTCTACGGCCATGCGATGCAGGGCATGATGGGCTCATACCTCGAAAAGAACCTGCAGACCTTCGTCGAGATGCAGGCCCGCCTGGCCGAGCAAGCCCGCGGCCTGTACGACCCCAAGGCCTTCACGCCTGAAATGTGGGCCCAGTTCATGAGCGGCCAGGCCCCGATGATGCAGGGGCTGATGGGCAACTACCTGGAGCAGTCGAAGAACCTGTTCGTGCAGATGCAAGAGCAGATGCAGAAGCAGGCTGGTGGGCTCCTTCCGGGCTTTCCGGGCTTTCCACCGCCGCCTGGGCAAAAGTAGACAAGGCCGCCAGCCCCGGTTTGCGACAATCCGGGGATGACTGCAGATCCCACCGCGCTGGCCCCTTCTTCCACTGACCGGGCCACGCCGACCATCGGTTTTGTTTCGCTCGGCTGCCCCAAGGCGCTGACCGACTCCGAGCTGATCCTGACCCAGCTCTCGGCCGAGGGCTACAAGACCGCCAAGACCTACCAGGGCGCCGACCTGGTGATCGTCAACACCTGCGGCTTCATCGACGACGCGGTGAAGGAAAGCCTGGACACGATCGGCGAGGCGCTGGCCGAGAACGGCAAGGTCATCGTCACCGGCTGCCTGGGCGCCAAGCAGGCCGCCGGCGGTGAGAACCTGGTCAAGCAGATCCACCCCAAGGTGCTGGCCGTCACCGGCCCGCACGCCACGCAAGAGGTGATGGACGCCGTGCACGTGCACGTGCCCAAGCCGCACGATCCGTTCGTCGACCTGGTGCCGGCCGCCGGCATCAAGCTGACGCCCAAACACTACGCCTACCTGAAGATCAGCGAAGGCTGCAACCACCGCTGCACCTTCTGCATCATCCCCAGCATGCGCGGCGACCTGGTGTCGCGGCCGGTGGGCGACGTGCTGAAGGAAGCCAAGGCGCTGTTCGAAGGCGGCGTGAAGGAACTGCTGGTCGTGAGCCAGGACACCTCGGCCTACGGTGTGGACGTCAAATACCGCACGGGCTTTTGGGACGGCAAGCCGGTCAAGACCAAGATGCTGAACTTGGTGGCTCAGCTGGGCGAACTCGCCAAGCAGCACGGCGCCTGGGTGCGGCTGCACTACGTCTACCCGTACCCGCACGTCGACGAGATCATCCCGCTGATGGCCGAAGGGCAGGTGCTGCCTTACCTCGACGTGCCGTTCCAGCATTCGCACCCCGATGTGCTCAAGCGCATGAAGCGCCCGGCCAGCGGCGAGCGCAACCTGGAACGCATCCAGAAGTGGCGCGAGATGTGCCCCGAGCTGATCATCCGCTCGACCTTCATCGCTGGCTTCCCGGGCGAGACCGAAGCCGAGTTCGACCACCTGCTGCAGTTTCTCGGCGAGGCCCAGATCGACCGGGCCGGCTGCTTTGCCTATTCGCCGGTCACCGGTGCGGCGGCCAACGAGCTGCCGGGCGCCTTGCCGACCGAGCTGCGTGAGCAGCGTCGTGCCCGCTTCATGGCGGTGGCCGAACAGGTCTCGATCGATCGCCTGCGCCGCCGCGTCGGCGCGACGATGCAGGTGCTGGTCGACCGCGCCCCGGCGCTGGGTCGCAAGGGTGGGGTGGGGCGCTCGTATGCAGACGCGCCCGAGATCGATGGCACCGTGCGCCTGTTGCCGCCGGCCAAGGCCTCGACGCAGCTGCGCGTCGGCGAGTTCGCCAAGGCCCGCATCGTCGCGGCGGAAGGGCACGACCTGGTGGGCGAGCCGATATGAGCGAGAAGGGCAAGAAGGCCACGTCGACCGAACTGATCCACCATCCCTACCATCCGCCGGCGGGCTTTGAGTCGCCGGTGGTGGGGGTGCACAAAGCCTCGACAGTCTTCTTCCCGAATGTGGCGGCGCTGCGCAGCCACCATTGGCTCAGCAAGAGCGGCTACACCTACGGCCTGCACGGCACACCGACGACCTTCACGCTCGAAGCCCGGCTCGCGACGCTGGAAGGCGCCAGGCATGTGATGCTCGCGCCCAGCGGCCTGTCCGCGCTCGGCGTGGTCAACATGACGGTCCTGCGCAGCGGCGACACGGTGCTGCTGCCAGACAACGTCTACAACCCCAGCAAGGAACTTGCCCGCCACGAGCTGGCCGCTTGGGGTATCGCCCATCGCCTGTACGACGCCATGCAGCCTGAGACGTTGCGCGCTGCACTGAGCCCGGAGGTGAAACTGGTGTGGCTCGAAGCCCCGGGCTCGGTGACGCTGGAGTTTCCGGACTTGCCCACGCTGGTGCGGATCGTGCGCGAAACAGCACCGCAGGCCACGATTGCCTTCGACAGCACCTGGAGCGCAGGGCTCGCTTTTTGTGCGTTCGACTTCGGTGTCGACGTCACGATCCACGCGCTGACCAAGTACCCCTCGGGTGGCGGCGACATGCTGATGGGCTCGATCGCTTGCCGCGACGATGCGCTGTACGAGCGCCTGGCGATGACCCACAGCCGGCTCGGGCTCGGTGTCGGGGCCAACGATGTTGAAGCGGTGTTGCGTGCCTTGCCGACGTTGCCGCTGCGCTATGCAGCGCAAGATGCATCGGCGCGCCGCATCGCCGAATGGGCACTGACGCAGTCGCCGACGGTGCGTCGCGTGCTGCACCCGGCCATGCCCGACTCGCCGGGCCACAGCCACTGGGCGGCGATCGCCCGCGCGGCCGCCGGCCTGCTGACGCTCGAGTTCGACCCGGCCATCTCGGCAGAGCGGGTCGACGCTTTTGTCGACGGGCTCGGGTTGTTTCGCATCGGCTGGAGTTGGGGTGGGCCGGTCAGTCTGGCGGTCCCTTATCAATCGAAGCGGCTGCGCCAATTGGGTGCCGGCTACGAAGGCGTGATCGTGCGCTTGTGCATCGGGCTCGAGGCGACCGACGACCTGATTGCCGATCTGCATGCGGGTCTCGAACGCTTGCGCCGTGAGGTTTGACGCGGCGATTGTTGCCCGCGCGCATTGACGCGGTCGCAGGGCTGCGTTGCAATTCGTTGCCGTTGGCCCGACCTGGGCCCGTGCCTCATGGGTGACGGCCAACCTGGCTTCGTCAGGCCTGACAAGACCAGCCGTCTGGACGCCCACATGCGACGCCCGTCGCAAAAACTGACAATGCTCGTGACCACTCAAGCCATGCCATGGACCGCGCAGCGATGCGCGGCCGGTTGCCGGCTGGCTGTTCGAGTCTGCGGCGTTCTGCTGACGATTTGGGCAATCGCGCTGCCGGTTCTGGCCGCATCCACGCTGGCAGCCAGCCTGACCGAAGAAGAGCGTGCCTGGATCGCGCAGCATCCGGTGGTGCGGGTGGCCTCCAGCGCCGACTATGGCCCGTTTACCTTTGTCGAAGACGGTGTTGTGCGGGGCATGTCGATCGACTACCTCCAACGCCTGCAGCAACTGACCGGTATCGAGTTCAAGACCGAGGAGCCGGCGTCGTTCCCGGTCAATTTGCAGCGCGTCAGCCATGGCGAAGTCGACGTGATGATGTCGCTGCGCGACACACCCGAACGGCGCAAGCTGATGAGCTTCACCCGGCCGTATGTCTCGGTACCGGCCGTGCTGCTGCGGCGGCGCGGTGCGGCACAGGCCGCGGTGCTGGAAGAACTGCGCGCTGGCGAGACCGTTGCCGTCAGCGCGGGCTATGCCGTGGGGGCCTTCATGGAAGAACGCTACCCGGACAACCCCGTCAGCACGCGGCCCAATGACAAGGCATTGTTGTTGGCGCTGGCCTCGGGCGAAGTGGACGCGGCCGTGATGGACCTGGCCGGCGCCACCCACCTGATGCGAACGCAGGGCATCGGCAACGTGCACATCGTCGGAGACGTCGGCTTCTCGTACGACCAGGGCATCGGCTACCGGCGCGACTGGCCGGTGCTCGGCCGCATCCTCGACAAGGCGCTGGCTCGCATCGACGCCCAAGAGCGTCAGTCGATTTCCGATCGCTGGTTCCTGCCGCCCGCCGCTGCCGGTGTCGATGTTCGCTGGGTGTCTTGGGGCGGGGGCTTGCTGGCATTGTTGCTGGGGGGCCTGGCGGTCGTGATCGGCTTGAACCGAGTGCTGCGCCGCAAGGTGGCCATGCGCACCGAGCAACTGCGCGCCGAGCTGGCCGAGCGGCTGCGGCTGCAAGGGGCGGACCAGGCGCGGGCGCTGGCCGAAGAGGCCAATGCGGCCAAGGTGCGCTTTCTATCGCAAGCCAGCCATGAATTGCGCAACCCCCTGAACGCGGTGAGTGGCTTCGCCCAGCTGATGGCGATGGACCCGACGCGGCCGCTGGACGACGTCCAACGCGGCAGGTTGCAGCACATCCAGCACGCGGTGAAGCAGCAACTGGCATTGATCGACGACATGATGAGCTTCTCGCGGCTCGAAAGCGGCACGCTGACGTTGACGGTGCGGTCGACGGCGCTGCAAGAGGTGCTGCCGCACTGCCTGGCGCTGGTGGAGCCGGCTGCCAAAGCCAAGGCGCTCGAATTGCGCTGCGCGGTGGACGAACCCGCGAACGTGAAGGTGATGGCCGATCCACTGCGTCTGGAGCAGGTGCTGCACAACCTGTTGTCGAACGCGATCAAATACAACCGCCAAGGCGGCTGGGTCGAGGTGCGCACGGCGCCGGCCGACAACGGCACCGTGCGCCTGGAAGTGGCCGACGGCGGACTCGGCCTGACACCGGATCAGCAGAAGCAGTTGTTTCAGCCCTTCAACCGCCTGGGCCGCACCGAGCAGGAAGGCACCGGCATCGGCCTGGTGATCTGCAAGCAGCTGGTCGAGCGCATGGGCGGCGTGATCGACGTGGCGAGCGACCCCTCCCGCGGCACCGTGTTCGGCCTCAACCTGGCTTCGGCGCCCGCCTGAACTCAGCCGAAGCGCCCGCTGCGGGCAAAGCGGTTGGTCGCGTCCACCAAGGCGGCGGCAATGCCGGGTTCGTAAGACGAATGGCCGGCATCCGGCTCGATGCGCAACTCGACACCGGGCCAGGCATCGGCCAGGGCATGCGCGTAGCGCACCGGGCAGATCACGTCGTAGCGCCCGTGCACGATGAAGCCTGGCAGATGGCGGATGCGGGCGACGCCTTCGAGCAGCTGATTCGGCTTCAGGAAGGCCTTGTGGCGAAAGTAGTGCGCTTCGAGCCGGCCGATGCCCAGCGCGATGGTGTCTTCGGTGAACGCGTCTGCCGTTTCCGGGTTGGGCAGCAGGTGCAGGCACGAGCCCTCGTAGCGACTCCAGGCGCGTGCCGCGGGGCCGTAGACAGCTGGATCGTTTGATTCCAGCCGACGGCTGTAGGCGGCCAGCAGGTCGCCGCGTTCGGCTTCGGGCACGTGGCCGGCGAATGCTTCCCACTCGCGCGGGAAGAAATAACGCACGCCGTTGAGCCACCATTCGATCTCTTCGTCGCTGACCAGCCAGATGCCGCGCAGCACCAGACCCAGGCAGCGCTCGGGGTGGGCTTGGGCATAGGCCAGCGACAGCGTCGAGCCCCAGGAGCCGCCGAAGACCAGCCACTGCTCGACGCCCAGCATTCGGCGCAGCCGCTCGATGTCTTCGATCAGCAGGTCGGTGGTGTTCTCGCGGGTTTCGCCCAGTGGTGTCGACTGGCCGGCGCCGCGCTGGTCGAACAGCACCACGTGGTAGCGCTCGGGGTCGAAGAAGCGGCGGCTCTTGGGCGAGATGCCGGCACCGGGGCCGCCGTGCAGGAACAGGGCAGGGATGCCGGCCGGGTTGCCGGCGGTTTCCCAGTAGATCGAGTGCAGTTCACTGACCTGCAGGCGCCCCGTGCGCAGCGGTGCGATCTCGGGAAACAGGACTTGTTCGAGCGTCGTCATTTCTTGGTCTCCGATGGCAGCCGTGCCGCACGAGGCGACCATTCTGGCCAAAGGCTTGCCGCACAACTTTCGGTGTTAGGGGCGTCTGGCTTGACGAGAGTTCGTCGGGCGCCGCGGGGAGCGGGTCGTTTGGTGAATGCTGCGGTGAGTGCCGCTCATTCCTTTGGACTTGACGAGACTTTGTGTCTCATCAGCCTACCCTTCTCGCGGTCCCAGTCGCGCTTCTTTTCGGTCTCGCGCTTGTCGTGCTGCGCCTTGCCCTTGGCGAGCGCGATCTCGGCCTTGACTCGGCCGCCTTTCCAATGCAGGTTCAGCGGCACCAGCGTGAAGCCGCGCTGCTCGACCTTGCCGACGAGCCGCTTGATCTCGTCCTTGCCCATCAACAGCTTCTTGGTCCGGTCGGCCTCGGGGTGCACGTGGGTCGATGCACTGCGCAGCGCGTTGATGCGGCAACCGATCAGGTACAGCTCGCCGTTGCGGATGACCACGTAGCCATCGGTCAGTTGCACTTGGCCAGCCCGGATGGCTTTGACTTCCCAGCCTTCCAGCACCATGCCGGCTTCGTACTGTTCCTCGATGTGATATTCGAACCGCGCGCGGCGGTTTTCGGCGATCAGGGCGGACATGGTTTTGTTGTGGTGTGGCGCCGTGACAGAAAGAAGTCGACGCCTAGAATCGTTGGATTGTATGAAGCATGTGAAGAAGTCCGTCTTGCTCTGGTACTCGGCGGCCGAGATGTACAAGCTCGTGACCGATGTGCAGCGATACCCGGACTTCCTGCCATGGTGCGAGAAGGCCGAAGTGCTGGAGCAACACGCCGACGGGATGACGGCGTGCATCAGCCTGGCCTATGCCGGGGTGCGCCACGCCTTCACCACCCGCAATGAGCACGAAGTCGATCGCCAGGTGCTGGTGAGGCTTGTCGACGGGCCGTTTTCGCTGTTGGAAGGCTCATGGGTCTTCGCGCCATTGGGGCGGCCGGGGGCTGACGCTGCGGCGTGCCGCATCGAGTTCGACCTGCGTTACGCATTCTCGAGTCGCCCGCTTGAAGCGGTCCTGAGCCCCGTGTTCGACAGGGTGGCCAACACCTTCGTCGACTCCTTCGTCCAGCGCGCCGAGCAGATTTATGGGCAACGCTGAAATGGCGATGCCGCTGAAGGTGCAAGTCAGCTACAGCCCGGCACCGCGCGAAGTCGACACCGTGCATCTGCAACTGCCGCTTGGCAGCACGGTGGCCGACGCGCTGCGCGCCAGCGGCCTGCTGGCACGCTATGGCCTGGCGCTGGATGAGCAGCTCAGCGTCGGCGTGTGGACCAAGACCCGGCCGCTGGACAGCGTGCTTCGCGAAGCCGATCGAGTGGAAATCTACCGCGGCCTGAAAGTCGATCCGAAAGAAGCTCGCCGCCAGCGCTACCGCAAACAGCCCGCGAAACGCCGGTAGCCGCCACAAGCCTTCTGGGGCTGCGCGCAAGCGCCGCCTCCTTCAAGTGACAGTGACGCGTGGCCAGGTCTTGCTGCATGCGCCCCTTGGGTGGGGGCGGGGCCAATTCAGTTGCACGCCGAATCGGCGATGGCTTGCGTCCGGGCGATCTCGGCCGCGCGGGCGTTGTCATCGAGGATTTCGCGTTCGCCCTTGTCGTTCATGCGGCCCATGCGCTGGCCGCCTTCCAAGGCCGCCAACTGGTTGCGGGCGCGCTGGCAGGTTTCCAGCTTGGCCTGGTTGCGCTTGGCCAGTTCGGCGTCTTTCTTGGCCTTCTCGGCCGCGGCCTGGTCGGCCTGGGCCTTGGTCTTCTTGGCCTCAAGGGTCGGGTCGACACGCGGCCCTTCCGGCATCGAAGCGGCATCGCTTGCTGCAGGCGCCGGCATCGGCGCGCGTGCGCCGTGCGGCCGCTGCAGGATGTCTTTCTCCGGGATTTCCACCGGCGGCGGCCGGTCGCTGACCTGGACGCGGCCGTCCTTGTCACGCCATTTCCAAATACCTTGCGCCAGGGCCGACGAATGGCCCAGCGCCACGATCAACGCCAGCAAGCCGAGGCGTCCAAACGACGAAGCAATGGTTTTCATGTAGCGGCGACGGGGCCCGGGACCCATCGGCCCAGGCATGTTGCGACAAGCTGGCAGTGTACGGCGGGGCGCCGGCTGCACTGGAAACCGTGTGCATCCGTATAATCCGCTTTTGCGTCTGGAGCTTTTCCCATGCGCCTTCTAGGCAAAGCGCTGACCTTCGACGATGTGTTGTTGGTACCGGCCTACTCCCAGGTGTTGCCCCGAGATACCTCGCTGGCGACCCGCGTTTCCCGCAACATCCTCCTGAATCTGCCGCTCGTGTCCGCGGCGATGGACACGGTGACCGAGGCGCGCCTGGCGATCGCCATCGCGCAAGAGGGCGGCATGGGGATCGTCCACAAGAACTTCTCGCCCAAGCAACAGGCGGCCGAAGTGGCGCGCGTGAAGCGCTACGAATCGGGCTTGCTGAAGGACCCGATCACGATCGCCCCCGGCGCCCGGGTGCGCGACGTGATCGAGCTGTCGCGCCAGCACGGGATATCCGGCTTTCCGGTGGTCGAGGATGGCCGAGTGGTCGGCATCGTCACCAACCGCGACCTGCGCTTCGAAACCCGGGTGGACGCCCCGGTGCGCGACATCATGACGCCGCGAGAGCGGCTGATCACCGTCAAGGAAGGCGCGTCGCTCGCCGAGGCCAAGGCCCTGATGCACCAGCACAAGCTGGAGCGTGTGCTGGTCGTCAATGACGCTCTCGAATTGCGCGGCCTGTTCACGGTGAAGGACATCACCAAGCAGACCACCTTCCCGAACGCCGCGCGCGATGCCAACGGCAAGCTGCGCGTCGGCGCCGCGGTCGGTGTCGGCGAAGGCACCGAAGAGCGCGTCGAGCTGCTGGTCAAGGCCGGCGTCGACGCGCTGGTCGTCGACACAGCCCACGGCCACTCGCATGGCGTGCTCGAGCGGGTCCGCTGGGTCAAGAAGAATTTCCCGAACGTCGACGTGATCGGCGGCAACATCGCCACCGGCGCCGCCGCGCTGGCGCTGGTCGAGGCCGGGGCGGATGGCGTCAAGGTCGGCATCGGCCCTGGTTCGATCTGCACCACGCGCATCGTCGCCGGTGTCGGCGTGCCCCAGATTACCGCGATCGACAACGTGGCCACGGCGCTGAAGGGCACCGGCGTGCCGCTGATCGCCGATGGCGGCATCCGCTACTCGGGCGACATCGCCAAGGCCATTGCCGCCGGCGCAGGCGCAGTGATGATGGGTGGCATGTTCGCCGGCACCGAAGAGGCGCCGGGCGAGGTCATCCTCTACCAGGGCCGCAGCTACAAGAGCTACCGCGGCATGGGCTCGATCGGTGCGATGAAGGCAGGTTCGGCCGACCGTTACTTCCAGGAAAACGACGAGACCACCAACCCGAACGCCGACAAGCTGGTGCCCGAGGGCATCGAAGGCCGGGTGCCCTACAAGGGCTCGATGGTGTCGATCATCTTCCAGATGGCCGGTGGCCTGCGGGCTTCGATGGGCTACTGCGGTTGCGCCACGGTCGACGAGATGCGGGAGCGTGCCGAATTCGTCGAGATCACCTCGGCCGGTATCCGCGAGAGCCACGTGCACGACGTGCAGATCACCAAGGAAGCGCCGAACTACCGATTGGAGTGATGATGCCCCCTACGTCGCCTGCGGCGCCGGTCCCCCCGAGGGGGATCGGTCGCCTTGGGGCGGCCCGGCGGCAACCGGTGCCCCCTGCGTCGCCTGCGGCGCCGGTCCCCCCAAGGGGGAGCGATCGCCTTGGGGCGGCCCGTCGGCGATCCGCTCCATGAGCTGCCGAATGCGCCCGGCCCAGACGCCGGGCGCGGTCTTTTTCACTGCCGATTTCCAGCAATGACCACATCTGAACCCGCGACGATCGGCAAGAGCCGCGAAGCCGCGATGCCGTTCATCATGCTGACGGTGTTGATCGACATGGTCGCGATCGGCCTGATCATCCCGGTGCTGCCGCACCTGGTGGGCACCTTCACCTCCTCGGCGACCGACAAGACGCTGTGGTTCGGCGTGGTGGCGTTCGCCTTCGGCATTGCCAATTTCTTCGGCTCGCCGGTGCTGGGCGCGCTGTCCGACCGCTTCGGCCGGCGCCCGGTGTTGCTGATCGGCTTCAGCGGCCTGGCGCTGAGCTTCTTTGTCACCGCGATGGCGAGCGCGCTGTGGATGTTGATCGTGGTGCGCTTGTTCAGCGGCGCGATGCAGGCCAACATTGCCGTCGCCAACGCCTATGTGGCCGACATTTCGCCACCCGACCAGCGCGCCAAGCGCTTCGGCTTGCTGGGCGCGATGTTCGGCATCGGCTTCATCCTGGGCCCGGCCGCGGGCGGGATGCTCGGTGGCCTCGATCTGCACCTGCCGTTCTACGTGGCAGGCGCCCTGGCGCTGGTGAACTGCGTCTATGGCGCGTTGGTGCTGCCGGAGTCGCTGCCGGCCGACCGGCGCCGGCCCTTCGAGTGGAAGCGCGCCAACCCCGTCAGCGCACTGGCAGGGCTGGCGCAACTTCAGGGCATCGGGCTGTTGGTCGGCGTGATCGGGCTGTCGGGCCTGGCGCAGTTCACGCTGCACATGACCTGGGTGCTCTACACCGACCTGAAGTTCGGCTGGGGTCCGCTGGAGACCGGCTGGTCGCTGTTCGCGGTCGGCATCATGTCGGCGCTGGTGCAAGGGTTGTTGCTCGGGCGGCTGCTCAAGCGTTTCTCGCCGCGCCGTCTGGCCGTCATGGGCCTCATGTCATCGACGCTGGCCTTCGTGGCCTGGGGTGCCGCCAGCGAGGGTTGGATGATGTACGTGGTGATTGCCGCCAACCTGCTGGGTTTTGCCGGCACGGCGGCCATCCAGAGCATCGTCTCGAACGCCGCTGATGCGAGGACCCAGGGCCAGACCATGGGTGCCGTGGCCGGGCTGAACAGCCTGATGGCGGTGATCGCGCCGATCGTTGGCCCGGCGCTGCTGGCGATGGTCTCGCACCTGCCGCGTGGCGACTGGCGCATCGGCGTGCCTTACTACTTCTGCGCGGTGCTGCAAGGCCTGGCCACCGTGCTCGCGATCTACCACTTCCGAACCCATCAGGCCGCGACTGCGGCCACCACCGCTCAACCGGAAACCACGCCCGCCGCACCATGATGCACGACAAGATCCTGATCCTCGACTTCGGCTCCCAGGTCACGCAGCTGATCGCCCGCCGCGTGCGCGAGGCGCACGTCTACTGCGAGATCCACCCGAACGACGTGACCGACGCGTTCATCCGCGAGTTCGCACCCAAGGGCATCATCCTGTCGGGCAGCCATGCCAGTACCTATGAAGAGCATGACCTGCGCGCGCCGCAGGCGGTGTGGGATCTCGGCGTGCCGGTGCTGGGCATCTGCTACGGCATGTTCACGATGACCGTGCAGCAAGGCGGCCAGGTCGAAGCCAGCTCGCACCGCGAGTTCGGTTATGCCGAGGTCCGCGCCCACGGCCACACCAAGCTGCTCGACGGCATCGAAGACTTCAGCACGCCTGAAGGCCACGGCATGCTGAAGGTCTGGATGAGCCACGGCGACAAGGTCACCCAGTTGCCGCCGGGCTTCAAGCTGATGGCCAGCACCCCGAGTTGCCCGATCGCCGGCATGGCCGACGAGGCGCGCGGCTACTACGGCGTGCAGTTCCACCCCGAGGTCACGCACACGGTGCAGGGCAGGGCGCTGCTCGAGCGCTTCGTGCTGAAGATCGCCGGCGCCAAGCCCGACTGGGTCATGAAGGACCACATCGCCGAAGCGGTGGAGGCGATTCGCGCCCAGGTCGGCAACGAAGAGGTGATCCTCGGCCTGTCGGGCGGCGTCGATTCTTCGGTGGCCGCGGCGCTGATCCACCGTGCGATCGGTGACCAGCTCACTTGCGTCTTCGTCGACCATGGTCTGCTTCGGCTGAACGAAGGCGACATGGTGATGGAGATGTTCGCCGGCAAGTTGCATGCGCGCGTCATCCGTGTCGACGCGAGCGAGCTGTTCATGGGCGAGTTGGCCGGCGTGACCGATCCCGAAGCCAAGCGCAAGATCATCGGCCGCCTGTTCGTTGATGTGTTCAAGGCCGAGGCCGACAAGCTCAAGGCCGGCGACGCCGGGCACAAGGGCGCCACCTTCCTCGCCCAGGGAACGATCTACCCCGACGTGATCGAGTCGGGCGGCGCCAAGACCAAGAAGGCGACGACGATCAAGAGCCACCACAACGTCGGTGGTTTGCCTGAGCAACTGGGCCTGAAGCTGCTGGAGCCGCTGCGCGACCTGTTCAAGGACGAGGTGCGCGAGCTCGGCGTGGCGCTCGGCCTGCCGCCCGAGATGGTCTACCGCCACCCGTTCCCGGGGCCGGGTCTGGGTGTGCGCATCCTCGGCGAGGTCAAGAAAGACTACGCCGACCTGCTGCGCCGTGCCGACGCGATCTTCATCGAAGAGCTGCGCGCCTGCAAAGATGAAACGACCGGCAAGAGCTGGTACGACCTGACCAGCCAGGCCTTCGCCGTCTTCTTGCCGGTCAAGAGCGTGGGCGTGATGGGCGATGGCCGTACATACGATTACGTGGTCGCCTTGCGTGCAGTGCAAACCAGCGACTTCATGACCGCCGACTGGGCCGAGTTGCCCTATGGTTTGCTGAAGAAGGTTTCGGGCCGCATCATCAACGAGGTGCGCGGCATCAACCGCGTGACCTACGATGTGTCGAGCAAACCACCGGCGACGATCGAGTGGGAATGACAGGGGTACAGCGGCTTGGCTGATCAACTCTTTCTGGATGGCATGGGGGCTCCGCCGACGGGTTCAGACCGACTGTTCTTCGCCGTCCTGCCGGACGACTACGCGGCCGGTCAGGCCGATCGTTTTCGGCAGCGCTTTTGCGGTGAGCGAAAGCTGACCGGCACGCAAGTGCGCACCGAGCACCTGCACGTGACGTTGCATCACCTGGGCGACCATGCCGGCGTGCCGCAGGACATGGTGGCCAAGGCCGGGGCCGTCGCGGCCGCCCTGCGGGTGGCGCCGTTCGAGGTCGAGTTCGAGTCGGTGATGAGCTTCGTCCGCGGCGGGCAGAACAAGCCGGCGCTGGTGTTGACCGGGGACATCGGCTTGGCCGCCTTGGTGGCCTTCCAGCGTGCGTTGGCCGTGGCCATGATCAAAGGTGGTCTGGGTCAATGGGTCGAGAAGTCTTTCACCCCGCACATGACGCTGGTCTACGACCCGCAGGTGATCCAGAAACAGAGCATTCGTCCCATCTCGTGGGCCGTGCGCGAGCTGGTGCTGATCCACAGCTTCCTGGGCCAGGGGCGACACGTCGCATTGGGGCGCTGGCCGCTGTACGGCAACACCTCGATGAGACCGCGAGAAGGCGAGTTGATGCCGTGAGCGAGTCCGCATCGGACCCTGCCGTGACGCCGGCCGACGAGTACGCGATGCGGCTGGCCCTGGACCAGGCGCAGAACGCCTGGCTGTCGGGCGAGGTGCCTGTGGGCGCCGTGATCATGCGCAACGGGCAGGTCATTGCCACCGGCTACAACCGGCCGATCACCACGCACGATCCCACTGCGCATGCCGAGCTCGTCGCGCTGCGGCATGCAGCACAGCTGCTGGAGAACTACCGCCTGCCTGAGTGCGAGCTGTACGTGACGCTGGAGCCTTGCGCGATGTGTGCGATGGCCTTGATGCATGCCCGTTTCAAGCGGGTGGTGTTCGGCGCGGTCGACCCCAAGACCGGCGCTGCCGGCTCGGTGCTGAACCTCTTCGCCGAACCCCGGCTGAACCACCATACCGCGCTTCAAGGCGGGGTGATGGCCGAGGCCTGCGGCAATATCCTGCGCGAGTTCTTTGCCGAGCGTCGGGCGCAGCAGAAGGCTGAACGGGCCGCCGCGGTGGAAGAGCCGGCCGCCGAGTCGCCCGACGTGAACCCGAGCGACCCGATCCCGACCGGCTTCGCCATCGAACTGCCGATGGTCGAGCCGCCGCCCCACTCCTCCTGACGTCTTGACGATCGACCGAATGACCAGCCTGACCCTGTTCACCCCCGCGGGAGTGCTGCTGAAGGCGGCCCCGCTGCGCCTGGCCGCCAAACGGCTCGCCGCGATGGGCTTTGCCGTGACCATTGACGAAGCCGCGCTGGCCAAGCAGCAGCGCTTCGCTGGCAGCGACGAGCAGCGCCTGGAAGCGCTGCACCGGGTGGCCGCCGACGCCCCGTCGATCGCGATGGCCACGCGGGGCGGCTATGGCTTGAGCAGGCTGCTCGACCGGATCGACTGGAAGAAGCTCAAACGCAGCGTCGACCGCGGCACGCGGTGGGTCGGCTACAGCGACATGACGGCGCTCCAAATGGGGCTGCTTGCTCACGCCGGCGCGCCAACCTGGTGCGGCCCGCTGGCGGTGGACGACTTCGGCCGCGAGGTGCTCGACGACGTGACACCCGAGTGCTTTGCCGAGGCGATGAACGGCGAGCTTGAGGCCATCGGCTTTCGCACCGAGGCTGGCTTCGACGGTTTGCAGGCCAAGGGCGTGCTGTGGGGCGGCAACCTGACGGTGCTGACGTCATTGCTGGGCACGCCGCACTGGCCGCAGGTCAAAGGCGGGATCCTGTTCGTTGAAGACGTCAACGAGCATCCGTACCGGGTCGAGCGCATGCTGCTGCAACTGCACCAGGCTGGTGTGCTGGCACGCCAGAAGGCGGTGGTGCTGGGGGCGGTGAGCGACTGGAAGCCATCGCCGATGGACCGTGGCTACAACCTCAAATCCATGGTCGAGCACATTCGCTCCGTGACCAAGACACCGGTGCTGACCGGCCTGCCGTTCGGTCACGTCTGCACCAAGGTGACCATGCCGTTCGGGCGTGCTGTTACGTTGCTGGTCGACCAGCGCGATGCACTCATCGGCTGGTAAGTTCGTGGACTGGTGAAATTCGCTGCCCGCTTCTAATTTTGTTGAGAATGGCTCGCCAACAAGCGGGCTGGGCCTGCGAAAAACCCTAACTCGTGCCCGTAACACCCGGGCATAGAATCTGCACGAGTCGCCTCGCCGCATCTCCGGGCACAAGCCGGGGGTTGCCGCGGGCGGTTTTGTTTTTTGCCTTGCTGGTCGCGCCTATCCGTGCGACGACCCGCGCTTCTTTGGAGTAATCCGCATGGGCGGTGTGATCTCGGCACTGGGCCGCGCCTTGCCACGGCGGCGGCTGCTGTGGGTGGGGGGGCTGGCGCTGGCGGCGTTGGCTGGCTGTGACAACAGCCCTTGGCCCAAGGGTTCCGCCGAGTCGCAGCAGATCTACTCGGCCATGATCGAGAACACGCCGCGTCACCTGGACCCGACGGCTTCTTACTGGTCGAACGACACGCTCGTCACTTACCAGGTCTACGAGCCGCCCTATGGCTACCACTACCTGAAGCGGCCGTTCGAGCTGGTGCCGAAATCGGCCGAGAAGGTCGTTGCGCCCCAGTACTTCGACAAGAACGGGCAGCGCCTGCCCGACGACGCGCCGGGCGAGCAGGTGGCCGAGAGCGTGTACGAGGTGCCGATCAAGCGCGGCATCATGTTCCAGCCGCACCCGGCCTTCGCGAAAGACGAGCAGGGCCAGTACCGCTATCACCACATGAAGCCGGGCGAGGTGGGCGACCGCCGCTCGCCGATGCAGTTCGAGCAAGGCACCCGCGAACTGGTGGCCGACGACTTCGTCTACGCGCTCAAGCGCCACGCCACCACCCGCATCACGACGCCGATCTTCGGCATCTTCTCCGAATATGTCCTGGGCCTGAAGGACTACGGCGAAATGATCAGGAAGGAAGACGCCAAGCTGCGCCAGGGCATGGACCCGGCGAGCCTGGACAAGCCGTTCCTCGACTTCCGCAAGTGGCCGCTGGCCGGCGCCACGGCGCCCGACAAGCACACGCTGCGCATCCGCCTGCATGGCAAGTACCCGCAGTGGAAGTACTGGATGCAAATGACCTTCATGGCCCCGGTGCCGTGGGAGGCCGACGCGTTCTACGCCCAACCCGGCATGGCCGAGAACAGCCTGACGCTGGACAACTGGCCGGTGGGCACCGGCCCCTTCATGGTGACCGAGTTCGTCAAGGACCGGCGCATCGTGATGAAGAAGAACCCGAACTACCGCGGTGAGCCGTACCCCTGCGACGGCATGCCCGAAGACAAGGCCAAGGGACTGCTCGAGGACTGCGGCAAGAAGACGCCGTTCATCGACGGCATCATCGCCACGGTGGAGCGTGAGTCGACGCCGCAGAAGAACAAGTTCCGCGACGGTTACTACGACATGGAGGTGTTCGAGCGCACGGACACCGGCATCCAATACCTGGTCGAAGCCAATGACTCGGACGACGTGGCCGAAACCTATCGCAAGAAGGGCTTCACGTTCCCGAAGTACAGCGACGTCAACAGCTACTTCATCGCCTTCAACATGCTCGACCCCGTCATCGGCTGGGGCGACAACGAAGGCCAGCGCGAGCGCAACCGCAAGCTGCGCCAGGCGATCTCGATCGCGATCGACTGGGACGAATACTCCAAGGTCTTCCCGAAGAAGGCTGGCGCCACCGCGATGAGCCTGCTGCCCGAAGGCATCCCGGGCTCGCGCGAGGGCACTCCCGAGGGTGTCAACCCGATGACGCACAAGCTCGTCAATGGCAAGTACGTGCGCCGGCCGATCGAAGATGCCTACAAGCTGATGGAAGAGGCGGGATACCCGGACGGCCGCGAGGCCAAGTCCGGCAAGCCGCTGGTCGTCAACTACGACTTCTATGCGCCGCCTACGCCGGAACGCAAGCCCGAGATCGACTGGGTGGTCAAGCAGTTCGCCAAGCTGGGCATTCAGCTTGAGGTGCGTGCGACCGACAACAACCAATTCCAGGACAAGGTCCGCAAGGGCAAGCACCAAGTGTTCTGGCTGGGCTGGAACGCCGACTATCCGGATGCCGAGAACTTCCTGTTCCTGTTCTACGGTCCGAACTCGAAGAGCATCTCGGACGGCGAGAACACCGCCAACTACCAGAACCCCGAGTTCGACAAGCTGTTCGTGCAGCTGAAGATGATGGACGACGGCCCGGCAAAACAGGAGATCGTCGACAAGATGAACGACATCCTGCGTCGCGACGCGCCGCTCAGCTTCGGCTTCTACCCGTACGCCTCGGCGGCCGTGCAGAAGTGGGTCACCAACTCGAAGCCGGCGATTCTGGTGCGTGACCACGGTCGCTACCTGCGCTTGAACAGCGCCGAGCGGGCTGCGAGCCTGGCCGAATGGAACCGGCCGGTGTGGTGGCCGCTGACGCTGCTCGTCGCGGTGATTGCGGCGGGCGTGCTGATCGCCCGCAACAGTCTGCGCCGTCGCGAACGCATGAATGCGCGCGGCGAGATTCTGGCCTGATCCTGGTTTGCCCCAGCCCTAGAACATGCTTTCCTACACCTTGCGTCGTTTGCTCTACGGCGTGCTGATCCTGCTGGGCGTCAACCTGGCGACCTTCTTCCTGTTCTTCACCGTCAACACGCCGGACGACATGGCGCGTTTGAACATCGGCGGCAAGCGCGTCACGCAGGAGCTGATCGAGAAGTGGAAGACCGAACGCGGCTATGACAAGCCGCTGTACTGGAACGACAAGCAGGAGGGCAGCGACAAGCTGACCGAGACGATCTTCTGGGAACGTTCGGTCTCGCTGTTCACGCTGAACTTCGGCCGCGCCGACGCCGAGGCCGGCGGCGACCTTGGGCACGAGGTGGCCACGCGCATGTGGGTCAGCGTGCAGCTCGCGTTGCCCATCTTCCTGTTGCAGGTGATCGCAAGCACGGGCTTCGCCTTGCTGCTCGTGATGTTCAGACACACCAAGCTCGACTTATGGGGCGTGGTCTTGTGTGTGCTGATGCTGTCGATCTCGAGCCTGTTCTACATCATCGTCGGGCAGTACCTGTTCTCGCGCGTGTTCAAGCTGGTGCCGATCTCGGGCTATGCGCAGGGCCTGGACCTGGTCCGCTTCCTCATACTGCCGGTCATGCTGTCCGCCTTGGCGCGTCTGGGTACCGAGGCTCGCCTGTACCGTGCAATGTTCCTGGAGGAAATCGGCAAGGACTACGTGCGCACGGCGCGTGCCAAAGGCCTGAGCGAGTACGTCGTCCTGTTCCGGCATGTGTTGCGCAACGCGATGATCCCCATCATCACCAGCATGGGCGGTTATCTGCCCTACGTGTTCATGGGCAGCCTGGTGTTCGAAAGCTTCTTCGGCATCCCGGGCCTCGGTGCGTACGTCATCGAGGCGATCGGCAAGCAGGACTTCGCGATCGTCCGCACGATGGTGTTCGTGGGCTCCTTGCTCTACATCGCGACCTACATCCTGATCGACATCGCCTATTCCTGGGTCGACCCCCGGGTGCGCCTGGCCTGATCGCTGGCTGAAACGATAGAACACTGGAGTCTCGGTGATGCCGAAGTTTGTGATGTTGTGGACCGACGTGGCCGTCTGGCTGCTGATCGTTGCCATGGTGGCCTACGCTTGGACGGTGGTGCGCAAGCCGAATCTCGCCGCCAACTGGAGCAAGGTCTTCCGCAATGGGCCGGCCCTGGCCTCGTCCCTGGTCCTGTTGGCCTGCCTGCTGCTCACGCTCGCCGACAGCGTGCACTTCCGCTCGGTGCTGCCCGCGGCGGCAGGTGCCCCGGCGGGCAGCGCCGCCGTGTACGACACCCGGGTGCAGTCCATGCTGGATGCCGGGTTGCGCCAGGTGGTGCAGTCGCGTGAATCGACCTATTCGCGGCCCCTGGCTTATGTCGGGTTCACCAAGGAGTCGGCCGATGTGAACGGCAAGGTCGAGCGCGTTGCGCCGCGGCTGAAGTTCGGTGGTGCGCACCTGACCGATCCCGAGACGCAATGGGCCGGCGACATCACGAAGCGGGTCGTGATCGGCCTGCTGGGCGGTGCGCTGGTTGCGGCGCTGCTGAGCGCGTTGCTGATCGCCGTCGTGGCGCGCAGCCGCGGGGAGGGGTGGGGCGTTGCCTTTGGCAAGATGCGCCGCCGCGAGACGCCGGTGCCATGGATCGTCGCCTGTCGCACCCTGTTCGGATTGGGCCTGCCGATTGGCGTGCTGGTCTCGCTGATGGGCCATTACCACGTGTTCGGCACGGACATCACCGGCAACGACGTGATGTACCAGACGCTCAAGAGCATCCGCACCGCATTCGTTATCGGTACGCTCGCGACCCTCGCAACGTTGCCGTTGGCGGTGGTGCTTGGCATCATGGGCGGCTACCTGAAGGGCTGGGTCGATGAGCTGATCCAGTATCTCTACACGGTGCTGTCATCGATTCCGAACATCCTGCTGATCGCTGCCTGCGTGCTGATGGTGCAGGTCTTCCTGGACAAGCATCCGGAGCTGTTCGAGACCGGCGTTGAACGAGCCGACCTGAAGCTCTTCCTGCTGTGTGCGGTGCTGGGGCTGACCGGCTGGGCCAGCCTGTGTCGCCTGCTGCGCGGTGAGACGCTGAAGCTGCGTGAGCTGGAGTTCGTGCAGGCAGCCAATGCCTTCGGCGTGGGCCAGGCTCGCATCATGATGCGGCATATCTTCCCGAACGTGGTGCACCTGATCCTGATCGTCACGGTGCTCGATTTCTCGGCGCTGATCCTCTACGAGGCCGTGCTGTCGTACGTCGGTGTTGGGGTCGATCCGTCGATGAACAGCTTCGGCGGCATGATCAACTTCGCTCGCAACGAGATGAGCCGCGACCCGGTGGTGTGGTGGCCCTTCGCGTCGGCCTTCATCTTCATGGTGACGCTGGTGCTGTCGGCCAACCTGTTTGCCGACGGCGTGCGCGATGCGTTCGACCCGCGTGCCCGCGTGTTCCGCCCGCGCCCGATCACCCATCAAAAGAAGCCGGCTTGAGGGACGAATAGGCCATGCTGGAAATCAAGAACATCAAGGTCGAACTGGACGCTGAGCACGGTTTGGTGCGCGCCATCGACGGCATGCGGCTGACGCTGCAGCGCGGGGAAACCTTTGCGCTGGTCGGCGAATCAGGCTGCGGCAAGAGCATGACGGCGCTGGCGCTGATGCGCCTGTTGCCCGAGAACGGCTACATCGCGTCGGGCGACGTGTTGGTCGACCAGGAAGACGTACTCGCGCTGCCCGAGTCTCGGATGCGCGCGGTGCGCGGCGGTCGCATCGGCATGATCTTCCAGGAGCCATCGACCAGCCTGAATCCGGTCATGAAGATCGGAGACCAGATCGTCGAAGCGATCGAGGCCCACACACCGCTGCGTGGCGAAGCAGCCCGAGCAAAGGCCCTGGATTGGCTGCGCAAGGTCGGCATCCCCGAACCCGAGCGTCGCATCGACGACTACCCCTTCCGCATGAGCGGTGGCCAGAAGCAGCGGGTGATGATCGCGATGACGCTGGCTGGTGAGCCGGACTACATCATTGCCGATGAGCCCACCACGGCGCTCGACGTGACCATCCAGGCCCAGGTGCTGGATCTGCTGAAGCAACTGCAGGCCGAGCACGGCCTGGGATTGCTGCTGATCACCCACGACCTGGCGGTGGTGTCGGGCATGGCGCACCGCGTGGCGTTGATGTACGCCGGGCAGATCATCGAGGTGGCCACGGCGGAGGAGTTCTTCTCTGCGCCGAAACACCCCTATGCGAAGGCCCTGCTGCGTGCGCTGCCGGATTCGACACGTCGCGGTCAATCGCTCGCGGCCATCCCCGGCACCGTGCCGCCGCTGACCACGCAGTTCGAGGGCTGCCGCTTCGAGCCGCGCTGCTATTGCGCCGAGCCGGCTTGCAAGACGACTTTGCCGGAGCTGTACAGCCTCCCTGGTTCGCGTTCCGTGCGCTGCCTTCGTTATGCGCCAGGTCACGATGCCCAGGCCACCGAGGCCATCATCAATATCGTGCCTGCCGCGGCACCGATCCAGGCGGCCAAGGCAGCAACGGCTGGTGCCGCCCAGCCCCTGCTGCAGGTCGATCGATTGCGTGTTCGTTTCCCGATCCGCAAGGGTCTGCTGCAGCGCGTGCACGGTTACTTCGATGCCGTCGACGGCATCTCGTTCAAGGTCCAGGCGGGCCAGACCCTGGCGCTGGTTGGCGAATCGGGCTGCGGCAAGACGACGACCGGCAAAGCCATCGTCCAGTTGCTGCGCCATCAGGCAACCTTCGAAGGTCAGGCGCTGCTCGAGGGGCAAAACCTGTTTGATCTGCAAGGCGAGCCGCTGCAGAAGGCGCGACGCGACATTCAGATCATCTTCCAGGACCCGTTCGCCTCGCTGAACCCGCGGATGCGCGTGTTCGACATCCTCGAGGAAGGCCTGCTGTCGCTGCAGCCGGACATGAACGCCGACGCACGTCGCGAGTGCCTGCAACGCTTGGCCGACCAGGTCGGCCTGCGCCGGGATGCGCTGGACCGCTATCCGCACGAGTTTTCGGGTGGTCAGCGCCAGCGGATTGCGATTGCCCGCGCCTTGGCCGTGCAGCCCAAGCTCATTGTCTGTGACGAGCCCACGTCTGCGCTGGATGTGTCGGTGCAGGCGCAAATCCTGAACCTGCTGCGTGATCTGCAGCGCGAGCTCGGGGTGTCCTACCTCTTCATCACGCATAACATCGGCGTGGTCGAATACATCGCCGATGAAGTGGCCGTGATGCGCGCCGGTCGCATCGTGGAACAGGGCACCTGCGACGAGGTGATCAGCCGTCCTCGCGACGCCTACACGAAGAAGCTCATTGCCTCGGTGCCAAGGCTGGCAACCACCAATGCCTGACCTTGATGAGGGTTAACGCTAGTTCCCTCCGCCCCTCTCGATGAAGCAGTACGGCCTGGCGCTTCGGCGACCGGGCCGTGCCATTCTGGGGCTCGACCAAGCCTGTGTCGATTGACTAGACAAGTCATTCAGGGCGGTGGAATGTGCTGCGTAAACACAACAACCACCGCCGCAAAAACCGTTGTAGAGGGTTTCCCGCTAGCAGCCCTCCAAGATGGGTCAGTGACAATCCGTTCACATGTTTTCGACGTGGGTACATCCTGGCTTCACAAGACCGGCATGTGACTTGCTTCGTGACAGGGTCTATCGATCAACCTTCCCTTACTCAGGAGTGGTACGTATGTTCCAGAAAACAAGGCTCTGTACGAGCCTGCTGCTCGCCTTCGGTGGTGGCCTGCTGGCGACCAGCGCAAACCTCGCTTTCGCCCAAGAGGTTCAGCGTGTCGAAGTCACTGGCTCTTCCATCAAGCGTGTTGAAGCCGAAGGGGCGCTGCCCGTTCAAACCTTCTCGCAGGAAGACATCAAGAAGAGCGGTGTGACGACGGTCACTGACTTCATCCAGCAGCTGCCCGTGATGCAAGGTTTCACGGTTGCGGCCGATTCGGTTGGCGGTGGCGGCGGTGGTATCACGACCGCATCGATCCACGACCTCGGCGAGCAGTACACACTGGTTCTGCTGAATGGCCGTCGCGTGGCTCCGGCCACTTCCGGTACCACGATCGACCTGAACTCGATCCCGCTGGCCGCGATCGAGCGCATCGAAGTCCTGACCGATGGCGCCTCGGCCCTCTATGGCGCCGACGCCATTGCCGGCGTGGTCAACTTCATCCTGAAGCAGGGTGCTGCTCCGTTCGAGATCAGCGCGCGCTACAGCCAGCCCGAGCAGACTGGTGGCGATGGCTACAACCTGTCGATCAGCAAGGGTTTCGGCGACCTCGACGCGGACGGCTTCTCGATCTTCGCCTCGCTCAGCTACGATCGCCAGAAGCAGCTGAAGGCTGCCGATCGCGACTTCGCCAAGACCGGTATCATCAATTTCACCGACCAGCATGGCCGGAACCTGACGTTCTTCAACGGTTCGTCGCGGTCCGTTCCGCCCAACGTCGACGTCTTCTACTTCGGCGTCGACCCCGACACCGGGGAGCCCACCAACGAGCAGTACTCGTTCAACCCGTACCTGATGCAGAATGGCGACTGCCCGAAGGATCACGTTGTCGGTGGCGACCAGTGCATTTTCGACTACACGTCCACTGTCGAAATTTCACCGGAGCAAGAGCGCACGGGCTTCTTCGCCTCGGGCAAGCTGAAGCTGGGCAACTCCGGCTTCAACCTCTTTTCCGACGTTTCGTACACCAACGCGCACATCCTGGCCCGTATCGCACCGTACCCGGCCGAGTTTTCGCTGTCCCCGGACCACCCGTACTACGCGACGTACATCCGCCCCTACATCTCGGACGACATCGCCAATAACCTCGACGGCGACATCAACGTGAAGTATCGGTTGTATGACATGGGCAACCGTGCCTATGACTACGAGACCAACGCGACCCACGTGGTGGCCGGTGTCGAAGGTGCCCTGGGTTCTTGGGACTTCAACTCCGCGCTGACCTATTCGGCCCAAGAGCAACTGCAGAACTATGTGGGTGGTTTCCCGCTAGCCGACCGGTTCCAGGCAGCGATCGACGCGCAGGAGTTCGATCCGTTCCCCTACATTCTGGGCACCATGCCGGCTGACCAGTTGGAGGCGCTGAAGTCCACCCAGTGGACCGGCGTGTACAACACTATCGACATCAAGATGATGGGTGTGGATGCGCGTGCGCAGCGCGAGCTGTTCAAGCTGGGGGGGGGCAGCGCGTATCTGTCGTTGGGTGCCGACTGGCGCGAAACCAGCTTCAAGCAAACGGCGAACGACGAAGTCGCCAATGGTGAGATTCTGTTCGACGATCCCCAGGCGGAATACGACTGGAAGCGTCAGAACACCGGCGCGTTCGTTGAAGCGATCTTCCCGGTCACCAAGGAACTCGAGTTCGGGGCCAGCTTGCGCTACGACCAGATCAGCGGCGTGGAGGACGGCATCTCGAAAACCACCCGCGGTAGCACGGAATCTGCCACGACCTACAAGCTGAACGGCAAGTACAAGCCGACGAAGACAATGTTGGTTCGCGGCTCATACGGCACCGGTTTCCGCACAGGCACCATGCAAGAAATTGCTGGCGACCTCGTGGACTTCGGCGTGACTGGCGGTACCTACGCTTGCCCGTTTAGCCAAAGCTACGACCCGCTGGGTTACATCGCGGCCGGTGTGATCTGCGACGACCTGCAGAAGGAAGTCTTCCAGGGCGGCAACGCCGAACTGAAGCCTGAGAAGTCCACCCAATGGACCCTGGGTTTCGTGGTGGAGCCGTCGGCGACCACCGCCATCAGCATCGACTACTGGACGGTCAACGTCAAGGACGCCATCAGCTCGGTTAGCGAAGACCAGATTCTCAACAATCCCGAGACGTACCTGGATCTGTACACGATCAAGCACAAGGCTTCCAACGGCCGCGACTACGTCGCCATCAAGCTGGTGCCCTTCAACATCGGCAAGGTCGAGAATGAGGGTATCGACTGGAACTTCAAGTGGCGTGACAAAACTGATTTCGGCCGCTTGACGGCCGAAATCGGTGGCACGCACCTTGTCAAGTCGCGCTACACGCTGCCCGGTACCGATGATCAGTGGACCGATAGCATGAACAAGTGGGGCGTCAACAGCGCCGTGAGCTTCCGCAACGTCGTTCATGCTTCGGCAGGCCTGGGACATGGTGATTGGTCGCACACGCTGACGATGAACTATCGTGACGGGTACAAGGACATCCACCACGATGTCGACAACTGTGCAGTGGACGACGGCGTTGATTGCATCGACACCCAACTCGATGTTCGTGCCTACACGACCTGGGATTGGCAGACCACCTGGAATGCCATGAAGGGCCTGGCCCTGACCGCCGGTGTCAAGAACCTGCTGGACAACGACCCTCCGCTGTCCCTGCGTAATGTCGGTTCGCACCAACTGGGCTACGATCCTCGCTATGCAAGTGCCATGGGCCGCACGTTCTATGTGAGCGGTTCCTACAAGTTCTAACTTGAACTAGTAAATCTCCTGCGACGCGCCTCGGCGCGCTCAATGGCCGAACGGCGGCATCTCAAGGCATCTTGGGATGCCGCTTTCTCGTTGTGCGGCGCTTGGCGAATGCCAGACAGATTCGGCTGAACACCGCCCGGGCCGATCGAGGGATCGTAAGCGGCGCCTGACGGCCCTCTTGTAGCCGAGGCGGCGCCTGAGCACGATCGCGCGATCGTGCATGCCTTACGACGGTGTGCATCAAGCCTCGCTAATGCACATCATGACCATCGAAGCCCCTCGCCGCCGTCGTCGCGAACACAGCCCCAATCTCAAGCGCGAGCTCGTCGCGCGCAGCCTTGTGCCATGCGCGTCGGTCGCCGCCATCGCGCTGGAAGCCGGCATCAACGCCAACCTGTTGTTCACCTGGCGCCGCGCGCACTTGAAGGCGATGAAGGCGACGGCGCCTGCTGCGCAGGCGGTGCTGCTGCCGGTGGAGATCCAGAGCACGCAAGCGCCAGCGGTCGCCAGCCAGGGCCGCGCCACTGCCGGTGGCGCGATCGAAGTCGAGCTCAATGGCGCCCGAGTACGCCTGCGCGGGGTTCCCGACGAAGCCGCGCTGCGCTGCGTGCTGCAGGCCCTGCGGGCGCTCGCATGATCGGCCTGCCCTCTGGCACGCGAGTCTGGCTGGTGGCTGGTCACACCGACATGCGCAAGGGCTTCGACGGGCTGGCTGCGATGGTGCAGGCCGCCCTGCAGGCCAACCCCTTCTGCGGCCACGTGTTCGTCTTCCGCGGCCGCCGCGGCGACATCCTGAAGGTGCTGTGGTTCGATGGCCAGGGCCTGATGCTGTTGGCCAAGCGTTTGGAGCGCGGACGCTTCGTCTGGCCGCAGGCCGACACCGGCAGCGTGCTGCTCACGCCGGCGCAGCTGTCGATGCTGCTCGAAGGCATCGACTGGCGCATGCCAATGCGCACACACCGGAGCAGCTCGAGTACGTACCGGCGCACTTCAAGGTCATCCGTCATGTGCGTCCGAAGCTCGCCTGCGTGGCCTGTGAAGCGATCTTCCAGGCGGCCGCCCCGAGCCGTCCGATCGCACGCGGCATTGCCGGACCGGGGCTGCTCGCGCACGTCATGGTCTCGAAGTATTGCGACCATAGTGTGCCACGAACACGTGCACCTCCGTAGTTAGGAGGCGCTCGTGGTGCTTCATTGAAGATGAGGGCGGGCCCCTCGGAGTCGGCTTGCAGGAGCGGGCTCCAAACCACCTCAAGCTGCTGCGGTAAAGAGCCGTGGTGGTGAGCGTTGAGGCAAAAGGCGTGGCAGTGACCGCGTCAGGTGAGAACCAGAGAGACGAACGCAAGTGAACCGCTGTTGTGGTGCCGAAACGTATTCAGATGGCGTCGAAACCGGGCCAGAGTGGTTAGCCCGGGATGAAGGTCGAGGGAAGCCTGCCGACTGCTTGACCGGCGCCCGGCATGAAGGCGGCGTGACTCTGGTTCAGGCTTCAGTGAGGAACGTGGGAACCTGTCGTCCCGATGCCAAGGGAGAAGCTCAAGCGGACAGCCTCCGCAAGGGCGAGAGTACCGATGCGGGGCACAGGGACGGAGACGCTCGTAGTAGGGCTGAAGGCTCTGTAATGGAGCTGGACCGAAGGGGCGTCGTCGTTCGGCTTCGCCGCGTGCACAACCCGCAAGGGGATGACGCGCGTGGCTGAAGCAAAGTCGTTCGATATCGCCAAGCGCGAAGTGTGGGAGGCGTACAAGCGCGTCAAGGCCAACCGCGGTGCGGCTGGTGGCGACGGTGTCACGATCGCCATGTTCGAGCAGGATCTGAGCAAGAACCTGTACCGGATCTGGAATCGCATGGCCTCGGGCAGCTACTTCCCGCCGCCGGTCAAGCGCGTCGACATACCGAAGGGCGACGGCAAGACACGGCCGTTGGGCATTCCAACGGTGGCAGACCGAATTGCACAGATGGTTGTCCAGCGGCGGCTTGAGCCGTTGTTGGAGCCGGTGTTCCATGCAAACTCGTATGGCTACCGGCCAAGGCGCTCGGCACACGATGCCCTGCGTGTTGCGCGAACCCAGTGCTGGCGCCACGACTGGGTGCTCGATCTCGACATCAAGGGGTTCTTCGACAACATCGATCACGACCTCCTGATGAGGGCGGTGCGCCGACACACGGACTGCCGATGGGCGGTGCTCTACATCGAGCGCTGGCTCAAGGCGGACGTGTTGATGCCCGACGGCATGCTGATGACCAGGGACAAGGGAACGCCGCAAGGGGGTGTCATCAGCCCCTTGCTGGCCAACCTGTTCCTGCACTACGCCTTCGATCAATGGATGGTGCGGCACCACCCCAAGGTGCCGTTCGAGCGCTACGCGGATGACATCATCTGCCACTGCGACAGCCAGGGCGAAGCCGAGTCCTTGCGGACGGAGCTTCAAGAGCGCCTGGCCGCCTGTCGGCTGGAGTTGCATCCCGAGAAGACCCGTGTCGTGTACTGCGCCGACGCCAATCGGCGCGGTGGGCACGACGTCCGACGGTTCGACTTCCTGGGCTATACCTTCAAGCCCCGCAAGGCGATGAATCGGCGAGGGCGGCTGTTCACCAGCTTCTCGCCGGCTGTCGGTGACAAGGCGGGCAAGGCCATGCGCCACGAGATTCGTGGCTGGGGCCTGCAGCGGCTCAGCCGCTACGACCTGGGCGAACTGCTTGCGCGGATTCGGCCGGTGCTCGTGGGGTGGGTGCGCTACTACGGACTCTTCCATCCATCGACCTTGCAGAACGCCCTGAAGACGCTGGATACCCATCTGGTGCAATGGGCACAGCGCAAGTACAAGAAGTTGCGAGGGCACGTCACGCGTGCGTGGGCCTGGCTCAAGCAGTTGCGCCGGCGCGCGCCGAGGCTGTTCCCACATTGGCAAGAGGCGATCCATGCGACTGAACGATAGGAGCCGGATGAGCCGAGAGGTTCACGTCCGGTTCTGGGAGAGCGCGGGGGTGAGATTCCCCCGCGCCACTCACCTTCCTCTGTACCGCCAGAGCCGCATCTACGCACGCGAGGGCGTGGACATCGACCGCGCCACGATGGCCGGCTGGGTCGCACAGGTGCACGCGCTGCTGGCGCCGCTGGTGGCGGCCCTTGGCCGCTACGTCGTTCAAGGCACCAAGCTGCACGCCGACGACACGCCGGTGAAGGTGGTGCTCGCACCGGGCAACGGCAATACGCGCACCGGGCGGCTGTGGGAGTACGTGCGCGACGATCGGCCCGCCGCCGGCACGCAGCCCCCGGCAGCCTGGTATCGCTACAGCCCCGACCGTAAGGGCGAGCATCCCAGGGCTCACCTGAGCGGCTTCAGCGGCATCCTGCAGGCCGACGCCTATGGCGGCTGGGGCGCCCTGTACAGCAGTGGCGTGACCGAGGCGGCGTGCTGGGCCCATGCGCGCAGGCCTTGGTGGGAGGGATCTGTACGACCAGCATCGGGACGAACAAGGCTTGGCAGCCCAGGCGCTGCGAAGGATCCAGGCGCTGTACGCCATCGAGGCCGACACCCGAGGCCAGCCGCCGGACGTGCGACGCGAACAGCGACGGGCCCGCGCCGGCCCGCTGCTGCAGCAGTTCCACGACTGGCTGCACGCCGTGCTGACCAAGGTCTCCACGAAGTCGGAGTTGGCCAAGGCCGCTCGCTACAGCCTGGCGCGCTGGGCAGCGTTGACCCGCTACGTCGACGACGGACGCATCGAGATCGACAACTCGGCCGCCGAGCGCGCCATCCGCGGCATCGCGCTGGGCAGGGGCAACTACCTGTTCATGGGCTCGGACGAGGGCGGGCACCGCGCCGCCAGCATGTGCAGCCTGGTGGAGACGGCCAAGCTCAACGGACTGGATCCGCAGGCTTATCTGCGCGAAGTGCTCGAGCGCATCGCCGAGCATCCGATCAACCGTATCGACGAATTGCTACCGTGGAACATCGGCAGGCAGCAGCAGCCGCAGAGGATGGCTGCATGAGCACGCCCGGCATCGACCCGCGGCTGCTGGAGGTGCTCGGCCACGCCAACAGCCTGGAGCTGTTCCAGCTCAACAGCATCATCGAACGCATGCTGGCCGACCCCAGGCGCATCGTGCAGATCCGCAAGGACCTGCACCTGGGACAGACCGTGCGCTTCATGGACTGGCGCAACGGGCACATGCGCACAGGCAAGGTGCTGGCGATGAAGGACACGCAGGCGACGATCCACGAGCACGGCACGAGCAGTTCGTGGTCAGTGCCCTATGCGGCCATCGAGCCACCGGCGCCGACTGCCAAGCCGGCCGCCGACCCGGAGCCGCCGGCCCCGCCGCGACCCAGCCGCAACGACTTCCGCTGCGGAGAGAAGGTTGCCTTCGAGGACAAGTACCTCAACACCGTAGTGGGCACCATCGTGCGCATCAACCAGCGCACCGCCACTATTGATCCCGGCGACCAGACCACATGGCGCGTGGGCTTCCATCTGCTGCGGCACGTCGTGGACATCTGAGCGCCGTCGCCCTCGTCAAGAGGGTGGTGGCATGACGTTTACGAGGGATCGTAAGCGGTCAACTAACTACACGGTTGTACGAGCCGCGGTGATGTGGTGACGGCGGCGAGCTGAGAGGCGTGTTCAGGCGACCGTCAAGTTGATCCGCCAGGGCAGCAGCGCGGCGTAGTCGTCGGCGGTGGTGGCCTTGGGCAGCGCGATCAGCAATGTGCAGATAGCGGTAGCCATCGATGCCGTTGACCTGGCAGGTCTGCAGCAGCGAGTACAGGTTCGCACTGGCGTTGGCGCCGGCGACCGTATCGGCGAACAACCAGTTGCGACGTCCGACGCAGAAGGGACGGATCGCGTTCTCCTGGCCGTTGTTGTCGATGCTGAAGCGGCCGTCCTCGACGTAGCGCTTGAGCTTGGGCCACTGCGCAGCCAGGTAGTGCAACGCCTGGCCCAGCAGGCTCTTGGGCAGCACAGCGTGCCGGTTGGCCAGGAGCAATGCCTCGATTGCCGCGAGCACGGGGACGCTGAGCCTCTGGCGCCGCCGCCCGAGTTCGTGGACGTCGACTTCGTCGCGCCGGGCCTGGGCCTCGATGTGGTAGAGCTTACCGATCAGCTCGATGAAGCGGGCGGGCAGCTGCTCAGGCCCGCGCTGCGCCTTGGGCAGCGCCTGCAGCGCTTCGATGAAGTACCTCCTGCAATGGGTCCAACAACCCAGGTGCACGAGCTGGTGCTTCTCGGCGATAGCGTCATAGACCTCGTAGCCATCGGTCATCAATACCGTGCCCTGGCCGATGCCGGCGTACAGCTCCAGCGCGGTCTTCGTCGAGCGGCTGGGCGAGTAGGCGAACAGTCTGATCGGTGGCCCCCGGCCGTCCTTGCCTGAGCCATCGGTCATCTGCGCCCAGATGTAGCTCTTGGTCTGAGCACTGCGTCCGGGCTCCTTGAGCACCTGCATCTCGGTCTCGTCACCGAAGACCAGCGGCGAGTCCAGCAATTCGTCGCGCAGCAGGTTGACCACCGGCTGGCTGGCCTGACCCACTCGTACGATGCTGGCGGCCAGTGTGTTGCGCGAGATGTCGGTGCCGCCGAAGCGCCCCAACAGCGCCGCCTGCCGATACAGCGGCAACCCGTCGAGGTACTTGGATGTGGCGATCCAGGCCAGCGCGCTCTCGGTGAACAGCCCCTTGGGGATGACCTGTGCCGGCCGGGGCGCCAGACGGATCGTGCCGTCGCAGCAGGGACAGGCGTACTTCACCCGCTCATGACGGATCACGCGCACCTGCTGCGGCACGATGTCCAGCTGCTCGCTGGCCTGCACTCCAATCTCGCGCAGTGCGGCGCCGTCGTGCGGGCACACGCGCTCACCTTCGGGCAGTTCGTGCCGCACGACCTCGCGCGGCAGGGCCGGATCCAGCGGCTTGCGACCACGCTTGTTGCGCTTGTGCGCGGGCACGTCGACCTTGTCGTCGTCGGTCTCTTCGACCGCCGGCGCGGCGTGGGCACCTTCGAACTCGGCCTCGTTGAAGAACAGATCCTTCTGGTTCTGGCTGCTGGCTTCGCTGCTGGCCGAGAACAGCTGACGCTTGAATTGGTTCAACCGCTCTTGCAGCAGGTCTCGCTCAGCGCGCACAACGCGCAGTTCACCGGCCAACGAGTCCTTCTGCTGCAACGCATCGGCCTGCGCTTGCTGCAAAGCGGCGAACTCTTCGGGCGTGGGCATATGAACCATCGCTGCGCATTCTCGTCAGCGCAGCGGCTCGGTGGGGCGTCATCTTCGCATCGGTGGGTAACAGGGCCCACACCCGGCAACCAACCCATCCAGTGGGGACGTTTTCTACGCCACGCGCTCGTAGATCCGCTTCGGGTGCCGCTGCACCACGCCAATGTCGATGCCCTCGAGCAGCCAGTGCAATTGCTCGACGGTCAACGTCGGCACTGACACCTCGCTCGGCCAGACAAAGCGGTCTTCCTCCAGCCGCTTGAGCAGCAGCCAGAAGCCGTTGCGATCCCAGCCGAGGATCTTGACCCGGTTGCGCCGGCGATTGCTGAACACGTACACGCACGCGGCGAACGGGTCCAGACCGAGCGCCTGCTGCACCAGCGCGGCCAGGCCGTTGATGCTCAGCCGGAAGTCCACCGTGAGCGTCCAGCCACCCCATCTTGATCGTCCGATAGCGGCATAGGAGCCTCGTGTCCACTAAGACTACTGGTGGACACGTGAACGCTATCCTCGACCAACCTCCGGTGAGCCGCCGCAGACGGCGTACCCACAGCGACGAGTTCAAGGCCGATGCCGTAGCTGCATGCTCGCAGCCCGGCGTGTCGATGGCCGCCATCGCGTTGGCCCACGGCATCAATGCCAATCTGCTGCGTCGTTGGGTACGCGACGCAGAGGCTGCACCGCCGCTCAAGCCGACGACGACTGCAGCCGCGCCGCAGAAGGTCGCGCTGACTGCGCCGCTGGCATCGCCTTTCATCCCGGTGACGGTGCCGGCCGCCGACACCCCGGCGGTGCTACGGGTGGAGTTGCGCCGTGGCGCGACGTCGATCACCGTCGATTGGCCCGTGGACGCCGCGCCCGAGTGCGCGGCGTGGATGCGCGAGCTGCTTCGATGATTCGAATCGATGCGATGTGGCTGGCTGTCGACCCCATTGACATGCGCGCCGGCGCCGACCGGCTGCTGGCGCGCGTGGTCCGGGTCTTCGGCGCCGCGCAGGCGCACCATGGCTATCTCTTCGCGAACGCCCGAGGCACACGCATCAAGCTGCTCGTGCATGACGGCTTCGGCATCTGGTGTGCGGCACGCAGGCTCAACGCAGGCCGCTTTGCCTGGGTGCCTTCGACGGCCACGCAAGCATCGCTGTCGCTCACGCGTGCACAGTTCGACGCCTTGGTGCTGGGCCTGCCGTGGCAGCGCCTGCCCGAGATGAGCGTGATCACCAGGGCGTGAGCCGGACCGTCGGGTGCGTTGACAGCGCATTCGACGATGAGGCGCTTGGCGAGTTCTGGCACGATGCCGCGCATGCTCGGCACGCGTGATCTGACGGCACAGGATCTGCAGGGACTGCCCCCTGAAGCCGTCGCATTGATCGCGCAGCTACAGCAGCGCGTCAAGCTGCAGCAGCAACAACTCGCCGAACGTGACCAGGAACTCGCCCAGCGCCAGGCGCTGCTGCAGCGCAAGGACCGCGAACTCGCGCTGCGCGAGGCGAAGATCGAGAAGATCACCTTCGAGCTGGCACGGCTGAAGCGCTGGAGGTACGGCGCGAAGTCCGAGGCGATGAATGCCGACCAGCGGCGCCTGTTCGAGGAAACGCTCGCCGAAGACGAAGCGAGCCTGCGCGAGCAACTGGACAAGCTGCGCCAGGAAGCGGCTGCGGCCGATGCCTCGAGCAAGCCCAACCCGCCGCCGCGGCGCCCGCGTCGTCAGCCGCTGCCGGACCATCTGCGGCGCGTCGAGCACCGGCACGAGCCAGAAGACACCAACTGCCCGCAGGCCGGGTGCGGCCGTCCCATGACGCGCATTGGCGAAGACGTTAGCGAGCGGCTGGACATCGTGCCGGCCGAGTTCTTTGTCCATCGCCACATCTACGGCAAGTGGGCTTGCCGCTGCTGCCAGACGCTCAAGCAAGAGCCGGCAGTGCCGGAGGTAATCGATGGCGGTATCGCGGCCAGCGGGCTGGTGGCGCACACCCTGATCAGCCGCTTCGTCGACCACGTGCCGTACTACCGGCAGGAGACGATCAACGCACGAAGCCGTGTGCACACCCCGCGCTCGACACTGGCGTCGATCGCCGGCCAGGCCGGCGCGAGGCTGGAGCCGGTGTTCGAGGTGCACAAGCGCTTCGTACTGAGCTGCCGAGTCCTGCACGCCGACGAGACGCCGGTTGCTCTGCTCGATCCGGGCGCCGGCAAGACGCGTCGCGCCTACATCTGGGCATACGCCAGGAGCCTGCACGATCCCATCCCGGGCGTGGTCTACGACTTCTGCCTCGGACGCGGCGCGCAGTACCCAGTGGCCTTCCTCGGTGGCGACGAGAGGCTCGGTGAGCGACGATGGAGCGGGACACTGCTGACAGACCGCTACAGCGCCTACGACACGGTGGTCGATCCTCGTGTCCATCCAGACCGCGTCGATGCGGGATGTGCCGCGCATGCTCGGCGCAAGTTCGATGAGTTGGCGCGTGAGGGCAAGAACCCGCTGGCACTGGAGGCGATCCAGCGCTGGGCGCGGATCTACGCAGTGGAGTCCGAGCTCAAGGGACTGTGCGATGACGAGCGGCAAGCGCTTCGACAGCAGCTTGCCAAGCCACTATGGGACCAGCTCAAGCAGTGGCTCGAGATGGAGCGCCGACTTGTTGTCGACGGCGGCGCCACCGCGGGCGCCATCGACTACACGCTCAACCATTGGGCCGCGCTGACGCGGCACCTGGATGACGGTGCGGTCGCCATCG
>NZ_DASUNH010000065.1:0-35673 GCF_036277275.1 Ideonella sp. | reverse complement strand
CCGAACCCGTAGCACCGACCACCAGCACGATTCCCCGCTTTGCCATTGCAAGCTCGTTGACAATCGGCGGCAGATTCAGCTCGTCACTGGTAGGGATGTGGTCCGCAATGACGCGGAAGACGATGCCCACCTTGCCCTGCTGAATAAACGACGAAACGCGAAAGCGCCCGATGCTGGTCGGGTTGATCGCGAACTGACACTCTTTGGTCTTCTCGAACTCTGCTGCCTGCCGGTCGTTCATGATCGCGCGCACCAGCTCACTGGTGTGTTGCGCCGTCAGCGGCTGGTTGGATACCGGCAACACGCGGCCGTCTATCTTGAACGCCGGCGGAAAGTCGGCGGTGAGAAACAAGTCCGAGCCTTTTTTGCTGAGCAGCAGCCGCAGCAGATCGTGTACGAACCGTGTTGCCTGATCGCGTTCCATTAGTTCTCGCTTTAGCCTGCGAACGACTCGGGAGTCTTGGCGTACTGCCGCGCTTCAGCCACCGTGATGACGTTGCGCCGAACCAGCTCGGTCATGCAATGGTCGAGCGTCTGCATTCCAAACTGGCTGCCGGTTTGAATCATCGAATACATCTGCGCGATCTTGTTCTCGCGAATCAGGTTGCGGATGGCCGGCGTGCCGATCATGATCTCGTGCGCCGCCACCCGGCCGTTGCCGTCCTTGGTCTTCAGCAGGGTCTGGGAGATGACGGCGCGGATCGACTCGGAGAGCATGGCGCGCACCATCTCCTTCTCCGCCGCCGGGAACACGTCGACGATGCGGTCGATGGTCTTGGCGGCCGACGAGGTGTGCAGCGTGCCGAACACCAGGTGCCCGGTTTCCGCGCCGGTCAGCGCGAGCCGGATCGTCTCCAGGTCGCGCATCTCGCCGACCAGGATCACGTCCGGGTCCTCGCGCAGCGCGCTGCGCAGGGCGTTGGAGAACGACAGGGTGTGCGGGCCGACCTCGCGCTGGTTGATCAGGCACTTCTTCGACTCGTGCACGAACTCGATCGGATCCTCGAGCGTCAGCACGTGGCCGTACTCGTTCTCGTTCAGGTGATCGATGATCGCTGCCAGCGTGGTCGACTTGCCCGAACCGGTGGGGCCCGTGACCAGCACCAGGCCGCGCGGCTTCAGTGCCAGTTCGGCGAACACCGGCGGGCAGTTCAGCTGCGCCAGCGTCAGGATCTTCGACGGAATGGTCCGGAACACCGACGCGGCGCCGCGGTTCTGGTGGAACGCATTGACGCGAAAACGCGCCAGGCCCTGCACCTCGAAGCTGAAGTCGCATTCGAGCGTGTCTTCATACTGCTTGCGCTGGGTGTCGTTCATGATGTCGTACACCATGGCGTGCACCTGCTTGTGCGTCATGGGGTCGACATTGATGCGGCGCACGTCGCCGTGCACGCGGATCATCGGCGGCAGGCCGGCAGACAGGTGCAGGTCCGATGCCTTGTTCTTCACCGAAAAGGCCAGCAGCTGGGTGATGTCCATGGGGCGGTTTGGGCGGCTTGTCTCTGGGTGACACCGTGCGGCCGGAAAGCGGCGAATCGCGGTGCCCGATGCTCGTGTCTTATGCTCAGGCAATCATGGGCACGAACCTGGGCAGTATCGCTGAGAACTTACGCCAAGTGCGGCATCGGATCGACCGTGCTTGCACCGAGTGCAACCGCTCGCCGCAGCATGTCACGTTGCTGGCGGTCAGCAAGACTTGCCCGGCAGATGCGGTACGCGCGGCGGTGGCTGCGGGTCAGCGTGCCTTCGGCGAAAACTATGTGCAAGAGGCTTTGGTCAAGATCGAAGCGCTGACCGATGTGCGTGCGCAACTCGAATGGCATTTGATCGGGCCGCTGCAGTCGAACAAGACGCGGGTCGTCGCCGAGGCTTTTGACTGGGTCCACACGGTCGATCGGCTGAAGATCGCCGAACGGCTGGCGGCGCAGCGGCCCGAGAACCTGCCGCCGCTGAACATCTGCCTGCAGGTCAATGTCGATGGCGAGGCCAGCAAGAGTGGCGTGTCGTTCGACGATCTGCCGGCATTGGCGCGGGCGGTGGCGATCTTGCCGGGCCTTCGTCTGCGCGGCCTGATGTCGATTCCCGAGCCGGTCGACGGCATGGCGGCGCAGCGGGCGCCGCACCGGCGGCTGCGTGAGGCCTTCATGGCCCTGCGGGAGCAGCAGGGCCTGGCGCTCGACACCTTGTCGATGGGCATGAGTGCCGATCTGGAGGCCGCGGTGCTCGAAGGTGCGACGCTGGTGCGCGTCGGCAGTGCCATCTTCGGCGCGCGCAGTCAGGCGGCTTCCCGTCTTTGACGGCGCTGACGGCGGCCCTTCAGGCGAACGCGCCGTCCCACTCGTCGAAGCACTCCACCGGGCCCAGATCCAGTACCTCCAGGCCCAGCCGCAGGTCCAGGCTAGAGTCATACCAGCCGCCGGCGGCCACCGAGCCCGGCAGCATCGGTTCGACGCCCAGCGTCTGGGGCAACTCTTCGATCGAGACGGTCGGCTCGTGCTCGACCTGCAGCGCTGCGTCGTCGGGCCGGTTGGCGGGGGCCGGCAGCCAGGTCGGCCAGCCGCGTGGCAGCGGGCGTTCGATCGGCAGGCGCGACAGGAAAGGCGGCAGGCGCAGGTGGGCGGCAAGATGGATGGCGGGGCTGGTCACGGCGGTTCCCTCGTATGGTTGCCGGTTCAGCCGGCATGACCGAGATCGTCCGCCAGACCCCACCCCCGGCACCATCGCCCGCACGAGGGAGGGGCACCCCCCCGATCGGGGGGGGGGATTGGTGAAATGGAGCACCCGGCGGCGGGTTGCCGCCGCGCCTTGCAGGCCGCGCCGGTCGCAAGTCGACCAGCCAGCGTTGGCCGCGCTCTGCCCGCGCCGCCCTTGGGTCCCCTGGAAGCGCCCGCTCAGAAACTGAGCGATGTGCTGTTTTTCACTTCTTCCATCACCGCGTAGGTCCGGGTTTCCCGCACACCCGGCAGCGACCAGATCACGTCGCCGACGAAGCTGCGGTAGGCCGCCATGTCGGACACGCGGGTCTTCAACAGGTAGTCGAAGCCGCCGGCGACCAGGTGGCATTCCAGGATCTCGGGCCGCACCTGCACCGCGGCCCGAAAGCTGTCCATCACGTCGTGCACCGTGCGGTCCAGCAGCACCTCGACGAAGACCATCAGCCCGGCACCCAGCTTCAGCGGGTTCAGGCGGGCTTCGTAACCCAGGATGAAGCCGTCGCGCGTCAGGCGCTTGACCCGTTCGAGCACCGCGGTGGGCGACAAATGCACCTCCTCGGCCAGTTTCAGGTTGCTGATCCGTCCGTCCTTTTGTAGAACGCGCAGGATTCTCAGATCGATCTTGTCGAGCCCGCGTTCGGCGAGGCTTTGGTCGTTTATCGTGGGCTGCATGCTTGAGAAAACTTCGTCACAGGCTGGGAACTCCGAATCTTTTTCAGGAATTGTCCGCGTAAGCTGCCAATCCTTCCAGTCAGGATTTCTACCGCCATGAGACTCCCGACGCGCTGAAACAGCGTGTGACGGCTGAGCTCGGCTTGAAAGCACCTTCATGAGCGCTGTTGCCACCCCGCCAGTCCCGTTTGCCGTGCCGCCGGCCCGGGCCCGCCTGCCTTTTCCCTATGTGCGCGAACACGAGGCGCTGCAGGCCGCGCGCCAACGCCTGACGCCGGGCGTCGACTGGGCCGGCGTGGTCGCCGGGGCCAAACCGTGGGTGCAAGCGGTGCGGGACAAGCCGGCGCCGTTCTGGGCCATGGAATCGCTGCTGAAGGAGTACCCGATCTCCAGCGCCGAAGGGCTTGCGCTGATGCGGCTCGCGGAGGCACTGTTGCGTGTGCCCGACGTCGAAACCGCGGTGGCGTTGACGGCCGACCAGCTGGGCCGGGCCGAATTCGATGGTGCCGACGGCTCGGGCGGCATGCTGGCCAGCCTGTCGGCGACTGCGATCGCGCTGTCGAAGAAGTTCCTGCCGGAGGCTGAAGAAGAGCCGGGCCTGCTGAAGCGCCTGGGCGCCCGCACGGTGGTGGCGGCGACGGTGCGCGCGATCCAGTTGTTGGGCCGGCAGTTCGTGCTCGGGCGCACGATCGGCGAGGCGATGGGCGAAGCAGCCGCGCAGCGCCGCGAGCAGCCCAACCTGCGCTATTCGTACGACATGCTGGGCGAGGGCGCCCGCACGGAGGCCGACGCCGAGCGCTACCTGGCCTCGTACGCCAACGCGATCGACGTGATCGCGGCGGCCACCGCCCGCGGCGCCGGCCCGGAGGCCAGCGACGGCATCTCGATCAAGCTGTCGGCGCTGTTCTCGCGTTACGAAGACGCCCAGCGCGAGCGGGTGTTCGCCGAGCTGCTGCCGCGCGTCTGGTCGCTGATCGAGCGCGCCGCGCCCGCCCAGCTGAACCTGACCATCGACGCCGAAGAGGTCGACCGGCTCGAGCTTTCGCTCGACGTGCTCGAGACGCTGGCCGAGCGCATTGCCAAGACCTACCCGCAGTGGCGCGGCTTCGGTCTCGCGGTGCAGGCCTACCAGACCCGGGCATTGGCGGTGGTCGACGAGGTGGCGGCGATCGCGCGGCGCCATGGCCTGCGCTTCATGGTCCGCCTGGTCAAGGGCGCGTACTGGGACGGCGAGGTCAAACGTGCGCAGGAGCTGGGCCTGCCCGGCTACCCGGTCTACACCCGCAAGCCGCACACCGATGTGTCATACCTGGCCTGCGCGAAGGCGCTGCTGGCGCACCGCGATGTGGTCTACCCGCAGTTCGCGACCCATAACGCCGGCACGATCGCCGCGATCGTCAACATGGCGCGCGACGTTGGTGCCGAGCCCGACACCCACTACGAGATGCAGCGGCTGCACGGCATGGGCGACGGTGTCTACCGCGAGGTGCTGAAGGATCCACGCATGGCCTGCCGCGTCTACGCGCCGGTTGGCGAACACCGCGACCTGCTGGCCTACCTGGTGCGCCGGCTGCTCGAGAACGGCGCCAACTCGTCGTTCGTGCATCAGCTGGCCGACCCGCGCGTCGCGCCGGAAGAACTGCTCGCTTCACCGCTGGACGAGGCCCACGCGGGGGCGCCCGAAGCCACCGAAGGGCTGCCGCTGCCGATCGACCTGTACGGCGGGAAGGGGGGCGTGCGGCGGCTGAACTCCACCGGCGCCGACATCACCTGCCTGGCCCAGCGCGCGCCGCTGATGGCGGCGATTGCGGCGACCCATGTCGAGCCGGTGCCCGAAGCCACCCGCGGCGACATCGACAGCACCATGCAGCGCCTGCAGCAGGGTTTTGCCGCGTGGAACGCGCGGCCGGCCGCCGAGCGCGCGGCGATCGTCCGCCGGGCCGGTGACCTGCTCGACGCGCGCCTGGCCGAGTACTGCGGCCTGCTGGTCAAAGAGGCCCACAAGACGCTGGGCGACTGCGTGGCCGAGGTGCGCGAGGCGGTCGATTTCTGCCGTTACTACGCCGACCAGGTGGCGGCGCAGGCCGAGCCCTCCAGCGGCCGCGGCGTCTTCGTCTGCATCAGCCCTTGGAACTTCCCGCTCGCGATCTTCGCCGGCCAGGTGGTGGCGGCCTTGGCCGCCGGCAACAGCGTGGCCGCCAAGCCGGCCGAGCAGACGCCGGCGGTGGCGGCGCGCATGGTCGCGTTGTTGCACGAAGCGGGCGTGCCGGCCGATGCACTGGCGTTGCTGCACGGCCCGGGCGAGACGGTGGGCGCGGGTTTGGTGGCCGATGTGCGCACCGCGGGCGTCTGCTTCACCGGCTCGACCCAGGTCGCTCGCATCATCCAGCGCGCGCTGGCCGACAAAGGCGGCGCGCCGGTGCCGCTGATCGCCGAGACCGGTGGCCTGAACGCGATGATCGTCGACTCGACCGCGCTGCCCGAGCAGGTGGTCGACGCGGTGGTGCAAAGCGCCTTCCGCTCGGCCGGCCAGCGTTGTTCGGCGCTGCGGCTGCTGTGCGTGCACGAGGGCATCGCCGACGGCGTGATCGAGATGCTCCAGGGCGCGATGGCCGAGCTGCGCGTGGGGGATCCGTCCGAGCTGGCGACCGACGTCGGCCCGGTGATCGACGATGAGGCCTTCGAGGGCATCACCGCCCATGTGCAACGCCTGAAGCGCGAAGCGAAGCTGCTGGGCGAGACCCGGACCGATCCGTCGGCCTTCCCGCGGCTGGTCGCGCCGGCGGCGTTCGAACTGAAGCGCGTGGCCGACCTGAAGAGCGAGATCTTCGGCCCGGTGCTGCACGTGGTGCGTTGGGGCGGCGACCCGGAAGCGTTGGTGCGCGAGATCAACGCGCTGGGTTACGGCCTGACCTTCGGCATCCAGACCCGCATCGACAGCCGCGCCGAACGGCTGGCGAAGCTGGCCCAGATCGGCAACGTCTACGTCAACCGCAACATGATCGGTGCGGTGGTCGGCGTGCAGCCGTTCGGCGGCGAAGGCCTGTCGGGCACCGGCCCGAAGGCGGGCGGGCCCAACTATGTGCTGCGCTTTGGTGCCGAGGTGGGGGCGCCGGCGTTCGCGGCGGTTGGCGCTGATTCGACGCTGGTCGCCGCGCCGGCTCCGGCGGCCATCGAGACCGCGCGCCGCGCGGTCGACGGGTTGGTGGCCCAGCATGCCGTGTGGAGCGCAACGCCGCTGGCCAACCGCGCAAGCTGGCTGCGCCGCGCCGCGGACGCCCTGGCGGCGTCCGACGCCGGCCTGGCGGCACGCTGGCGCACGCTGGCCGCACAGGCCGAGACCCGGCTCGCCGCGCACACGCTGCCCGGCCCGACCGGCGAGAGCAATGAGCTGCGCCTGCACGGCCGCGGCGTTTTTGCCTTCATCGGCGGCACCGCACCGGCGGCCGAGCTGGCCACCGCGTTGGCGGCCGCGCTGGTGGCCGGCAACACGGTGGCCTGGGTCGGCGACGAGGCTGCGCTGGCCGCGTCACGGCCCTGGCTGCAGATCCTGCAGCAAGCCGGGCTGCCCGCAGGTGCGTTGCAGGCCATGCCTGGCAGTGCGGAAACGCTGGGCACCGCGCTGGCCGCCGAACGCCGCGTCGCAGGCGTCTGTGCGACCAGTGCCGACTGGTTGCCGCGCCTGGCCCGCCAGCTGGCGGCGCAGGACGGTGCCATCGTGCCGCTGCTGGCGTTGCAGGAAGCGACCAGCGCGCGCCAGCTCTACCGCTTCTGCGCCGAGCAGACAGTGACGATCAACACCGCGGCCGCTGGTGGCAACGCGGCGCTGCTGGCGGGTCTGCATTGAGCGCGGGGTTTTGAAAGCGGGGGCTGCGTCCAAACGCGCGCCCCCTCCGTAGGTGTCGGCAAGCCGGCTGGAACCGCCGGCGGTCTTTCCATCACCGACGGAGAACCCGATGACCTCTTCTGCCCAACTGAGCACCGTCCTGGCTGCTGCGGCGCTCGCAGGCCTGATTGGCGCCTGCAGCACGACGCCGCCGGTGCCCATCATCCCCGATGTCCTGCAGCCCCCGCCCGGCGAACGCCTGCTCGAGGTCGTCGGCGCTCGCGGCGTGCAGGTCTACGAGTGCCGCGCGAAAGCCGGGGCCGCCGGCCACGAATGGGTCTTCGTGGCGCCCGAGGCCGAGCTGCTCGATGCGCAGGGCCGGCAAGTCGGCAAGCACTACGCCGGCCCGCACTGGGAAGCCACCGACGGCAGCCGCATCAAGGGCCATGTGAAGGCCAAGGCCGACGCGCCGCAAGCCGGTGCGATCCCCTGGCTGCTGCTGGTCACTCAGGCGGCCGGCCCGGCGGGCCGCTATGCCGGGGTCACCAGCATCCAGCGCATTCGCACCGTGGGCGGCGTCGCCCCGACGGCGGCGTGCACGGCCGAGGAGCTGGGTCGCCAAGCCAAGATGCCCTACACCGCCGACTACCGGTTGTTCGTCAAGGCGTGACGTGCCGATCGTGGCGAGGCCGGGTCAATCCAGCTTGATGCCGATCTTCGTGATGATCGGTGCCCAGCGTTTTTGCTCGGCATCGACCACGCGCTGGAAATCCACCGCACTGCCGCCGACTGGCGTCAGGCCCTGGTGGTCCAGCGCGGTGCGCACTGCGTTGTCCGCCAGCACCGCGTTGACGTCGGCATTGATCTTGGCGACCACGGTGGCCGGCGTCGCTGCCGGCACGAACAGGCCATTCCACGCCATCGATTCGACCGCCCTGTAGCCGGCCGACGCCAGCGTCGGCAGCTCCTTCATCGACTCGACCGGCTGTGCGCTGCTGACCGCGATCAGCCGCACCTTGCCCGATGTCACATGCGGCAACAGTGCCGGCGCGACCATGAAGGTGGCGTCGACCTCACCCTGCGCGACCGCCATCGCCGCTGGCGGTGAGCCATTGAACGGGATGTGGGTGCCCTTGACGCCGGCCTCGGCGAGGAACAGCTCCATCGTCAGGTGGGCCGAGCTGCCGTTGCCCAGCGACGAGTAGTTCATCGCCCCGTTGCCGGCCCTGGCCCAGTCGACAAACTCCTTTACCGTCTTGGCCGGCACCTTGGCGGCATTGACCGCCAACACGTTGGGCTGCGATGTCGTCATCACGACCGGCACCAAGTCCTTGGCCACGTTGTAGGGCACCTTGCCGTAGAGGAAGGGGGCAAAGGCGATCGGGCCGTTGAAGGACAGCGCCATCGTGTGGCCGTCCGGCGCGGCCTTGGCCGCCACGTCGGTGCCCAGCATGCCGCCGGCCCCCGGCTTGTTCTCGACCACCACGGGCTGGCCCCAGCGCTCCGCGAGGCGTTCGCCGAGCAGGCGGGCAATGATGTCCAGCGAGCTGCCGGCGGGGGCTGGCACGGCGATCTTGACCGGCTTGCTGGGCCATGGCGCCTGCGCGTGGCAGACCCGCGGGGTGGCCAGCGCGGCGGCCAGCGGCAACAACGAGAGCAGGAGGCGGCGTGAAGGCATGGCGGCTATTCGAAGGGAACGGGAGATGGCCGCTGATTGTTCCGCAACCCTGCGTCTTCATCGATGGGCGCCGCCAGTCGGCCAACAAAAAGGCCACCCGAAGGTGGCCTGGTGCCAAAAGCGAGCGGGCTTACTGCTTGCGGCCGTTGAAGTTGCCCTGCTGCTTCTTCAGGCGCCACGTGCCGACCATCGAGCCGCTGTTGGGATCGATGACGCCGGTGAACTGTGACGCACCGGCCTGGCCGGCGCCGCTCATCACGATCGATCCGTTCGCGGTGGCCATGCCGCTGACGGTGAAGCTGCTGCCGCTGGCCGACTGGCCCACGCCGCTGACCTTGCCGTCGGTGCCCACCATGATCGAGAAGATGCCGCTGTCGCCGCCGCTGTACTGACCTGAGAAGGCACCGATCAGCATGGCCGGCAGCGCGCCGCCGCTGGTCGGCTGGATCGCGGCCATCGCCGCGGCCGAGGGCTGGCCCACGGACCCGCTGCCCGTCGCCGCGAGCGACTGCGAGGCGTTCTGCATCGACGCGGTCGACGTGGTGCGGATCAGCTGCGGCTTGTTGCGAATCTGCTGGACGATCTTGTTGTAGTTGTCCAGCAGGCTGGCCGCGATCAGCTTGCCTTCCGGCGTCTTGCTGTAGCCACCGCCCGATGCCCAGCCGAGGTCACCCCAGCCCCAGGCATCGACGCTGAAATCCATCTTGGTGGCCTTGCCTTCGGCGCTGGCCACCTGGATGCCCGAGCGCACGTCGGCAACCAGAATCGTCGTCTCGGCTTCCTTGAACTTGACCCCGCCGGCCACGCTGCTCAAGTGGCCCAGCACGCCGCCGGCGCGGCTGAGCAGGCCGCTGACCGAGCCGCCGATACCGCCGCTGTCGTCGCTGAACTGCACCGCCGGCGTCAACACGAAGTCCGCCACCTGCATCTGGCCGCCGCCGATGTTGGAGCCCTGCTGCAGCTGGCCACCCGCGGCCAGCGCGCGCTCTTGCTGCAGGTTCTGCATCGCGGCGCCCCGCTCGACGACGACGAAGCAGCCGGATTCCTGCGCGATCATGCGCAGCATCGTGGAGGGCGAGCCCAGCTTGTAGTAGGACAGCCGGGTGAGGATGTGATCCTGCGGCTCCGCCACGGCCAAGGTGCCCATTTCCCGATCGCAGTGTTCGATCGAAGGTTTTGAATTGCCGGCCCAGGCAGCGTTGGCAGCGATCAGCAGGACGCCAAGCGTCGTCAGGCGTTGTTTCATTGGGGCTCCGTGGAGGGTTCTTCAAAAGACGCAAGCCGGGCTCGGGCCCGGCTTGACGCACCGGCCGGCCACCCGAAGTGACCGGCTAGGCTGCAACGCGAAGTCTAGCGCTGCCGATGACAGCAGCCGCCACGACCCCCCAATATCAGGGATACAGGCCGCGCTCTTCGCGTGCGGCCAGGATGCGCTCGCAGGCCACCGCGAAGGTCGCGGTGCGCAGCGTGATCTGGTGCTGGTCGGCCACGTCCCAGATGCGCTTGAGCGCGCCGACCATGATCTTGTCCAGCCGCAGGTTGATCTCGTCTTCGGTCCAGAAGAAGCTGGAGAAGTCCTGCACCCACTCGAAGTAACTGACGGTCACACCACCGGCGTTGCAGATCACGTCGGGCACGACCAGGATGTTGCGGTCGGCCAGGATGTCGTCGGCGGCCGGCACGGTCGGGCCGTTGGCGCCTTCGAGCACCAGCTTGGCAGTGGTGCGGCGGGCGCGGTCGGCGGTCATCTGGCCCTCGAGCGCTGCGGGGATCAGGATGTCGCACTTGACGTCCCAGAACTCCTCGTTGCCCATCGGCTCGCTGCCCTTGAAGCCGGCGACGCCGCCGGTGGCCTTGACGTGGGGGATCAGCTCGGCCAGGTCGAAACCGCTGCCGTTGTAGATCGTGCCGGTGTGGTCCTGCGCGGCGACGATCTTCGAACCCGCCTGGGCGAACAGCTCGGCGGCCGACGAGCCGACGTTGCCGAAGCCCTGGATCGCGACCTTGGCACCGTTCAGGTCCAGGTTGATGCGGCGGGCGGCTTCACGGCCGGTGACGAAGACACCGCGGCCGGTGGCCTTGACGCGGCCGAGCGAACCGCCGAGGTGGATCGGCTTGCCGGTCACGACACCGGTGGCGGTGGCGCCGACGTTCATCGAGTACGTGTCCATCATCCACGCCATGATCTGCGGGTTGGTGTTCACGTCCGGCGCGGGGATGTCCTGCTGCGGGCCGATGATGATGCCGATCTCGCTGGTGTAGCGGCGCGTCATGCGCTCCAGCTCCTTGTTCGACAGCAGCTTCGGGTCGACGCGGATGCCGCCCTTGGCGCCGCCATAAGGCAGGTTCACGGCGGCGTTCTTGATGCTCATCCAGGCCGACAGCGCCATCACCTCTTCGAGCGTCACGTCGGGGTGGTAGCGCACGCCGCCCTTGCCCGGGCCGCGCGACATGTTGTGCTGCACGCGGTAGCCTTCGAAGTGGGCGACGGTGCCGTTGTCCAGCTCGATGGGGATGTCGACGATCAGCGCGCGCTTCGGGCGCTTGAGCGTGTCGACCCAGCGGGCCAGGTGGCCCAGGTAGGGCGTGACGCGGTCGACCTGCGACAGGTAGGTGCCCCAGGGGCTGTCAGCAGTCGGGTGGACAAAGGAAAGCGGGCTGGACATTTCTCGTGGACTCCAAGATGTGAATACAGCGGTGGCTCACCTCGTGAGTCAGCCGCCGCAGCATGGGTCGGCACTCTAGTGAAGAGAGGGCTGAATTTGTCTCGGAGCTGCATGCATTGTTTGCATAACCCCATCCGCATCTGCTCATGTGTACAGGGCGCGGGACCTCTACACTGCCGGCCATGACGGCAAATCTCACCTCTGCGACCATCGCTTTCATCGGCGGCGGCAACATGGCCTCGGCGTTGATCGGCGGGCTGATCCAGTCGGGCCACGCGCCTTCCGCGATCCATGTGATCGAGCCCTTCGCGGCCCAGGCCGACAAGCTGCGCCAACAGTTCGGTGTGGTGGTCGAAGCGGCGGCGAGCCCCGCGTTGGCGAGCGCCACGTTGGTGGTGTGGGCGGTCAAGCCGCAGCTGTTCAAGGAGGCTGCTCAGCCCTGTGCCGCGCATGTGAAGGGCGCGCTGCAGCTGTCGGTGATGGCCGGCATCCGCAGCCGCGCGATCACCCAGGCCACCGGCAGTGCCCGCGTGGTGCGCACGATGCCCAACACGCCGGCGCTGATCGGCCGTGGCATGACCGGCCTGTGCGCGAGCGAGGCGGTGACGGCCGACGAACGCGCGGGCGTCGAGCGCTTGCTCGCGCCTACCGGCGAATTGCTGTGGGTCGAGCGCGAAGAGCAGCTGGACGCCGTGACCGCGCTGTCCGGCTCCGGCCCGGCCTACGTCTTCTATTTCGTCGAAGCAATGATGCGAGCAGGTCACGAGTTAGGCCTGTCCGCCGAGCAGGCCCGCCGCCTGGCCGTCGGCACGTTCTCCGGCGCTGCGGCGCTGGCTGCGCAAAGCGACGAGGCGCCTGCGGTGTTGCGGCAGAACGTGACCTCCAAAGGCGGCACGACCCACGCCGCGATCACGACACTCGACGAGCACGGCGTGATGGACGCCTTTGTGCAGGCGCTGCACGCGGCTGCGCGACGGGCGAAAGAACTGGGTGACGAGTTCGGCGGGTGAGTGGCGTGCGGCGGCCGCGGTTACACCGCGACACCGCCTGGCCCGCGTCGGCGTGCACGCTGTCGGGCTCTCGGCGTTAGATATCCATCGCCAACACTCAGGAGCCTGCTCAATGACGCGCCTCTTCCGTACCCCCTTGCTCGCGCTGACCCTCGCCGCCGTCGGCGCCACTGCCTTCGCTGAGAACCCCAAAGCAGGGCAATGGTCGCAACAAGGCGCGATCTCCGCCGACGGCCAGAACTGGAAGCCGTTTCCGCCGCGCCAGGAGTGCATGACGGCCGCTCAAGCCGCCCAAAGCATCGAACAGCGCCTGCAGACGATGGTGTCGCAGGCGGTGCAATCGGGCTGCAAGCCGATCGAGGTCAAGGCGGGGGCAGGCCAGGCGCATGGCCGTTTCGAATGCGCCCAGCCCGGCAAGCCGGCCACGATCGAAGTCGACGGCAGCTACGCTGGTGACCGCTACAACATGACCCTGGTCGGCACCAACCTGATGGATCGCAACGGCAGCGGCACCGTGATCCCGAAGATGCACATGAAGTACGAAGGCAAGCACGTCGGGGCCTGCGCGGGCTGACGTTTCCCGCCGAACCGAGTGCGGCGGCGCGTCAGAGCCGGGCCAGTGCCAGCGCCGTGCCGGCGAACACGGCGAAGCCGACCCAGTGATTCAATCGAAAGGCCTTGAAACAGCCGTCGCGTGAACGCTTGCGGATCAACGTGTAGTGCCAAGCAGCCTGCGCAGCGCCGAGCGCAATGCCGGCCCAGACCAGCTTCGGCACTCCCAGGCGCGTCGTGACCCAGCCCCAGCTGACCAGGTACACGGCGTAGAAAGCCATCACGGCGGCCACGTCATAACGGCCCAGCGTGATGGCCGATGTCTGGATGCCGATCCGCAGGTCGTCGTCGCGGTCGACCATCGCGTACTCGGTGTCGTAGGCCAAGACCCAGAACAGGTTGATCGCCAGCAGCAGCCAGGCGTGCCATGGCACCGCGTTGCCGATGGCGGCGATGTTCCAGAACTGGCTGCCCTGCACCGCCGCAAAGGCCATCGGGATGCCGAAGCTGAACGCCACGCCCAGCACCGCCTGCGGCATCGACACGAAGCGCTTGGCATACGGGTACGCGATGGCGACCGCCAGCGCCAGGAACGACAGCAGGATGGTCGGCGGGTTGGTCGTCAGCACCAGGCCGAAGGCCAGCAGCGCGAGCACCGCGCCCAGGCCCAATGCCTCCTTGACCGGCAAGGCGCCACTGGTCACCGGACGGTTCGCCGTGCGCTTGACATGCTTGTCGAACTCGCGGTCGGCGACATCGTTGACGCAGCAGCCGGCGCTGCGCATCAGGATCGTGCCGAGCACGAAGACAGTCACCAGATGCCAGCCCGGAAATCCGTCGGCGGCAATCCACAACGCGGACAGCGACGGCCACAACAGCAGCAACCAGCCGGCCGGCCGATCCCAGCGGATCAGGTCGAGGTACAGCGCCCAGCGTGAGCGTGGCGAAGCAACGGTGGAGGGGGGGGTGGCCATGGTGCTCGATTGTCGCGCCGGACGCGGAACGCCTCGGGGTTACGACTTGCGACGACTGCGATGACATTCACGTCAGCCGGTCGGGGCGCCCAGGCGTTGGCCGTCCTTTGGGCGAGAACAATCATGAACCAACGACTGAACCGACCAACTAACGCTTCAACTGTGCGCATGGCGACAGGTGTCGCCCTGGCTGTGGCCACGCTGATGGCCGGCTGCGGCGGCGGCAGCGGTGACGACGCCGACAGCGAGGACAAGCTCTACGTCGGCTACTACCAGGAGGACCCGACCAACAACCCCGAAGACCCGACGCCGGGCACGCTTATCGTGCGCCTGCCGCCCGAAAGCGGTGCGTTCGAAGGACAGATGCCTTTCTCGTACGTCGGCTGCATGGGTGGGGCGGACGTGGGCACCATCAGCGGCATGCGCAGCACCTCCGGGCTCGATGGTGACTGGACGGGGACGGTCGACAACGTCGAGGTCGGCGGTGCGTACCGCGGCACCTACGATGCCGGCGCCGATGAATTCAGCGGCACGTACACCAACGCGGGCGGCAAGGTGCACGTCTCGGGTGGCAGCGACTGCGCCCATGACATTGCTGCCCTGGGTACCTGGAGACTGTCCGGGGGCAGCACCAACAGCCCCAGCGACTTCGTCATCAGCTCCAGCGGCGGCACCACGCCGACCTGGACCTGGCCCAGCCAGGGAACGACGGTGTTCTACCTGGCCAGGGTGTTCGATCGCAACTGCTTGAGCGAGTCGGTCACCAGCAGCGAATGCATGATGGGCGAGGGCCAGACCTTGCTGCCGCGTATCCAGTACCCCGAAGAATTTCCGTCAGCGAAACCGCTGAAGGACGGTGGCAGCTACCTGGTGGCCGTGCACGCCGTGAACGCGCTGGATGCGCGGCAGGTCGGCTTCTCGACCCGCATTGAAAAGCCCTGAGCCGGGCTGGACAGACGCGTTGCGCGTTCAGGCGCGCGTGGGTCACTCAACGCAAGGGCAACCACTTGCGCAGCGGTGACCCATGCCGCCAGATGCGATGCTCGGCCAGGTAGTGCGTCCACGTCAGGGCGACCAGCGCGACGACCGGCACCGCCAGCGAGGCCAGGTAGGTCAGTGCGATGGCCATGGGCCACAACATCCAGCCGGTGAGGGCGCCCCGCAAGCCGATCAATGCATACAGGCGGTTGGCGCCCGGTGCGGCGCGCGCGCGCGTGTTGGCCACGGTGCCATAGACCATGAACGCGGTCACGTCGTGCACGAAGCGAAAGAGCCAGATGCTCAGCAAAGGGTAGCCCAGCATCACCAGAGCGTAGCCGCCAACCGCCGTCAGTTGCATGCTCAGCAGTGCCCGTACGTCGCCGCCGTGTTGGCGCGCGCGGTAGGCCAGCCAGGCGGCCAGCGGTGTGCTCAACAGCAGGCAGATGCCGGCCATCAGCAACCACGGATCCGGGAACTCGACCACTGCCACCATCGCTTCGCCGCCGATCGCGGTGGCCGCTGCGCAGCCCACGCCCGCCAGCAGAATCCGCCAAACCAGCGTTGCACCGCGCCAGCCGGCCCGATTCAAGCCGGCTTGCCCGGCGGCCATGCCGGTTTGCTGGCCCAGCACATGCACCATGGTGGTCAGGATCAACGCCAGGCCGACCTGACGCGAATCCAGGATCGATAACGCGATCAACGCTGCGACCGAAGCCAGCACGGCCGACGGCAGCAGCACCGGCATCGCGTCGCGCGCCAGATCACGATCGCCGAGAAAGAAGAAGCTGGCGATCACGTGTGGGAAGCCGAAGACCACGCTGTAGATCGGCAGCGCCGCCGGGCTGTGTGGCAGCATCTCGCGCAGGCGGCCATGAAATGCACCGAGGTCGAGCACGACCATCGCCAGCAGCAGCGGCGTCAACCCATACACCGCCAGGAGCTGTTGCCTCGACAGCCCGGGCTCCCCCGCCACCGGCTTCATGGGTTGGCGCGGGCCAGCTCCTGCCGCAGCGCGGCGATGTTCGATTGGGTGCGCGCCAACATTGCCGAGTCGGCCGCCGGGCCGGCCTTCAGCAGGCTGTTCAGCACCGCCTGTTCCCGACTCAGTTCTTCCTCAAGAATGCTGCGGCGCTCGGCCCCGCCTTCATCGAGCCGCACGCGATGACCCGATGCGCCCCGGCTGGCGTTGGCGATGGGAGTGGTCGGGCCCGGCGCAGCGCAGCTGGCAGCCGGCGACGTGGCGCCACCGACGATCATCTCTACCGAGCCGCTTCGGCAGATGCGCACGCCCTCCGGCGCTTGTGTCCCAGCGAAAACGGGCAGCGCCGCGACGGCCAGCCAGGCCGGCCACCGGTGCTGGCGCTTGTGTCTCATGCACCTTCCTCGTTGGTGACCGGCACCGCCAGCACCCGGCCCATGTCGTCTTCGATCGTGACGGGAATGGCTTCCATGCATTGTCCGTTGAACGTGATCGTGAACCCTTGGCCGCTGTCGGTGACGACCTGCTTGTCAACCTGCATGCCTTGAGGCAGGGAGTTGTCCAGTTTGTAGGGCGGCTGCCCCCCGTAGATGAACACGGTCGGGCCGGGGCCGGCGTAGCAAGTGCCCTCCCCTCCCTTGACGCCGACGGCGGGCGGTGATGCGTAGGGCGCTCCTGGCTCGCCGGATTCATTGCCACCACCGCCGCAGGCGGACAAAGTGACGGTGCCGGCCAGCAGGGCCGCGCAGACGGCCCAGTCATTCTTCTTCAACACTAAAAAACTCCTTGTTCAGCTCAACTCAGTTCTGTTCCGCGCGGGATTGCATTTCGACGATCGCGAAGCTTTCGATGGGCATGTAGACCTTGCCGTCGGACAGCGGTCGCTTGTAGTACTTCAGGCAGTCGTCCGGGGATGAGAACAGCAGCAGCGCGTCCCAGGGTTTGACGTTGCCGTAAGCCTCGACACCGATCGAGCCGCTGCACATCATTCGCGAGATGACCCCCCCGATCAGCGGCACCTTCATTTCGTAGCCATAGCGCACGCGAATCTTCAGCAGGTTGGCGTCACGGATGTTCTGTTTCGACTTGGCACCGGTGGCCAAGGTGCGCCATTCCAGGTTGTCGTTCGGGATGTAGGTGGCCTTGGTTTTCGGATCCTTCACGCCGAAGTCGGCGAAGGTGTCCTTCGACGGGCTCAGGATCTCGATCTCGGCCTTGAACGGATTGAGCGACTCGTTCCGCCACTTGGATTCGAGATAGGCCTTGGCCAGGCGCTCCTTGTCGCCGCTGATCGTGCTGTCCTGATAGAAGGGGCTCAGGCCGCGAATCAGCGCCTCCCGAATCTCGTCCTCTCGGGCGTTGTGCAGGGAGCCGATCCGTGCGGCCATGAAGGTCGCATGGTTGAGGGTCAGCTTGGCCATGTAGACCATGCCGAATTGAATCAGGCTGAGCACGAACAGCGTGGCCAGCGGAAACACGATGACGAATTCAACCATCGTGATGCCACGGGCACGGTGCCGTCGGCAGTTCGAGTTGCGAGGCGATCGGGTGGTCATGGTGGTGAGTTAGGGTCGTTGGAGGAGGGGCGGCGGAACATGGCCAGCAAGCACCAGGCACCGGCCAGCGCCAGCGGAATCCAGGCCAGCCAGAGGGCGGCCCGGTGATAAGGGGTGTGGCCATCGCGGGCCTGCAGGCGAATGGGCAGCAGGTGGGCTGCTGAATCCGGCGCCTGCGCCGTGACCTGGCCATCGGGCGCGATCAGCGCAGAGGTCGAGCCCTGGCTCACCCGCAGCACCGGCTTGCCCGACTCCATGGCCCGCAGCCGAGCCACCGTCAGCATCTGCTGCCGGTACAGCGTGTTGTCGATCCACATGTCGTCGGCCAGGTTGACCAGCCAGTTGGCGCCGCGTGCCCGTTCCACCATCGTGAGCGGAAAAGCCAGCTCGTGGCAGATCGACGTTCCGATGGCCTGCCCCCCGGCGAACAGTGGTGCCTGCAGTTCCGGCGGGCCGCTGCGTTGGCCGTTGCGGGCCTTTTCGAACATCTGCTCGTACAGCGGCTGCAGCAGCTCGGGCCAAGGCAGGTACTCGCCGCCTGGCACCAGCCGTTCCTTCGCATACAGCGACTGACGGTCGGGCGACAACTGCACCACCGCGTTCATCAGATGAACGCCTTCGTTGTCGCGCAGCAGGTGCGGCATGCCCACCAGCACATGGACCCCCAACGCCCGCACGCGCTTGACCAGATCCAGCCAAGCGCCTTCGGCCACCTTCGGCGGAGGCTCGGGGAAATAGGTTTCCGCGGTAACCAGCACGGTACCGGGTGAGGCCATGCGCAGCGCCGCTTCCAGTTGATCCAGCGCTTCGTCGCGGGCTTCCCGCGTCCAACGCTTGCCTCGCTCGGCAGGGGGCTGGACGATCAGGGCGGCCACTTCGGCGTTGTCGTTCAGGTCCATCCACCGCGGACGCGGCTGCTGCTCCAGCTGCCACAAGGCGGCCCATCCGGCGAGGCAAAGCATCAAACCAACGGCAGCCACTCCGCTGGCTCGTCGCGCGCCGGCCAGTTGAAACCACACGACGAACGCGAGCAAGGCCGCGCTGCACCACACCGCCCAGCCCCAGCCAGCGGCGCCGACCAACGGCAGCGCCAACTTGGCACCGGGCATGTCGACGAAGGCCGAGCCCAGGCTGGCATAACCGCTGCCTAACCATCCAAACTGGCGCAGTGTTTCCGCGCACGCCAGCGTCAGCCCGACGCGCAAACCCAGGCGAACGGGGTCTCGATCGTGTGACGCATCGGGGCCCCGGGTTGCCCAGTCGAGCAGCCACCAGACGGGCACGAGTGGCAACAGGTGGGTGATGCCGAAGAAGGCCAGCACCGCGAGCTGCCAGGCGAACGTGTGGTCGCCCTCGCGCACGCCCAGGACAATCCAGCCGGTGCCGGCAATCTGCCATGCCGCCCACCCCAACGCAATGGCGAACAGGCCTTGTAACGAAGAGCGCCTGGACGCCGAGATCACCAGAACGCACATGCCAGCCAGCGCGAGCCAGCAGAATGGCCACGCTGAAGGCCACGCGGCCCCGAGACCCAGCATCACGCCGCACACGGCGGCGCCCAGCCACAACATCAGGGCCACGCCATCAACGCGCACGTGCGCAGGCCGCAAGCGCAGCAACTGCCGGGGCATTGCTCGCGCTGGTCGCCTTGCTGAACTCATCGCGACGCCTGCCGCCCGCACCATCTCTCCCCTGTCTATGTGACTTGTGGCGCGCGAGTCTCACGCGGCAGGTGCGACAAATCAAGCGCGAAACGGGATCCGCATCACTGTTTCAAAACTTTTACTCCGTGTTGCACAAAGGTCAGGATTAGGGGGATGTCAGCTGTTAGGCCGTACGAATATGGTTGCGCCAGCGAACCAAAAGTAAACGGTTTCGCGACCCTTTGGGCCTGTGTTTTGTCGTAGCCCGGCGCTTTGCGTCGCTGCGGGGCCCTTCGTCAACTATGCAAGTGAGGAAACTTCATGAAGCTGTTCGCCAACAAGTCGCAGCGCCACGCGCGCGGTCAAGGCATGACCGAGTACATCATCATCGTCGCGCTGATCGCAGTGGCGGCGATCGGTGTCTACAACCTGTTCGGCGCCACGGTGCGCAACCAGACGGCCGGTATGGCTGCCGCACTGGGCGGTGCTGGTACTGATGCCCAGAAGGCCAACAAGAAGGGTGTCACCAACGGCAAGGAATCGGTCAAGGAAGCCTCCGAGACCAAGAGCCTCGAGAACTTCACGGCCGGCGCCACCGTCAAGCCGAAGTAAGCTGTCCCGGCTTGAGTATTCATGGGGGCGTCGTCTGTTGACACGCCCCCGTCCGATATCTTCAGGTGCGGTTGGGGAGAAGTCGATGCGTGCAAGCATGAGCGCCCGTCGTCGCGTGCGCGGCCAGGGAATGACCGAGTACATCATCATCGTGGCGCTGATCGCGATCGCGGCGATTGGTGTCTACAACCTCTATGGCCGGATAGTGCGCAATCAAACCGCGGGCATTGCTTCGGCACTGGGCGGTGACGGCACGTCTGCTCAGGATGCCAACAAGTCTGCCAAGACAACCGGCAAGATGGTGACCATCGAGGCCGAGGCCAAGATCGGGCTCGAGAACTTCACAGAGCCTGCCAACACGAAGTAACGCCGTGAGCCCCTGTCGAGGGGGAATGGGCCGGTGTGGTGTCAACCCCCGCGGCCTGGTCGGTCATGGCGACCAGAGATTGACATGAGAATGATTGCGCGCCGCCTCTGTGGTCTGTTCCTCCTTGTTCTGGCAGCAGTTCTGGCGCCCACCGTGTGGGCTGCCGACTCCGACGAGCGAGACCATCCGCTGCTCAGCGGAATGCCGGGCTTCGAGATCCGCAGCAAGTCGGCAAAGGCCTTTGACGCCGTCGCGCTGGATCCCGACTACGACCTGCACGAAGCCAAGGGTGCGAAGTACACCGGCCCGATGAGCTTCGAAGGAAAGGTGACGCGAATCACCTATGCGCAGCCCGGCAGCGAGCGCAGCAAGATCGAAATCTTCCGCAACTACAAGGCGGCGATCGAGAAGCTGGGCGGCAAGCTGATCAGCGTTCCGCCGGACGCCGACGTGTCGGGCCAGCAGGTCTTTCGCATCGAGCAACCGGGCAAGGCGCCCGTCTCGGTGCTGCTCAAGGTCCCGTACGAATCGGAGTACTACCTCACGATCGTCGAGCATCAGGCCATGGCGCAGTCGGTCCAGGCGGGGCAGCTGGCCAAGGAAATTGGAAGCAGCGGCTTCGCCACGCTGTACATCAACTTCGACACCAACCAGGCGGTGCTGAAGGACGATGGCGTCGCAGCGGTCAAGGAAATAGCGGTGCTGATGAAGCAGTCGCCGAAACTGAAGCTGAGCATCGAAGGACACACCGACAACGTCGGTTCGGCGGCAGACAACAAGAAGCTGTCGCAGGCGCGCGCCGAGGCGGTCGTGAAGGCCGTGGTGGCGCAAGGCATCGATGGCAAGCGGTTGGTGGCGGTTGGTCGAGGCCAGGAGTCGCCGATCGCCGACAACCGCAATGAGGCAGGGCGTGCCAAGAACCGGCGCGTCGAACTGGTCAAACAGAGCTGACCTTCCGAGGGCGGCGCAGAGCAATGCAATGCGCGCACCGTGGCTGCCGATGGCGGCCGGTGCACTGGATGTGGAAAGGGAGATGCGATGAAGTTCACCGTGCGTAAGGTTGCCGGCGCGTCGCGCCGCAGTGTGCGCGGCCAGGCTGTGATCTGGCTGATGGGCACGATGGTCGCCTGCGCCGCGATCCTGTATGGCGTGTTCAACACCGCCCAGATCACGGTGGCCAAGCAACGCACCGTCAACGCGGCCGATGCTGGCGCGCTCGCTGGCGCGACCGTGCAGGCCCGGGTGCTCAACCTGGCGGCCTACAACAACCGCGCGATGATGGCCAATGAGGCCTTCCTGATCCAGATGCTCAGCATCGAAAGCTGGCTGCAGTACTTCGGCACGACAGCCGACAACTTCGGCACGCTGGCAGACATCGTCGGCATCTTCATTCCGCCCATCAAGATCATCGGTCAGATTCTCGACAAGCTCGCCGACGCGACCGAGAAGGCCCATGACATGTTGGTCAAGGCGGATGACAAGGCCGTCATCCCGCTGATCGAGACCGCCAAGTGGGGCTTGGCGCAAGCCCATACCGTGGTCATCAAAGGCGGCGGCGTGCTGGCCGAGGACGCGGCGACCAAGGTCGTCGACGCCAACCGTACGCACTTCGGCAACCACGAAGACGTCGGCGTCGAGATCGACAAGCGGCCCAAGGTCCGCGCGGCGACGTTCGCGCTCAACCAGACCCGGTGGTGGAACTTCACCAGGCAGTACTCCGCCAACGAACGCCAAGACTCGAAAGAGGTCGTGCTGAACTCGCGCGACGGTTTCTCCACGTCGCGCAAAGGTGAGTGGTACCTGAACCTCAATGCCGGCCTGGTGGGCACCGAGAAAAACGGCGGATCGGTCCTGAAGGGCTTCGACCGCTGGGAAACGCAGGACACCCTGGAGATCTGGGAGAAGGTGCCCTGCAAATCCGGCATGTGCAAAGAGTACCAACCCATTGGTTGGGGCCGCTCGAATGCCGACCCGGATGGCTCGTCGGGCGATGTCTGGGAGCCCAAGCGCTGGGCGCAGAAGCTGGCGCATTCGGACGCTACTTCGCATGGCGGCAACAGCGGCAAGTTCTCCAACTGGACCGGCGTGCCCAATGTGTTCGATGTGCGCGACAAGGCTGCGGACGCGCGTGCCGGCCTGGGCGTCGATTTCATCGTGGCAACGCGCAAGTCGCGCGCTGCGGTTCTGACCACCGATCAGATGGGCATCGGGCAAGACACGCCTGCAGTCACCGGTTCCGCCGACATGAAGGAGCGGGCGGAGGCTGATCAATACACCGCATTGGCCAAGGCGCGGGTGTTCTTCGAGCGGCCCCAGCGCGGCCTGCTCAACGACAAGACCGCGAACCCCCTGTGGCGCCCCGATAACGCGAAGGAATACGGCTCGCTGTTCAGCCCGTACTGGCAGGCCCGGCTGACGGACCTGACGGCTGTCGAGAAGGGCGAATTGCTGCTGGCCATGGACATGCTGCCCGACAAGATCCTCTACACCCCCGGGGGGCAGAAGTGATCTTCGTGGCCGACAAGTTCGCGGTGCTTCGGCCGAGGTGGCCGATGCTGGCCGTCGCGCTTACGGTGGCCTGCGCACCGAGTGTCGCGCAGGACAGCCGCTCGCCGATTCATGTCCATCGGGTTGCCACAGGCAATCTCGATGGCTTGAAGAACGCCATCAAGCTGAGTGTCGAAGCCTGTCGCGCGGTCAAGAACCTGCCGCTGGGTGCCCCGGTGTCATTGCCGTCGGACACCTACCTCGCCAAGCTGGCAGTCGTCGAGGCCAAGGAGTACTTCGACGGCGCGAACCATGCGACGTACCACACGGTGCGCCGCGTGGCGGCCGATCCGGCCAGCGGCACGTGCCAGCTGATGCTGTTTCATGAGCGCTCCGGGTGGGCGGGCCAGATGTGCGGCAGCGCGACGAAGGGAAGCTCCACCTCGATCAACAAGCTGCTCGACTACAACCGGCCCGAACCTGCTGCCAACCAGGTCGACACGGTGGCGGCGCCGCGCAAAGGCTGCGGCAAGAAGGCCAAGACCTACGACGTCACTGGCCTGCCAATCGAAAACGCAGGTCGCGCGAGTTGCGTGTGGGACTCCGACATCATCGCCAAGCAGATGCGGGCCGCCGGCCTGAAGGCCGAGGGCCACAAGAAGGGCAGCCCGGCTGCCGATTTTTGCCTCTACGCACGTCAACCGATCTACGTTCACAACGGTCACCACGAACTGGTGGTCTTGAAGAGTTCCGGCTCGACCGAAGGCGACGCGCTCGACCAGTTGCTCGGCGAGAACACCGCCTACTTGAACGATCAACTCGTCGATTTCAGCGACGGCAGCCCGATCCCGGCCGAAAGATTCAGCGCTGGGGCAGTGCGCAGCTTCGTGGCTCAACCGGCAAAAACGCCTTTGGGAGAACACTGATGAAGAATCCGAACACAGGTGCGGTCCGTTCAGTGCAACGCGGCCAATCGATCGCCGAATTCCTCGTGGCGTTGGCGGTGCTCACGCCCATTTTCATGGCTGTGACCTACGCCGGGCGCTATGGGGACCTGCAGATGTCTGCCACCCAGGCGAGCCGTTATGCCGCCTTCCAACGCGCGCGGGAGCCGAGCACCGCACGGCTGTCAGATAGCGTCCTGGCCGATCAGATGCGCACCCGCTTCTTTGCGGACGGCGACTATTTGAACCACGGCCATCTGCAGTCGGACGACAGCATCGACAAGCTGAAGAAGGAAAAGGGTCAGCCGACACTGTGGACGGACCTGGGCGGCGCCCCGCTGCTGACGAAGCCGGAAAAGAACATCACGCTGGCCTGGGGCGACGCGCCCATCGGGACGGGCACCGTCACCAAGGCGATGGACCTGATGACCAAGACCGCCAGCAAGGAATACAAGGGCGGCCAGGTGGCGCGTGTGGAAGTGACACTGGCCAACAAGCTGGACCTGATCTCCGACTCGCCCAAGCCGCTGGTGATTGCGGCGGCCACGGCGGCTGCGGGAGATTCGCTGAACAGTGGCGGCTCCAAGTCCACCCGTGATGCGGCGGCCACGATTGTGCCGACGGCGTACATCCCGGGCATCTTGACCGGCTTGCTGGAAGAAGCACTGGACCTGTTCGAGCCGGAAGGGCCGAAGATCGGTTGCATCAAACCCGACGTGGTGCCCGGCCACCGCCTGGAAGGCGGTCCGGCCAACAACAGCGCATGCGTGAAATAGCACGTTCGTGTCGCTGGGCCTGCTTTGCAATGTTGGTCATGGCATCGCCGGGGGCTCTGGCGGACCCTGAATGGCCGAGCGTGCCAGAGCCGCCCCGTGCCAAGTTGGAGTGGGTGGCTCGTGATTCGGTCGTCAATGGATTGCCGACCCGCATCGAGCGATTCGAGTCGGAACTGAGTGTGGGCGAAGTGTTGAGTTTCTATCGCGCGCGTTGGGCGGGTGCCAAGGCCGGCCCGCCGCGCGAAACGAGTGCGGGGGGCTGGCAAGGCCTGTCCACGCTCACGGGCGACTTTCAGATTGCCGTGCAGGTCAAGTCACGCAAGCCGTCCGGCAGCGAAGGTTTGATCAGCACGGCGCATTTCGGCGGTGTGCGCAAGGACCCGATCCCGGCGCAGCTGCCACGGTTCTTCGACACGAAGATTTCGCAGATCACCGAATCCACTGACGGCCCGCAACGCAGCCAGCTGGTGACGATGGTCAGCACGGAGAGTTTTGATTTGAACTTGCAGCGTTGGCGAGGCGAATGGCTGCGGCGCGGTTGGAAGATCGTCTTCGAGAACCAACCGCCGGTCGATCGCGACGGCATCAAGACGTGGTTGGCGAGTTTTGCCAAACCGCCGCAATCGGTCGACCTGGCGATGAGCTGGCGCCCGTCCGACCGCAAAACCTACCTTACTGCCAATCTGCTGGGGCCTGTTGACGGAGCGCGGCCATGAAAACTTTGAACCGGTTGCCCCATTCGTTTTCCGCCGCGCTGTTGACGCGGCGCATGCGTTCTGGCCAGCGCGGCCAGGCGATGCTGGAGTACGCGCTGATCGGCGGGGTGCTGGCGTCGGCGCTGTTCCTGATGGATTTTGGCGGCAGGACCGGTGCGCAGTACCTGACCGACATGATCCGAGCCTTCTTCCGCAATCTCACTTACTACCTTTCGCTTCCCTGACCGGAAGGGGCGTTGTCCATGGCTTTCCAGAAACCGAAGATCAATACCAACTGGCTCCTGCTGGGCGTGGCCATCGCGCTGGGCATTGGGGCGGTCGTTCTCAGCAACCACGTGATCCAGCGTCGCATGGCGCAACTCGAAGAAGAAGCGAACAGCGGCAAGCAAACCGTGAGCGTGGTGGTCGCCAAGCGCGACATGCAGCGGGGTGAATCGATTTCTGGCGAAACGATGGCGGTGCGTGAGGTGCCCGCCGAGTTCGTGCACGCCGATGCGATCCGGCCGGAGCAGTTCGCTTCGATGGAGCGTCAGCGTCTGGCGGTGCCGATCAAGCGCGGCGACGTGCTGTTGCCCGTCCACTCCGAAGGCAACGGCGGCCAGGTCTTTTCGGCCACGCTTAAAAAAGGCCTGCGCGCGCTGACGTTCGAAGTCGACGCTGTCAACTCGATCTCCGGCATGCTGCGCCCTGGCGACCGCATCGACTTGATCTACTCCGCCCGGCCGGTGAACGCGAGCAGCGAGGACGCGGATGTCACTGCGCCGCTGCTGTCTAACGTGGCCATTCTGGCCACCGACCAGTCACTGACGAAACGCGACGACGAGTCCGGCCAGGAGCGTTCGTTCTCGACCATCACGCTCGAGGTGTCGCCCTACGACGCCAACCGCATCATCGTGGCCAAGGAGTCTGGCCGCTTGACCGCCGTGTTGCGTCACCCTGAAGACGAGGCCCCTAACGGCACGCGCGCCTTGACCGCTGCCAACCTGGCCAGTCATGGCGACGGCCGTGCCAATCTGGGCCCAACGATCGAATACATCGTCGGTGGCGGTGGCAGTGGCCCCGCCGACACCCAGTTCCAACTTGCTCGCTTGGCGTCGGCCGCTCTGTCACCGGCCGGCCAGGCGAAGAACAACCGCGCCGGCCCGGCTGCGCCGGTGCCTTCCGTGCGCTGAGCTCGCATGCAATCGACCAAAAACAGGATAAGTCATCTTGGGGGGAAGCGTTTTGTTGTCGCCCGTTACGTCTTTCGTTGCTCGCGGCCTGCTGCCGCTGAGCCTGGCACTCGTGCCTGCTGCCCTGGCATGGGCTCAAACAGCGGGGACGCCTGCGTCGCCGCGTGACGCTGGCGCAGGCCGCGGTCAGGTCAATCCACCGCCGGTCATCACCACGCCAGGCACCTTGATCGAGACACAGCGGCCACCGGGCCCAGCGGTGCGTGCCCCGGCAACGCCGGTGGTTGTCGAGACCGGCTTGAAAAGGGTGATGGCCGTCGGCGAGGTGTCGACCATCGGCCTGACAGGCGTCGCACGGATCGCCATCGGCAACGGCGCCTTGGTCAAGGCCACGGTGGTGGACGATCGCGAGATCGTGCTGTTGGCCGAAGCTGCCGGACAGACGGTGATGCACGTCTGGTTGCGCAATGGCCGACAGCTCAGCTACGAGCTGAATGTGCTGGCGTCTCGCGCAGGCCAGGTCATCGAAGATCTCCACGCCTTGCTGAAGGAAACGCCGGGCATCGCCGCGCGAACGGTGGGCGAGCGCATCGTCATCGAAGGCCGCTACCCGAACGCCGAGGCGGCGGCGCGCATCAAGCTGCTGACCACCCACTTTCCCCAGGTGCTGAACCTGGTGCCTGAAGCGCCGGCCGATGCCGACCCGCTGCAGCTCGAGCGCATGGTGCAGATCGACCTGCGCGTGGTCGAGGTGAAAAAGCGCGCGCTGGACCAACTGGGCATCAAGTGGGTGGCGAGCGCGAACGGGCCGACGCTGGCCACTTCGGCGCTGGGCTACGCCAACACGCCGTTCCGTCCCGAGACGGGCTTCGCGCCGGTCACCACCAAACACCCGATTGCCACTTACCTGGGGCTGGCGTCCCAGATTACCTCCGCCCTTCAGTTCCTCGAGCAAAACGGTGACGCCTGGACGCTGGCGGAGCCGCGCTTGTCGTGCCGCAGCGGTGGCACGTCCGAGTTTCTGGCGGGCGGCGAGATTCCGATTCCGGTCGGGCAAGGCTTCGGCGTCGTGTCGGTGGAGTACAAGCAGTATGGTGTGTCGATCGAGTTCAAGCCGGTCGCCGACAGCCAAGGCAACATCGACTCGCATCTGTTGATCGAGGTCAGCGAGCCGGATACCCGCAACGCCAATGGCGGTTTCATTGCGTTCACGACCAACCGCACCGAGACGCAGGTCGCGCTGAAGTCCGGCGAGCCCCTGGTGATCTCCGGCCTGCTGCGGCAGAAGTCTGACAAGTCGTCGGACGCGCTGCCGGGCCTTGGCCGCCTGCCCTTCATCAACCTGCTGTTCGGCGCCAAGGAAGCTCGAACCGAGCAGACCGAGCTGTTCGTCATTGCCACGCCGCGGGTGATCGTGCCGGACTCTGCCCTGAACCGGGCCGGCCTGGAGCGCGCTGCGGCCATGGCTGCCGAGACCGACGAGAGAACGCGGGCGCGGGTGGACAAGAAGGAAGCGGATCCGACGCCTGTCGTCGACAGCAACCCCGCAGGCGGCTCCTCACGCGGCAGCCGCTAAGCTAACGAGACACTCCATGCTCACGATCGAAATCGCCGGTAGTTCGGCGTCAGGCACCAATCCGCTGCGCATACATGCGCCGCGATGTGTGATCGGCAAAGACCTCGATTGCGAAGTCACGCTGCCAGGCTGGCGCGTCAGCAAGCGCCACGCTGAAGTGTTTGTCTCGAACGATCGGGTGTACGTCCGCGACCTCGACTCGACCTTCGGCACGCTGGTCAACGACCGCAAGCTGGAGCAAGCTCACCCGGTGGGCAACAACGACGAGATCAAGATCGGCTCCCATTCGCTCAAGGTGATGTGGCACCGCCCGGGCGGGGACGATGCGGAGCTGACCCAGGCGCCGGAGAAGCCGACCGCGGCCAAATCCACCAGTCGCGCCCCCGCGCCCGCTGCCGCGCGCGCGCCAGCCCCGCCGCCAGCCGCGCCGGCACCGGTGGCTGCCGCCGAGCCCGCGCCGCCCACGCCTTCGCCGATCAACGAGGAGCATTACAAGTTCCGGCGCCTGCTCCATGATCGGTTGCTGGAAGCGTTCGACGTGCGGCGTACCGACACCCACCGGATGGCGGACGACGATCTTCGCGAGCTGACCGAGAAGCTGATTCGAGACCTCATCGCGAAGATGGGCTCTGACCTGCCGCCGCACATCGACAAACAGCACCTGCTGGACGAGGTGCGCGACGAGGCGATCGGGCTGGGCCCGCTGGAGCCCTTGCTGGCCGACCCGACCATCACTGAAATCATGGTGAACCGGCACGACGAAGTGTTCGTCGAGCGCACCGGTCAGCTGCAGCGTTGGCCTGCTGTCTTCACCAGCGACCGTGCCGTGCAGGGCATCATCGAGCGCATCGTGGCACCGATCGGGCGCCGCATCGACGAAAGCTCGCCGATGGTCGACGCGCGGCTGAAGGATGGTTCGCGTGTGAATGCGGTGATCCCGCCGCTGGCATTGAAGGGCCCGTCGATCACGATCCGGAAGTTCTCCAAGCGCAAGCTGGGTTCCGACGACCTCCTGAAGTTCGGCTCGGCCAGCCCGGCGATGATCGAGTTCCTTCGGGTGTGCGTCGAAAAGCGCAAGAACATGCTGATCTCCGGCGGTACCGGCTCCGGCAAGACCACGCTGCTTAACATCCTGTCGAACTTCATCCCCGACGGCGAGCGCATCGTCACCATCGAGGATGCGGCTGAACTTCAGCTGCACCACAGCAACATCGTGTCCCTGGAGGCGCGCCCGGCCAACATCGAAGGCAAGGGGCACATCTCGATTCGCGAGTTGGTAAGAAACTCGCTGCGGATGCGGCCGGACCGGGTGGTCGTCGGCGAATGCCGGGGCGGCGAGGCCCTGGACATGCTGCAGGCGATGAACACCGGCCACGACGGCTCGTTGACCACCGCGCACGCCAACAGCCCGCGCGACATGCTGGCGCGCCTGGAGGTGATGGTGCTGATGGCCGGCATGGACCTGCCGGTCACGGCCATTCGCGAACAGGTGGCGTCCGCGATCGACATCATCGTGCAGCAGACGCGCTTTGCCTGCGGCACCCGCAAGGTGACCAGCATCGTCGAAGTCACCGGTGTCGAAAGCGGCAAGATTCAGCTGCAGGAGGTGTTTGCCTTCGAGCAGACGGGCATCAATGCCGCCGGCAAGACGCAGGGCTTCTTCGTCGGCCGAGGCTTCGTGCCCGAGTTCTACGACGAGCTGGCCCGCATCGGCGTGCCGCTCGACCTGGGCATCTTCAACGACGGGCTGCCACCGCGCGATGACGAGGAGCGCCGGGGATGATGCTCGAGTACGCGCTGATCAGCCTGATGGTGCTCGGCGCTGTGATGGCCGGCCTGTGGACGCTGCGCGGCGCCTACCAGAACTGGCGCGAGCAATTCACCGAGAACGCGCGGGTCTCGCTGGAGGACATGTTCCTCTTCGTCGACCCGCGTGCGCTGTTCCGGGCCAACGTGGCCCTGTTTGTGCTGTTGCCGCTGTTCGTCTGGTTGGCCACCGGGGCGCTGTTCTTTGCGGTGGTGGCCGCCTTGGCCGGCGCCATCTTTCCGCGCGTGGCGTGGGTGGTCATGCGCAATCGCCGCATGGCGAAGCTGGTACTGCAGCTGCCTGATTCGTTGACCATGATGGCCGGTTCGCTGCGCGCCGGTGCCAGTCTTCAACAGGCGCTCGACATGGTGGTCAAGGAAAGCCCGGCACCGATCTCGCAGGAGTTTTCGCTGCTGCTGCGCGAGCAGCGTCTGGGCCTGGCGCTGGAAGACTCGCTGCGCGGCATGGCGCAGCGCCTGAAGGTCGAAGACATCGAGCTGTTCGTGTCGGCCATGAGCATCGCGAAGGAAGTGGGCGGCAACCTGTCCGAGATCCTGGATCGCCTGTCCAGCACGTTGCGCGCCAAGCAGGTGATGGAAGGCAAGATCAAGGCCCTGACGTCGCAGGGCAAGCTGCAGGGCATCATCGTCGGCATGCTGCCCATCTTCCTGGCGGGCATCCTCTATGTGATGGACCCGGCGTCGATGATGCCGCTGTTCGTCACCTGGTACGGCTGGGGCGTGATGGCGGGGGTGTTCGTCATGCTGATGCTGGGCGGCTTCTTCATCAAGAAGATCGTCACCATCGATGTGTAGGCGACAAGCATGAACGACGCACTCCTCGTCTCGATGATGGCCGGCGGCGCGCTGGCCATCGCGGCCTTCTCGATCTGGCGCCTGGTCGCCGAACTGGGCAGTGCCGAAACCATCTACCGCGACCGTCCGCCGACCGGTTTTCGGTGGCTGTGGCCGGCGGTGAACATCTTCGCCAACACCTTCGGTTTCCTGCTGCGAGGCGAGCGCGAAGCAGCGCTGCTGGCCAGGCTGCGCAAGGCGGGCCAGGAGTACGCGTTGACGCCGCACCAGTTCTTCGGCGGCAAGCTCGTCGGATTGTTGCTCGGCGTGGCGGTGGGTATGTCGCTGGCCGGTGATGGGATGCTGCTGATAGGTGCACTGCTGGGCGGGCTGTTCGGCTACGCGTACCCCGACATCTGGCTGAACGACCACACCAAGGCCCGCAACCTGGCCATCCTGAAGGCACTGCCGTTCTTTCTGGACATCGTCACGCTGTCGATCGAGGCCGGCCTGAACCTGACCGGCGCGCTGCAGAAGTCGGTCGACAAGTGCAAGCCCGGGCCGCTGATGGTGGAAATCAACCGCGTGCTGCGCGACGTACGCGCCGGCAAGCCGCGGATCGAAGCCTTGCGCGACCTGGCCGATCGGATGGACTACGCGCCGATCTCCAGCCTGGTCAGTGCGCTGGTGCAAGGCGAGTTGATGGGCTCCAGCCTCGGCCCCATCCTGCGGGCCCAGAGCGACCAGCGGCGAACCGAACGATTCCAGCGTGCCGAGAAGCTCGCGATGGAAGCGCCGGTCAAGATGCTGGGCCCGCTGATCATGTTCATCTTCCCTTGCACCTTCGTCGTCATCGGCTTCCCGATCGTCATGAAGTTCCTGGCCTCGGGCATGTAGGCCGACGGCACGCGGGGTCCCATGTCCTTGATGAATCTGCACGTCGACGGCCAGCGCACGGCCTGGCGCATCCGGCAGGCCGCGCGCTGGTGGTCCCGCGCCATCGGCCTGTTGGCGACGCCCGCCCTGGAAGACCCGTGCGGGCTGTGGATTGCGCCGTGCAATTCAGTCCACACCCTGGGCATGCGCTACCCGATCGACGTGGTGTTCGTGCGCGCCGACGGCACGATCGCGAAGGTCGTCGAGCAACTGCGTCCCTGGCGGGCCGCAGGCTGCCGCCAGGCCCGGTTCACGCTGGAGCTGCGGGCAGGTTTGGCCCGGCAACTGCAGCTGCGTCCCGGCATGACGCTTGCGCTGGCCGTCTGAATTCCATCCCATGACACAGTTCCTGCAGGCGGTGACGCCGTTGCACCGCCCTCCTGGCCGCCTGCCATCGGCGTTCCTGGCCCTCATGTTGGCCGGTTCGGCCGCGGCCGCTGACGTGCCATGGGGCACCGACGTGCCCGGCGGTGTCGACCATCCGATCGTCCGGCGTTTTGCCGGGTCCTGGCTCATCGGTCACCAGAAGCAGCCGTGGGACCAGACGCTGTGGCCGACGAGCCCGGCGGTGGCTGCCAGCGATCGCCTGAAAGATGCCGTCACGCTCGAAGGCGAGATCACGCGGCTGGTCTACCTGACACCTGCCGGCAAGAGCCCGTTGGAGGTCTTTCGCAACCACGAACAAGCCTTTGCCGCGGCAGGCTTCAAGCGTGAATTCTCGTGCGAGCAGTCCTGCGACGCGTTCTATTGGGCCTGGTACCGGCACACCAAGCCGACCGAAGGCCTGCGCTGGCAGACGAAGGGCAGCATTCCCGCGGGTGAAGGCTCAGGCCGCTACAGCATGACTTCGGCACTGCAGTCCAGCCGCGGCCGCTTCTGGGTTGGCACGTCGCCGCGCGGAGCCAAGGTGCTGCTGTACACCAGCGACGCGGCAAACGAGAAGACCGGCTTGGCCACGGCCTTGCTGCAGATCGTCGAACCCAAGGCGATGGCCACTGGCCAGGTCGAGGTTGCAGATGCCGCTGCGCTGCAGGCGGGCTTGAACGAGCAGGGCCGGGCGACCCTCGGCGGCCTGTTCTTCGACACCGGCAAGGCCCAACTGAAGCCGGATTCCAAGCCGCAGCTCGAGGCGATGGCGGCGCTGCTGAAGAGCCAGTCGGCGTGGAAGGTGTTCATCGTCGGCCACACCGACAACGCCGGCGACTTCGACGCCAACCTGGCCCTGTCTCAGCAGCGGGCCCAGGCTGTCGTGGCGGCCCTGGCCGCTGCCCCTTTCAACATCGACGCCCGGCGCATGAGCGCGAAGGGAGCCGCCAACATCGCGCCGGCGGCTCCCAACTCTGATGAGGCGGGCAGGGCGCGCAACCGCCGCGTAGAAATGGTCCTCCAATGAGTCAGACGTCCTTGCCCGTGGGAGTCGCCAGCGGCGGCGCGCCGGTTGTCGTTCGCGTCGCCAGCGCCACCCGCTATCTCTTCGTTGCCTGCATCTTCCTGTCGGCGTTCCTGCTGTTCCTGGTGCAGCCGATCATCGCGAAGCAGATCATGCCGTGGTTCGGCGGCACCTCGGCTGTCTGGACCACCTGCCTGACGTTCTTTCAATTGATGCTGCTGGCGGGATACGCGTACTCCGATCTTGCGACACGCTGGCTCAAGCCGCGCTCGCATGCCCTGCTGCACGTCGTGTTGTTGGGCGCTGCTGTGGCCTTCTTGCCCATCCTGCCGGGTGAATGGCTAAAGCCCGATCCGCAGAATGCGCCTATCAGCCAGGTGCTGCTCCTGCTGCTCATGACCGTGGGCCTGCCGTACTTTTGCCTGGCAACGACCGGGCCGCTGCTGCAGGCCTGGTACACCCGCCTGTATCCCGGCAGCCAGGTCTACCGGCTGTTCGCATTGTCAAACCTGGCCTCCCTGGCCGCACTGCTGGCCTACCCGTTCAGCATTGAGCCGTATGCGGGCAGCGTGCAGCAATCGACCTACTGGAGCCTGGCCTTCGGCGCTTTTGCCGTGCTGTGCGCGGGGTGTGCATGGGCCAGCCGCAATGCGCCGCGTCCGGAGGCCGCCGCCACGGTTCCGGCTGCGCACCAGGCGTCGTCGTTGACGCCCACTCGCAAGGACTACGCCCTTTGGCTGACCCTGTCGGCCATGGGTTCGATGATGCTGATTTCGGTGACGAGCCACATCACGCAGAACATCGCGGCGGTGCCGATGCTGTGGCTGTTGCCGTTGTCGCTCTACCTCCTGACCTTCGTCCTGTGCTTCGAGGGGCGCGGTTGGTATCGACGCTCGATCTTCGCGGCGCCGCTGATCCTGTCGCTCATCGCGATGTCATGGGGCTTGAACACACCGCCGGCCGACATCAACGTCATGATGGCGGTTCCTGCCTACGGCATCGGCACCTTTTGCTGCTGCATGTTCTTTCACGGCGAGCTCAGTCTGCGCAAGCCTGCTGCGGAGTACCTCACGCGGTTCTACCTGACGTTGAGTCTTGGTGGCGCGGTGGGGGGCACGTTGATCGGCGTGGTGGCGCCCAATGTGCTGGACGGCATGTACGAGTTTCCGGTGGTGCTCGTCATCACTGCGGGCTTGATGCTGGTGCTGCTGAGGCATTACCTGACCGCCAACAAGGCGGCCTACATCGTCCTGGCGCTGGCCATCGTCAGCACCGTGCTGACGGTGCTGATGGCTGGCGCCTCGATCAACCACGACATGAATGGGACGCTGATGAGGATGAGAAACTTCTACGCTGCGTCGCAGGTGGTCGAGCGCAAGTTCAACGGCGAGACGATGCGCGTGCTGAACAACGGCCAGATCATGCACGGCTTGCAGGTTCGCTCGGCCGAGAAGATCGCCATGCCCACCACCTATTACGGGGCGTCGAGCGGGGTGGCACATGCCATGCGTAGGTTCGCGGACGCGCCTCGAAACGTCGGTGTGATCGGCCTGGGCGTCGGCACGATGGCGGCGTATGGCAAGGACAAGGATGTCATCCGCTTCTACGAGATCAACCCGCAAAGCCAGCTGATCGCGCAGCGCGAGTTCAGCTTCCTGAAGGACTCCGCGGCGGACATCCAGGTGGTGCTGGGCGACGCGCGATTGCAGATGCAGGCCGAGTTGGAGCGCGGTGAACCCGGCCAGTTCGACGTGCTGGTGGTCGACGCCTTCTCCGGCGACTCGATCCCGGTCCATCTGCTGACGAAGGAGGCGATGGACATCTACCGTGCACACATGAAGCCCAACGGCATCATCGCCTTCCATGTCTCCAACCTCTTCCTCAACCTGAAGCCGGTGGTGGCCGATCTGGCGGCAAACGCCGGTTTGCAAGCCGTCTACATGCGCAACGAGGAGAAGTATCCGGAGACGGCATCAGCCTGGGTGCTGGTCACCAGCGACCAGGTCTTCCTCAACGATCCGGATGTGCTGAAGCAGCGCAGGCCCATCGCACCGATCGCCGGGCTGGAGCTGTGGACCGACAGCCGCAACAACCTGTACCAGATCCTCGACTGACGGGCCGAAGACCGACATGACATCAGCGACGAACGCGCTGGGTGCCGCGATGCTGGCGCTGGCCGTGGGCACCGCGGCGGCCCAGGTCGTGCCCGCCGATGCTTACGACGTGGGGCCACCCACTTTGTCGTGCCTCATCACCGAAAACAGCATCGGGCCGCTGCGCATCGGGATGACCTTGGGTGAAGCGCGCAAGGCATGGCCCGAAGCCAAATTCGAGCGCCGTGCCGGATTGGACGAACTGGTGGAACTCGCGGTGGTGGTCGATCGCCAAACGTTGGTGATCAGCGACATCGGCTACGACATCCCACCCGGGGCGCTTCCCGACAAGACGGTCTTGCGGAACCTGGCAACCTACCACCCCTGGTGCAAGGACGCCCGCGGGATTGGCTCGGGCTCGCTGCTGAGCGATGCCGCCGCTGCTTACGGCGGATTGGTGGTGATCCGCAAGAGCGATATCGAACAGCGCGAATATGCGAGCTTCAAAGCGACGTCGCCGCGGATGCACTTTCGGGTCGACTACACCAGCATCTTCTACCCCGAATCACCGCGCAGCACGACGGCGTTCAAGCCCGAGGCGCGCCTGATGGGAATCGAAATCAGCGCCTACTGAACAGCGCCGTCGATCGCCGTCACCCCTCCAATCGCTTCTGAAACACCAGCCCCGCGTGCTCGCGCAGCGCGTGGAACTTGATCTTCGGCCAGTTGCCTTCGATCGCGCGCAGCTCGGC
>NZ_DASUNH010000064.1:0-2076 GCF_036277275.1 Ideonella sp. | reverse complement strand
GGTTCCACCGTGCGTTTCGACCGGAAGCCGAAGGCGCCATCGTGTTGCCGCAGCAAGAGTTCGGCCTTGACCTCATCGCCTTGGTCGGCCGGCTGCGCTACGTCACCCGGGCCAGCGTGCCGGAGATCCATGCCGAGCTGGTCCGGCGCGGCGTGATGATTTCGGAGCGCAGCGTCACCAACCTGCTCGACCGGTATGACGAATTGGTCGCGACGGCCATGACCGACCCCGGTCACTTGCGGACGCGCTTCGCCGACCAGGGCCGGGTCGTGCTGGCGATCGACGGCTTGCAGCCCGAGGTTGGGCACGAGGTACTTTGGGTGATCCGCGACTGCCTCTCCGGCACGGTGGTGCTGGCCCGTGCGCTGCTGTCGAGCACCGCCGCGGATCTCACGCCGTTGCTGTGCCAGGCGGCCGAGAGCGTCGGCGTGCCGGTGACCGGCGTGGTCAGTGACGGCCAGCGCTCGATCCGCACCGCGGTGGCCAGGGCCCTGCCCGGGGTGCCGCACCAGCTGTGCCATTTCCACTATCTGCGCGAGGCGGCGCATCCGATCTTCGAGGCCGACCGACACGCCAAGAAGGAGCTGAAGAAACGGATCCGCGGGATCCGGCCGATCGAGCGGGCCGTCGAGGGCCGCCAGGATGCCGAAGCCGATCTGGTCCACGGCTACTGCGCGGCGGTGCGCAGCGCCGTGACCGATGACGGCCGAGCGCCGCTCGACGCCGGCGGGCTGAAGCTGAAGGCCCGGCTGGAGGCCGTGGCGGACAGCCTCCAGCGCGTCGACAAAAAAGGGGGGCCACCAAGCCAATCCAGGATTTGAACCGCCTGATCGGCCGCGCCCTGCAGGAAACCGCACCGCTGTGGCCGAACATCAAGAGAGCTTTCGGCTGGGTGCACCGGGCCGCGCACATCCTGAACAACACCGAGGCGCTGCCGGCGCCCGCGGTGGCCCGGCGGCTGGATGGCCTGTGCGGCGCCCTGTGCCGACACCGCGCGTGCGCCGGCGACTTGGCAGACGGCGTCGACCACTTCTTGAAAGTAACCCGCAGCTACCGGCCCGGCCTGTTCCACTGCCATGCCGTCGCCGACCTGCCGGGCACCAACAACGGGCTGGAAGGCTTGTTCGGTTCCTACCGCTACTGCCAGCGGCGCACCACCGGCAGACGCTCGGCTTCCTCGGCGACCGTGGTGCGCGGCCCGGCGCGCCTGGTCGCCTCGGTGACCTCCCACCTCGCACCGCTGGACGCCAGCGATCTGGCCGCTGTCGATCGGACCCGCTGGCAAGCGATGCGCGCCGACATCGCAGCACGCCGGCTGCAACGAACCAGAGGAAGCCGCTTCAGACGAGATCCCGAAGCTTATTTGCGCAAGCTGGAAGCTCAATATGCCGCCGCCAAGTAAGCTTTGCCGTTCTGGAAAAAAAGCCTGCACGCCGCTGAGCAGCAGCGTCCTGACGTGGCCGAGGCCCGCCACGCCTTCATCCGGCGCCAGCCCGCACTCGACCCGGAACGTCTGGTGTTCCTCGACGAGACCTCGGCGACCACCAACATGACGCGGCGGCTTGGCCGGTGTGCCCTGCGCCTGCTGGCGCCAGTGCCCCACGGTCACCGGAAAACCACCACCCTTGTGGCCGGCCTGCGCACCACCGGCATCACCGCCCCTTACGTGCTCGATGGCGCCGTGAACGGTGACATCTTCCGCGGCTACATTGAGCAGATCCTCGCCCCAACCCTGAGCCCGGGCGATATCGTCGTCCTGGACAATCTGCCCTGCCACAAGGTCGCCGGCATCCGGGAAGCGATCGAAAACCGCCAGGCTAAGGTGCTCTACCTGCCGCCCTACAGCCCCGACCTCACCCCGATCGAGCAGGCCTTCGCCAAACTCAAGGCGCTGCTCCGAAAGGCCGGCGAGCGCACCCGCGACGGCCTCTGGAATGCCATTGGACATATCCTCAAGCTCTACGGCCCGGACGAGTGCCGGAACCTCTTCCGGAATTCAGGCTATTCAACCTGATCGGTGACCGCTCTAAATCGATGGTTCGTGCCCCTTTCCGAACCGAATTCGCACAGGACACG
>NZ_DASUNH010000063.1:0-2434 GCF_036277275.1 Ideonella sp. | reverse complement strand
ACCGACGATGTGCGCGCGTTGGCCGAGGCCGGCGCCGAGATCCGCCAATGGGTGACCGACGCGCCGTTCCCGCCGGCTTTCGAGGCGGCGGTGCGTGCCGAATACGACCGCGTGGTGGCCGGCTCGCCGGACGCCACCTGGGCTGTTCGCTCGTCGGCCACTGCCGAAGACCTGCCGGACGCATCGTTCGCCGGCCAGCAAGAGACCTTCCTCAACGTGCACGGCATTGACGACGTGCTGCACAAGATGAAGGAGGTCTTCGCGTCGCTCTACAACGACCGCGCGATCAGCTACCGCGTCCACAAGGGCTTCGCGCATTCGGACGTGGCGCTGTCGGCCGGTGTGCAGCGCATGGTCCGTTCCGACCTGGGCTCGGCCGGCGTGATGTTCACGATCGACACCGAATCCGGCTTCAAGGACGTGGTGTTCATCACCTCCAGCTACGGACTGGGCGAGACCGTGGTGCAGGGCGCCGTGAACCCGGACGAGTTCTATGTGCACAAGCCGGCGCTGGAAGCCGGCAAGCTGGCCGTCATCCGCCGCGGCCTGGGCTCGAAGCTGGTCCGCATGGAATTCGCGACGCCGGCCGAAAAGGCTGCGACCGGCAAGCTGGTGAAGACGGTGGACACGCCGCCCGAGCAGCGCAACCGCTACTCGCTGAACGACGCCGACGTGACCGAGCTGGCCAAGTACGCGCTGATCATCGAGAAGCACTACGGTCGCCCGATGGACATCGAGTGGGGCAAGGACGGCATCGACGGCAAGCTCTACATCCTGCAGGCCCGCCCGGAAACCGTGCGCAGCCAGGCCGAGGGCCAGGTCGAGCACCGCTACAAGCTCAAGGGTCACTCGACCGTGCTGGCCGAAGGCCGTGCGATCGGCCAGAAGATCGGCACCGGCCCGGTCCGCCTGGTCAGCTCGATCGCCGAGATGGAGCGTGTGCAGCCCGGCGACGTGCTGGTCACCGACATGACCGATCCGAACTGGGAGCCGGTGATGAAGCGCGCCAGCGCGATCGTGACCAACCGTGGCGGTCGCACCTGCCATGCGGCGATCATCGCCCGTGAGTTGGGCATCCCGGCGGTGGTCGGCTGCGGCGACGCGACCGAGACGCTGCACGACGGTGCGCTGGTCACGGTCGCCTGTTCCGAGGGCGATACCGGCCACGTCTACGACGGCTTGCTGGACACCGAGGTGACCGAGGTCACGCGCGGCGAAATGCCGTACTGCCCGATCAAGATCATGATGAACGTCGGCAATCCGACGCTCGCTTTCAACTTTGCCCAGGTGCCCAACTCCGGCGTCGGCTTGGCGCGGCTCGAGTTCATCATCAACAACAACATCGGCGTCCACCCGAAGGCGATCCTCGACTACCCGAACGTCGACCCCGACCTGAAGAAGGCGGTCGAGTCGGTGGCCCGCGGCCATGCGTCGCCGCGCGCCTTCTACGTCGACAAGCTGGCCGAAGGGGTGGCGACGATCGCAGCGGCCTTCTGGCCCAAGCCGGTGATCGTGCGTCTGTCGGACTTCAAGTCCAACGAATACAAGAAACTGATCGGTGGTTCGCGCTACGAGCCGGACGAAGAGAACCCGATGCTGGGCTTTCGCGGCGCCTCGCGCTACATCAGTGGCGAGTTCACCGATGCGTTCGGCATGGAGTGCGAGGCGCTCAAGCGCGTGCGCAATGACATGGGCCTGACCAACGTCGAGATCATGGTGCCCTTCGTGCGCACCGTGCGCCAGGCCGAGCGCGTGGCCGAGTTGCTCGCGGGCCGGGGCTTGAAGCGTGGTCAGAACGGCCTGCGCCTGATCATGATGTGCGAAGTGCCGAGCAACGCGATCCTGGCCGAGCAGTTCCTGCAGCATTTCGACGGCATGTCGATCGGCTCGAACGACCTGACCCAGCTCACCCTGGGTCTGGACCGCGACTCCGGCCTGGAGCAACTCGCGGACGACTTCGACGAGCGCGACCCGGCCGTCAAGGCCATGATCTCGCGCGCCATTGCCGCCTGCCGGGCCACGGGCAAGTACGTCGGCATCTGCGGCCAGGGCCCCAGCGACCACCCCGATTTCGCCGACTGGCTGGCCGCCGAGGGCATCGTTTCGATCTCGCTGAATCCCGATTCGGTGATCGAAACCTGGACGCGGCTTGCCGCCATCCGCTGACCGCGTCAAACCGCCAAACAAAGGCCCGGGGGAACCCGGGCCTTTCTGTTATGATCGCGGGCTTTCCCTTTGCCGCACTGGCTTTGACGCGCTGGGCGGCTTCCATCCACGGAATCCACAAGGAGTGTTATGCGTCACTACGAGATCATTCTGCTGATCCATCCGGATCAAAGCGAACAGGTTCCGGCCATGCTGGAACGCTACAAGGCCCTGGTCACCAATGGTGGTGGCAAGGTGCACCGCGTGGAAGACTGGGGCCGCCGTCAGC
>NZ_DASUNH010000062.1:0-42756 GCF_036277275.1 Ideonella sp. | reverse complement strand
GACGAGCAGGTGGCGAGCCTCGCGCTGGCTGAAGGGCATCGCCGCGTGCACTTGGCGCGCGGCACGCACCGGCTGCTCGTCAAGCTGTTCAACGACCGCGACCGCGCGTTCTTCTCGGTGGTGCTGGCGCCATGACGTTCTCTTTCCATTCCCGCGTTCATTTCACGAAGGCCTGACCGTGCAATTCAACTTTCTCGAACAACTGGCCGCCGGCGGCGCCGGCATCTGGGTCATCGCCGCACTGTCGGTGCTGGCCATCGCCGTCGCGCTCGAACGCTTTCATCGCTTCCGTGCCAGCGCGGTCGTGCCGGCAACGCTGGTCGACGAGGTGGTGCCGCTGTGGCAGGCCGGCCGGTTCGACGAGCTGGAGCAACTGCTGAAGCAACGCGACAGCGTGCTGTCCCGCGCACTGCGCTTCGTGCTGGCGCACCGCGCACGCTGGTCGGTCGACGAGCTGTCGACGCGGGCCGGCGAGTTCGCCTCGCGGCAGCTGCGCGCGCAGCAGCAGCGCGCCTATCCGCTTGCGGTGGTAGCCACCGTCGCACCGATCGTCGGCCTGCTCGGCACGGTGATCGGCATGATCGAATCGTTCCACGTCATCGCGTTCACCGGTGGCATGGGTGATGCGTCGCTGCTGGCCGGTGGCATCTCGAAGGCGCTGCTCAACACCGCCGCGGGCCTGGCCGTGGCACTGCCTGCGCTGGCGCTGCACCACTTCTTCCGCCACCGGCTGGTCACCTTGGGCCTGGCGCTGGAAGAGCAGCTCGAGCGGGTGTTCGACGCCTGCGTGCGCAGCGGGAGCCACTGATGCGCATCGATATCGGCGACGACGAACAGCCCGAGATCAACCTGATCGCGCTGATCGACTGCATCTTCTTTCTGCTGATGTTCTTCATGGTGGCCACGTCGTTCAAGCACCAGGACGACAACAAGCCGCTGACCGAACTGCCGATCACGCTGCCTCAGTCTGCGGTGTCGCTGGACAAGGCCACCGCGGCACCCGACGTGCTGGTGCTCGGCGTCGACGCGAAGGGCGGCGTGTACTGGGGCCGCGAACGGGTGACGAAGGTGGTGCTGCGCGAACGGCTGCACGCCGCGGCCGTGCGCAACCCGGCGCAGCCGATCCGTATCGATGGCGACACGCAGGCCGCCTACCAGGAGGTCGTCCACCTGCTCGACCTGTGCGCCTTCGAGGGCCTGACCCAGGTCTCGATGCGCACGCGCAATGGACGCTGACGACCCCCGGCGGACCTGCGCAGTGAGCCCGTGGCGAGTCATCGGCAGGTGACGCCGGCTGTTCGCACACTTCCTGCGCTACATCAATGCGCGACGCACCGGCCGCTCCGCGTCGGCGCGCAACCCGAATGGGCCGAGGATGCGTTTGTGCTGCGTCAAGGCCGCGAGGGCGGACCGTCGATCCAATGGCCTTGGGTGGTCGGGCATGCGGCGCTTCGCCATGAGCGAAACGCCGGGATGCCCATGCTGCCGATCGTCTACCACACCATCGAATCGCCTTGAGCATGACCCTTACCGAACAGCTGCTTGAAGCACTGGCGCGCCGCGGCGCGACCGAGGTCTTCGGCATCCCTGGGGATTTCGCGCTGCCGTTGTTTCTCGAGATCGAACGCTGCCGCCGGTTGCCGCTGTACACCTTGTCGCACGAGCCGGCCGTGGGCTTTGCCGCCGACGCCGCGGCACGCGTACGCGGTGGTCTGGGCGTGGCCGCCGTCACCTATGGCGCCGGTGCCTTCAACCTGGTCAATGCAGTGGCCAGTGCCTATGCCGAGCGTGTGCCGCTGGTGGTGTTGTCGGGGGCGCCGGCCGCTCAGGAGGCCAGCAGCGGCTTCATGCTCCATCACCAGGTCAAGACGCTCGACTCGCAGTGGCGGGTCTTCGCGGAGCTGACAGTCGACCAAGCCAGGCTGGACGACGCCCGCCAGGCGCCAGCGCAAATCGCTCGCGTGCTGGACGCCGCCCTGCGCGAATCGCGCCCGGTGTACCTCGAAATCCCACGCGACATGCCACTGCGCGCTTGCGCGGCGGTCCCGGCCCCGATGACGGAACCGTCGGATACGCTGACCTTGGCCGCCTGCGCGGACGAACTGCTGGATCGCTTGCGCGCGGCCAAGCGGCCGATGCTGATGGTCGGCGTCGAAGTGCGGCGCTACGGCCTCGAGGCGCGTGTCGCTGCGCTGGCCCGCCGGTTGGCCATCCCCGTGGTCACGACCTTCATGGGCCGCGGCCTGCTGGCGCAAGCGGACGTCGCCCTCGAAGGCACCTACCTCGGCCTGGCCGGCGATCCGGCGCTGTCGACGGCGGTTGAAGAGTCCGACGGCCTGCTGCTGCTCGGCGTCATCCTGTCGGACACCAACTTCGCGGTCTCGGCGCGACGCATCGATTTCCGCCGCGCGATCCTGGCGTTGGGTGGCCAGGTGTCGATGGGTCACCACGTCTACCACGACGTGGCACTGGCGGCGCTGGTGGACGCGTTGCTGGAACGCGTGCCCCCGCGCGCCGTGGCGCCACGCCGGCAGGCGTGCACACCTGCCGCCGGCCAGCGTGCGCCGGTCGACCCAGCCTCGGCGGTGCGGCCGGCCGACGTCGCCGATGCGGTCAATGCGCTGATGGCCGAGCACGGCGAGATGCCGATCGCCTGCGACGTGGGCGACTGCCTGTTCACGGCCATGGACATCGGCCCGACGCCGCTGGTCGCGCCCGGCTACTACGCCACCATGGGCTACGGCGTCCCTGCCGGCCTGGGGATTCAGGCGGCGACGGCCGAACGGCCCATCATCCTGGTCGGGGACGGCGCGTTCCAGATGACCGGCTGGGAACTGGGCAACGCCGCGCGCAATGGATGGGACCCGATCGTGCTGGTCTTCAACAACGCCGGCTGGGAGATGCTGCGCGCCTTCGAGCCGAGAGCGCACTTCAACGACTTGGGCCGCTGGGACTTCGCGCAAATGGCGCCAGGGCTCGGTGGCGATGGCCACCTGGTCACGACACGCGGCGAGTTGACCGCGGCGCTGGCGAGTGCGCGGGCGAAGCGCGGCCGCTTCCAGCTGATCGACATCCGGCTGGCGGCCGGGGCCTGCTCGCCAACGCTGACCCGCTTCGTTCAGGCCGTGCGGCGCCTGTCTGCGCCGTCGCCCAGCACGCCGGCGCCGGCCGAACTGGCATCGCCCCTGCAAGAAAGCTGACGCGGCCGGCGCGGCCGTGCGTCAGCACCCCGGACCGTCGCCGCACCCGCACGAACCCACGGGACGCAAGGTCAACGGTGCCACGCTACAGTGGCCCGCCCCTTCTTCCGACGGCCTCGCCGTCTTCTTCGCATGCACCCGATCACCTTGCAGGCGCTGGCTGCCTTTCCGCAGCAACTGGAAGCGCACTACGCCGCCGTGCCGGCCGAATTCAAGCACTGGACGCCGCCATCGTGGGCAGGCGTGCCCAGTGAGCCGCTGACCGCCATCGAGCAGGTCTGCCATGTGCGCGACATCGAGGTCGACGGCTACCAGGTCCGCCTGCAGCGCACGCTGCGCGAAAACCACCCGACTCTCGTCTCGCTGGACACCGACGGGCTCGCGAAGGAGCGCCGCTACGGCGATGCGAACGCCGCCGACGTGTTGGCTGACTTTCGCCGGGCCCGCGCGCAGACCGTGGCGCTGCTGGGCAGCCTGACGCCCGCGCAGTTCGACCGCACCGCGCTGTTCGAAGGCTACGGCCCGGTGACGCTGCGCGGCCTGGTGCACTACCTGTGCAGCCACGACCAGCAGCACCTGGCCGGGCTGCAGTGGTTGATGGGCCAGATCGAGGCCTCGCGCCTGCCGGCCGAGCCCGCACCGGCATAGGGCTTGCAGGGCGTCGTCGAATGACCGCCCTGTCGATCCTTTTCATCGGCCTGCTGCTCGGGGTGCAGCACGCGACCGAAGCCGACCACTTGGCGGCAGTCGCCACCTTGGCCACCCGCCCCACCGGCTGGCGGCAGGCGGTGCGCCACGGGATGGCCTGGGGACTGGGCCACACGCTGACGCTGCTCGCCTTTGCCGGAATGCTGTTGGTGCTGGGCCAGGTGGTTTCGCCGGCGCTGGAGCGCGGGTTGGAAACCGGCGTCGGCATGATGCTCGTGCTGTTGGGCGCCGACGTGCTGCGCCGCCTCTGGTGCGACCGCATCCACCGCCACTTGCACCAACATGCGCAGGCGGCAGGCACCCACACAGTGCAGGCGTCGGCGCCTGTGCATGCGCACCCCGGCCGCTGGCCGCTGCGCGCGTTGGCGGTCGGCATGATGCACGGGCTGGCCGGCTCGGCTGCGCTGGTGCTGATGAGTCTGCAGGCCACGCCGGCACCGGCGCTGGGGCTGGGCTACGTCGCGCTGTTCGGGCTCGGCTCGATCGCCGGCATGGCGGTGTTGTCGGCGGTCATCGCGCTGCCGCTGCAGCGGTCTGCCCGGCGCCTGACCCGCCTGCACCGGGTGCTGCAGGCAGGCGTCGGCTTGTTCAGCTGCGCACTCGGCGCCTTCACGATCGCACGGCTGGCTTGCTGAGCGCCCCCGCCGATACCAGGCGCCCCGGCTGCTGCACGGCCTTGGCAACGGTGCGCGCTGTGGGGCCCGACCCGGGCGCTTGCGGCGGCATGGCAAGCTCATCGTGATCGCCGATCACGAAGACGCCCACGGCGTCGACCAGACTGGCCGCCTGCTGATGCAGGCTCTCGGCGGCAGCGGCGCTCTCTTCCACCAACGCGGCGTTCTGCTGGGTGACCTGGTCGAGCTGGGTCACCGCATCGCCGATCTGCCCGATGCCCTGCGTCTGCTCGATCGTGGCCGAGCTGATCTCCTCGATGAGGTCGCTGACGCGCTTGACCTGTGCCACGATGTCGTCCATCGCCCGGCCGGCTTGGGCCACTTGGTGGCTGCCCGACTCGACCTTCTCGACGCTGTCAACGATCAGCGACTTGATCTCCTTGGCGGCCGCGGCCGAGCGCTGTGCAAGCGTGCGCACCTCACTGGCCACCACGGCGAACCCACGGCCCTGTTCCCCGGCGCGCGCGGCTTCGACGGCCGCGTTCAATGCCAGGATGTTGGTCTGGAATGCGATGCCGTCGATGACCCCGATGATGTCGGCCATCTTCTTGCTCGATTCGGTGATGCCCCCCATCGTCTGCACGACCTGCCCGACGACGAGGCCGCCATGGCCGGCCGCGGCCGACGCCGACCCGGCCAGCTGCGTGGCCTGGTGCGCTGTATCGGCGTTCGTCTTCACCGTGGCCATGAGCTGCTCCATCGAGGCCGCGGTCTGCTGCAGGTTGCTGGCCTGCTCTTCAGTACGCTGGCTCAGGTCGGCATTGCCGCCGGCGATCTGTGACGAACCGGTGGCGATGCTGTCGCTGCTCGCCCGCACCTGGCTCACAAGGCGGCGCAGTGATCGCTGCATTTCGTACATGGCCGCTACCACGCTGCCCGGAACGGCGCGCGATGTGTCGATGGCGGCGTTCAAGTTGCCTGCGGCGACTTCGCTGGCGGCCCGTGCAACGGCCTCCGGCTCACCGCCGAGCGACCGCGTGACGCCACGCGTGATGAGAACGCCGATCGTGATGCCACTGATGGCAGAAACGCCCGTCAGTATCAGCATCAGCAGGCTGATGAAACGGAACTCCTGCCTGCCTTCTTCTGCGGCTCTTGCACCGTTCTGCTCCTTCAGTTTCGTGAGCACCGCGAGCTGCTCGTCAACGCTCTTGTTGCGCTGGCGAACGGATTGGTCCAACCGGCTCAGATCAGGGTCGGCAGCTGTCAGCGCCACCTTGGATACCGCAGCGAAATACGCATCCGCCTGCGGGATCAGCTGCTCGATCAGGGAGTCGAGCTTGGCCAGTTCCTCTTTTCCCTTCGCCAGGTAGAACAACGGGCGCGCTTTGTCGAGCCAGGACCGCAGGCCTTCGACCGATTGCTTGAAGACTTGCAGCGAAGCCTGGCGTTCCTGCTCAGTGCCAGCCAGGGCGAACTGCGCCCGGGCGCGACCCATGGCGATCAAATTGATGTTCGCCTCCTTGACGTAAGAGATGCCCAGCAGCTCCCGTTCATAGAGCGACTCGCTCGCGTCGTTGAGGCGGAGCAGCCCATGGATTCCGGACGCAGCGACCATGGCGCCCAGAAGGATCATCGTGGCGAAGGCCAGCAAAAGGCGCGTCCCGAGGCGAAGGCGTTTGAACATAGGGTCCGTCAATGGTGAAGCGCCCTTGGGAGGGCTACCCACAAGCTTTCGGATCACCCACAAGCTCCTGTAGGGCGCTCATGCGCTGTTGGACGCACGGGTGAAGGGAGGTTGATCTCTGTCAAAGAATGACGTCGGCGACCGGCTTTGCGGGCAAATGTGCCGGGAACGGGCTTCCAGAGATGGCCGATGGCGAAGGTCACGCTCTGCGAAGCGCGGGCTCGCGGCAGGCCGCTGTCATCGTTTGTCATCACTTCGCCGCCGTGCGGCTGGGCGCCGGGCGGCTGCCCGCTCCTAACATCGGCGCCATGAGCGAGACCCCGATCACGGTGCTGATTGCCGACGACGAGGCCGAATTGCGTGGGCTGCTGCAGCGCTACCTCGGTGAGCAGGGGCTGAAGGTGCGGGCGGTGCACGACGCCGCGTCGGCCGAGCGGCTGCTGGTGCGTGAACGCTTCGACGTGCTGGTGCTGGACGTGATGATGCCGGGCGAAGATGGCCTGTCGCTGTGCCGGCGCCTGCGCCATGCCGGCGAGACGGTGCCGATCCTGATGCTGACGGCACGCGGCGACCCGATCGACCGGATCATCGGGCTGGAGATGGGCGCCGACGACTACCTGCCCAAGCCCTTCAACCCGCGCGAGCTGCTGGCACGCATCCAGGCAATGGTGCGGCGGCAGAAACTGCTCGGTGCGCACGGCGGCCCGCTCGGCGACCAGCCGGTGCACTTCGGCCGCTACACGCTGCATGCCGCGCGGCGCCAGCTCGAACGCGACGGTGAGCCGGTGGCGCTGACCACCGGCGAGTTCCAGTTGCTGCACGCCCTGGTGATGAACCCGAACCGCGCCCTGGGCCGCGAAAAGCTGATCGAACTCGTCAAGGGCCAGGACCGCGAGCACGAGGTGACCAGCCGCAGCATCGATGCGCAGGTGATGCGCCTGCGGCGGGTGATCGAGGAAGACCCTTCGACACCGCGCCACATCCAGACGGTGTGGGGCCGTGGTTATGTCTTCGTGCCGGATGGCGGCAGCACACCCGGCGGCGATTGACGATGGCCTGGCTGCCGCGCACGCTGTTCCAGCGCAACCTGCTGCTGATCGTCGCGTTGATCCTCGTCGGCCAGCTCGGCAGCGCCTGGCTGTTTCGGACCCTGGTAACACTGCCTCGCACGACGTTGCTGATGGAAAGTACGGTGCGCGAGCTGCAGGCCATCGAAAGTGGCTTGGCCACGCTGCCAGTCGAGCAGCGGCGGTTGTTCGTCGAACGCTTCAACGCCCAGGTGCAACAGGCGGTGGATCGCAGCGAGGGGCCGGCGCAAGAGCTTCACAGCTGGCGTGCCACCCGGCTGCAGCGCGTGTTCCTGGATCAGCTGGCCGAGCGCTGGGCACAAACCGGCCGCACGCTGCAGTGGCGGCACCCGGGAGGTCGCCTGGTGCAGGTGCGACTGGCCATCGACGACCAGCCTCATTGGGTCACGTTGCCCGGCTTGCCACCGGCGCCTGTGGTCTCGACCGCCTGGATCGCGGCCAGCCTGGCCACCGCGTTGCTGGCGATCATCGGGGCCTGGGCGATCCAGCGCCGCATCAACCGGCCGCTGAACGCACTGGTCAGGGCCTCGGCCGCACTGGGGCGCGGTGAGCGGCCCGAGCCGCTGCCGGTGGACACCCCGCGCGAGATCGCCAGCGTCTCGCAGGCCTTCAACGACATGGTGGCCAGCCTCGCGCAAAGCGAGCGCCAACGGGCGCTGATGCTGGCCGGGCTGTCGCACGACCTGCGAACGCCGCTGGCCAAGATGCGACTGGCCACCGAAATGCTCGACGGCCGTGCGGAGGCCGAACTGCTGGCCACGGTCAACCGCAACATCGAGGCGATGGACAGGCTGCTCAGCCGCTTTCTCGATTTCATGCGCAGCAGCCAGGGCGAGCGCGAACCGCTGGTCGAAGCCGACCTGAACGTGCTGGTACACGAGGCATTGGCGCTGTGTCCGCATGACGACGTGCAGCTTCGATTGAGCCCGCTGCCGTTGCGCGCGATGCGGCCACACGGCGTCGTGCGGCTGGTGCTGAACCTGGTCGTCAACGCCCAGCGCCATGGCGCACCGCCGATCGAAGTGGCCACCGGCGAACAGCACGGCGCGCTGTGGCTCGAGGTGCGCGACCGTGGGCCGGGCATCGAGGCTGCTCGCGTCGAAGCGCTGAAAGAGCCGTTCGCCCGCGGTGACCAGGCGCGCGGCGGCCCCGCCGGCGCCGGCCTCGGGCTGGCGATCACCGACCGGGTTGCCAAGGCGCACGGTGCCCGCTTCGATCTGTTGCCGCGCGAAGGCGGCGGGCTCGTCGCGCGGGTGACGTGGCCGGCATGACGCGCTGGGTGACAGGCGTCGACTGGGCGCCCAGGCCCGACCGCCTGTCGACGCGCCGCCTGGATGCCCGGCCAGCATCACCGCGGTGAAAATTCAAAACGACAAAGAAAGAAAACAAAAAGAAATATAAGGAAAGCATTTTCTCGATAAAACTTTTCGAAATCGATTTCACGAAAAGAGGTGTTTACCCGAATCGAACAAGCCTTTACCAAGGCAAGCATTCTCACTTCTGGCCTCAAACGTATACTGCTGCCGTCACTTCTGCCCGCCTTGCGTGATTTCGTATGAACCAATTTCGAAAGCTTCGTATCACGCCGATTCGAAAACTTCGACTGGCGCGCCAACCCCGCGTCCGACGCTCCCGGCGTTGGCTTGCCACCCTGGGCTGCACGGCGGCCTGCAGCGTGGGCTGCGGCAGCGCCATTGCCGCGCCGGCGGTGAAGGAAGCACCGGGTCAGGAAAACGCCATGGCGCTGATCGAAACCCCGGCCCACATCAACCGCCTGGCCTGGGCCTGGCTGCGCGAGTTTCAGCGCGACCTGCAAGACGATTGCGACAACCGGCTCGAAACCAACCGACGATGAACGCCCCGATGAACCGTTCGCGGTCGAGCTGCGCTTCGATCGGCTGAGTCCACGCAGCGAGCATGCGGACGCGAACCGCGTCACACTGCACCCCGCCGCCGGATTAGTGGCGACAGCAGGAGATGCGCCATGCCCTTGGTCACCCGTCGCCACGGCCTGCAATTGCTCAGCACACCACTGCTGTCGGTGCCACTGCACTGGCCGGCCTTGGCCGCCACCCCGGGTGCGGCGGCGCTGCAGTCCTGGCCCTTGCGCACGCCTGAGCGCACCGGCATTCACGACGTGGCACCGGCGCCCGATGGCGGCGTCTGGTTCACCGCGCAGCGCAGCGGCCACCTCGGCTGGTTCGATCCGAAGAGCGCACGTGTCGAGTTGGTGGCACTCGGCCCCAACTCCGCGCCGCACGGCGTGATCCAGGGGCCGGACAAGGCGGCGTGGATCACCGATGGCGGCCAGGGCGCCATCGTGCGCGTCGGCTGGCCGGACCGCGAGGTGCGTCGCTTCCCCCTGCCCGACGGCGCACCGTACGCGAACCTGAACACCTGCGCCTTCGACGGTGACGGCGTGCTGTGGTTCACCGGCCAGAGCGGCATCGTGGGCCGGCTCGACGTGGCGCGTGGCGACATCCGCGTGAAGGATGCGCCGCGCGGCCGCGGGCCATATGGGATCTGCACGACACCGGCCGGCGACATCTGGTGGTGCTCACTGGCCGGCTCGTTCATTGCCAAGGTCGACCGGCGCGGCGGCGAATCGACGATCGTCGAGCCACCGACCAAGAACCAGGGCGCGCGCCGCGTCTGGAGCGACAGCCGCGGCCGGATCTGGGTCAGCGAATGGAACAGCGGCCAGCTCTCGATGCACGATCCGAAGGACAAGAGTTGGCGCCAATGGAAGCTGCCGGGCGATGCTCCGCGCACCTATGCTGTCTATGTCGACGGCCGCGACCACGTGTGGGTCAGCGACTTCGGTGGCAATGCGGTGCTGCGGTTCGACCCGGCCAGCGAACAGTTCGAGCGCTTCCCGATGCCTCGCGAAGCCGCGAGCGTGCGCCAGATTCTCGGCCGGCCGGGCGAAGTGTGGCTGCCGGAGAGCGGCACCGAGCACATCTCGGTGATCCGTACCTGATCCGTCTTCAGGCGGACGACGTGCCGCGAACCCATTCCGCCCAGAACTCGATGCAGGCCCGGATCTTCGGCAGCCGCTGCCGGGCACTCGCCATCACCGCGTAGATCGGCACCGACTGCGGATCGACGAAAGCCGCCAACACCGGCACCAACCGCGTCCCGCGCACCAGCGGATCGGCCGCCACCGTCGCCAAACGACCGATGCCCAGGCCCTGCAACACCATGTTGGCGGCCAGGCCGGTGTCGTTGGTGCGCCAGAAACCGTCGGCCACCAGCTTGATCGGATCGCCGCCGACGACGAACGGCCAGTGGTTCAGCTGCGGCGCTGCGGTGTTGGTGATCAGGCGGTGGCGGTGCAACTCATCGGGGTGACTCGGCAGGCCGACGTTGTCGGCGTAGGTCGGTGATGCATACAGCGCGCGGCCCAACGTGCCGATCTGGCGCGCGACCATCGTCTCGGGCAGCGTCGTGGCGGTGCGGATCGCGATGTCGATACCGTCGCGTGCCATGTCGGCCAGACGGTCACTGACCTCCAGCTCGATCCGCAGCGCCGGATGGCGCTCGTTCAGCGCAGCCAGGCTGGGCAGCAGCAGGTACTGCGCAATCACCGTGCTGGCCGCCACGCGCACCAGCCCGCTGGCCTCGCGCGCCTGGGCCGCGAACTCGCCCTCCAGCGCTTCGAGCGTGCCTGTCAGGCGCTGGCAGTAGCCGAGAAAGGTCTCGCCCTCGGCCGTCAAGGCCAGGCCGTGTGTCGAGCGGTGGATCAGCCGCGCGCCACAGGTCTTCTCGATCCGCGACAGGGCACGCGAGACCTGGCTCACCGGCACATCACGCTCACGCGCCACCGCCGACAGCGTGCCCAGTGCGGCCACGCGGGCAAAAAGCTTCAGGTCGTCGAAGGCCAGATCGTCCATCGTTGCGATGGTAGGCCGGCTCGCTGCGCGATCGGTGTTGCGGCGACTGCAAAACGGCTTTGGTCGGTGTGCCGTTTCCGGCCCGAAGCCCGCTGCCTAGAGTGCCCTCACCGACAAGAACCGAGGCCGACACCATGCGCAACGACACCCTCTTCCCCCGGCTGACCGCGCCCGAACGCGCACGGCTGATCACCCTGGCCCAGGCCGAAGCGACGCGGCTGCGGGCTCAGGCGATCCACGATGCCTGGTCAACGCTGTTCCGTGCCATCGCATGGTTGACCACGGGCGGCTGGCGCCGGCGGCGGCGTGCACTTTCGCCGTAGGCGGTGTCGGGCCGTTCTCGGGGAAACTCCTGAACCTTCGCAGCGGGCGTAAGCTGCGGGCCGGCAGGGATGGCACCTGCCGGCAAGAAAACAAAGACGGAGACCCGAAGAATGAGCGCTTCCACCGATTCGCTGCGGCACGACCGACTGGCTGCCGTGCTGTCCCTGGCCGCGGCCCGACTGGCGCCAGAGCGCCGCGCACTGTTCGAGGGCTTTGCGCGCGAATGCTTCCGCCAGCTCGACGCCGACGACCTGGCCGAGCGAACGTCCGAAGACCTCGCCGGCGCGCTGCTGTCGCACTGGCAGTTCGGCGCCACCCGCAGCCCTGGCGGCCCGAAGGTGCGGGTGCTGAGCCCGACGGTGGCCGAAAACGGCTGGGCCTCGCGCCACACGGTGATCGAGATCGTCAACGACGACATGCCCTTCCTGGTCGATTCGACGTCTGCCGAGATCAACCGCCAGGGGCTGACGCTGCACCTCATCGTGCACCCGATCTACCGTGTCGAGCGCGCCGCCGACGGCACCCTCACCGGCATCAGCGCCGGCACCGATACCGGCCCCGGCACGCCCGAATCGTGGATGCACATCGAGATCGACCGCCTGGTCGACCCACAGCAGAAGGCCAGCCTGGTCGCCGGGATCGAGCATGTGCTGAGCGACGTGCGCGCGGCGGTCGAAGACTGGAAGCCGATGGTCGCGCGGCTGCACGAGACGATCGCCGAGCTGGCCCAGACGCCCGACGTGCTGCCCGCTGAGCAGGTGGCCGAAGGCGGCGCCTTCCTCGAATGGCTGGCCGACGACCACCTGACGCTGCTGGGTTACCGCCAGCACGAGCTGGTCAACCTGGCCGGCGACAGCGCGCTGCGGCTGGTGCCGGGCAGCGGGCTCGGTGTTCTTCGAGAGACCGAAGCCGACAAGGCCTCGTCGGGCCTGTCGCAACTGCCGGCCAATGCGCGCGAACTGGCCCATGCGCCGACGCCGGTGCTGGTGGTCACCAAGGCCAACACGCGCTCGACCGTACACCGGCCGGGCTACACCGACTACGTGGGCGTCAAGCGCTACGACAAGAGCGGCAAGGTGATCGGGGAGCACCGCTTCGTCGGCCTGCTCACCTCCACCGCCTACAGCGCCCGCGTGGCCGAGACGCCGCTGCTGCGCGGCAAGGTCGAGGCCATCGCCAACCGCGCCGGCCTGCCGCCGGGTGGGCACTTGTCGAAAGCGCTGGTGCACATCCTCGAGACCTTTCCCCGCGACGAGCTGTTCCAGATTTCTGACGACGAGCTGTATGAAACGGCCCTGGGCATCCTCGCGCTCGGCGACCGCCAGCGCTTGCGCCTGTTCGTGCGGCGCGACCCGTTCGACAGGTTCGTCTCGTGCCTGGTCTATGTGCCGCGCGAGGCCTATGCGACCGACCTGCGCATCAAGTTCCAGCGCATCCTGATGCAGGCCTTTGCCGGCACCAGCGCCGAGTTCGATGTGCTGCTGAGCGACACGGTGCTGGCGCGCATCCACTTCACCGTGCGCACGACGCCGGGCCAGGTCCCCGCCATCGACCGCAAGGAGCTGGAGCGCAAGCTGGCCGAGGCCGCGCGCCGCTGGGATGACGGTCTGCGTGATGCGCTGACCGAGGCCGAGGGCGAAGCCCGCGGCATCGCGCTGTTCAAGGGCTGGAGCACCGCCTTCCCGCCCGAGTACCGCGAACGCGTGCCGGCCCGTGCCGCCGTGCCGGACGTGCGCACCGTGGCCTCGCTGTCGGCGGCGTCGCCGCTGGCGCTGGCGTTGTACCGCCCGCTGGGTGGCGGCCCCACGGCACTGGGGTTCAAGGTCTATCGCCGCGGCGAGCCGATCGTGCTGTCCGACAGCCTGCCGATGCTCGAGCACATGGGCGTGCGCGTGCTGGGCGAGCAGAACTACAGGCTGACGGCCGACGGCGCTTCGATCTCGCTGCACGACTTCGATCTGCAGGCGACGGTGTCCGACGAGATCGAAGACGAGACGCTGGCCAGGCTGTTCGAAGACTGTTTTGCCCGCGTCTTCCGCGGCGAGGTCGAGAACGACGACCTGAACCGGCTGGTGCTGCGCGCCGGGCTGGCGGCGGACGAGATCGTCGTGCTGCGGGCTTATGCGCGCTACCTGAAGCAGATCGGTTTCGCGTTGTCGCAAGGGGCGGTCGAAGCGACGCTGACCACCCACCCGCGCATCGCCCGCATGCTGGTGCATCTGTTCAAGTTGCGGCTCGACCCGAACGGGCGCGACGAGCAAGCCGCGGCCTCGCAAGTCAACGCGATCGAACAGGCGCTGGACCGCGTCAGCAATCTGCAGGAAGACCGTGTGCTGCGGCAGCTGCTGGCGCTGATCCAGGCCACGCTGCGCACCAACTTTTGGCGCACCGGCATCGGCCACTCGGGCGCGCCGGGGCCGCGGCGGTCGTTCCTCAGCTTCAAGTTCGAATCGGCCAAGGTGCCGGGCCTGCCCGAGCCGAAGCCGCTGTTCGAGATCTTCGTCTACTCGCCGCGTTTCGAAGGCATCCACCTGCGTGGCGGCAAGGTCGCGCGCGGCGGGCTGCGCTGGTCGGACCGGCCGGAAGACTTCCGCACCGAGGTGCTGGGTCTCGTGAAGGCGCAGATGGTGAAGAACACCGTCATCGTGCCGGTGGGCTCCAAGGGCGGCTTCGTGCTGAAGAAGGCGCCACCGTCGACCGACCGCGACGCGTTCATGAAGGAAGGCGTCGCCTGCTACCAGGACTACCTGCGTGGCCTGCTCGACCTGACCGACAACCTGAACGGCACCACCGTCGTGCCGCCGCCGCAGGTCGTCAAGCTCGATGCCGACGACCCGTACCTCGTCGTCGCAGCCGACAAGGGCACCGCGACCTTCTCGGACTACGCCAACGCCGTCAGCAAGGAATACGGCCATTGGCTCGGCGACGCATTCGCCTCCGGCGGCAGCGTCGGCTACGACCACAAGGCCATGGGCATCACCGCCCGCGGCGCCTGGGAAAGCGTCAAGCGCTTCTTCCGCGAGCGCGGCACCGACATCCAGACCACCGACTTCACGGTCGTCGGCGTCGGCGACATGTCGGGCGACGTGTTCGGCAACGGCATGCTGCTGTCGCGCCACATCCGCCTGATCGCGGCGTTCGACCACCGCCACATCTTCATCGATCCCACCCCCGATGCGGCGGCCTCGTTCGCCGAGCGCGAGCGCATGTTCAAGCTGCCGCGGTCGTCCTGGGCCGACTACAACGCCGAGCTGATCTCGGCTGGCGGTGGCGTCTGGGCACGTTCGGAAAAGTCGATCCCGATCTCGCCGCAGGCGCGCGCTGCGTTGGGCATCGAGGCCGATCGGCTGGCGCCGACCGAGTTGTTGTCGGCGATCCTGAAGGCGCCCGTCGACCTGCTCTACAACGGCGGCATCGGCACCTATGTGAAGGCGACCAGCCAGACCCATGCCGACGTGGGCGACCGCGCCAACGATGCGATTCGCATCAACGGCCGCGAGCTGCGCTGCAAGGTGATCGGCGAAGGCGGCAACCTCGGCTTCACGCAACTGGGCCGCATCGAGGCAGCGCTAAACGGCGTCTCGCTGAATACCGATGCGATCGACAACTCGGCCGGCGTCGACACCTCGGACCACGAGGTCAACATCAAGATCCTGCTGGGGCTGGCGGTCGCCGACGGCGAGATGACCGAGAAGCAGCGCAACTCCACGCTGGCGCAGATGACCGACGAGGTCGCTGCGCTGGTGCTGCGCGACAACTACTTCCAGACCCAGGTGCTGTCGGTGACGCAACGGCTGGGCGCCAAGCTGCTCGACCAGGAAGCGCGCTTCATGCGCTTCCTCGAAAAGGCCGGGCGGCTGAACCGCGCGATCGAGTTCCTGCCGACCGACGACGAGATTGCCGAGCGCGCGGCCCACGGCATCGGGCTGACCACGCCCGAACGCGCGGTGCTTTTGGCCTACTGCAAGATGTGGCTGTTCGACGAGATCATCGCGTCCGACCTGCCGGAGGATCCGTGGATCGGCAGCGCGCTGGAGCGCTACTTCCCGGCTGCACTGCGCGAGAGCATGGCCGGCTACATCCCGCGCCACCCGCTCAGGCGCGAGATCGTCGCGACCCATGTGCTCAACAGCATGGTCAACCGCGTCGGCTCGACCTTCGTGCACCGCCTGGCCGACCAGACCGGCGCGAAGCCGGCGCAGGTCGTGCGCGCCTACCTGTGCACGCGCGAGGTGATGGGCCATGTGGCGCTGTGGCAGCAGGTCGAGGCGCTCGACAACGTGGTGCCCGACGCGGTGCAGTCCGAGATGCTGATCGAGGAAGGCTGGCTCACTGCACGGGCCACCACCTGGTTCCTGCGCTACAAGCGCCTGAACGAGCCGATGGAGCAGACCTTCACCCGCTTCCGCGATGCGGTCGAGGCTCTGCGCGAGCCGCTGGCCGCGCAGGCCGCGTCTTCCCCGCAAGCCCAGGCCTGGGTCGCCGCCGGCGTGCCGGCCGCGCTGGCCCACCGCGTGGCCAGCGCCGACGGGCTGTACGCCGCCCTCGACATCGCCGAAGTGGCCGAGGGTGCCAAGCGCCATGTGACCGAGGTCGGCGAGGTGCACGTCGGCGTGGCCTCGCGCCTGGGCCTGGCCAGCCTGCGCCAGCAGATCGACGCATTGCCCGCCAGCAGCCATTGGCAGAGCCTGGCGAAGAACGCACTGGGCGACGATCTGGCCGGCCTGCAGCGCGCGATCACCCAAGAGGTGCTGGGCTCCAGCGAAGGCGGCTCGGCGCAGATGCTGGCCGCCTGGGAAGCGGCCAACGCGGTGGCGCTCGAACGAGCCCAGCGGGTGCTGCTGGAGCTGGCCGACGCGAAGAACGCCGATCTGGCGATGCTGTCGGTCGCGCTGCGGGAGCTGCGCAACCTGGCCTGAGTCAACGCTCCGTATGGACGGGCGCGCGAAGCGCCGCCCCCTTCAAGTGGCGTGCGCGGTCTTGCAGGCCGCGGGGGGGGCCAGAGGCCCCCCTTCGCCAGGCATGAACAGTCCTCAGGACTGTTCATGTCCGGGCTCAGCCCCCTTCCGGGGGCAGGCCCCGGAAGGGGCCGTGGGGCTAAGGTTGATGGCAGACGGCCTCGATGTTGTGGCCGTCGGGGTCGCGCACGAAGGCGCCGTAGTAGTCCTTGTGATAGTGCGGCCGCAGGCCCGGCGGGCCGTTGTCGGTGCCGCCGGCTTCGATGGCGGCTTTGTAGAAGGCGTCCACCAGTGCGCGGCTGTCGACGCGGAACGCCACGTGGATCGGCGGCTTGTTCGGCTCGCCGCCGTGGATCCAGAAATCCGGCTTCGGCGCCTCGCCGAAGCCGGCCACGCCGACCCCGCCGGTGAACTCCTTCGGCACTTCCATCAGCATCGTGTAGCCAATCGGTGCCAGTGCGTTGGTATAGAAGCGCTTGCTGCGCTCGTAGTCGCTGACGCCAACGCCGGTGTGGTCGATCATCGGAGGCCTCCTGGTGCCTTTGAGTTGAAAGGGCGGATCCTGCGCCAGCGCCTCGAAAGCTTCAAGCCCGGCCCGACATTTTTGCGACGCCTCGGCATCGGGCTCGACAGGTTGCCGTCTGGATGGCGTGGCGGACGAGCCCGCCCTGCCCCGCTGGGGCCGGGCCTCGCCAAGTGGTGAAGTCACGGCGCCCCGTGGCAGGGTGGTGGATCGTCGTATGAGCCTGTTCCCGGTCATCCTGTCCCCACACCCCTGACAAGAGCGCTGGAGGGACCGAGCGCAACCGCAGGCTGTTGCCGAAACGAGCTGTCACCAACTCGCCCCGTCGACATGACTTGCGGGATGCCGCACCGCTGAACCCTGCAACCACAATCGCCGCGATGCAAACCGCTGAACGCCCTCGCCGCTTCATCGTGATCCCGAAGGACGGGCTGGCCGACGAGACCAGCTCGCCTGCGAAGACCGCACGCTGGCTGGCGGCGCCGGTCATTACCACGGCGCGCGCGGCCGACCATGGCCCCGCCGCCGTCGCCAAGACCGGCGCACCGGCGCTGACGATCGTCAACACGGCGCCTGCCGACGGCTCGGTGCTGGTTGATGCCGACCATGTGACGCTCGACGAGGTCAAGGCACGCGCGCCAGAAGGCGCCAAGGTCTTCGAGGAGCAGTGGTACCCGCTGGAGCGGGCGCGCGGCCCGTGGCAGGCACTGCGCGCACCGGCCAAGGCCAGCGGCGGCGCGCGGCACAAGGTCTTCCGCTGGACGGTCACCGTGCGGGTCGACGGCGACAAGCCCCGGTTGCTTGGCGACGCGCTGGTCACGGCGATGCTCGACGAGGACCAGGGCATCGGCATCGCCGCGACGACCGACCGCTACGGTCGCGCTCAACTCGACTTCGACGAACGGCCCGCTGGAGTGCAGGCGCTGTACGTCGACCCGCTGCACGGCGGCTGGCCGGTCCGGCTGGAGGCGGTGGCCGTGTCGGAAGACAGTTTCGACCTGCGGGTGCCGCCGGTCGAGCTGCACGCCCCGGATGCCCGCGGCCTGGTCTACGGGCGGCCAGCGGCCGTCGCCGGACAAGGCGTGACGGTCGGCGTGGTCGACACCGGCGTCGGCCCGCACGAGGTGCTGGCCATTTCCGGTGGCCGCAATACCACCGAAGAGCAACCCCGCCGCTGGCGCGACTGGGACGGCCACGGCACCCATGTCGCCGGCGTCGTGGCCGCCACCGCCAGCGAATGGCGGCGCGGCGAAGCCAGCCACGTGCAACTGCACGCCTACCGGATCTTCGAGGACGGCGTCGAGGAGGCATCGACCTTCGCGATCGCCGCCGCGATCAAGCAGGCAGCGCTGGACGGCTGCGACCTGGTCAACCTGAGCATTGGCGGCAGCACCGCCGACGGCGCGGTGCGCGACGCCGTCGAACAGGCCTGGGGCCTGGGCTGCGTGTGCGTCGCAGCCACCGGCAACGATGGCAGGGCCAATGTTGCCTACCCGGCGCGCTACCCGAAAGCGGTTGCGGTGTCGGCGATCGGCCTGCACGAAAGCTGGCCAACCGGCGCCCACCTCGACTGGACCCTCAGCGCCGCGGTCGGCAAGCACCTGGGCGGCAAGCCGAGTTTCTTGGCCAAGTTCTCGAACCGCGGCGACAAGGTCGCGCTGACGGCGCCGGGTGTCGCGATCGTCTCGACGATCCCGAACGACCGCTGGGGGGTGATGTCCGGCACCTCGATGGCCACGCCGGTGGCCACCGGCGTGCTGGCCAGGCGGCTGGCGGGCAGCGCCGTGCTGGCGATGCCGCGTGACGCCCGGCGCGCCGAGGCGATCCTGGCGCTGGCCTCGGAGCACGCCGAAGACCTGGGGTTGCCGGCGGCTATGCAAGGCAAGGGGCTGGCGCGATAATTGAGCCCATGGCGAGGTATGTGTTTCATTTGCCGTTGAGTCTGGACTCCAAGGCCGTGTCTGCCGCGAAGCGCAAGGCCACAGCGCTCGGCGCAACCGTCGTGCGGACGGCCGCCGGGCAAATGCTGGTCGAAACCACCCCCAGCAAGGCAGCCCGGGTGGCCGAAGCGCTGCCCGATTGGCGGTACGCGCTGGAACGCGTGGCAGCCCGACTGCCCGAGAAATCGCCGCTGTCGCGGGCCAAATACGCTGCCGCCCGCTGACATCCACGGCCCCCCGCCGGGTCAGAACATCCGAAGGGCCCTTCATCGCGAAGGGCCTTTCCGCTTTCAGGGGCCACGCGAGCCCCCGCCCCTTCAGTCCGCGTCGCGCACCAGCAGCAGCTTGCCGCCCCAGTGGTCGCGCGTCACCACCCCTTCGGCAAACCACACACGCCAGCTGTAGACAGGGTTCTCGGTCCAGTGCGTACCGCTGTGATAGATCTCGGTGTAGAAGCCCGGAAAGACCGAGCGGTCGATCGACGGACGGTTCACGCGGGTGTCGACCAGGCTGGCCAGCTCTTTCACATTGGGTGCCCGCCAAGCCTTGCCACTCGAACTGGCCTGCGCCCTGGCATGGTCGATGGCCATCGGCACGGTCAGGAAGGTCGTCGGGGTCCCGCTGCAGGTTTCGCCCGTCCACGCCTGGCCTTCGGCACAGCGGCGCCAGATCAGGCGGGTGGACTTGTCCCGCGCCTCGGCACCGTCGACCACCCAGCGGTGGGCCGGCATCGCCTGGCCCTGGCGCACCAGGCGGATCGCAAAGTGGTCGAACTCGCCGCTTTGCCAGATGGTTCCACCGTACCCATAGGCCACCGCCCAGCGATAGTGCGGGCCGCCACCATTGACGACGGCGCTGCTCGATGTCCAGTGGAAATCCGACGCCGAGTGAGGGAACCAGGCCGTGTCGATCATCGGGCCGCCGTCTGGCACGCTGTAGTCGACCAGGCTCTGCATTTCGCGCAGCTTCGGCAACCGCCAGTCGGTAGCACCGCACAACGCCATCGCATTGACGGCCGCCACATAGCCGCTGGCGTCATCCGCCTGGCCGCTGCCTCGATTGGTGAAGCGGTCATTCACGTCGCGCGGGCCACCATCCGCGGTCTTGACCTCCCACATCGAGCCGGTGACCCGGTCTCGCACGCAAGACCAGGCGGCCGCGTCGCGCGGCAGCACCTCGCCGTTGGCACCGATCTTTTCGAAGCTGAAGCCGGCGCGGCCATCGGCCTTGCGAGGCGACAAGGCGTCGCGGCCGAACTCGCCGTCGTGGCCCGTGCCTGCGCATTCGGGCGTGAAGACGTAGCCACGCACGTCGTCGTAGACAACACATTGCGTCACGCCGGTGTCATTCAGGCGCGCCTTTCGCAGGGCCTGGATGTCGGCCTCCGCACCGATGCCCATAGCGGGCATGGCAGCCATCGACACGGCCCATGGAAGACCCCGCATTCCGATGGAACGCAGCGACCGTCGGGCCCGAACGGCCGGGTGGTTGGAGTGCGGCATGTCGAGTACATCCTTTTTGATGGTTAGATGTCCCAGTATGCAGCCATCCGCGGCCTCGGGCATCAGAACGGCATGGAAAGCGCGCCGCGCGGAGCCTACTTGTCGATGAAGTGCGGGTCGTTGGCCATTTCCTTGAAGGCCTCGAGGCCGGTTCCCTGCAACTCATAGCCCGAGCCTTCGTAGGTGCGGTCTTCCTTCTTCAGCTTGCCCGGGTTCTGCCACCACAAGAAGGCCTTGATCTGCGGATGGGTCTTGAGGAATTCGCGTGCCGTCTTCAACCACAGGGTCTGCGGGTCGGGGTTCTTCTTGGGGTCGCTGACCGCGCCAGTCTCGGCGACCATCAGCGGCTTGCCCATCGGGGCGGCGGCGGCATAGAAGGCCAGCATGCCCGGGTCGGTGGCGAATGACTTGGCCTGGTTGCCCTTGTTGTAGTTGTCGATGCCGATCCAGTCGACATAGTCATTGCCGGGATAGAAGTACTTCCACTGCCCTGTTTCCCAGGCGTTGTGGCCGGGCGCGAAGACCCACTCGATGTTGTTCGCGCCAACCTTGCGGAACAGGTCAACGATGTGCCGCCATGCGGCGATGTACTTGGTGCCGGCCCGCTGCAGATCGGTCTTGACCTTGAACCCGGTGAAGCAGGTATTCACCTGGTTGTTGGTCATCTCGTAGTTGTAGCGCACCAGGATCGGCGGGCCACCGAGCGCCTTGACCTGCTCGGCCTGCTTGCGCATCTGCTCGTCATAGGTGCCTGCAATGATCGCGTCGGCCGTCGCGCAGCCCTTGGAGGGGTCGCTGCGCTGGAAGACGACCCGCCAGGACAGCATCGAGCGACGACCGTTGGCCCGGTTCCACTTGACGCGGTCGGTGTCGGGGAACAGCGCCCAGTCCTGGTGGTCGTTGTCGATCGTCAGCTTGCGGCCGATCGCCTTCTCGAAGGCCTCGAACTTTTCCTTCGAACGCACATCGTGCTGCGAACCCACGTGGGCCCCCAGCATCACGTTCGGTTCGGCCAAGGCGTTGGAGCCGGCCAGCAGGGCCAGGCAGAAAAGCGGCAGCAGGCGGTTCATCATCGTCACTCCTGAAATCCAGGGGAAAGGGGCGGCAGCGAAAGGCACTGTTCAGAAGGGCCTCGTCGTCCGGATGGAGCAACCGATGTGCCCGCAGCGTCGCCGGTTCCAACCGCCGCGCAGGTTAGCGGAGGTCACGTTGCTCCGTATGCCCCGATCGTTTCCATCGGTTTCGCGCAACACCATGGCGGCTGCGCGCCGCACGTGCATGGCGCGTCGTCACGCACCCGAGGCAGTTCAGGTCGGCACCGGCGCAGCGCTGAACGGCCAGGGGGCACCGTCGCCGACGTTGGGGCTCAACGCCTGCGCGACCACGTCCAACGGCCGGTTGCTGGTGGTGCGGATCTCGCCCTCGTGCAATGCCTTCTGCGGCCCGCCGTAGACGGTCGCGAGCAGGCTTTCGGGCTGCGCCTCTTCGGTCGCATGCAGGCCGACCCATGCATCGCGGCCCGCACGCTTGGCCGCATACAACGCGAGGTCGGCCAGCCGCACCACGTCTTGCCAGCCCAGCGCATGGGGGCGCCACGGCAAGTACGGCAGGCAGGCGAAGCCGATCGAGCACGTCACCGTCAGCAGCTTGCCGCCCTCGGTCAGGAACGGCGTCTCCGCCACCACCGTGCGCATCCGCTCGGCCAGCTCTTCGGCGCGGGCACGGTCGGTATCGCGCGCGACGGCCAGAAACTCTTCGCCGCCCCAGCGCACCAGGTAGTCGGACTCGCGCATCACCGATCGAAGCCGGCGTCCGAACTGCACCAGCACCGCGTCGCCGACCGCATGGCCGTGCACGTCGTTGACACGCTTGAAATGGTCGACGTCGAGCAGGAAGAACACGCTGTCGGTGTCGACCGGCGTGCCGCCGCCGGCACGCGCTTCCTGCCAGCGGCGCAGGCTGGCCGCGATGTCCTGCTCGATGTGGTCGGTCAGGAAACGGCGGTTGTGCAGGCCGGTCAGCGGGTCGGTGATGCTGGTCAGTTCGAGCACCAGCGACTTGTCTTTCAAGGCCTTGTGCAGTGCCTCGAGTTCGGCCGTGCGCTCGCGTACCTTGCGCTCGAGCTGGACGTGGCGGGCCCGCAGCAGGCGTGTGCGCAGTTGCACGATGACCACCAGCAGGCTGAACACCGCGAGCGCCACCCCGAGGCGGAACCACAGCGTCTGGTGCCAGGCCGGCCGCACACGGACGGCCAAGCCGACGACGCGCTCGCTCCAGACGCCATCGCGGTTCGAGCCGCGCAGCATCAGCCGGTAGCTGCCGGGCGGCAGGTTGGTGTAGGCCGCAAGCCGGCGCGTGGCCTCGGTCTCGATCCAATCGGCATCAAAGCCTTCGAGCTTGTACGCGTAGCGGTTGCGCTCAGGCGCGGAGAAATCGATGGCGGAGAACTCGACCGCCAGGCTGTTGGCTTCGGGGGGCACGATCAGCGCAACGGCCGCCGAGGCCGCACCGGCAGACTCGGCCGCCGCAAAACGCGCGGCCGGCATGCTGCGGCCGCCGACCTTCAGGTCACTGATCACCACCGCCGGGTGGTAGCGCCAGGGCTGCAGCCGTTCGGGCCGCACGATCGTCAGCCCCCCGGCGCCGCCGAACAGCAACTCACCTTCGGCGGTGCGAGCCGCCGAGCCGGTCCAGTAGGTGGGGAAGACAACGCCTTCGGCCCGTCGTAAAGCACGCACACCCATCCCGGCAGGGTCGATCATCGCCAGGCCGTTGTCGGTGCTGGCCCAGATCTGGCCTTTCGAGTCTTCCAGCAAGGCATTGACGTTGCCGTCGGGCAAACCCTGCGGCGTCCCCAGGCGCGTGACGCGGGCGGTGCCATCGTGCAGCGGCAGCACGTCGATGCCGCCGCCGTAGGTGCCGACCCACAGCCGTCCGTTCGCATCGGGCAGCAGCGCAGTGACGAAGCCCGCCGACAGCCCGCGCGGCGATGCCGGATCCGGCAGATAACGCGTCACCTCGCCGGTGGCGGGGTCGTAGTGGTTCAGGCCATTGCGCGTGCCGACCCACAAGGTGCCGTTGGCGCCTTTGGCCAGCACGACGACGCGCTGATCGCTCAGCCCACCCGGCGCCGCCCCGCGCAGCACCGGCGTGGCGATGCGGCTGCGCAGGTCCAGCTTCCACAACCCGTCGGTCTGACCGCCGATCCACAAGGTGTCGCCGTCGGCCAGCACCGCCCAGGTCGACGCGGCTTGATCGCGACCGGTCAGCGTCACCCGGGCCACGCGACGACCGTCTGCACTGGCGTGGTACAGGCCGCGCTTGGTACCGATGAAGACACCGCCATCGGGCGCGTGCTCCATGCCCAGCACGATGTCCTGCGGCAACGCAGTGTCGGGATGGGCCGCATCGGGTTTCAGCAGACCGACGCGCGCGCCGGTGCCATCCAGGATGTCGACGCCGCTCTTGTGGGTCCCGAGCCAGAGCCGACCCTGCGGCATCGGCAGGATCCAGCTGATCTCGGTGCTGGCGCGGGCCGCCAGCGGGGCATCGCCGGAGGCGGCGCCGAAGCGCGTGAGGATCGCCGATTGGCGCGGGTCGTGCCGGCTGACGCCGCGGTTGGTGGCCACCCAGACCAGGCCGGCGCGATCGCGGTGCAGGTCGCGCAGCGCGTTGTCGGGCAGGCTCATCGGCCAGGTCGGCACGTTGCGGATGCGGTGGGTTTCGCCACGCGCCAGGTCGACCGAGACGATGCCCTGGCCGACCATGCCGATCCACATCTCGCCGGGCTGCACCTCGGCCAGCGTGACGACCTGGCGGTCGCGCAGCAGGTCGACCCCGTCGGGCGACGAGGTCTCGTAGACCGGCCGCGCCGGGCCCTGGCCATGGTCTTCCAGCACGAACGTGCCGTGTTGCAATGTGCCGACCCAGAGCCGCCCGGCGCTGTCTTCGGCCAGCGTCTGTGGTTCGGGCTGCGCGGCGTGGCCTGACAGCAGCCGCACCTGCACGAAATGGTCGCCGTGCGGTTCACGGCGGAACAGCCCAGCGGAGCTGCCGACCCACAGCGCCCCGAGCGAATCGCGCAACACCACGTGCACCCGCACGCCGGCCAACCCGGCCCAGCCGGAACCGCCGGCTGTGGCACTCACGATGCTGCCGCTGGCCGGGTCCAGGTGGTCGAGCCCGCCGTCGGTGGCGACCCACAGCCCACCGGCGCCGTCGTCGACGATCGAGCGCACGCTGACGTGGCTCAGGCCCTTGTCACCGATCGGGTAGCTGACGAAACGGTCGCCGGCCGCGTCGTAGCGCACGATGCCGGCCGAGCTGGTACCCACCCACAGCGTGCCGTTGGCGTCGCCGTGCAGTGTCTGGATGAAGTTGTCGGGCAAGGCCCCTGGCGCATGCAGGTCAGCCTTGTAGACGCGGAAGCGATAGCCGTCCCAGCGCGCCAGGCCGCCCAGCGTGCCGACCCACAAGAAGCCTTGCCCGTCTTCGGCGACCGCCGTCGCGATTTCATTGGGCAGGCCGTCGTCCTGCGTCAGGTGCTGGAAAGCGATCTCGGTCAGGTGCGACCAACGCTTGGCCAGCGGCGGCACCGGCAACTCGCCCGCGGCCCTGGCTGCCATGGCCGTCCCCGCGGCGGCGCCGACGAGGCCCAGCACCAGCAGACCGCGAACGATCAGCATGGCACGACGGCAGAACAGCAAGCAGGCGGGTCGGGACACAGTGCAAACGGGGGTCGGCAGGTCAAGTTACCCGCGGTTGCAGATTCTCTCCGACCTGCGCCGGCGCGCAATGTGGCGAAATGCCTATTCGACGCCGGGGATTGCCCGCGTCAATGCGGCGCCGCGGCCCGGCGTTGCTGCGCAATCCACAGGTCGATCCGCGCTTCGAGCGCAGTCAGCGGCACCGAGCCCGTCTCCAGCACCGCGTCATTGAAGCCACGCAGGTTGAAGCGTTTGCCCAACGCCAGTTGCGCCCGCTGGCGCAGCTCCGAGATTTTCAGCTGGCCGATCTTGTAGGCCAGCGCCTGGCCAGGATCACCGATGTAACGGTCCACTTCGTTGACGATGTCCAGCTCGGTCTTCGGCGCGTTGTCCTTGAAGTAGGCGATCGCCTGCTCGCGGCTCCAGCCCTTGGCATGCAAGCCGGTGTCGACCACCAGGCGCACCGCCCGCCACATCTCGTAGGTCAGCTGGCCGTAGCGCTCGTACGGGTCGTCGTACAGGCCCATGTCGTAGCCCAGTTGCTCGGCATACAGCGCCCAGCCTTCGCTGTAGGCAACGAAGTACGCCGTCTTGCGGAACATCGGCATCTCGGGCAACTCGAGCGCGCGGGCAAACTGGAAGTGGTGGCCCGGCACCGCCTCGTGCAGCGCGAGCGGCAGCATTTCCCAGCGGGGGCGCGACTCGGGCTGGTACAGGTTGGCGTAGAAGAAAGCCGGACGGCTGCCATCCGTGGCCCCACCCTGGTAGTAGCCGGCGGTCGCGTCGGGCGCGGCTTCGGCCGGGATCGGGCGTACGCCATAGGGCATGCGCGGGACGGTGCGAAAGACACGCACCAGCTCGGGGTCGATGCGCTTGGCCACCGCACGATACGCCTCGAGCAGCGCTTCGGGCGTCGGGTAGAAGAACTTCGGGTCGCTGCGCAGGTGCTTGAAGAATGCTTCACGCGTACCCTGGAAGCCAATCTCGGCCTGCAGCTTGTCCATCGCCGCGCGCAGCCGCGCCACCTCCCTCAGGCCAGTCTCGTGGATCGCGTCGACGCTCAGGTCAGTGGTCGTGTAGTAACGCGCACGGAAGGCGTAGTAGGCCGCGCCGTCGGGCCCATCTGTCGCCGCCACCGTCGTGCGCGCCTTTGGAAGGTAGTTGGCGTTCACATAGTCGAGCAGCTTGCGGTAGGCCGGCACGATGCGTTCGCGCACGTGCTGCAGTGCCTCGGCGCCGAGCGCCTGGCGATCGGCTTCGGCCACCGCGGCTGGGAAGCGCTGGAACGGGCGGTAGAACGGGCTGGCCGCCGGGTCGTCGACGATCTGCGCGCCAATCTGCGCCGGGACGCGCTCGATCAGCACCCGCGGCGGCACGTGGCCGGTGCGCACGCCCTCCTGCATCAGCGCGATCACCTGGTCGATCACCAGCGGCAGCGTGGCCATGCGAGCCAGGTAGCGCCGGTAGGCGGCCACATCGTCGAACGGCATGATCTCGGCGATGCCCGCAGCCAGTTGCACGCCGCTGCGCTGGTTGATCGGCTCCAGGTACTCGCGAAACCGCTGGCGCTCGATGGTGTGCTTGAGCTGCCATTCGAAGGTGTCGTAGTGCACCCGGTCGGCCGCCGACAAGGCCTTCCGGTTGATCGTGTGCAGCTTCGCCAGCGCCGCGCGGTCCGCGGCTTCCTGCTTGGCGATCGCGGCCAGGCTCATGTCGCTCCAGCGGTCGTCGTAGCGCGTGTCGCCGTTGTAGCTGGCCGTCTCGGGGCTCTCGCGCAGCGTGCGCTCCCACTGGTCGGCGAACAGCTGGTGCAAGGCACGCGAGGCCGGCGCGGCGCCGGTTTTTGCATGCACTGGCCAGGCGGCCATCGAGCCCGTCACGAGGGCCGCCACCATGATCACGAAACGCAGCATGCAAGTCTCCGGCAGGTCCAGGCGAAGCCGCGATGCTAGTGCGCTTTGGCCCGAATAACTGGCGCCGAGAGCCGCCCTGCACGAACGATGATGCGGTCGCCGCGCCCTACCCGCCGCTGGCTACCATTCGCGCATGCCCCACGCCACCGCCTCGATCGGCGACATCGCCGGCCTGAAGATCGGCCACTTCACCGACGCACGCCGCCCCACCGGCTGCACCGTTCTGCTGTGCGAGGCCGGCGCCGTGGCCGGTGTCGACGTGCGCGGCGGTGCCACCGGCACGCGCGAGACCGCGTTGCTGGCGCCCGGAGCGCTGGTCGACCGAATTCATGCGCTGTTGCTGACGGGCGGCAGCGCGTTCGGGCTGGACGCGGCCAGCGGTGTGATGCGGTGGCTCGAAGAGCGCGGGCACGGCGTCGCGGTCGGTCCGGCACGGGTGCCGATCGTGCCGGCCGCGGTGCTGTTCGACCTCTGGCTGGGCGACCCGAGCATTCGGCCTGACGCAGCGGCCGGCTACGCGGCCTGCGAGGCCGCGCGCGCTGGCGACGTCGAAGAGGGCAACGTCGGGGCCGGCGCCGGGGCGACCGTCGGCAAGCTGTTCGGCCTGCCGCATGCGATGAAAGGCGGCGTCGGCTGCGCGGCGCTGCACCTGGGCGCCGTCACCGTTGCGGCGCTGGTGGTTGTCAATGCGCTGGGCGACGTGTTCGACCCAGCCACCGGCGCGTTGGTGGCTGGCGCTCGGGACGATGGTGGCCAACGCTTGCGCAACAGCCTGGCGGCGCTGGCCCGCGGCGAAGGGCCGGCGGCCTTGCTCGCGGGCCTCAACACCACGATCGGCCTCGTCGCCACCGATGCGACACTCGACAAGGCCCAGGCCAACCGCCTGGCCGCAATGGCGCAGGCCGGCTTGGCCCGCAGCATCGTGCCCGCCCACACCCAGCATGACGGCGACCTGCTGTTCGCGCTCGCCACCGGCGGCGTGCCCGGGGCCGTCGAACATGCCCAGCTCAGCGTGCTTGGCGCACTGGCTGCCGAGGCCGTCAGCCAGGCCGTACTGCGCGGTGTGCGTGCAGCCACCGGCCTGCCCGGCCTGCCGGCAACGCGCGACCTTTCCCCTACCCCATGAAACTCTCCCACATTCTGTTCAGCCAAGGCTTTGGCACCCGCCGGGTCTGCGCCGGCCTGGTCGACGCCGGCCTGGTGCGCCACGACGGCCAGGCCCTCGACGACCCCGACGTCGACCTGCCCACAGAGAGCCTGGTGCTGGAGGTCGAAGGCAAGCCCTGGCCCTTCCACGCCCAAGCGCTGGTGATGCTGCACAAGCCCGCCGGCTACGAGTGCTCGCAAAAGCCCAAGCACCACCCCAGCGTGCTGACGCTGCTGCCCGCGCCGCTGCGCCAGCGCGGCGTGCAGCCGATCGGCCGGCTCGACGAAGACACCACTGGCCTACTGCTGCTGACCGACGACGGCAAGCTGATCCACAAGCTCACCTCGCCCAAGCACCATGTGCCCAAGGTCTACGAAGTCGGCTGCAAGCACCCGGTCGACGCGACGCAGGTCGAGCGCCTGCTGGCCGGCGTGGTGCTCGACGACGACCCGGCGCCGGTCCGCGCCGCGGCCTGCGAGGCGGTCGGCGAGCGCGGCCTGCGCCTGACCTTGACCGAGGGCAAGTACCACCAGGTCAAACGCATGGTGGCAGCAGTCAGCAACCGCGTCGAGACGCTGCACCGCAGCACCTTCGGCCCGCTGACGCTGCCAGCCGACCTGGCCCCCGGCCAGTGGCGGTGGGTGCCCGGCTGGCCGGGTTGACCAGCATCCCGGCAAGGGGTGCGCCCCCTATGATGGGCTGGCAATGGACACGCTTGCTCCGGCACGACCACCGCTGGGCCCGCCGCCGGACCCGGACGATCGGCAAGCGATCGCCCAGCAGGTCGCCATCGAGCGCGTGCGCATCCTCTATGAGCGCACACCGCAGGCGCTGTGGGGCGGGCTGGCCTTTGCCGCATTGCTGGCCTGGGGCTGCGCGCCGATCGTCGGTGCCGGCTTGGCGTGGGGCTGGTATGGCGTCAAGGTGCTGCTCTGGGCCGTTCGCTACACGCAATGGCGCCGCTTCACGCGCGACGCCGAGTGGGCGCCACGCGCCGAGCATTGGCGCCGCCAGCACGACCTGCTGGCCACGCTGGACGGCGTGACCTGGGGCCTGGCCGGCCTCGTCGCCCACGCGACCAAGCCCACCCTGCTCGACGGCGTGGTGCTGGCGTCGCTGGTCGGCGTGGCCTCGGTCGGCGTGTTCACACTCAGCAGCCACATGCGCCATGCGACGCATTTCATGGCCGCCACGCTGTTCCCGGTCTTTGCCTTCCACCTGGTGCAGGGCGGCGTCTACGCCTGGTTGGTGTCGGGCGGCCTGGCAATCTACTTCGCGGTCATCGTGGTCGAAGGCCTGAGCAGCCATGGCCGGATGCTGGAGCTGTTGCGCCTGCGCTTCGAGAACGCGGCGATCGCCGACCAGCGCCACCGCGCGCTGCTGCTGGCAGAGCATTCCAATGCCGCGAAAGGCCGCTTTCTTGCCACCGTGAGCCACGAGTTGCGCACGCCGCTGAACGGCATCCTCGGCATGTCGCAGCTGATGGCACTGGAGGGCCTGCCGCCCGAGCAGGCCAGCCGCAACCAGGTGGTGCAGCGCTCGGCCGAGCACCTGCTCAGCGTGATCGGCGACCTGCTCGATGTGTCGCGCATCGAATTCGGCCGGATCGAGCTGCACCCCCAACCGGTGGCGCTGCCCGCGCTGCTCGACGAAGTGGCGTCGTTATTGCGGCCGGTAGCCCAGGCCAAGGGGTTGAATCTGCAGCTGGTGGCCGGGCCGGCACTGCCGCCGCACGTGCAGTGCGACCCGGTGCGCGTCAAGCAGGTGCTGCACAACCTGGTCGGCAACGCGATCAAGTTCACCGCCGAAGGCGAGGTGCGGCTGGCGGCTGGCCAGCGCGATGGGCTGATCGTCTTCACCGTCAGCGACACCGGCGAGGGCATCGCACCGGCCGAGGTCGAGCGCATCTTTTCCGCTTTCGAGCAGGTGCCGTCGAACACCGACTCGCGGCACAGCGGCACCGGCCTGGGCCTGACGATCTCGCGTCACCTCGCCCGCGCCATGGGTGGCGACGTCGTCTGCCGCATTGCCGCCGGCCCCGGCGCGGTGTTCGAGTTCACGATGGCCGAGGTGCCGGCCAACACCGCACCGGCCGCCGCCATCGCCGTGGCGGCGCCGCCACCGGCCCTGCCGCCGGCGTGCGTGCTGGTGGTCGAAGACAACGCGGTCAACGCACTGGTCGCGACCGGCATGCTCGAACACCTGGGCCTGCGCTGGCGCCTGGCCAGCAACGGCGAGCAGGCACTGGAGCAGTTGGCCCGGCAGCCCTTCGACCTGGTGCTGATGGACTGCCAGATGCCGGTGCTCGATGGTTTCGAAGCCACCCGCCGCTGGCGCGCCATCGAAGCCGATCGACCCCATGCGCCGCGGCTGCCAATCGTGGCGCTGACGGCCTTCGCGGTCGAGGGCGACAGCGCCCAGTGCCTGGCCGCCGGGATGGATGGGCACCTCGCCAAGCCCTTCACGCTGCAAGCCCTGGCCGCCGAGCTGGCGCGCCATCTGGTGCCCCATCCCCCGGACAGCTGCCATTGACATCGGGATTCGACCAGGTGGCGGTGTTCGTACGGTCGGGGGACAGGACACCGGCCCCGGCATAACATCCGGCCCCATGCGCATTCTTCGTGGACTGCACCACCCCCACGCGCAGCCCGGCCCGGGCTGCGCACTGACAATCGGCAACTTCGATGGCGTGCACCGCGGCCACCAGGCCATGTTGGCGCTGCTGAACAACGAGGCCAGGCACCGCGGGTTGCGCAGCTGCGTGATGAGCTTCGAGCCGCATCCGCGTGACTACTTTGCCAGCAAGGCCGGCACGCCCGACAAGGCACCAACGCGCATTGCGACGTTGCGCGACAAGCTCGGCGAACTGGCCCGCTGCGGCGTCGACGATGTCGTGATCCTGCGCTTCGACCACGCGCTGGCCAGCCTGTCGGCCGAAGATTTCATCCAGCAGATGCTGATCGACCGGCTGAACGCGCGCTACGTGCTGGTCGGTGACGACTTCCGCTTCGGCGCTCGCCGCGCCGGCGACTACGCGCTGCTGGATGCCGCCGGCGCGAGACTTGGCTTCGACGTCGCGCGGATGATGAGCTACGAGGTGCACGGCATTCGGGTGTCCAGCTCGGCCGTGCGCGAGACGCTGGCCGCCGGTGACATGGAGCGCGCCGCCACGCTGCTGGGCCGGCCCTATGCCATCAGTGGCCACGTGGTGCATGGCAAGAAGCTGGGGCGCGAGCTGGGCTTTCGCACGCTGAACCTGCGCTTCCCGTTCAAGCGCCCGGCGGCGCACGGCATCTTCGTCGTGCGGGTCCATGGGCTGGGCGGCGTGGTGCTGCCCGGTGTCGCGAGCCTGGGCGTGCGGCCGACGGTCGAAGACGCCGGCCGCGTGCTGCTCGAAACCCATTGCCTCGATTGGCCGGATACGTTGAGCCCGGAGGCCGGCTACGGCGAGCTGGTCTCGGTGGAACTGCTGCACAAGCTGCACGACGAGCGGCGCTACGAATCGCTCGATGCGCTGCGCGCGGCGATCGCGCAAGACGAGGCTGACGCGCGAGCCTGGCTGCAAGCCCACATTTAGCCGGCCGGGAGCCTGCATCCTCAACCTGAGCGACGGCTCACACTCGGCCGCGAGCGCCCGGCCGCTAGAATCGGGCCATGCCTTCGAGCACCGTTCGCCCCACCACGCCCCGCGGGCACACCGCCACGCGGCGGCAGACCACGCGCGATCGAATTATTCCGGCCTGACGCGCTCGCCGCGTCTGCGCGCCCCGCGCGCCCGAGCCCCGAGGGGTTTGCCGTCATCGGCCCCCTGCCCATCCCGATCTGCCACGCGCACACGCAGCGCGCCCCGCCATGACCGATGCCACGCCCGACTACCGCAGCACGCTGAACCTGCCCGACACGCCCTTCCCGATGCGCGGCGACCTCGCCAAGCGCGAGCCGGGCTGGGTCAAGCAGTGGGAAGAACAAGGCACCTACAAGCGCCTGCGCGAAGCGCGCTGCGGCGCGCCCAAGTTCATCCTGCACGACGGCCCGCCGTATGCGAATGGCCAGATCCACATGGGCCACGCCGTCAACAAGGTGCTCAAGGACATGATCGTCAAGGCCCGCCAACTGGCCGGCTTCGACGCGCAGTACGTGCCCGGCTGGGACTGCCACGGCCTGCCGATCGAGAACGCGATCGAGAAAAAGCACGGCCGCAACCTGAGCCGTGACGACATGCAGGCGAAGAGCCGCGCCTATGCGACAGAGCAGATCGCGCTGCAAATGGGCGACTTCAAGCGCCTTGGCGTGCTGGCCGACTGGGACCGGCCGTACCGCACGATGGACTTCGCCAACGAGGCCGGCGAGATCCGCGCGTTCAAGCGCGTGATGGAGCGCGGCTTCGTCTACCGTGGCTTGAAGCCCGTCTACTGGTGCTTCGACTGCGGCTCGTCACTGGCCGAGTTCGAGATCGAATACGCCGACAAGAAGAGCCAGACGCTGGACGTGGCCTTCCTGTGCGCCGAGAACGACCGCCTCGCGGCCGCGTTCGGCCTGCCCTCGCTGGCTGGTGACGCCTTCGCCGTGATCTGGACGACCACCGCCTGGACGATCCCGGCCAACCAGGCGCTGAACCTGAACCCGAAGATCGAGTACGCGCTGGTTGAAACATCCAAGGGCTTCCTGGTGCTGGCCGCGGTGCTGGTCGAGAAGTGCCTCGCGCGCTTCGGCCTCGAAGGCCGGGTCGTCGCGACGGCGCTGGGCGAGAACCTCGGCGGCATCCATTTCAAGCACCCGCTGGCGCACGTCGACGCGGGCTACGACCGCCTGAGCCCGGTCTACCTGGCCGACTACGCGACCGCCGACGACGGCACCGGTATCGTCCACTCGTCGCCTGCCTACGGTGTCGACGACTTCAACTCCTGTGTCTCGCACGGGATGGCGTACGACGACATCCTGAACCCGGTGCAGGGCAACGGCTCTTATGCACCGCAGTTCCCGCTGTTCGGTGGCCAGAACATCTGGAAGGCCGTGCCGGTCATCATCGACACACTCAAGGCGGCCGGCCGCCTGATGGCGACTGAAACCATCACCCACAGCTACCCGCACTGCTGGCGCCACAAGACGCCGGTGATCTACCGCGCCGCGGCGCAGTGGTTCGTCCGCATGGACGAGGGCCAGGGCGTGTTCACGAAGGACAAGGCGCCGAAGACGCTGCGCCAGATGGCGCTCGACGCGATCGACCAGACCGGCTTCTTCCCCGAGAACGGCCGCGCCCGCCTGCGCGACATGATCGCCAACAGGCCCGACTGGTGCATCTCGCGCCAGCGCAGCTGGGGCGTGCCACTGCCCTTCTTCCTGCACAAGGATTCGGGCGAGCTGCACCCGCGCACGATGGAAATCCTCGACCAGGCGGCCGACATTGTCGAAAAGGGCGGCATCGAGGCCTGGAGCCGCGTGACGGCCGAAGAGATCCTCGGCGGGACCGATGCACCGAGCTACACCAAGAGCAGCGACATCCTCGAGGTCTGGTTCGACTCGGGCTCGACCTTCCAGCACGTGCTGCGCGGCACGCACGCCAAGGACGCCGCCGGCACGCCGGGCCACCACGAGCAAGGCCCCGAGGCCGACCTGTACCTCGAGGGCCACGACCAGCACCGCGGCTGGTTCCACTCGGCGCTGCTGATCGCCTGTGCGCTGGAGGGCCGCGCGCCCTACCGCGGCCTGCTGACGCACGGCTTCACGGTCGACAGCCAGGGTCGAAAGATGAGCAAGTCACTCGGCAATGGGATCGAGCCGCAAGAGATCAGCGGCAAGCTCGGTGCCGAGATCATCCGCTTGTGGGTGGCCGCCAGCGACTACTCGGGCGACATCGCCGGTGACAAGAAGATCCTCGACCGCGTGGTCGACGGCTACCGCCGCATCCGCAACACGTTGCGCTTCCTGCTGGCCAACATCAGCGACTTCGACGCTGCGACCGATTCGGTGGCTGCCGACGAGATGCTGGAGGTCGACCACTATGCGCTGGCACGCGCCAGCGAGCTGCAGGCCGAGATCCTGAAACACTTCACCGCGTACGAGTTCCACCCGGTGGTCGCGAAATTGCAGGTCTACTGCTCGGAAGACCTCGGTGCGTTCTACCTCGACGTGCTGAAGGATCGCCTCTACACGACCGCGCCGAAGAGCGTGGCGCGCCGCAGCGCACAGACCGCGCTGTGGCACATCACGCAGGCGATGCTGCGCTGGATGGCGCCCTTCCTCAGCTTCACGGCTGAAGAGGCCTGGCAGGTGTTCGCTCACGGCACCGCATCGAAGCAGACCATCTTCACCGAGACCTACTGGCCGCTGCCGACGCCCGACAGCGCGCTGCTGGCCAAGTGGAGCCGGCTGCACGAGATCCGCGACCTGGCGAACAAGGAGATCGAGGCGGTGCGGACCACCGGCGCGGTCGGCGCGTCGCTGCAGGCCAACCTGGTGATCACCGCGCCGGCGGAAGACGCCGTGCTGCTGCGCTCGCTGGGCGACGACCTGCGCTTCGTCACGATCACTTCGGCGGTCAAGGTGGTCGATGGCGCAGTGTTGTCGGTCGTCGTCACGCCGAGCACGTCGGCCAAGTGCGACCGCTGCTGGCACTACCGCGACGACGTCGGCACCGATGCGGCCCACGCCACGATCTGCGGCCGCTGCGTCAGCAACCTGTACGGTGCGGGCGAGACCCGCAAGGTGGCCTGATGGCGCGCCGGTCGTTCTCCAGCGCTTCGTCCGGCCCCAGCCTGTGGGTCTGGCTCGGCGTCGCGCTGGTCGTGATCCTGCTGGACCAGCTGACCAAGACACTGATCCTCGGTGACTTCCGGTACGGCGAAAGCCGCACCGTCACCTCGTTCTTCAACGTCGTGCGGGTGCACAACACCGGCGCGGCGTTCAGCTTCCTGGCGGGCGCTTCGGGCTGGCAGCGCTGGTTCTTTGTCGGCCTCGGCGCGGTGGCGTCGGCGGTGATCGTCTGGATGCTGAAGAAGCACCCGGGCCAGAAGCTGTTCTGCTTCGCGATTGCGATGATCCTGGGCGGTGCGGTGGGCAACGTGATCGACCGCCTGATCCACGGCTATGTCGTCGACTTCATCCAGCTGCACTATGCCGGCAGCGCGTTCCCGTCGTTCAACGTGGCCGACAGCGCGATCACACTGGGCGCGATCTGCCTGGTGCTCGACGAACTGCTGCGGGTTCGCAAGACCTGATCCGGCGAGAACGGGAAGCAAAGCGCCGCCTCATCGGGCGGCGCTTTCGTTTGGCAGACTGTCGAAGCTGGTCAGGCGCTGTTGCGAGCCACCTGCGCGGCCTGTGCCGGGGCTGGCGTGACCTTCAACGTCTCGCCTTGCACCGTCACATGGGTGCCGACAGCCATCGACTTGGCTTGCGTCACGCTGCGCAGCGAGCCGTCTTCCATCCGCACCTTCACGCGGTAGACCGTCTCGGTCTTGACCTTCTTCTCGATCGCATGGCCGGCCAGCCCACCGCCGACCACGCCGAGCACCGTCATCGCCGTCTTGCCGCTGCCCGCGCCCATGCGGTTGCCCAGCGCCCCCCCGACGACGCCACCGGCCACTGCGCCGACGCCGCTGCCCTTGCCTTCACGCTGCACAGGCTCCACGGCCTCGACGACACCGCAACTGTTGCAAACCGACACCATGGCCGGCGGGGTGCCGTGACTTTCACCACGGCCGGAAGGCGCCGGCGCGACAGATGGGCCGTTGCGCGAGGTGGTCGCAGGCACGGGATGTGCCGGCCGCGTCGCTGGCTTTGCAGCGGTCGTCGGAGCCGGTGGCGCCGGCTCGGCCGGCATCGGCGCTGCCGCGTCGCCAGCGATGGGTGGCGGCTTGGGCGCCGAGGGGTCTCGCACCGCATCGGCGGCATTCGCCACCACGGCGGCGGGCACGGCCGGCTCCTCGCTCGGCACCTGGGCCGGCGAGCGGATCACGAGGGCCGCGCCGAGGGCAGCCGCCGTCGTGCCGAGGAGGCCGATCACCAGCCAGGCACTGCGAGGAAAGGACGCTTGGGTCGGCCGGGGCCGAACGGCTGCGGTGGATGGATGCATGAGAACCCTCCAAACTGGTCGCCGAGGAAACCACACCGCGCGGCCCCTCGGTCTGCACAGCACAGATGCTGCGCGCTGCGTCGGGGTCGCAGGTATCCGAATGCATCGCCTGTACCACGGCCAAGGGACAGGTTGGACCGGATGCGCCGTCGCCGAGCAGACGCAGGGGGCCCAGCAAGCACGGGCTGTGCCGCCCCATGCCAGGGCGTGCCGGCCCGATCGCCCGCGACTCAGGCGGGATAGATCGCGCCCAGCACGCGCGGTCCACGCGCACCGGTTGCCTCCGGCCGGTTGCCGGGCTGGCGCAGCATGCAGGCGCGCGCCAGCCAGGCAAATGCGGCGGCTTCGACCTGCGATGGCGGCAGGCCGGCTTCGGCGGTCGACCCCACCGTCACGCCAGGCAAGAGGGCGGCCAGACGCACCATCAGGTGCCGGTTCAACGCACCACCACCGCACACACGCAAGTCGGTGGTGCCTGGCGCCTCGCGGCGCAGCGCATCGGCCGCGGCGCGGGCGGTGAACTCGGCCAGCGTAGCCTGCACGTCACCAGGATCGGCGACCGCGAAGGCGGCGAGCCGGCTGGCCAACCAATCCGGGTTGAACAGGTCGCGGCCGGTGCTCTTGGGCGGCGGCCGTTGCAGGAAAGGCTCGGCCAACAGCATAGCCAGCAGTTGGGGCAGCACCCGGCCGCTGGCGGCCCAGCCTCCAGCCTCGTCGTAAGGCAGGCCCCGGTGCAACTGCACCCAGTGGTCCAGCAGCGCATTGCCCGGCCCGCAGTCGAAACCGCGTACCACGCCTTGTGGATCGTCGCCAGCCGGCAGCAACGTCAGGTTGCCGATGCCGCCCAGGTTCAGCACCGCGCGGGGCGAGTCGGGCAAGCTGAAGACCTGCGCATGGAACGCGGGAACCAGTGGTGCGCCTTGGCCGCCGGCAGCCACGTCACGCGAGCGGAAATCCGCCACCACGGCAATGCCGCTCAGCTCAGCCAGCAGAGCCGGCTGGTTGACCTGGATGGTGTAGCCGGTGGTGTCGAACTCGCCCGGGCGGTGGCGCAGTGTCTGGCCGTGCGAGCCGACCGCGGTGACCGCACCGGGCGCCATCGCGCAATCGGCCAGCAGCGCCTGCACGACCCCGGCCTGCGCCCGCGCCAGGCCGTTGGCGGCCAAGGCAGCACGGTGCAGTTCGTTGTCGCCGGCACCGTTCAGCGCCAGCAGTTCGTCGCGCAGCGCTGGCGCGAAGGGGCGGTGCGCATGCGCCAGGACGTCGATGTCGTGGCGCGCAGGGTCGTCGGCGAACCGCGCGAGGACGCCGTCCACCCCGTCCAGCGAGGTGCCGGACATCAAACCGATATAGATCACCATGTGCCGGATTGTGGCCGGCAGCCGGTGGGCCGTCGCGGGCTTACTCGCCGCTGCCGGCCACACCCTGCAGCTCGTCGGCCGCTTCGAGCTGGGTTCGCATCGCGACGGCCCATTGGGCGAAGCGCGGGCGTTGCGACGCATCCAGCGCGATCGTCTCGGCGGTCTTGGCGATCTTCACCGGATCCTGGTGCTGGCCGTGGATCTGGAATTCGAAGTGCAGGTGCGGCCCGGTGGCCCAACCAGTGGCGCCGACGTTGCCGACGTTCTGGCCCTGGTCGACCCGCTGGCCCTTGCGCACATTGATGCGCGACAAGTGGGCGTACAGCGTGCTGCGGCCACCGTTGTGGGCAAGCTTCACGACGTTGCCGTAGCCGTTCTGCCAGCCGGCGAATTCGACGATACCGTCGCCGACCGAGCGCACCGGCGTGCCGCTGGGCGCGCCGTAGTCGGTGCCCAGGTGCGCGCGCCAGGTCTTGTGAATCGGGTGCAGGCGCATCGCGAAACCCGAGGTCACGCGCGAGAACTCCATCGGGCTGGCCAGGAACGCGCGCCGTTTGCTCTCACCCTTGAAGTCGTAATAGCCGCCCTTGCCTTCGGCGTTGCCGAACCACACGGCCTGATAGCTCCTGCCGTTGTTGACGAATTCGGCCGCCAACACGCGGCCGGTGCCTTGGTTCCAGGTGATCGGCTCGCCGTCGGCGGTCAGCGCTTCGTAGACGACGCTGAAAGCGTCGCCCTTGCGCAGCTCGCGGTGGAAATCGATGTCGGTCGAGAACATCTCGGCCATCTGCACCGCGATCGCGTCGGGGATGCCGGCGTCGTCGGTGGCCGCGAACAGCGAGCTGCGGATATGGCCGCCGGCCAGGCGGGTGCTGGCGCCCAACGCTGCAGTTTCGATCCGCGCGCTGAAGCCGCCGCCCTCGACGCGCTGGATCGTCAGGCGCTGAAAGCGCGACGGTGCGGTGGTGCTGCCGTCGTCGTCGGTCGCAAAACGGGCAACCAGCGTCTGCAGCCGGCCTTCGTCGTCCAGCTCGGCCGACACCATCTTGCCCGGCCGGCCGTTCAGCACGCGCTGGCCGGTACGGTCAGCACGCAGGAACTGCGCAGCCTCGGCATCGACCACGCCCAGACGGCGCAGCAGGCTGTCGGCGGTGTCGCTGGCGCGGGTGGTTTCGCTGCGGCGCAGTGCCAGATCGGCATCGGCCAGGGCCTCCAGCTGGCCTTTCAGCCCTTCAGGCTCGACCGACTCGGTGACCAGGCGACGCGGCAGCTCGGCCGCATCCGGCGCCAGGGGGGCGATACCGAAAGCGGTGACGCCGAAGCCGGCCATCAGGATGGCCACCGTCGTGGCCAGGCCGCGACGGTGGGCGGAGACAAACTCGCGCGCCGCGAGGGCGGCGGACCGCACCGGGGACGGTGCGGTCGAAGCGGGCGCCGGAACGCGGGAATCCAAAGACATTCAGTTTCATTCCGCGAGGAGATGAACACCTCGCAACAGCAACCTGCCCAACGGTCGACAAGTTCAACCCGACGCCGGCCGAGGCCGGCGTGCAAGGTTTGCAAAGGGTCGGGATCCAGGCCCTGGGCAGGGGGCTGGCCCGTAGAATCCGCCGCTTCAAGCCACCTTCGCGATGGCCCTGGGCGACTGGTCCGGGGCGATTCACGAGGAATCGGAGCCCGGAACAGGCATTGCGCGCGAGTATAGCCAAGCACTTTCCGGCGCTATCCCCAGTTTGCAATTCGTGACTTTTGTATGACAGAACCCGTGAACGGCAGCACGCCGCTCAGCAATTCTGTGCAGGAAGCGCTGGCCATCAGTCTGCGCGGATGCAGTGAACTGCTGCCCCAGGCCGACTGGGTCAAGAAGCTGCAGCGCGCCGAAGCCACCGGAAAGCCGCTGCGGATCAAGCTGGGCCTGGACCCCACCGCGCCGGACATCCACATCGGCCACACGGTGGTGCTGAACAAGATGCGCCAGCTGCAAGACCTGGGCCACACCGTCATCTTTCTGATCGGCGACTTCACCTCGATGATCGGCGACCCGTCGGGCCGCAACGCGACCCGCCCGCCGCTGACGCGCGAGCAGATCGAGGCCAATGCCAAGACCTACTACGCCCAGGCCAGCCTGGTGCTGGACCCGGAAAAGACCGAGATTCGCTACAACAGCGAGTGGAGCGACCCGCTCGGCGCGCGCGGCATGATCCAGCTGGCGGCCAAGTACACCGTGGCCCGCATGCTGGAGCGCGACGACTTCACCAAGCGCTTCCAGGCGAACACCCCGATCTCGGTGCACGAGCTGCTGTACCCGCTGATGCAGGGCTACGACTCGGTCGCGCTGAAGAGCGACCTCGAGCTCGGCGGCACCGACCAGAAATTCAACCTGTTGGTCGGCCGCGCGCTGCAAAGCGAGTACGGCCAGGAGCCTCAGTGCATCCTGACGATGCCGCTGCTGGTCGGGCTGGACGGCGTCGAGAAGATGTCGAAGTCGAAGAACAACTACATCGGCATCACCGAAGACGCGAACACGATGTTCGCCAAGCTGCTGTCGATCAGCGACACGCTGATGTGGGATTACTTCACCCTGCTGAGCTTCCGCTCCGAGACCGAGATTGCGAAGCTGAAAGCCGAGATCGAAGGGGGCCGCAATCCGAAGGATGCTAAGGTGCTGCTGGCCAAGGAGATCACGACGCGGTTTCACAGCGCGTCGGCGGCCGAGGCTGCAGAAGCCGATTTCGACAACCGCGCCAAGGGCGGCATCCCGGACGAACTTGAAGAGGTGTCACTGTCTGGTGCACCCATGGGCATAGGCGCCCTACTGAAAGCCGCCCGACTGGCCCCCAGCACGAGCGAAGCCAACCGCCTGATCGACCAGGGCGGCGTGCGCATCGACGGTGGGGTTGTTTCCGACAAGGGCCTGAAACTCCAGGCCGGTACATTCGTCGCCCAGGTGGGTAGGCGCAAATTCGCGCGCATCACCCTGTCCTGAGTCCCTTCAGTTCGCGGAGATCCCGATGAACCGTTCCAGAAAAATCGCAATCGTTGTTTCCGTGCTGGCCCTGGCCGGCCTGGCTGCCCATGCACAGGTCGAGCCCGTCAGCGGCACCACGCCTGCCGCCTCGCCTGCAGGGCCGGTGAAGGCTCCTGACGGCAGCGAAACCTGGCCCAGCGGCCTGGTCTTCCGCTCGCTGCGCGAGGGCAGCGGCGCCAGCCCCAGCCCGACCGACACGGTCAAGGTCCACTACCGCGGCACCTTCCCCGACGGCAAGGAGTTCGACAGCTCCTACACCCGTGGCCAACCGGCCGAGTTCCCGCTCAACCGGGTGATCCCCTGCTGGACCGAAGGCGTGCAGAAGCTGAAGGTCGGCGGCAAGGCCAAGCTGACCTGCCCACCGGCCATTGCCTACGGTGCCAAGGGCGCCGGCGGCGTGATCCCGCCGAACGCAACCTTGAACTTCGATGTCGAGTTGATCGGGATCGCGGGACGGTAAACAGGCCCCCACGGCCCCCCGGGGCCTGCCTTGCAGGCCGCGCCGAGCCAGAGGCTCGGCCCTTTGCTAGGCACGAACAGTCCTCAGGACTGTTCATGTCCGAGCAAAGCCCCCCGAGGGGGCTCGCGCAGCGGACCAGCAAAGCTGGATCCGCGCACGCCACTTGACGGTGAGCGGCGCTACGCGCGCTCAGTCAAAGGCCGAGTTCGCGACGGGTGGCGAGGACTTCGGGGAGCCAACGTGGCTCGCGTTCGCGGGCGCGCCGCTCGGCACGCGTGAGGGCCAGCCGGGCGGCTTCGATGTCGCTGAGGCGAGACCGTGCGATGGCCAGGTTGTTCCAGGCGGCTGCGCTGTCGTGGGTACGGGCAGCAGCTTCGAACAGCGATGCGGCGATGCCGGCGTCACCGCGTGCCAGCCAGAGATTGCCCAGGCCCAGTGTCGGCGCCAGTCCCTCAGGCCAGCGATCGTGGGCGCTGCGCCAGGCTTCCAGCACGGCGGGCGAGTTCACGCCCTGGCCGCGCTCGAAAGCGGCTACGGCGGCCGCGGCCGCCACATCATCGGCCGCTTGCGGCCATTGGCCAGGCGGCAGCGCGACCATGGACCAGGCGCCGGCCCGGACCCAGGTGTGCTCCAGCGTGGTCAGCGTCCATTCGGCATGGGCTGTCTGGCCGCTGTGCAGCCAGACCTGGCCGGTGTCGAGGTCGTAGCCGGTCAGCACCGCGTAGTGCCAGCGTGGCCACCATGGCAAGGCGAGGTTCAGCAGCAACGCCACCGGTGTTCCGGCGGCCAGTTGGGTGCAGACAGCCATCAGCTGCGGCGCCAGCGTGAAGGCCAGCGCGCCGTTGCGCCGTGTCGCGGCCAGCATCTCGATCTGCAGGCTGCCGCCACGGCCCGGCAGGTAGACCTGCCCGGTCAGCGTGCCCAGCTCGGCGGCCAGGCCCGCGGCGCGCAGCAGCATCGCCAGTGTGGCGGGGCCGCACAAGGTGTCGTCTTGGGCGACGAAGGGCACCGGCAGGTTCACCCGGCGCGGCAGGCCCGCCGGGGGCGTGGTGCGCAGCGCGCCGGTCATCGGCGCGGCCAGCACGCTGCAGGCTGTCAGTGCCGGCGCCCCGACGGCCGCTGCGCCGGCCTGCAGCAGCGAGCGCCGGTTGGTCACCGTTTCAGCGCGCAGAGCGGGTGAACGGGAACACCTTGGTCAGGCCCAGGATGTCGGTGACCAGCAGCAGCACGAAGATGAACAGCAATGCGCCCAGCAGGTCGCTGGCGCCGGCCGGCGACGTGTCGATCTGGTCGACCAGCAGTTGGGCTTCGGCATCGGTCAAGGCGGCCACCCGGGCGCGCGCCTGCGCCAGGTCCACCCCACGCGCCTGCAACCCGGCCTGCACATCGGTGCGGTCGAACTGGCTCAGCAACTGCGCACGGGCGCCTTCGCTGGACGCCTGCGAGGCCTCGGCAGTGGCCAGTTGCTCGGCGCCGATGACACCGGCATGGGCCGATTGCATCAAGCCGGCGAAGCTCAGGCTGCTCGCCAGCACCCAGGTCACGACACGCATTGCGGGCTTCATCTGTATCTCTCCAACGGGGTAGTTTGTCGGCACCGGGCCCACCCGCATGGCAGGCCGGCGGTGTA
>NZ_DASUNH010000061.1:0-42772 GCF_036277275.1 Ideonella sp. | reverse complement strand
GAGCAGATCCTGACGGCGCTGCCGCGCGCGATCCAGGTGATGACCGACCCGGCGCTGTGCGGGCCGGTGTGCCTGGCGCTGCCGCAAGACGTGCAGACGATGGCGTTCGATTGCCCGGAGAGCTTCCTCGCGCCGACGACTATCCACATCCGCCGGCCCGGCGCGGACACGCACGAACTGGCGCGCGCCGCCGCACTGCTGCGTGACGCGAAGCGCCCGCTGATCGTCGCCGGTGGCGGTGTGCTGTACGCGCAGGCCGGCTCGGCCTTGCAGCGTTTTGCCGAAGCGCACGGTGTGCCGGTGGTCGAGACGCAGGCCGGCAAGGGCAGCCTGGCCTGGGACCACCCGTTGAATGCCGGCGCGCTGGGTGTCAGCGGTTCGCCGGCCGCCAACGCGCTGGCGCGTGAGGCCGATCTGGTGCTGGCCATCGGCACCCGGCTGCAAGACTTCAGCACGGGCTCGCACGCGCTGTTCAGCCAGGCGCGCCTGCTGGGGCTGAACGTGCAGCCGCTGGACGCCGCGAAGTGGCATGGCACGCCGCTGGTGGCCGACGCGCGCACCGGGCTGGACCGACTGTATTCGTTGGTCAAGGGCTGGCAGGCCGACCCGGCCTGGAGCCAGCGCGCCGTGGCGCTGGCCGACGGTTGGCGCGAGCGCGTCACTGTGCTCACGACTGCCGAGCCGCAGAACACGCTGCCCTATGACGCCGAGGTGATCGGTGCGGTGCGTGACTCCGGCGCCGACTCACCGCGCGGCGACATCGTCGTCTGCGCCGCCGGCACCTTGCCGGCCGAGCTGCACAAGCTGTGGCGCACGGCCGAGCCCGGCAACTACCACGTCGAATACGGCTATTCGTGCATGGGCTATGAGATCGCCGGCGGCCTGGGCGTGAAGATGGCGCGGCCCGACAAGGAGGTCATCGTGATGGTGGGCGACGGTTCCTACCTGATGATGAACTCGGAAATCGCGGCCTCGGTGATGCTGGGCCACAAGCTGATCGTCGTGCTGCTGGACAACCGCGGCTACGGCTGCATCCACCGGCTGCAGCGTGCGACCGGCGGCGAGCGTTTCAACAACCTGCTCGACGACTGCGTGCCCGAAGGCGGCGAGGTGCCGCACATCGACTTCGCCGCTCATGCGCGCTCGCTGGGCGCCGATGCGGTGCACGTGGCGAGCGTCAGCGAACTCAAGACGGCGATGGTCGTCGCCCGTGCCGCAAAGCGCACCCAACTGATCGTCATCGACACCAGCCCCGAGCGCAGCACCGAAGACGGCGGCTGCTGGTGGGAGGTGGCGGTGCCAGAAGTCTCGTCACGCGACGAAGTGAACAACGCCCACGCGGCCTACCTCGCCGCGAAGCAACAACAACGCCCCTGAAGCAACCGACATGGCTAAACCCTGGAACGTCCGCATCGGCATCAACCCGATCTCGTGGAGCAACGACGACCTGCCCGCGCTGGGCGGCGAAACACCGCTGGAGACCGCGTTGCGCGAAGGCGCCGAGATCGGCTACGAAGGCTTCGAGCTCGGCAACAAGTTTCCGAAGGAAGCGCAAGCACTGAAGGCCAAGCTCGCCGAGTTCGGCGTGGCCTGTGTGTCGGGCTGGTACTCCGGCCAGCTCGCTGAAGGCACGTTGAAAGACGAGATCGAACGCTGCGTGCCGCACATGGCCAAGCTGCAGGCGCAGGGCTGCCGCGTCGTCGTCTACGGTGAAGTGGCCGGCTCGATCCAGGGCCAGATCGACACGCCGCTTTCCAAGCGACCGCGCTTCGCGACCGGCGATCAATGGCGCGACTACGGCGAGCGGCTGACGGCGTTCGCCGAGCATCTGCAAGCCACCTACGGCTTGACGCTCGCCTACCACCACCACATGGGCGCCTACGTCGAATCGCCCGAAGACGTGGACCGGTTGATGGCGGCCACCGGCCCGGCGGTCGGCCTGCTGTTTGACACCGGTCACGCCTACTACGGTGGCGCGACCGACCTGGTGCAGCCGCTGAAGAAGCACCTGCATCGCGTGGCGCACGTGCACTGCAAAGACGTGAGGCCTGCCGTCGTCGCTCAAGCCCGCAACGACGGCTGGTCGTTTCTGCGTGGGGTGATCAACGGCACCTTCACCGTGCCCGGCGATGGCGTGATCGACTTCGGCGCGGTGCTGACCACGCTGCATGCAGGCGGCTACGAAGGCTGGCTGGTCGTGGAGGCAGAACAAGACCCGGCGGTGGCCCCGAGCTACGCCTACGCGAAGAAGGGCTACGAGACCCTGAAGCGCATCGTGGACGGGTTGCAGCGATGAGCCCGCTGCTCGTGAAGGCGCGGCGAGAGGGCCGCCGGATCGTCGATGTGACTCCTGAGAGCGCCGGCTGGCAGCATGTGGGTTTTCGTGCCTTGCGCCTGCGCGCCGGCGAGCAGGAGACGCTGTCCACCGCACAGCGCGAGCTGTGTCTGGTGGTGTTGGCCGGTCGCGCCAGCGTGGTGGCCGGTGGCCAGCGCTTCGCCGCGCTGGGCACGCGCGACAGCGTCTTCGACGATGCGGCGCCCGCGGCGCTGTACGTGCCGACGGGCACGCAGGTGCAGATCAGCGCCGACAGCGACACCGAGCTGGCACTGTGCACCGCGCCGGCCGATGATCGCGCGCGCCAGGTGACGCTGCTGGCACCCGAGGGCATGAAGCGCTCGGTGCGCGGGCAGGGCAGCAACACGCGCTACGTCTGCGACATCCTGCCCCACACCGACCCGGTGGCCGCACACCTGCTGGTGGTGGAAGTGCGCACACCGGCCGGCCATTCTTCGAGCTACCCGCCGCACAAGCACGACACCGAAGCACTGCCTGGCGAGACGCAGCTGGAAGAGACTTACTACCACCGCGTGAATCCGCCGCAGGGCTTTGCCTTCCAGCGTGTCTACACCGATGACCGCAGCCTGGACGAAGCGATGGCGGTCGAAGACCACGACGTGGTGCTGGTGCCGCGCGGCTATCACCCTGTCGTCGCGCCCCATGGCTACGACCTGTACTACCTGAACGTGATGGCCGGCCCGCAGCGGCACTGGGTCTTCCGCAACGACCCGGCGCACGAGTGGATGTTGCCGCCGGCTCTGCCCTGATCGGCTTCGCCTTGACCGGCACGCGCCGCTAGCGGCGACGCGATTCACCTTCCCCCATTTCTTCAGTCGTGAGTTCCCTGGAGGGAACGCGCGTGGCCGCGTGCGCCCACGACTTGCTCAACCTCGGCCAACTTGAGGAGACGACGATGACAATCTTGCGCACCACCGCTGCTGCCGCACTGCTGCTGGCCACCGCCCAGGCCCAGGCTTTCGACTGGGGCGGTTACTTCCGCGCCGGCCCCGGTGCCACCTCGGAGAAGGGCGTCTCGCGCGCCTGCTACGGCCTGTCGGGCCCGGGCCTCAAGTACCGCCTGGGCAACGAGTGCGACATCTACGGCGAGTTCACCCTCGGCCATGACGCGAAGGTCGAGGGCATCGACGTGCGCGGCGTGCTGATGACCAACTTCTACAACAACGCCACCGACTCGGGCGATGAAGACCTCGGCATCGAGCAGATGTACGCCGAGATCAAGGGCGTCGACATCTCGCCGACGACAGTCTTCTGGATCGGCAAGGAGCGCGGCCGCCGTGGCGACGTGCACATCGTCGACACCTTTTTCACCGAGATGAAGGGGGTCGGCGCCGGCGCGAAAGAGATTGGTCTCGGTCCCGGCAAGCTGGGCGTGGCGTACTACAAGACCGACGGCGACGAGGTCAACGCCGGCCACCGGCTGAATGCCGAGTTCTACGACTGGGGTGTCAACCCCGACGGCAAGCTCAGCCTCATTGGCACCCTGACCAAGGCCACCGAAGGCGCGAAGGGTGGTGCGCTGTCGGTGCGCCACGTGCAAGACGGTGTCCTCGGCGGCGCGAACAGCCTCTGGCTGCAGTACGCGCAAGGCACGGCGGCGCTGAACAGCAACTTCGGCGACCTGCTGGCCGATCGCCGCACCAAGGCCTGGCGCGTGGTCGAAAGCATCCACTGGCAGCAGGGCAACTTCGGTGGCCAGGCGATCGCGCTGTGGTCGCAGCAGCAGGCGCCCGATGCCGTGACCGGCGACAGCGTCAAGACGACCTCGATGTCGCTCGGCGGGCGGGTGTCCTATGCGGTGACGAAGAACTTCAAGCTGCTCGGCGAGCTGGGCCTGTCGCAGGTGAAGCCTGAAGGCCAGGACACGCAGCGGTTGACCAAGTTCACCTTCGCGCCGACGCTGGCGACCGGCCCGGGCTTCTGGAACCGGCCGGAGCTGCGGCTGTACGTGACACACGCGAAGTGGAGCGGCGTCAACGGCGCGGTCGTCACCGGCGAGAGCGCGTTCGACGGCAAGGAGTCGGGCACCAGCTACGGTGCGCAGGTCGAGATCTGGTTCTGATCGATTCACGGCCGACCGAGCCCCTCGGTCGGCACTGTCCTACGTCAACTTGCGCTGCCGGCTGCCTGTCATCGGCGGCCGCAACTCTTACGCTCGTGTCACTTCAAAACTTTCCGACACGGAGCGCAATCATGGGCAAGTATTTCCTCGCATGGCTGCTGGGCGTACCGGGTATCGTTCTGCTGGTCATCTACCTGTTCTTCAACTGAGGCCCGACCCGGCGCGTGCGAACGACACTCGATCCCCACCTCATCGACCCCTGCGCCAACGAACCTGGCTTGGTGGTGGACCTTCGCGACGCTCGCCGCGCCTTGTTGTTCGACCTGGGCGAGATCGACCGCCTCGCCCCGCGCGTGTTGCTGCGGGCCACGCATGCCTTCGTCACGCACACGCACATGGACCACTTCGCAGGCTTCGACCACTGGTTGAAGTTGGGGCTGGGCCGCACGCCGCGGCTGGTGCTGTGGGGCGGGCCGGGTTTCGTCGACCAGCTCGAACACAAGCTGCGCGCCTACACCTGGAACGTGGTGCATCGCTACGAGGTGCCGATGCGCATTGAGGTGCATTCGCTGGAAGCCGACGGTGCGCGATACCACGCCCACTTCGATAGCCGCGAACTGTTCGTGCGGCGCAACGCCCCGTCCGACCCACCGGGCGACAGTGATCTGCTGCTCGACGAAGCGTTGTTCAGCGTGCGTGGCCGCATCGTCGACCACGAGATGCCGGTGCTCGCCTATGCGATCGACGAGAAGGCCGAGTTGCGCGTGGCGGCCGACCGCGTTCGCGCGATGGGCCTGACGACCGGGCCGTGGCTGCGAGACTTGAAGGACGCATTGCTGGCCGGCGCGCCGGATGACACGGTGATCGACATGGCCTGGCGCGACCGCGATGGCGAGCACCGCCAGCAGCGCAGCGTGGGCGAGCTGCGTTCGCTGGTGCTCGATGCCGTGCCTGGCCGCCGCATCGGCTACGTGACCGACCTGCGCTTCACCGAGGCCAACATCGAGCAGCTCTCGCGCCACCTGATGGACGTGGACCTGCTCTACATCGAATCGAGGTTCCTCGACGAAGAGCACGAGCAGGCGGCGCGCAAGAACCACCTGACCGCGCGGCAGGCCGGCGAGATCGCTCGCCGGCTGCGCGCGCGCCGCCTCGTGCCCTTCCACTTCTCGCCGCGTTACCGCGGGCGAGAGGACGACCTGCGTGCCGAGGCGATGGCCGCGTGGGGCGGTTCACCCCACGCGATGGCGATCACTTCACCGAGATCTTGCCGGTTCCGGCATTGGCCTCGACGGTCGTGCGCACGACATTGGCCGCCAGCAGCGAGTAGCTGTAGGGCACGGTCCAGCCGACGCTGCTGCTGAAGCTGCACTTGCTGGACAGCGACAGCGCTGCGCCATTGAGCAACGAGCCCACGTCGGTGATCGCGCCGCTCTTGCTCGACGAGCCCGGGTTGGTCACCACGTGCGGGCAACTGCTGGCCCCGCTGATGTCGAAGGCGTTGGACTGCGAGACGATGCGCGCCTTGTAGCCGACGCCGATGCTGTAGCCGTGGTCGTAGACGTTGGCCGACTTGGCTCCGACATAGGCGTTGTTGTAGACGTGCACCTTGCCGAAGCGCACGCGCGGCGAGCGTTCGGCCACCGAACGGAACAGGTTCTGCGAGAAGGTCACCGAGAGGCGACCGTCATCGCCGCTCGCGCTGTCCGACGAGCCGATCAGGTTGTTCTTCGAATGCTGGTCGAAGATGTTGCTGGACACGCTGACGTAGTCGGCCGCGTTCTTGATGTCGAGCGCGCCGTCGTGGCATTGCTTGATCTTGCCGTTGACGATCGGCAGCGTGTCGTCGGTCACCGGCGCATCGGTGAACAGGTTGTGGTCGATCCACACGCGCTTGGCGCCGTCGACCGTGATGGCGTCGAAGCGGGAGTTCCAGTTGCCGTCGTCGCCGTCGTCCGGTTCCCACTCCGGGGCGATGTCGCACGGGTTGACGATGCGCAGGTTGCGCACGATCACGTTCTCGACCTTGTAGATCAGCACCGTCGCGTTGACCAACTGTGCATTCGAGCCGACACCGATCAGCGTGGTGTTCGAAGGCAGGCGGATCGCGTTGCGTGCAGCCTGGTCCGAGCCGCTCTTGAACGGGCCGCCGTTGTCCGCCGCGGTCATGTCGATGGTGCCCGAGACCTTGACGATCTTGGGGTTGCTGCCGGTGTCCTTCAACACCTTCAGCAGCTGGTACGGCGAGCTGACGGTGTAGACGGCCGAGTCCGGCGCGGTGCTGCCGCCGGTGGTGCCGATGTGACCAGCCCAGCCCGACTTCGGCGCCACGTCACGACTCGCATCGCCCGGCGGGGGCGGCGGCGGCGGTGGGGGAGGAGGCGGAGGCGGAGGAGGCGGAGGCGGAGGCGGTGGCGGTGGCGGTGGCGGTGGCGGTGTGCCGATCGGTCCGACCGCGCACTTCTTCAGCATGCCCGGATACGGGTCGCTGCCGAACGTGGCGATGTTGCAGGTCGGGCTGCCGGTCAGGGTCTTGATGACCCAGCGGTCCTTGATGCCGAAGGAGACCGGACGGGGCGTACTGCCCACCTTGCAGGTCTCGTGTTCGTCGGCGCACTTCGAGTAGCCCTCGGGCCAGTCTCGAGCCTGCGCGCTGCTGGCCGCGACCAGACTGAAGGCGGCCAGGAGCCATTCACGGCGATGGTCCATTCGATGTCTTCTCCGGGTGGTGGGGCGGGGCGCGGTGGCCACCGCTTCGTTGTTGGACGCCTGGGGAAACCAGCGTCTTCCCGAGGCGGCGCGAGTATCGCGACGATTGACAGCGCTGCCAATCTGATTGGTCATACTTTTTCAAACGCTTACGGCGCGTCATATCTGCCTACGCCTAAAGTCCTTGTCACCGAGCTGGACGAGGAAACACGGCAATGAGAAGACTTTTTCAGGCGCTGGTGATGGCCGTTGCCGCCACCGTGCTGACCGCGCCGGCGGCGCATGCCTTCGACCCCGCGAAAAGCAAGATCACGGTGCAAGGCAGCGGCCAGATCGAGATCTACATCAACGGCCAATACATGGGCCGCTCGGCCGATGCAACACGGCTCTCGGCCTATGCGCGAGCGCTGGTGATCGGCGACAACGCGATCGCGCTGCGGGCCACGAAGGGCGCCAGCAAGAAGCCGTTTGCGGTGGCCGATTTGAATGGCGCGTTCGGTCGCGCCGGCAGTGGCGTGTTGTGGCGCGCCAGGCTGGCCAGCGGCAGCGAGATCAGCGGACCGCCGGGTGCATGGGCGGGACTGGGCTACGACGACAGCAGCTGGCCGGTGGCGGTGGAGCTGGACAGTGCCTTGCCCAAGGGCTTTCCCAAGGGCGGCCCGGCGAACAAGGTGTGGGTGGCCGATGGCGCCCAGGGCACGATGCTGCTGCGCGCGAACCTGTACGTGCCCGCGACCCCGTCGTCGACGCCGCTAGGCTTCGGTGCCGCGGTCACCGGTGGTGCCGGCGGCAGCACCGTCGTCGTCACCACGCCCGACGCCTTGCGCAACGCGCTGTGTGGCTCGTTCAGCGGCAGCACCTGCACCGACACCACGCCGCGAATCGTCAAGGTCAAGGGCACGATCGACTTCACCGGCACCGAAGGTACGCAAACCAAGCTCGGCTGCGATTACAGCGAATGCGGGGCGCCGTGGAAGCGCGAACGCCTGGTGCTGCTCAACGATGCCGACACGCATTGCGACGGCAAGACCAAGTTCAACATCACCTTCGACAAGTCGGGCGCGAGCGCCCTGGCGATCGGCTCGAACAAGACGCTGGTCGGCATCGGCAATGGCGCGACGATCCGCGGCAAAGGCGTCAGCGTCACGCAGGGCGCGTCGAACGTGATCATCCGAAACCTCACGTTCCGCGACCTGAACCCGGGCGTGATCTTCGCCGGCGACGCGATCTCGCTGAACAACGCCGACCGCGTGTGGATCGACCACAACCGCTTCCACCGCATCGGCCGCCAGATGATCGTCACCGGCTACGGCAAGGCCTCGAACGTGACCATCTCGTGGAACGATTTCGACGGCTCGAACGAGTACGGCCACTACTGCGATGGCCGCCACTACTGGAACATGCTGCTGCTGGGCGACGGCGACAAGATCACGCTGAACAACAACTGGTTCCGCCACTTCACCGGTCGCGCGCCCGACGTTGGCAGCGGCACCGGCAGCAGCATGCTGCACATGGCCAACAACGCCTTCACCGACGGCGGCTGGCATGCGCTCGATGCGGGCCAGCCGGCGCGGGTGCTGGTCGAAGGCAACCACTACGACAACGTGGCCGTGCCGGTGCTCGACGGTTCCAACCCGGGCTACATCTGGGCGCCCCTGACGACGGTCAGCGCCTCGGCGCAACAGAACTGCCAGACCTTCCTCGGCCGTGACTGCACCGCCAACATCAGCGTGCCGCTGCCGCAGGACGACAACTTCCGCCACGACCTGACGGTGCTCGACTACTTCAAGAAGTTCGCGCCACCCGGCGGCGGCTTGACGCCCTTTGGTGGCGACCAGGCGAAGCGCAGCGCGCCGCATTTCGCGGGGCCGGGGCACTACTGACCGCAGCGCGTGCCGTGGCCACGCCGACACGCCTGACCCGGCTCACCAGACTCGGTAGGCCCACCGGTTCTTGCCGAGTTCGAACAGCTCGACCGAGCCGGTGATTTCGCCCAGGGCGTTCACGATCGCTTCGCTGGCCGCCGCCAGGGTCGGTTGCCAGGCGGCGCCTTCGTCGCTGGCCTGTTCGCTGCGCAGCACATACACCTGCCGCGAGCGGGCCAGCGTGTCCTGCAGCGCGGCTGGAAAGGTGGCGAAGGTCTTGGTGGCGACGTCGTTGGCGTGCGTGGTGGCCACAGGGACGTCGTCATCGTCCTCGTCGTCGTCATCATCCTCACCGTCGTCGATGTCGCCGAACTCATGGTCGAACCACTGCGCGGCCGACCAGCCCTTGAAGTGCTCCAGCTCGAAGCTCGCGCCTTGGCCTGACTGGGTGAAATCCTGCAGCCAGTCGTCCAACTCGTCTGACCCGTCCGACACCGGCAGTTCCGCCACGGCCTGGGCGACGGCGGCTTCGAGCGCGGCCTGCGAGAGCCGGGCGCTGACGAGCCAGGTTGCCTCCAGTGTTTGCGGTTTCCGAGCCGGCCGCTTCGGGTCCCCGGCGAGCGCCAGCGCCGACCACCCGCGCTCGGCCAGCGCGGCCTGCAGCACCACGCCATCGATGGGCTTCTTGGCAGCACTCGCGAAGGCTGATTCGAAGTAGACGCCGTCGCGGTGCCCGTGGGGCGACTGGCCGGCCAGCACCTCGGGCGGGTGGGGGCCGTCCGCCGCCGCCGAAGCTTGTCGTCTTGCCCGCTGCCGGGCGCGTGAGTCGTTCGATGAGGTCGTCATCTGTGCCTGCTCAGCGGTAGAACGCCTCGACCTTGCCCTTCAGCTTGATCAGCACCGGCTTGCCCTTGCGGTCCACCGTCTTGCCGGCCGCTACCTTGACCCAGCCTTCGCTGATGCAGTATTCCTCGACGTCGTGCCGCTCCTTGTCGTTGAAGCGGATGCCGACGTCGTGCTCGAACACCGCGGTTACGTGGTGCGGGCTCTTGGGATCGACCGACAGGTGGTCGGGCAGCGGCGGGGGCGTCTTGTCGTCTTGGCTCATGGGGTCCTCGAAATGCACTGGTCGCGGTGCAGCCGCGAAGGCGCGCATTGTCGAGGATTCGCGGGCGCGCGGCTGCCCATGCCGGCCCGAATGTAAGCACAGATCGGCAAGGGCCGACACCGCGTGGGGTTCATGCCTTCGCCCTACATTGGGCCATGCTGCCTCTTTCCATTCTCGACCTCGTCCCCGTGACGGTCGGCGCCACGCCGGCCGATGCGCTGCGCCACAGCCTGGTATTGGCGCAGACCGCCGAACGGCTGGGCTACACCCGCTACTGGGTCGCCGAGCACCACAACATGACCGGCATCGCCAGCGCGGCGACCTCGGTCGTCATCGGCTACCTGGCCGGTGGCACCACGACGATGCGCGTCGGTGCCGGCGGCGTGATGCTGCCCAACCATTCGCCGCTGGTGATCGCCGAGCAGTTCGGCACGCTGGAGTCGCTCTACCCCGGCCGCATCGACCTGGGCCTGGGCCGCGCGCCGGGCACCGACCAGCACACCGCGCTGGCACTGCGGCGCGATCCGCACGCCGCGGACACCTTCGTGCAGGACGTGCAGGAGCTGCAGGCGCTGTTCGAGCCGGTTCAAGAGGGGCAGACGATTCGCGCGGTGCCGGGTGCTGGCTTGCGGGTACCGCTGTGGATCCTCGGCTCCAGCCTGTTCGGCGCCCAGTTGGCGGCGGCGCTGGGGCTGCCCTATGCCTTCGCATCGCACTTCGCGCCGGCGGCTCTGCACCAGGCGCTGCAGGTCTACCGCAGTACGTTCAAGCCGTCGGCACGGCAGCCGAAACCGCATGCGATGGTCGGCCTGAACGTGATCGCCGCCGAGACCGATGAGGAGGCCCGGCGGCTGTTCACGTCGCAGCAGCAAGCCTTCACGAACATGGTGCGCAACCGCCGCGGGCTGTTCCCGCCGCCGATCGACGACATCGACAGCTATTGGACCCCGGCCGAGAAGCACCACGCCGCCGGCATGCTGGCGTGTTCGGTCATCGGCTCTGTCGACACCGTACGAAGCGGTTTGCAGCGCTTTGCCGACGAGACCCAGGCCGACGAGCTGATGATCGTCTCGGCGGTGTTCGACCCGGCCTTGCGTCGGCGCTCGATCGCGCTGATCGCCGAAGCCGCTGGCATGCAGGCGGTTGCCGATCGCGCGTTGTCCCCGGGCTGAGGTTCAGGGCGCCAGCAGCCGGCTCGCGCGGATCCGCGCGGCCATCTCAGGTTTCGTCGATCTCGAACGGCGGCACCCGCCGTCCGTCGATGTCGGTGAAGCCGTACTCGCCCGCCAGGTCACCCACACGCAGCACCTGGCCGGTCTTGACCAGCACCTGCGGGTCGGCTGCGAGTGCAGCGACCGCGCGCCCCAGGTAGCGGGGCGATTCGGTGCGCGCCAGCGCGGTTCGCTCATGCCAGTGCGCTTCGTCGGTCTGGTGGCCGGCAAGCACGAACTCGGTCCGCATCCAACCGGGCGATACGGCCACGGATGCGACGCCGTGCGGCCGCAGCTCCTGCGCCATGTCGAAAGCCAGCCGGCACATCGTCGATTTGGCCAGGTCGTAGAACAGGTTGCCGCGCAGGTAGTGGCCTCGGTCCCAGTAGGTCGTGGTGACGATCAGGCCGCGCTTTTGCTCGACGAGCAGCGGCGCCGCATGGCGGCTGGCCAGCAAGTGGTTGCGCACGCCGCGGTCGAACATCGTGTCCCAGTGTGCCAGCGGGTGCTTCCAGAACGGCGCCTCGAACACGCCGTCGAAGCTCTCGTGGCCGCCCCAGGCGTTGTTGACCAGCAGGTCGAGCCGGCCATGGTCACGCTGCACGCGGGCGAAGAGGGCGGCCACGTCGGCGTCGTGCGTGTGGTCGCAGCGTACCGCGATGCCGCGTCCGCCGGCCTGCGTGACCGCGTCGGCCGTGTCGTCGATGTTGCCGGGCAGCGTGTCCAGCTTCGACAGCTCGAGCAGTTGCTGGTAGGCGCGTGTAGCCGGCTCGCGGCGCGTGCTGCGGCCGGTCACGTAGACACAGGCCCCGGCGGCGCCCAGCTCCAGCGCGATGCCGCGGCCGGCACCGCGGCTGGCCCCGGTGACGATGGCGACGCAGTCTTGCAGGGGGCGGTGGTTCGAAGCTGTCGTCATGATTTCTCCTGGTCGTGGGGCGTGCGGTCACGATAGGGCGGTGTCAGCCGCCGGTATTGGAAAAACCCGAAACCTCGCGCGCCGGCGCAGCGGCCTGCGCGCGGGCGAGGAACAGCCGGGGTGACAAGCCGCACAGCGACTGGAACTCGTTGACCAGGTGTGCCTGGTCGTAGAACCCGGCGTCCAGCGCCAACTCGGCCCAGCGTGGCGAGGCCTGTTGCCGCAACGCCCGCAGGCACCCGTGCAGGCGGGCGAGTCGGCCCCAGCTGCGCGGCGACAGGCCGACCTCGGCGTGAAACAGCTGTTGCAGGCGACGCTCCCCCACGCCCACTGCCGCGGCCACGTCGCGCAATGCGCGTTGTCCGCCCGACGTGGCGATCAGCTGCGCCGCATGGGCCGCCGGTGATGCCGCCGGCTTGCGGCCGGCCTGCAGCCTCTGGCGCAACGTGGCCTGCACGATCGCGACGCGGGCCTCGTCGGTGCGGGCATCTTGCAGCCGCGCGATCAACGGCGTGGCCGCAGGGCCCCACAGGTCATCGAGCGCGACCACGGTGTTGGTGATGTCGCCGGCCGGCATGCCCAGCAACGCCGCGATCGCACCGGGCCGCAGCGACACCGACAGGCCCGCCACCTGGCCGCGAAACCGCAGCACCGTCGGCGACGCACTCGCACCGGCGACCCCGGCCAGCCCCGCACGACCCGCTTCGGCCATCGGTGGTTCGTCACCGAGGTGAAAGATCAGGTGCACCGCCCCGTCGGGCAGCACCCGCTCGATGCGTTCCTGCCCGGCGGGAATGTCCTCGCGGTAGCTCGCGATGTGGGCCACGTGCGCGGCCAGCGGTGCGTCGATGGCGAACTCGCGCAAGGTGCCCGCAGGCACGCTGGTTTCGGGCGCGTACAAGGGGTCGCCGTCCAGGCGAAGAAACAGTCGCTCGGCCATGATGGACGGGCCATGGTACGTCGGGTGCGGTGACGGTGGCGTGGCCCGCGATTCAACCCTTGCGCTGGGCGGCGTGGAACCAGGCCGCCACCTGTCCGCGCGAGTTCAGCTGCAGCTTGGCGAGGATGTTCTCCACATGCCGCTTCACCGTGTGCGGGCTGAGCGCGAAGACCTTCGCGATCACCTTGTTGCTGTCGCCCGCCACCAGCCGCTGCAGGATCTCGGTCTCGCGCTCGGTCAGCATCAGTTCGCTGGGCCCCGCGTCCACCGTTGTCGCATGGGCGTTGCGCCTGGCCACCGAGTCGTCAGGCGGTCTGGCGCCAACGCCGTGCAGTGATTGCAGTTGCTGCCGCTCGTCGTGGCTCAGCAGGTCTTGCCAGTCGTGCTGCGCCAGGTCGTTCAGCACGCCGGTGCCCAGCAGCAGCAACGGCATCGGCGCCTGCTCGGCGGTTGCACGCGCCAGCGCCGGGCGCAGCCACTGCGCTGCGGGCTCGGTGTGGCCGTCGCGCACGGCGGCGTGCGCCAGCCGCAGGCGCAGCTCCATGTCCAGGCCCAGCATGCGCAGGTCGCCTTCGTGGGCCAGCAGGGCGTCGCGCCAATGTTGCCGTGCGGCCTGTGCGTGGCCCTGCGCCAGCGCCGCGTGCCCGGCCAACGCGGCGCGGTGCCTGGCAAACGGGCGATTTCCCATCGGCAGCGGCACCTGGACGAGGCGTTGGTGCGCGTCGCGAACGTCGGCCTCCAGGCCGAACGCGCTGGCGATGCGAATCTGGATCGCGAGCCCCAGCGACTCCAGCGTGTGACGTCGCGAACTGGCCAGCCCGGGGCGGGGCCGCGGCAGCGGGTGGCGTGCGGCGGCCAGTGCGGCCGATGCGTCCCCATGCAGTGCGTGCACGAACGCCTGGCCCATCGCGACCTGCCAGCCGATCACCTCGGCCTGGTCGAGCCAGCGTGAATCGTCGGCCGCCGTCTGCAGCAGTACCTGGGCCGTGTCAGGCTGGCCGGCCCAGGCCTCCAACCAGCCCTGGATGACAGTCGCCAGCACACGCAAGGCAGAAAGAGCCTCGCCCGCCGCGACGCTGGCACCTTCGACGTAGCGAGTGAGCGCCACGCGTGACCCGGGCAGGCCGACGAAGCCCATCGTCGGCGAGGCCTTGTACCAGAGCACCGGCTGCGGGTGGCGCTCGATCTCTTGCAGCTCGCGCGCCATCAGCGCACACACATCGTCGAGCGGCCCCAGCTCCAGCGCTTGCCAGGTCAACGCATGCAGCGTGGTGATCAGCACCTCGCCGTCCTGCGGTGCGGCGGCCAGTTCAGCCAGCAACGGCGCGGCGTCCCGCGGCTGGCGCGAGGCCAGCAGGCCGATCGCCTCGTGCGCCAGGGCCCAACGCCGATGGCGCTCGTGGCCGGCGCGCGCAAAGCCGTCGACCGCGCGGCGCATCGCCACGCGCATCGTGTCGAAGTCCCATTGCGACCAGGCGCTCAGGCCGCGGATCATCTGGAACTCGGGCGCGTCACGTTCAGCGACGGGGAACTGCTCGATCAAGCGGTGCACCGGGCCCACGACGCCTGCCGTGATCAATGCCGGCGCGGCCTCGAACAGATCGGCCCTGGCCGCATCCCATGCTCCGGCGCGAACCAGGAAGCCCACGCGTCGCGGCGTGTCCGGCTCGTGCAGCGCCGCGCGTTGCAGCAGGTGCGGCCATTCGTGCGGCAGCTCGCGCTGCAACTGCAGTTCGAGGCAGGCGCGGAACAGGTCGTGCAACACCAGCACCGCGTCGCTGCCCTCACCGCGCACCGAGACGAACAGACCCTGGCGCTCGATCTCGCCGAGCCAGCGCGCGGCTTCGGGGTCGCCCGACACGGCGGTGCATCGCGCGACAGTCAGCTCCGGCAGCACCGAGCAGCGCACGAGAAACAGGCGCTTGGCCTCGGGCATCTCGGCCAGCACTTCGGACGCGACGAAGTCGAACACATGCTGCTCGCTCAGCGAGGCGCCGCTGCGCCGCGCCTGCAGCGCCATGCGCAAGCCCGCGGCCCAGCCCTGGGTGCGCTCCAGCAAGGCTTCGGGCTGCAACGACGGCTCTGCATCGGTGGTGTCACCGACCAGTGCACGCACCTCGCCCAGCTCGAAGCGCAGCTCAGCCTGGCGGAACTCGGCCAGTTCGCCGCGTCCGCGCCAGCGCCCGATGGCCATGGGTGGCTCGAGACGCGACGACAGCACGACGCCCCAGTGCGACGGCAGGCGCTCGATCATGTGGTCGAGGAACGCGAAGATCGCCATGTCGCCCAGCCGGTGCGCGTCGTCGATGACGATCAGCCCGCGCGGCACCGTGGTGGCGGTCAACGCGTTGACGAAGTCGTTGGCGATCGCGCGACGCCGTGCCGCGTCGGCGCCGGTCAGCGCGGCTGCCGTGGCAGCGGGGGACACCCAGCGTTTCCATGGCACCTTGAACGGCTCGAGCGCGGCCACGGTGCAGGCCGAGATGCGCGGCAGGTCGTCGTCTTCGTCGGCGCTGATCCACACGCAGCCGGCCGTACCGGCCTGGCGTGCGGCCTCGATGCAGGAGCCCAGCGCCACCGTCTTGCCGAAGCCCGCGGGTGCCACCAGCAGCGTCAGTCTCGCGTGCAGCAGCGCAGCGGTCAGCGCGGCTTCCAGGCGCGGGCGCGCAACGACGTCCGGCCGCACACTGGGCGGCCGGATCTTGGTGACCGCGAACGGCCGGACTGAAGGAGGCGAAGGCGTTGCGACGAGCGACGCGGGCTCCACGGGCATGGCCGGGGATTGTCCGTGTCGGTGGGCTGCCGCACGTCCCCTGGGTGGGCGACACGCGGGCGGCTGCCCCGCGGTCAAAGCGGCGCTGTCAGGCGCGCCGTTTGCACGCGCGATGCACGCGTGCGCGCGCCTGCAATGGCGCGCCGCTCACGCCTTCTTGGCGGCCGCCTTCATGCGTTCCTCGATGCGGTCCAGCGGCAGCGCGCCGGGGGCGCGGGTGCCGTCTTCGAACACCACCGCCGGGGTGGAGTGGATCTTGTACTTGCGGCTCAGGTCGAGGTTGCGCGCCAACACCGCTGGGTCGCACTTGTCGCTCTGCCTGGCCGGCGTGACGCCGTCGATCATCCAGGCGCGCCAGGCTTTCGCGCTGTCTTTCGAACACACGATGTCGCGCGACTTGGCGTTCGAATCAGGCCCGAGGATCGGGATCAGATAGGTGTAGATCGTCACGTCCTTCAAGGACACGAGGTCGCGCTCGATGCGCTTGCAATAGCCGCAGTTCGGGTCTGAGAAGACCACCAGCTTGCGCTCGCCCGTGCCTTGCTTGAAGACCATCGCATCCTTCAGCGGCAGGGAGGCGACATCGACCACCGACAGCTTGTCGATGCGGGCCTTGGTCAGATCGGTCTGGCTCTTGGTCTCCAGCAGTGCGCCCTCGAACAGGTAGGCGCCGGTCTCGTCCGAGTACAGGATGTCGCTGCCCAGGCGCAGCTCGTAGATGCCCGGTATCGGCGTCTTGTTGACCTCGTCGATCTTCGGCAGCTTGGGCATGTGATCGGCCAGGTTCTTGCGGATGGCCGCTTCGTCGGCCCGGGCCAGTGAGGTGGCCGCAGCCAGCGTGCCGATCAGTGCCAGGCCTGGCAGCGCGCGTGCGATCTGGGCTGCGCGGGTTTTCACGGGGGTCATCTCGATTCCTTCAGAAGGGAAAAGCGGGGGCCGCAGCACACGGCGCTTTGTTTCCTGTCCGCCGCGGCGCCCATCTGAGTCGACGTGCGGCGCGAAAGTTCAGTGGCGTTGACACCTGTTGATGATTCGGCCTAACGGGCGGGACGGACGGTTGGCACATCGCATGGTGCGACGGCGTCGATGTCACGCCATGGGCCATCGCATGGGCCGTTCAGCCCATGCGCTGCCAGGCCGCGACCCGAACAATCGTCACCGCGTCGGCCTCTTGCGCCGAGGCCGCTTCGCGCCCGATCGGCTGTTGCCAGCGGATGCGACGCGATACCAGGCGATACAGCTTGGGCGCGCTCGGCGGCCCACACGGCCACGGGCGCAGCCCACCTTTTTGGAGCACAAGGAGACCCCGTGAAGAAGATGTGTTGGATCGTGCTGACGGCAGCGCTTGCCGTGGCCATGGGCGGCCCGGCGATGGCGACGCCAGCAGAAGACCGCGCCGCCGCTGCGCAAACGAATGCGCTCGACATCCCGACGCCACGCTGCACGCCGCTGGCGGTGGCATCGGTGATCGCCAGCGGTCACGACGGCAACGTACCCGAGAACACGCTCGATGGCCGGCTCGATACCCGCTGGAGCAACCTCGGCAAAGGCTCGTGGATCGACTACGACATCGGCACGGTCGCCAAGGTCGGCGGCGTGTCGGTCGCCTGGCACGAAGGCAACAAGCGCCGCAACGACTTCGTCGTCTCGACCTCGAACGACGGCATCCACTACAAGGTCGTCTACACCGGCCAGAGCAGCGGCACGACGGTCGACGCGGAGACCTACCGCTTCGATCCGCGCAAGGCACGGCGCGTGCGCATCACCGTCAATGGCAACAACCTGAACGATTGGGCCAGCCTCGCCGAGGCGCGTGTCTGTGCCGCGAAGGTGCCCCCGCGTGAGATCGTGTGGCGCGGCAATTTCGAGACCGGCGACATCAAGCAGTGGAGCGGGGCCCAGATGGTCGACCCCGATCGCCTGCTGGTCGTGACCTCGCCGGTCACGCAAGGCCGCTATGCGATGAAGACCACGGTCTTCCAGGGCGACGACCCGATCGATTCGAGCGGAAATCGTAACGAGTTGGTTCAGGTGACCAACGAACCCTCGGGCTCGGAATACTTCTACAAGTGGAGCACGATGTTCGATGCGAGCTTCCCGAGCGAGCGCCACTGGCAGCTGTTCACCCAGTGGCATCACTCGGGCAACAGCGGTTCGCCGCCGGTCGAGTTCTACGTGTACGGCGAAGAGATGCGGCTGAACATCGGCGGCAGCCCCGGCGTGCAGGTGTGGCAGGCACCGCTGGTGCGTAACCAGTGGCGCGATTTCGTCTTCCACGTGAAGTGGTCATCCGATCCGAAGGTCGGCTTCGTCGAGCTCTATCTCGACGGCCAGTTGGTGATGCCGAAGCGTTACATCGCGACACAGTATCCGGGCCAATTGAACTACCTGAAGGTGGGCCTGTACCGCGACGAGGTCATCGAACCCGTGGGCATCCTCTATCACGACAAGTGGACGATGAGCCGTAGCATCGACGGCCTCTTGCCCGTGACCGACTGACGCTGCACACGGCCATGGGCCAGGGAGGAGGCGGGGCTGGTGCGACCGTGCCGCCCACGCCCATTTGCCACTCACTTACCGAGGAGTTGCACAAGATGAATCGATCCATCGCCGCTCGCTTGTTGCTCGCGGCCTTCTTCACTTCACCCACGCTGCTGCACGCGGCGCCGGATTGCCTGGCCTACACGGCCACCGGTGCTCTCGCCAGCGCTGACGACGGCGACGGCAACGTCGCCGGGCTCACCCAGGATGGCAAGCTGGACACCCGCTGGAGCGGCCCCGGCAAGGGCGCCTGGCTGCAGCTCGATCTTGGCCGGCTGCAGAAGATCGCAGCGGCGCAGGTCGCCTGGTACGACGGCAGCGGCCGCACCTACCACTTCGAGGTGTCGACCTCGAAAGATGGCCAGAACTTCGTCAAGGGTTTCGGCGGCGACAGCGTGCGCAACAACTCGTTGCAGACCTACGAACTGTCGAACACCCGCTCGGCGCGCTACCTGCGCCTGACGGTGAACGGCAACACCTCGAACGACTGGGCCTCGGTCACCGAGGCCAAGATCTGCGGGCCGGCCGTCAAGACACCGGCGCCCGACAGTGGCCCATCGTTGCCGCGCAAGCCTTACCTGCAAAGCGTCAGCGCGAGCAGCGCGATCGTCGCGTTCCGCACGAGTTCGAGCTGCACGCCGAGGGTGAAATACGGTGTTGGTCAGGACACCTCGCTGATCGCCAACGCCACCCGCAGCGACCGCTACCACGCGATCAAGTTGCCGAGCTTGAAGGCGGGCACGACCTACAGCTACATCGTTGAAGCCTGTGGCTCGGTCACCGGCGTGCGCCAGTTCCGTACGGCCGCGGGCCCCAACCGCGCGATCCACTTCACCGCGATGGGCGACTACGGCACCGGCGGCTCCGACCAGGCCAAGGTGCTGGCACTGCTGAACAAGTCGACTCGCCATGGCGACTTCATGCTGACGCTGGGCGACAACGCCTACTCGTCAGGCACCGACTCGGAGTTCCAGAACTACGTGTTCGCGCCGATGGCGCCGCTGCTGCGCGAGACACCGTTCTTCCCGTCGCCCGGCAACCACGAGTACGAGTCGAACGATGCACAGCCGTACATCGACAACTTCTACCTGCCTGCCAACAACCCCGAACGGGCGGAGTACTACTACTCGTTCGACTGGGGGCCGGTGCACTTCGTTGCGCTCGACTCGAGCTGCGCGATCGGCTACTCAGGCCCGTGCGACGACAACCGCCAGCTGGCCTGGGCCGAAGACGACCTGGCCGCGACGAACCAGCCGTGGAAGATCGTGTTCTTCCATCACCCGCCCTGGTCCAGCGGCGACCACGGCTCGGAGATCGAGATGCGACGCGACTACGCGCCTTTGTTCGAAGAATACGGTGTCGACCTGGTGCTGACCGGCCATGACCACAACTACGAGCGCAGCAAGCCGATGAAGGGCGATGCGGTCGCCAAGCCCGGCGAGCGGGGCGTGGTCTACGCGGTGGTCGGTACCGGCGGTGCCGGCCTGCGCTCGTTCGATGGCTCCCAGCCGAGCTGGAGCGCGTTCCGCGGCCTGATGTACGGCTACCTGAGCGTGCGGGCCGACCAGAACCTGCTGCAGGCCCAGATGATCGACACCAACGGCATCGCGCGCGACAGCTTCACCATCGAGCCGGCGCTGAAGAAGGCCGCGTCATCGCTGCCGATGGCGGCACGGCGCTTCACGTCATCAGCGCCGGCAGCACCGGCCGCTACGCAGCCGGAGGCCGAGCCGCCGGGCCCGCGTGAGCAGCCGGGGGTGGAGCCCGCCTTCTTGACGGCGCCGAAGCCCGCGCCGGCTGACACACCGGAGGCGGTGGCCGACAAGCCGACGCCGGCGCGCTAGGCGTAGAAGACGTCGAGCGTCGGAAACGCGGCCCGGGCGCGGATGCAGTCCCACAGGTAGACGGCAAAGCCCGGGTCGCCCGTCCACAGCGAATAGCGCAACTGGCCGTATTCGCGCTCGTCGCTCGCGACCTGCTGGATGCCGTGCATCGCGAACGCGCGGGCACGCTCCAGCCACCGTGCGTCGCCCGTGCGCTCGTACAGCTTCAGGAACGCATAGCCGTTGCCGCCGGTGCCGTGGCAAAGGTTCGAGCCCTTCGCCAACGGGCCGGCCACCCAGGTGGCTTCGCCGGCGGCCAGCAGCAGCTCGTCGAGCTGCGGGTCGGGCAGATCGGCCAGGCAGATCACGAAGCCCGGCGAGCCGTGGCAGAACTGCATCAGCTTCTTCTGCGGGCTCGGGCTGCTGCTGATCAACTGGGCCGGCCAGTTGGCCAGGCCATCCTCGCGCTGCGCGGTGGCCGTCATCGTCTGCACGATGGTGTGCTGCCAGGTGGCCCACTCGTCGGCCGGCAGCAGGTGGCGGCCGCGGATCAGCACCGCGGCCGTGGCAGCGTAGCCGTGCACCGCATCGAGATAGGTCGAGTCGCGGCCGTACAGATCCTGGTCCCAGTAGTGGCAGCGGTGTTCTTCAGACCACTTGAGCTGCGAGCGCAGGTGCGCCGCGGTGCGGCGGAAGGCGTCGGCGAAACGCTCGTCGCCGAAGCGTTGATGCAGGAACAGCGCGGCCAGCAGCGTGCCGGGTGAGCCCCACATCAGCTCACGGGCCGGGTGATTGATGTTGCCGTCGATCAACGCGAGCAGCTGCTGCAGGCCCGATTCGGTGGGCGCCTGCTCCTGCGCCATCATCAGCGCCGGCAGGTCGCCCATCAGGTAGGACGCGGCGGCGTCTTCGATCGACACCGACTTCAACCAGGCCCGGTTGCGCTCGATCAACTCACCCAGGCGCGCGTCGAAGCGGACCCGGCCGGAGCAAGCACCCACCGCCTGCAGGTAGTGCACCGCCCAGGCCGTGCCCATCGCGCCGAAGTACAGCGTCGTTGGGGGCACGCTCGGGTCGTCGCCGTCGATGTCCCTCGGGTGGATCGGCCACCAGCCACTGGCCTCGAAGCGGGCGACGGTGTCAGCGACGATGCGCGCGATCTCGGCGCGGGCCTGCGCCTCGCTCCAAGGGGCGGCGTTCAGCGGTTCGTGACGGGTCGGGTCATGCAGCATGGCGGGCGCTCGGCAAGTGACGCGGGGCGGGCATTGTGCGCCAGACTCCCGCGATTTCAAGCGTTAGCGCTGTAGCATGGCCTTGCAAGAAGCATGGTCGATCGGTGCCGAGGTGTGCTCGTGCGCGATCTTCCAGCCTTCGGCTTGGCGCTTGAGCACGAGCGTCAGCCGGTTGTTCAGCGAGCGCAATTCCGTGCCATCGGCCGCCTCAGCCGAGAAGCGCACGAAGGCATGGCCGAAGGCGAGATCGCCCGAGACGCTGCTGTGCACCTCGCTGAACTCGACGACGACACGCTCATCGCCGACCGAGCCGAACCAGCCACTGGCCATGTCCCGCCATGCCGCGAGGCCCTGGTGCTGCCACCGGCCCCACATGTCGAAGACGTGGATGTCGGGATCGTAGAGCGCGCAAAACGCATCGACGTCTTTCGCGAGGACGGCAGCGCGGTAGCCGGCGAGCGCGGCGGTGACGGGGTCGTTGGGGTGCATTGCGCTGGGGCGGGGGATGGAGGAAGAGCCCTCCGAAGGCACGACGATCGCCGGCAGTCGATTTCGACAAGAACATCTGCCGACCTCGGCTTGATCGGCAAATGCGTGGGGAGCGAAGGCTGCGTCAGATGGGCCTCCGACATTCCGCCTCGTGACTCCAGTGACGGCAGCGACCGCGACCGGTGACGCGACGATGCGCGTCTAGGACAACCATCTACATTGGCTGTGGTTCAGCTTTCAGGGTTAACACCAGGCGGGAACTGTCGAAGGTCTGGCCGGTGCATCGTCGTAGCTTGCAGGCCGATTCCACCGTCGCAAACACAAGGAGTACCGCATGACCAAGTACCTCATCTCGTTTCCCAGTGCCGCTATGGTCATCCCACAGGGGGAGTTTCAGGCGGTGGCCGATGCGGCGCACGCGGTGATCGAGGAGGCCAAGGCTGCCGGTGTCTACGTCTTCGGCGGTGGGATCAACGAGGACCTGGCGCCTGTGAAGGTGTCGGCGGACGGCTCGGTGGTCGAAGGGACCTACCCGGAGACGCGGCGGATCGAGGGCGGGTACACGATCCTCGAATTGCCGTCGCGGGAGGCGGCGGTGGCATGGGCCGCGAAGATCGCGGCGGCGTGTCGGTGTGATCAGGAACTGCGCGAGTTCATGTACGACCCGATGTCGTGAAACGAGGCGTCGCCTGGTCGCTGCCGACCCTCAGGAGACATCCTCTGTTCTGATCTCGGTGTCGCAGAACGGCCGTTCGGCAAGCTCGAACGGCGTCAAGAACGCGAGCGGCGGAAGCCCGGGGGCCGTGCCTCCACCTCTTCGGGCGCGCTGTGCAGCAAATGCCTTCAGCACAGGCGCGTCAACTACACCTTCCGGAATGGATGGATCTCCGTCATCGTCCATGGCGACGACGTTTTCACTGATCTGCCAAGCCCGACGGACGTGGGTTCATCACAGATGCCCCCAAGGTCTGACGTTAGTATCTGAAGAAATATAGATTCCATCCAACAGGCGCAAATCGGTATAATGAAGCGTCACCGTGACATGCTTTCTCTGACTGGCGATTGACGTCATCCGGGGCGTAGTAGGTGACTTTCCACATTTTTGGCCGGCACGGTAGGTAGCTAACCGTCCCCCAAAGTGCTCCCGTCGGGCGATTCAAGCCCTGCAATCTTGACTGAACAACATTTCGAACATCGCCATTCCCATGGGCAAGTACGTCGTTTCGCCCGCGACACACCCCACCGACTGTGGCCGCTTTCGCGCCTCCTTTTCGGTTCGTCAGGCTCAGGGCGACGGCAGTAGCCGCCGGGTGTTCCGCTTCGAAACAACCTTTGCCTCTCGCGAAGGTGCTCGGCTGTTCGCCGTCACTCAGGGCTGGTTGCGAGCGTGCATGTCGCATCCGCCTGCGTGCTGACGATCTGGTATCACCAGATCCTGTCTTCCCCTCGTTGCGGACTCCCCATTCGCAAATTACAAATCCGCATCCTGATGGTGCGCCAGTACCTAGAAAGGCTCGTCGATGAGCAACAAGATCTACGTGGGTAACCTGCCCTATTCTGTGACCGATTCCGCCCTGAAAAGCAACTTTGCCGAGTTTGGTAGCGTTTCCTCTGCCAAGGTCATGATGGACCGGGAAACCGGCACTTCCAAGGGATTTGGCTTTGTGGAAATGGCTTCTGCCGAATTTGCCCAGGCCGCCATCTCGGCCCTGCACGGCATGTCCGTCGATGGGCGCTCGATCGTCGTTAGTCTCGCCCGTCCCCGCGAAGCAAGCAGAGATTCGAACGGCTACAGGGCAGGTGAGTACACCGCAACCAAGCGTACGGATATCGGCTACGGGACGGGCGGCTTCGGCGGTGGTCGCTACTGAACCAGCGGCTCCCCTTGAATGACCGGCTCTCCTGAGTCGGTTTTTTTTCGTCCGACCCAGCCCGCTCAAAGACGCAGCTCAGATGGCAGGGCCTGCATGCGCGAAGCTAGCGGTTGAACGCAGTGGCGTGCGTGGCGTTAGCCTCTTCGGTCGATGGTCCACGCTTGACCCGTCGAACTGTGGCTGCCGCATTGCTACCCATGGGAGTGACAGGAAATGGCCGGCTCCCTGAGTTGACGTCGCCGCCCGGAAGCGCCTGTCGTAGCGCACAACGGTTCCCATTGAAGTCGCATCTGTCGACGCTCGTCAAGGTATGCGGGTAGGGAGAGAATCACTGTTTGGACCGCCCCATGGTCGGCTAGACAGCCTGTCACTATCGACAGCTGGTGCCGTCAGACTCCTCATGACCGACGCTCAATACGCGACCTTGCCGCACTGGCCCCGCGCTTATCCGGCCAGCGGCGCCAGCGCCACCTTGAAACTCCTCAACGAGGATTTCATCGTGACCGAACTGCCGCTGCAGCTGCCCTGCGGTGAGGGCGAACACATCTGGCTGGACGTCGAAAAGAACGGTGCCAACACCGCCTTCGTCGCCCAGCAGCTGGCCGAGGTCGCCTGCGTGCAGGAAAGGGACGTGGGCTATGCCGGCCTCAAGGACCGCTACGCCATCACCCGTCAGTGGTTCAGCATCTATCTACCGAAGGGCGAGACGCCCGACCTGACTCTGCTTCAGCACCCGGAATTCAAGGTCCTGAGTCAGAGCCGCCATGTGAAAAAGCTGCGCCCCGGTGATCTGCAGGGCAACCGATTCCGCATCGTGCTGCGTGACGTGACCGGCGACCGCGACGCCATTGAGGCCAACCTAAAGGCCGTTGCGTCACATGGCGCGCCCAACTACTTCGGCGCTCAGCGTTTCGGCCACGACGGCGGCAACGTGACGCAGGGACTGGCCATGCTGGCGCGCGAGATCCGCGTGCGCAACCCGAAGAGGAAGGGCATCTACCTGTCGGCGGTGCGCTCCTTCGTCTTCAACGAAGTGCTGGCGCTGCGAGTTCAGCAGGGACTCTGGGGCAAGACCCTGCCTGGTGACGTGATGGATGCGGCGGGCCGGCCCACCGGACCGCTCTGGGGACGGGGTCGCGTGATCACCACCGATCAAGCGCAGGCCCTGGAAAACGGAGTGGCTGAACGTCACGCCACCTTGTGCGGTGGCATGGAACACGCCGGTCTGGATCAGGAGCGCCGCGCCCTGGTGGCGAGCCCGGTGGAAATGTCATGGGAATGGCCGCAAGCCAATCAACTGGTACTCACGTTCTCTTTGCCCGCCGGGACTTACGCCACTTCCGTTCTGAACGAAATCCTCCGCACTACGGAGCCTGACCGGCACACAGAGAACGAGTCTGCGTCTGTCGAATGACGGTGCCTCCGGTTGGAGGGTACAGACCCTGTTCCTGGCACACCGTTTCCGCGCGCTACGCCTCAATCGCTCATGGTGCCGCCTACCTGTGTGTGCCCGTTGCTGCGGAGGCCTCCTTCGGGGGTACGGATCCGACCGGCCGCTTCAGGGCGGTCAATCTTGGGTTGCGGATGTCGTGCAGGGTCGGCAGCATGAGTTTGCCGGCACCGGCAGCAGCCGTTCGGTCGCCCGACGGTTCGGCACGGCGCCCGCCAAGCGTTGAGCGTCAGCAGTACCTTCGGGCCCGCTCAGTCGCGCGGCGATCGCCAGAGCTGGTCAATGACTGGCAGAGGTGGCCCTGACCGTGATTGCTGCGTCGAGGATCGACCGACAGCACTCGCTGCACAGGGGCAACCCGCCGGCGCGACCGATGAACGCCAACTTTCAGTCGCCGGCGTCAGCCACCCTCCATTTCCGACAAGACCCCAGCCCGAAGCCGACTCCGCCTGGTGAGCGGCAGCTCTGCCGGCGAAAGGGGACGCAACAGTTCGGCCAGCAGGCCTCGAATACGATGAGCCGGTCCTCCATCGGCAAAGGCCCCAACCCATGCGATGCATCGGCATCACGATCATGCTCACCCTTGCAGCCACTACTCACGCGGGCGCCCAGGAGTGCGAGCGAGTCTGCTGCACGAAGGTCCAGACCTTGTCCGCTCAGGACGGCAAGCCATGACCCCGATTCAGCAATGGCATGCCACCCGCAGCCTGCGCCTGCTGCTACAGACGCTGCGCGACATGATGGTCTCGATGGGCCCTCTGCTGCTGCTCGGCGGAGGCCTGCTGGCAGCGGCCTACTGGTGGCTGGATCCGCAGCCGCCGCGCCAGGTGAGGCTGGCCACCGGCCCGGCCGGAAGTGCCTACGCCGGCTTCGGTGAGGGCTACGCGAAGGCGCTGGCGCGCGAGCGCATTCAGGTGGAGCTGATTTCCACCGAAGGCGCGCAGGACGATCTGGCCCATCTGCGCGCGGGCACGGCCGATGTGGGCTTTGTACGTGGCGGCATGGCCGATCCGGCGGCCGATACCGAGGCCGGCATCGTCTCGCTGGGCAGCCTGTTCTACGAGCCGATCTGGATCTTCTATCGTCGCGATCTCGGCATCGCGCGCCGCCAGCCCGGCGGCGAACTGCAGCGCCTGGCTCAGCTGCGCGGCCTGCGAGTCAACGTGGATCAGGACGGCAGCGGTGTACCGCAGATTGTCGAAAAGCTGCTGGCGCTGAACCAGCTGAAGCCGACCGATCTGCGGCTGTCCAATCTGGCGCCCGACGCCGCCGCCGCGGCCCTGCGCCAGGGCCGGTTGGACGCCACGGTGCTGATCTCGGCGCCGCAGGCCGGCCTGATCCGCGCGCTGCTGCGCGACCCGGCCATTGCGCTGATGGCCTTCGAGCAGAACGAGGCCTATTCGCGCCACCTGCCCTTCCTGTCCACCGTGACGCTACCGCGCGGTGTGGTCGACGTGGCCGCCGATTTGCCGACTCACGACGTGCCGCTGCTGGCCACCACCACCGCACTACTGGCGCGCGAGCAGACGCACCCTGCGCTGCGCCAGCTGTTCGCGCAGGCGGCCCTGGGCCAGCACAGCGAGGCCGGCTGGTTCAATGGCACGCGCGACTTCCCCAACACCCGCACCAGCGAGCTGCCGGTCAGCGCCGAGGGCGACCGCGCGATCAACGGCACGCCGCCGGCCTGGGCGCGCTACCTGCCCTTCTGGGCCGGCAATCTGCTGGAACGCATGTGGCTGGTGGTCGGCGGCCTGCTGGTGCTGATGCTGCCGCTGTCGCGCGTCGTACCGCCGCTCTACACCTTCCGCGTGCGCTCGCGCGTGTTCCGCTGGTATGCGCGACTGCGCGAGGTGGAAGCAAAGCTGGAAACCGGCACAGCCGAGCGCGACGCTTTGCTTGACGAGCTGGACGAGCTGGACCGTGTCACACACCGCATTGCGGTGCCGCTGTCCTATGCCGAAGAGCTTTACGCGCTGCGCAACAACATCCATGCGGTGCGCAAGCGCCTGCTGGCGCCGCGGTCCCGGTCAACCGACGGGCCGACCGACTGATCAACGAGCGGCGCGGCGGCGTGCTGCCTGTCCGTTTCGCCATCCGGTCCTATCCCGGGTATGCGCCCAAGTATTTCAGGTGGGAAACGCGTTTCAAGCAGTCGCTGAGCGCCGGATGATCGCGCAGCACTTGCTTTGCGTCGGCGTCACTCCGAACATCCGTTCCCGTTGATGGCTGATTTCCGCTTTGGGTCGGTACTCCCAGTTCGCGCTACAAGGCAGCGGTCGTTGAGACCTTGACCGGGCGCACGCGGTCGTAGGACCGCTGCACCTCGGAAAGCTGTCTTTCACACGTGCATTGGACGCTCGTCCAATGGGCTTAGCACCAGTCAGCGTGAGCAGAGCCGCCGCCGGCCATCGACTCCAACCGCTGCGAAGCGGCAATTCCGCTCCAGATCCCTGTGTTCTTCTCAAAAAAAGTCACGCATCGCTCCGCTCACGCTCTTGGTCCGTCGGAGCAGCAGGCAGCTCCATCAAGCCCGGCCCCGCGGTCGATGGAGAGATGCGATTCACCAGTCAGTGGGGCGATATCCACATCACGAGCGCGTTGACTCGAGCCGAGCAGCGCGCGACGCCGTATCACGAGCTGGTTCACAGCAAGCTCACGCCCAAGCTGTATGCGCTTCGAAGCCTGCGCGTCACCATCTCTGAGGTATCTGGAAGAGGCCCTGTGCGAAACCTACGCGCTGTTGCGCGCCATGGTTTCTCGAAGCAAATGCTTCTCGAATCCGATGGCGATGCCGAACAGGAACATCGTGGCGATGGGGATGGAGATCTGGACAAGCGCCATGCGTCTCAGCCTTCTGCCGGCGCAGCCAAGCCCGCGAAGCCCCGCAGGATCGCCGTGATGCGCCAGCGGTGATCCTGGTCGTGTCGCGCAAGTTGCTGGATGACGTCGAGCACCGACACTTCAGACCCATCGGCCCGAACGCCGACCCTCGCCAGCTGCTCGGGCGACAAGCCCTTCAGCTCGGACAAGAGCCTGGCCCTGCCGCTCTCGAACTCGGCGATCGCCTGGTCGCCGCTTCTCGACTCGTAGCCGCGATCCCGGGGCCACGCATCGACGTCGACAGGCTTCAGAGACGGTCGCTCCTCGGCCAGGATGCGCCGGATCCGCAAGCCGTAGAGGTCGTCGTCGCAATCCCGCGTGTGCCACAAATGTTCCAGCAGGTGCGACTTGTCGTTCGCAGGCTTGCGCAGCAGCACCTCGGGCGGGAGCCCGCCGAGCGCATGGCGCAGGAACCCGGGCATCTCTTGCAGCGAGCCCAGCAGGGCGGAATAGAGCTGTTCTTGCATGGTTCAATTCTTGCCGGAGAACGGTGGTCGGAAAACGTTTGTCGGAGGGCAGCCCAGAGTAGACCGCATGTCACTTTCGCCCGGTGGAACATGTCTAGGCAAGGGATCACCCTGGTCGCCGCCGACGCGCCTGGCCTGCGGCCATGGCTATGATCCGCGCCACTTTGCGGTGCCCGCCGGTGCCGGATCCGAGGAGGGACGCGATGTCCAACACATTCAAGAGCCGCCTGGCGCAGATCCCCGAAGGTGCGGGCGCGCTGTTCTTCGTCCAGATGTTCTCGACGCTGGGCTTCGCGGTGCTGTATTCGACGCTGGTGCTCTACGCCACCAAGCACCTGCAGTTCAGCACCAAGGACGCGGCCGCGATGATGGGCGTGTTCGGCGCCTTCAACTACGGCCTGCACCTGTTCGGCGGTTACCTGGGCGGCCGCCTGATGAGCAACCGCAACCTGTTCGTCGGCGGCATGGTGCTGCAGGTGATTGGCTGCGGCTGGATGTCGACCGGCACGGTGCAATCGCTGTATGGGGGACTGGCCTTGTTCCTGACCGGCAGCGGGCTCAACGTGACCTGCCTGAACATGATGCTGACGCAGCGCTTCGCGCCCGAAGACATGCGCCGCGAAGGCGCGTTCTTCTGGAACTACGCGGGCATGAACGTCGGCTTCACGGTCGGCTTCTCTGCCGCGGGCTACTTCCAGCTGAGCGGCAGCTACAGCGAGCTGTTCATCTTCGCCGCCGTCGGCAACGTGCTGGCGATCGTGCTGGCGCTGGTCAACTGGAAGTCGCTGGCCGACCTGAGCACGCCGCTGCTGCAGGCGACGCCGCAGCAGTTCCGCCTGCGGTTCGCGGCCTGCACCGCGATCCTCGTCGGCCTCGTGCCGCTCGTCTGGTACATGCTTCAGCGGCCGGATTCGACCGGCAGCCTGGTCAAGTGGATCGGCGCGGGCATCGCGCTGGTCTTGCTGTGGCTGACGCTGCGCCACCCGGAGCCGCAAGAGCGCCGCAACATGTGGGCCTACCTGGTCTTGACGATCGGCTCGCTCGTGTTCTGGACGCTCTACCAGATGGCGCCGAACGGGCTGCAGACTTTCGCCGACGCCAACGTCGACATGGTCGTGTGGGGCTTCACGGTGGCACCGCAGTGGATCCAGAACATCAACACCATGGTGATCGTGATCGGCGGCCCGACGATGTCGGCGCTGTTCGTGCGGCTGCGTGCCCGCGGCTGGCAGATCGACGTGCCGCAGCAGTTCGCGCTGTCGCTCGCGTTGATGGGCACGGGCTTCCTGCTGCTGCCGGCCGGCATCTCGATGGCCGACGGCCGCGGCCTGGTCGGCTTTGGCTGGCTGTTCGGGAGCTTCGCGCTGCAGGCGGTCGGCGAGCTGCTGATCTCGCCGGTGGGCTACGCGATGATCGGCAAGCTGGCGCCGCGCCAGCACCAGGGCGTGATGATGGGCGCGTGGATGCTGGTGACCGGAGTGGCCTCGGTGTATGCGGGCGAGTTCTCCGGCATGCTGCCTGAGGCGGCCGGCAGCACGCCCGCGGCGACCAACCCGGCCTATGCCGAGCAGTTCATGCAACTCGGCCTGGGCACCCTGGCCGTCGGCGCGGCGCTGGCCGTGTCGATCCCGTTCCTGCGCCGGCTGATCCGCGGCAAGGACACGCCGGCCGACGACCAGCCGGTGGCGGTGGTCGTGCCGCGCTGACGCCGACGGTTTCGTTGGGCCGCGAGGGAGGCGATCCGGGGCGTCCAGTGCCAGCACTGCAGCTAACGGCCATCCTGAAGGTAGATGATGGCAAGGTCGGTGGAACCACCGATAAAGCAACCAGGCTGTTGCAACGGGAGTCGCCATGCCCCCACCACGTTCGCTTGGATTGCGATGCCCGTCGCTGGCGGCGGCGGTTCTGCTGCTGCAGTCGGGCTGCACGACATGGCAGCCGATGCCACCCGTGCGCCAGGCCGGCGTGTTCGAGCAGCCGCCCGCAACGGGGGCGCCGCCACGTTGCGAGGAATGGCAGTCGGCGACATCCGCTGCCTGCAGCGAACCGGTGGCGAGCATCGGTGACCACTATCCCCCGGTGGCCCTGGCGCTGTATGCCGCCGATCAGCAGCGGCTGCAGTGGGTCGTGCGAGGCAGCAACGGCATCAATGTCGATGCGCGGTACAACGCCGCGCTGTGGCCAGTCGCCGGCTACGCCCTGTACCGCGGTGCCTTCGGCTCGGGTGAAGCGATGCGCCGCGAGCTGCTCCGGCTCGGGCTGGTGGCCGGCGCCGCCTTCGGCGTCCTGTCCAACCGGACACCGGGCATCGAGGCGATGTACTTCGATGCCGCCGGCCGCCTGGCCTGCGAGTCGGTGGCCGCCACCCGCTACCTTTACCTGACGCGCGAGATTTCTGGGCCGCCTCAACCGGCGCGCTGCGGCTGGGAGACCTGCGGCTGGTCGATCGACAACAAGCCGTCGCTGGACGCCGTGACGGGTGAGCTTCGCGCCGTGCTGGCGAGCTACAAGCTGGCCCAGCGCAGCCTGATGTCCGAACTCGAGGCTCGCAAACCCGCCGCCGTCCCGCGGGAGACCGACACACGCAAGGCGCGGCAGCTCGAGCTGAAGGGCGGTGGGGCGGTTCGCAGCGCAGCGGTCGGCAACCCGGTGCAGGACATCGCGGCGGTGCTGAACAGCCGAGCGGCGCGCGCCCAGCGCGTGCTCGACGCCGTCGTCGCGCTGCGCCAGCAGATCGAGCTCGCAGGCCCGCGGTTGAACAGGCGCGCAGACGGCATCGACCTGAAGCTGCGCACGTCCATTCAACAAAATGCGCCCGAGTTGGCCCAGCTGAAAGACCGGATCGAACAACTGGCCACGGCGATGAAAGACCTGCCGGTGCTTGCGGCGCAACTCGCGTCTGGTGGCAAGGCGCAAAGCGCGCCGGCCCCGAGTGCCGACGACAGCCAGCTCGCCGGCCTGCGCTCGCGGCTGTCAGACGCCTCGTGGCGCCGCTGGCAGGACTTCGAGGCCTGGTTCGGCGTGCGCCTGGAGGAAGCCACCTCGAAGGGCGAGCTGTGGGTCGCCGACGACCAGACACGCAAGGCGGCCATCGACGAAGAGCTCAAGGCCGCCTTGTGCAACCTGCCCGGCCCGACGCCACCAGCCGCTGCGGCGTCGGCGCAGCCTGCGGCCTCGGCCGCCGGCGATGGCGCCCGGCCGCAGACACCTGCGACACCGTCAACGCGGGACCTGCCGACGAGGACGTCGCCATGAGCAGGCGGATCCGATACACGGCCGTCCATGCCGCGTTTCGCCGGTGGGCACAGGCGCTGCAACGGCGCGCTGCCGGGCTCGGTGCCAGCTGCCGCGAAGCGCCGGATTGGCTGGATCCGTCGCTGGTCGAATCGATCAGCCTGAGTCTGCCCGACCGCAACGGTGCACCGCCGCTGCTGCAGCTGGGGGTGCGCAACGGCATCCCGACCACGGCTTGGCCGAAGCGTGTCCGACTGGGGGCGGCCGAACTCGTGCCTCGTGTGGTGAGCGTGGCCCGGGCCCGTGCACAAGCCGTGCCCAGCATCTTGCGGCAACGGCTGCCGCAGGCGCGCGGCACCGCGACCTGCCTCGTGCGCGATCGGCTCAACCCCCAGCGCCAGTACCTGCTCACCTGCGCGCATGTCATGGCACCCACACCCAGCTCGGCCGGCACGGACACTGCCCTGATCGGGACATCCGGCCTGCCGATCACCGGCTTCCTGTGTGAATGGCAGCCCGGCCTGGGGCGGGACGCCTACCGCACGCCGATCGATGCCGCCCTGCTGGAGGTCAGCGCCGACGACGCGCGGGCGCTGCAAGCGAATGAAGAAATGCTGGCCGAGCGCCTGTGCGACGACATCGCACGTGGTGATGCGATCACCGTTCGCCGCTGCGACGGCCCGCTGCCGGGCGAGCTGAAGATCTTCTGGTCGGGCTGGATGGACGTGGCGCAGACCGAGGGCACGCAGGACTACTTCCTCGATGACGGCATCGGCTATCGCACCGACCAGCCAACCCTGGCCGGAGACAGCGGAGCGGCGATCTGGAACGATCGCCGCGAGTTGCTGGGCATGCACCTGGGCGAGATTGATGGCCAGCCAGGCGGTGGTGCGAACGCGGTGTTCGGCCGCATCGCGCCGGTGCTGGATTGGTTCAAGGTGGCGCCCTATACCCGCTCCGACCGCGATGCCCTGGGCGCCGCGGTACCGAACCGGCAGGCGAGCGTGCGCATGGACACACCGCCCGCGGCGCCGGGCAGCCTGGCGGGCGACGCCGAGATCGTGGCGCAAACCCTGTGGGGCGAGGCGCGCGGCGAAGGCGAAGCCGGCATGCGGGCCGTGGCTTCAGTGATCCAGAACCGCCTGCGTCGCCACTACCGAAGGAAGACCACCGCGAGCCAGGTCTGCCTGGATCCGTTCCAGTTCAGCTGCTGGAACTCGGGCGACGCCAACCGCCACAAGCTGGACCAGGCCCTGCGTTCACCGGACGACAACTTCAGGCTGGCCCAGCGCATCGCGGCGGAGCTGGTCGGCGGCGGCCTGGCCGACATCGTCGACCGGGCGACCCACTACTTTGCCAGCAGCATCCGAACGCGGCCGAACTGGGCGCGCGGCAAGACACCTTGCAAGCGCATCGGTGGCCACGAGTTCTACAACGATGTCGACTGAAGAGCCTGAGAGGCTTTCGCACATGCCCGCTCTCACGCCAAAAGTCACCCGCTCGTCGTTGCAGACGCTCGCCATGGTCCGAACCATGGCTGAGCTTTGCGCCTCGATCGGACGCCCTTTTACGCGCTGCTCGGGCACGCCCGACAGCCTCCCAGGCTCTGACCCAGGAGCAAGGCCGTGAACAACGCGATCCTCGAAGTCGTCATCGGTCTGGTGCTGGTGTACCTGATCGTGTCTCTGCTGGCGACGAAGGTGCAGGAGCTGTGGTTCGGCACGATGTGGAAGGGCCGGGTCAAGAACCTGCACCTGGCTGTCTTCGAGGCCGTCGGCCGCGATGCGACGATGCGCGACAAGGTTTTCGCCAACCCGCTGGTCTTCAGCCTGTTCGAGGGCGACCAGGCCACCCAGGGGGCCTGGTGGCAGCGACCCACCGGGCCGTCCGCGATCGCGCCGGACGTGTTCGCCCGCGCCTTGCTGATCGAGGTCAACGAGCTCAACCCCGGGCGGCACCCGTCGGAACAGTTCACGACGCCGGCGGGCTTCCTCGCCGAGCGTGGCCATGGCAGTCAGCCCGTCTGGAAGAGCCTGCGCGCGTTGTTGCCCGGCAACGAGGCCAGTTGGCAAGGTTTCGAGGCCGCCATAGCGCGATGGTTCTGCGACATCACCGACCGCTCGTCGGGGTGGTACCAGCGCAAGATGCAGGGCGTGGGTTTTGCATTGGCGGTGTTGCTGGCCGGGCTGCTCAACATCGACACCTTCTACATTGCTGAAGCGCTGTCGACCGATCCCGAGCAGCGACGCGCCCTGGTCACCCTGGCCGAAGACGTCGACCGCCTGGTCCGCAGCGGCGCCGGCTCGTCGACTGCGTCTGCCGCGGCCGCGCCGCAGGCGAAGTCGGCAGCCGCATTGAGTGACAGGCCGTCGCTGCGGGTCTCAACCCGGCTCGACGATGCCATGGTCCAGCTGGACCTGGTCTACCGCCACGACGACGCGATCGCCAAGTCGGCGCCTGACTTGTTTCCCGTCGAGAAGCATTGCGCGATCGTCAACGAAGCAGCGCTCGCGAACCGAAAGCTGAGCAACACCTTTGACTGGCTCTATGTGCTGCCGGCGGTGAAGGCGAGCATCGATGACACCCGCGTGCCGCCGCCGCCGGGCGCCGCCCAACCGCTGCCGGCCCGGCAGACGCTGGAGCAGGCCTTCCGGTGCCTGAACCAGATTTCGGCCTGGGCCCAGGCGGCCCCTGCCGGCAAGGACGAACGCTCGCGCAAGGCCATGCGTGAAGCCATCGGGGCGCTGACAGATGCGAAGACCGGAGTGCTCGCGATGCTGCAGGATCTTCGCGCAGGGCGATCGGTGCGGGCCACGTTCCTGCGCGACCCGGCGGCCTTTGCCGATTGCGCCGCGCAGAGCGTGGGCTCACGGGCGGTGTTCGACGACTGCGTGCAGCGGGCCGGCGCCGAAATGCTGCAGTTGCCGGTACTGTTCACCGAGCGCAACTTGCGCATGCAGTTCTACCGGGTCGGCCCGTCGGGTGACAAGGAAGACTTCCAGGGCCCCGCGGAGCATCGTTTCGCCGGCGATCCCCTCCTGGGCCTGCCGGCGATGTACCTGGAGCCCTTGCCATTGACAGAACGCTGGACCTGGGTGGCCGGCGTGCTGGCATCGGCATTCTTCATCTCGCTGGGCTCACCGTTCTGGTTCGGGCTGCTCGAGAAGGTGATGCGACTGCGCTCGATGGGCAAGACCCGCGAGGATGAAGAGAGCAACGTGGCCGCGCGTGGCCTCGCCGCGGGCCCGGCGGCCCCTGACGCGAAGCAAGCACCGGCGGCGGAGCCCTTCTCGTTCGCCGTCAACGAATTCGAGCGCAACAGCCTGCAGCCGCGCGACATCGTCCTGCTGCAGCAGCACCTGGGGATGGCCTCCCACACCGGCAATCTCGACGAAGCCACGCGCGCGGCGATCGAAGATTTCACGCGCAAGCAAGGCCTGCCGCCGACCAATCAACTGGACTCGTCGTTGTTCTTCCGCATCACCGGCCGGCCTTCGAGCGCGACGCCCATCGTTGCCGGCCAAGGCCGCCTGCAGCGCGGACAGGAGCATCCGGCCGTGCCCGAGCTGGCGGACACACTGCAGAAGATGATGGGCTTGCAGAATCCGCCCGTGCAACGGGTGCCTGCGACGGAGCGCCGCTTCTCGGATGACCTTCGCGCGCTGGCGCTGCTGTATCGCTACAAGACCGACACGGCAGCCGATCCCCAGCGCCAGGTGTTCGACGATGCGTTGAAGCGCCCCGAGGTGCTCGACCGTGTCGACGAAACGCTGCTGGCCGCGATTCGCGCCAGCGCGACCTCCGGTTTGACGCTGCCCGTCGACCCGGCGCCCTGGATGGACTGGGCGATTGGTGAACTGGGGCAGGTCGAGCGCAACGAGAAGACGGTGGCGGCCAGCAACCCGCGCATCTGCGAGTACCTCGCGGCCGCGGGGCTGCCGAACGATGGCGATGCCACGCCGTGGTGCGGGGCCTTCGTGGCGTGGGTCGTGAACCAGCACAACAGCCATGCCAGTGCAAACGCGGCATTGCCGGCACCACCGCCGACCCCCGCTGGCGCAGTCCATTGGAAAGGATGGGCCACATCGCGGACGGTCGACGCCAGTGGCCACATCGAAGCCCGCCGCGGCGACGTGGTGCTGATGCGTTCGGCCGATACCGACGGGACGATCCGTCACCATGTCGGTTTCTGCCTGCTCGCCGAGCCTGATCGGATCTGGCTGCTCGCCGGCAACCAGGCCAAGGGAACGCGTGTCTGCCTTCGCGCGATTCCGCGGCAGCATGTCGAGGCGGTCAACGGGCCCTAACGCCGAGAAAAAGCGGCACTCGCCCGACACCGGTGCGGCCCCGCATTGCTGAGCCGCCCGCGGGCCGCTATCCTCGCCCGCCGGAGGGGATCCGCTTTGCCATCGTTTCTCGACAGCGCCGACGCACGGCAGCTCCAACAGACGATCGATTGGCACCTGGCCAACATCACGAACGACACCGAGTTGACGCAGCGCCTGGAGGGCATTGCGACGAACCGGGCGTTCGGCGGCATGTGCTGGTACTGGGGGCCGAAGCTGTACGCGCGCAACCGCGTGGCGTTCCGCTCGTTCGTACTGAACCATTTCAGTGACTTCGCGACGGTGCCGGAGGGCCAATTCACGCGCGTCGAGCCAATCCCCTGGGCCGGCAAGCAGGCGACGGCGCTGGACGCGTGGTTCGACGAGGTCGACCGCGCGGACGATGTGCCGCTGTTTCGCAAGCTGTATGCGTGGAAGCGCCGCGACCGCCGCGGCTGGGGTGTCGACGCCGACCAGTGGTGCGCCGACGTGGCCCGGCGTTTTGCCGCCGCCGAGACGCCGTCGCGCCGGGCCCGCGTGCTCGAGAAGTTCGACCTCGGCAGTTGGACCCATCTCGACGAAGCCAGCGCGCGCAAGCTCTACGACACCGATCGCACGCTCGCGACGCCGTTCATTCTCAAGCACCTGCCGCACCGGCCGTGGCGCGACAACGCCGACAAGCGCTGGAACGGCCTGATGCGCCATGCGGAGTCGCTGGGCGACCGGGGCTTCGCGATGTCGCTCTACCGCCGCCAGGTCCCGCTGGATCGCTGGCGCGAGGAGACGTTGGCCTTGGCGCGGGGGCCGATGCCGCAGGCCGAACTGCTCGCCGCCCTCGAAGAGCGCCACCCGGAGGGCTTGTGGTCTGACCTGGGGCCGGCCTACGTGGCCTTGCTCGAAGCTCGTGGCACCGAGGTGCTGCCGTATGTGCAGAAGCACCTGAACCAGGTGGGCGCGTGGTCGATGCTGGGCGACAGCGCGTTGTCGCTGGCCAAGCTGGCCAAGGCGCGCGGCTGGGTCGACTTCCGCATCGCGGTGCTGGTGAAGTGCGCGCGCGGCAAGGCCTACAACGATGCGCTCGAAGAGACGCTGGATGATCGCTCGCTCGATGAAGCCGAGCGTTTGCGTCGCCTGGCGCTGTTCTCCGGCGTCTCGCGCGAGTGGAATTTTCTCGGCTGGGGCTTCGCCTCGGTGCAGCAGCTGGAACCGCCGCTGGCGCTGAAGCTGTACGAGCGGTATCCGCAGCTGGCGCGCACGCAGTTCAAGGCGCACCTGACGCCGGCGTGGGCCGAGACCTACACCGAGGTGTTCGAGCGCGCCTGGGCGACGGGTGACGAAGAGCTGGCCGACCACCTGGCCAGCCGCTACCTGACGCGCGGCATGTGGGGCAAGCCCGATGCCAAACAGGTGGGGCCCGCCGAACGCGTGGCCGATCTGCTGGTGGCCTTGAAGCTGGAGCCGGCGGCGTTCGCGCGCCGCGCGGCCGCGATCCTGACGAAGGTGCCGGCCTATGCGGTGCGCGACTACGCGAACCTGATCCGCAACAACCGGCTCGCGCGGCTGTTGTTCGAACGTTCGATGGATGACTACCTGGACGACGGCGCTGCGGTGCGTGATCTGGTCGAAGGCTCGGAGATTCACGTACAGCGCCTGGCCTACCGGGTGCTCGGCCGGCGTGACGAGCGCGCCTACAAGCTCGCGAAAGCCAACCTCGACATCCTGATCGGCACGCTGCTGCGTCCGCTGCACCGCGAGACGCGGGCACAGGCTTTTGGCGCGCTGAAGAACGCGGCGCATGACGAAGAGGGCGCACGACGCGTGTTGACGAAAGCCCGCGAAGCGTTCGCGTTGCCCGACGAGGGTTATCCGAAAGAGGGGCTGCTCGGCCTCGTTGCGTACATCCTGGCCAAGCATCCGCAGCTGGCCGAGCCCAGCGAAGCGCGGGTGGTGTACCGGAGGGCGGCATGAGTTTCCAGTCGGTCACCTATGCGTCGCCGAGTGCGTTCGTCTCGACGCGCGATCGCGCCGATCTGTCGATGGCGGCCAACCTGCTGCGGCCGGTGGCCTTCCACGGCCGCGTCATCGAGCATGGCTTCCCGCTGCGCGTGGCGCTGCGTGTGCTGGGCGAAGCGATCTGGAGCGAAGACAACTGGGCCAGTGATGGCGAGTACCTCGGTCGTGTGCTCGATCCGGTGATCACGGTCCATCCCGATCGCGTCTGGTTCGAGGCGTTCACGCAAGACCTGGGCGCCTACGCCTCGCTGCGTGTCGACCGCGAGGTGTTCGAGACCGAAGGCGAAGTGCGCTGCGGCACCACCAACATCGACTTCACCGCGTGGCTGTGGGGCGCGTTGGGCGAGATGCGCACCTCGCGCGCCACGCACTTCCGCGTCGGTGCCGAAGGCTTCGAGGTTCGCACCGAATCAGCCGGCGGCCGTTTCGAGCAGAAGGTCGAGCTGCCCGATCGCTGGGTGCGCGGCTTCCTGCAGGTGCAGGCCGCGATGGCGATGCCCGGCACGCGCTTGCGGCTGCGGGCGGTGGATCTGCTGTCGGGCATCCGTTTCCTGAAGCACAACAAGGCGAAGGTCAGCCCGCGGGCATTGCGCTACGAGTTCGAGCCGGGGCAAGACGCCGCGCTGCTGATCGAGCCGTGGGACCACCGCGTGCCGCTGGTCGGCGCGACGCACGGCTATCCGGAGAAGCGGGCCATCCGCACCTGGGGCCGGCGCAAGCTGAACCTGATCGAAGGGCTGCTGCCGTTCGCCGAGCATGTGGACGTCTACCTGAAGGGGCGTGCGCTGCCGAGCTTCTATGCGGTGCGCCTGCCGGGCATGACTTTCGTGCTCGGGTTGACGGGTGTGGGTGCCGGCAGCGGTTTCGGTGGCGACAGCGGGCTCGATCTGCTGAGTGACAGCCAGCGCAGCAGTGCCGAAACTCAGGAGCGCGTGCTGGCGGCACTGGCGCCGGTCTATCACGCCACCGCCGAAACGCTGGCGGCGAGCAGCGGCCTGTCGCTCGTCGACACGGCTAACGCGCTCGCGGCGCTGAACCGTGCAGGCCGCGTGATGTTCGATGTCGAGTCGCGCGACTGGCGGCACCGCGAGTTGTTTTCGCCGCCGATCGATACCGACAAGTTGTTCCCGCCCGATCCACGGGTCGAGGCAGCGACAGCGCTGTTGAGCCAGCCGGATGGTGTTCGCGTCGACAGCGTGAATGCCGAAGAGCAAGAGAAGCTGCGCGTGTTCCGCCACCCTCGCACTGGCGAGAAGGTCGAGCGCAAGGTGGTCTATCGCCAGTGGCGCATCAGCGGCCAGTCTGGCGACCAGACGCCGGAGCTCGTCGTCAACGACGAAGACCGCATCATCTTCGGCAGCTGCGGCTGCGCGTGGTTCCGCGAGCACCTGATGAACAAGGGTCCGTGCGAACACATGGTGGCGCTGTTCCGTGCCAGCGAAGGGAAACGCCGTGGCGCTTGACACCATGCAACGCGTTGGCGATAGTTCGCCCCGCCCAGAGGGGATGCAGCTAGCGACGATGCTGCGGCGTTTCGCCGCGGTAGTTCACTACCCCCATCACTTCGCCACGGTCCCCACGTACGAAACGTGGGGAGGCCGTGAGTCCAGAGCCTTGCAGGTAACGCTCCCCCTGGGCCCCTTTCCCCGCTTCCTCTTCTCGCCGGCAACCCGCCGCGTCATGCCATGCGGTTGCTGATCGCCCTCGCGCTGCTGTATCTCGCGTGGAAGTTGTTCCGCATCGTCCAGCGCCGTCTCGACCGCTATCGCCCACCGCCGCGCGACATCTCGCGCCTGGCCCGCGACGACGATGACGACGCGAGCGCGGAGCTGACCGAGCGCATCGATCTGTCGGGGGCGCCGCTCAAGGAACACCACCTGCGCCGCGGCTGGCGCGACAAGCGGCTGCTGCCCAAGCGCAAGCGCGGCTGGGATGAGCCGAAGCCGCCCAAGGTGATGTCGATGGACGAGGCCACGCGCCTGTTCTCCGGCACGCTGCGCACGCGCAATCGGCACATCCGCGACCTGGCCATCGATGCCGAACAGCTGGAGCGCCACGGCTTGCCCGTCTGGCGCAGCGAAGCAGACGTGGCCGCGGCGCTGGGCATCAGCGAGAAGAAGCTGCGTCACTACGCGATCCACCGCCAGCGCGAGCGCGTCAGCCACTACGTGAGCTTCGCGATCCCGAAGCGCAGGGGTGGCGAGCGCGTGATCATGGCGCCGAAGACCGAGCTGAAGGCGCTGCAGCGCAAGCTCAACACGCTGCTGGTCGCGAAGCTGCCGGTGTCGGACTGCGCCCACGGCTTCAGGCCCGGCCGCTCGATCGCGACCAATGCGGCGCCGCATGCCGGCAAGCCGGTGGTGCTGAAGCTCGACATCCAGGATTTCTTCCCTAGCCTGCATGTGGGCCGCGTGCGCGGGCTGCTGATCTCGTTCGGCTATGCATATCCGGTGGCTGCGGGCCTGGCGGCGCTGATGACCGAGAGTGAGCGCCAACCCGTGGTGGTGGACAACGAGCGTTTCCATGTACCGATCGGCTCACGCCATGCGGTGCAGGGGGCGCCGACCAGCCCGGGCCTGGCGAACGCGCTCGCACTGCGCCTGGATCGAAGACTGGACGGCTTGGCGAAGGCGCACGGCTTCGTCTACACCCGCTATGCCGACGACCTGGCGTTCTCGGGCGACGATGTCGAGAAGGCGCGTCAACTGATCAAGCGCGCCGAGTCGATCGTGCGCGACGAGGGCTTCCGGCTGAACCGCGACAAGACGCGGGTGATGACGCAGGCCAGCGGCCAGCGCGTCGCCGGCGTCACGGTCAACACGGCGCCGGGCTGGTCGCGCAAGCAGCGCCGGCAGCTGCGGGCCGAGCTGCACCGGGCGCGGACCAGCGGCGCGACCGATCCGTCGTTGTGGCAGCGGCTGCGCGGCAAGCTGGCCTTCGTGCGGATGCTGAACCCGGCACAGGCCGAGCGGATGGAGAAGCCCGGCAACGCCGAGTCGCCCCCGACATCACCCTGACTGACGTGCCACCGTGCAAGTGCTAAGGTCCATCGGCCTGATCCCGAAGTGGTGGGCAGGGCGAGGGGGTGAAGCGATGGCGATCTGGAAGCAGGTGCTCGGCTACGGCGTGCTGCTCGCCGCCGGCACGCTGGCCCTGCAGTGGCTGGAGTACCAGCACCTGGTCCGCATGCATTCCGGCGAGTTCTACGTGTTCCTGGTGGCGCTCGCTTTCCTCGCGCTGGGCGTGGTGATCGGCGTGCGGGTGTTTGGCCGGCGCGAGCCGCCGCCGCCGTTCGACGGCAACCCGAGGGCGCTGGAATCCCTTGGCATCAGCCCGCGCGAATTGACCGTGCTGCATGAGTTGGCGGCGGGCCGCTCGAACAAGGAGATCGCGGCGCAACTGAACATCTCGCCCAACACCGTGAAGACGCACGTCTCGCGGTTGTTCGAGAAGCTGGGCGCCGAGCGCCGCACCGATGCGATCAACAAGGCGCGCGAGCTGGGCCTGGTGCCGTGACGACCTGAATCGTTCGGAACCGTTCGGGATTACCCGATGGCGAGCGGCGGATCACCCTTGAATCACCCCTGAATCACCCTTTCGTCCGATTGATTCGGCGTGCTCCAACGCCGCCAATGGAGCCTTCTTCATCCCCATTTCCTGAAAGGCCCCCGATGTTTCGTTCGATCCTCGTCCATGGCTTGATCGCCGGCCTGATGGCCGGCATTCCGATGTCCGTCATGGTCATGGCGATGAGCGGCCAGACCATGATGGATTGGGGCATGGTGCTGGGCTACCTGACGATGCTGATCGCGCTCAGCGCGGTCTTCGTCGCGATCAAGCGCCGGCGCGACCAGGATCTGGGTGGCGTGATCCGCTTCTGGCCGGCTTTCGGGTTGGGGGTGGGCATCAGCGTCGTGGCCGGTGTCATCTACGTCGTGGCGTGGGAACTGGCCCAGACCCTCACGCAGATGGACTTCGCGAGCGACTACGCCAAGGCCATGATCGAGCAGCAACGCGCCAAGGGCGTGAGCCCCGAGGCGCTGGCCAAGCTGACGGCCCAGATGGAGGCCTTCAAGGTTCAGTACGCGGACCCGCTGTTCCGGCTGCCGATGACCTTCGCCGAGATCTTCCCGGTCGGGCTGCTGGTGTCGCTGGTGTCGGCCGGGCTGTTGCGCAATCCGCGCTTTCTGCCGGCGCGAGGTTGATCAGTTTGCGCGCGGGCCGAAGCGCTCGGCCGAACGGGCGCGCGCCTTGGCCGCCTCGACCTCGCGGTTGCGCGGCTCGGCCGTCGTGACCAGCGAGCGGATCAGCGCCCGTGCCGACGCGGCCACCTCTTCGACCGCGCGATCGAACGCTGCCTCGTTGGCCTTCGACGGCACGTTGAACCCGCTCAGCTTGCGCACGAACTGCAGCGAGGCGTCGCGGATCTCCAGCTCGGTGGCCGGCGGGTCGAAGTTGAACAGGGTCTTGATGTTGCGGCACATGGCGGGGCGGGGCTGAGACG
>NZ_DASUNH010000060.1:0-3217 GCF_036277275.1 Ideonella sp. | reverse complement strand
CAGGTACAGCTTCAGCTCGGCCCCCTCGGGCAGCGGCAGCGCGTCGCCCACCGGCAGCCAGGCCTCGACCTCGACCTGGTGCGGGTCGACCACGCGCAGGATGCGCTCGCCGGTGCGCACGGGGCGCCCTTCCCACTCCGACGGATCATCGAAGATCGCGATGCCGGCGCGCGGCGCCTCCACCCGCGAGCGCCGGAACTGGTCTTCCAGGAACGCGGCCTCGGCACGCTTTTCTTCGATGCGGCCCTGCACGGCGGCCATCTGGCTCTTGGCGCGCGGATCGGCGAGGGCCAGTTGCGCAATCTGGCGGTATTCCACCTCGGCCGTGGCCAGCGCCTGCCGGGCCACGTCGAGCCGGCTGGTGATCGGGGCCTGGTCGAAGCTGAACAGCGCCTGGCCACGCGCCACGCCCTGGTTGGGCTGCACCTGGAAACGGTCGATCACGCCGTCCAGCGGCGCGCGCACCACGGCGGCATCGGCGGCCACCAGCTCGGCCGGCGCCAGCACCGTCAGGCGCACCGGCAGCAGCATCAGCACCAGTGCCGCCAGCCCGATCTGCACCCGCCGGCGCCGCCACCAGGCGGGCCGCGCCGCGCCTTCGGCGGCCACCTGCTCCCGGCGCAGCAACGCCTGCCACCAAGACTGCGGTCGGTCCATGCTCCGCCACGCATGGGCCCAGACGTGCAGCCATTCCTGCAGCAGCGGCCACGCCGCTTGCGGGCAGGGCTCGTCCATGGCCAGCAGCAGGCCCCCCACCGGCGGCTGGCCGGCCGCACCGGGCACCGGCAGCCACAGGGCTTCGCCGGGCAGCCACTCGGACCATTCGGCCGCCAGCGCCTCGGGCAGTTGATGGCGGTCGATGGCGACGACGCCAGCGGCCGGGGCCGCCTGGTTCAGGTCATGCAGGTGGGCGCACAGCTTGCGCATCCACAGTGCGTAGGGCGCATTGGGATCGGGCTCGACGACGCCTGACAGGCCGCGCAGGCCCGCGCCCTCGAACCACAGCGCGGCCTGGCGATAGTGCAGCAGCCGGTGGCTGTCGTTGAGCAGCACGAAGGCCAGCTCGTCGCGGCTGCGGGCCTCGCGCGCCTGGTGCGCCAGGTCCAGCAGCCGGATCAGCGGATCGCCCGCGCCTTGAGGCACTGCCGCCTCAGGGTTTGCCATCAACTCTCCCTTGTCGATCCTCATCCTGGCGCCGAGCCGGCACGTTCGCCGCGCGGAGCGGTGGCAAGTCGGTCGGCGATCGTACTGCGTTGTTGATGGCGCGCGTGGCGCAGTTGTTCGCTGAGGCCGGGCCGCGCGGCCAGGCGCTCGGCGCCACCCTCGGGCCGCTGCGCGGCGGGCGCCCTGCTCTGCTGCACCGGCGCGGCGTCGGCGCCCGGTGCCGGGGTGTCATCCGGCGCGGGTGTGTCGCCCGGCGCGACGGCATCGTCGACCCGGATCTCGAGCCGCGTCGAGGCGGCCTGGCCGTGGCTGTCGCGCACCGTCAGCACGACCTGGATCACCCCGCGCATCGACGGCGGCACGCGGCCCGTCAACTTGCCAGTGGCCGGGTCGAACCGCAGCCAGGGCGGCAGCGGCTGGCCATCGGCCAGGCGTGCTTCCACCGCCACGCCGCTGTCGGGGGCCGACAGCAGGAACGACGACAGCGGCAACGCCACGCTGAGCTCGGCGCCGCCGCCGGTGCTGACGGCGTCCAGCTGCGGCACGACCTGCAGCGCCGACGCACTGTTGGCCGTGCTGCTGGCCAGGCCGCCGCCATCGCTGGCGGGAACAGGCGCATCGGCAGCGTGCGTGCCTGCGTCCACCGCATCCGCCGCCGGCTGCAACATGCCTTCGAGCGCCACGCCCGACGGTGAAACGGTGAAGAAGGTGGTGGCGGGTTCGGTCGCGGGGGCGTGATCCTGCGGTGCCGGCAACGTGGGGCCGGGGCTGGGTGTGGCGTCGACCGGGGGCGGCGCCACGGGCACCGGCGGCAGCGGCACTTCCGGGCCGGCCGCGACGGTCAGCGCAAAATCGCTGGACGCCGTGGCCCCGCCGCCATCGGTGGCGGTGACCCGCACGGTGATCGCGCCCACGTCGCCGTCGGCGGGCGTGCCGCTGAAGGTGTGCGTTGCCGCGTCGAAGTGCAGCCAGCTCGGCAGCGCCGAGCCGTCGGCCAGCGTTGCGCTGTAGGTGAGCGTGTCGCCCGCGTCGACGTCGCTGAAGGTGTTCGACGGCACCGTGAAGCTGAAGGCGCCGTCTTCAATGGCCGACTGGGCGGTGATGTCGCTGCTGGTCGGTGCGTCGTTGGTGTTGCCCACGGTCAGCGTGAAGTCGCAGCTGGCGGTTGCGCTGCTGCCATCGGTGGCCGTCACACGCACGCTGATCGCGCCGACATCGCCGTTGGTGGGCGTGCCGGTGAACGTGCGCGTGGCCGCGTCGAAGCTCAGCCAGCTCGGCAGCGCCGAGCCGTCGGCCAGCGTTACTTCGTAGCTGAGCGTGTCGCCTGCGTCGACATCGTTGAAGGTGTTCAACGGCACGGTGAAGCTGAAGGCGCTGTCTTCGGTGGCCGACTGCGCAGTGATGCCGGTGCTGGCCGGCACGTCGTTGGTGTTGCCCACGGTCAGCGTGAAGTCGCTGGACACGCTCGCGCTGCTGCCATCGGTGGCGGTCACGCGCACGCTGATCGCGCCCACGTCGCCGTTGGCCGGCGTGCCGCTGAAGCTGCGCGTGGCCGCATCGAAGCTCAACCAGCCCGGCAGCGCCGAGCCGTCGGCCTGCGTCGCGCTGTAGGTGAGCGTGTCACCCGCGTCGACATCGCTGAAGGTGTTCGACGGGACGGTGAAGCTGAAGGCGCTGTCTTCGGTGGCCGACTGCGCGGTGATGCCGCTGCTGGCCGGCACGTCGTTGGTGTTGACCACCGTCAGCGTGAAGTCGCTGGACACGCTCGCGCTGCTGCCATCGGTGGCGGTCACGCAAACGCTGATCGCGCCCACGTCGCCGTTGGCCGGCGTGCCGCTGAAGCTGCGCGTGGCCGCATCGAAGCTCAGCCAGCCCGGCAACGCCGAGCCGTCGGCCAGCGTTGCGCTGTAGCTGAGCGTGTCGCCCATGTCGACGTCGCTGAAGGTGTTCGACGGCACGGTGAAGCTGAAGGCGCTGTCTTCGGTGGCCGATTGCGCGGTGATGCCGCTGCTGGCCGGCACGTCGTTGGTGTTGCCCACGGTCAGCGTGAAGT